>JAYRYS010000003.1:0-259948 GCA_041916875.1 Flavobacterium sp.
GAATATATAAAGTATTATAACTACGATAGGATTAAACTTAATTTAAAAGGAATGAGCCCGGTTAAATACCGAGCTCATTATTATCAAACTTAATTATAAATTTGTCTAAACTTTTGGGTGCACTCTAATTACAGCCATTTTTATTTTATAAAAGCGAATTATTTCTTTGGTGTGTCTTGCCCGTTATGGTTATGTTGCTCCTCTTCATCAGCCAGCAGGCTTTCACGTACTTTCTTAAACAGGTCAGACGAGTACACAAACTCTACAATAGATTTATTGCGGGTTTCCAGTATCTCTTCCTTATTGCCTTCCCACTCCTTAATACCGTTCTTCAGGAAAACGATTTTTTCACCAATCTGCAAAACCGAGTTCATATCGTGGGTATTGATAACCGTGGTAATATCATATTCCTTGGTAATTTCCTGTATCAGTTCATCAATCACTATTGAAGTTTCAGGGTCAAGTCCTGAATTGGGCTCATCACAAAACAGGTATTTTGGGTTGTTCACTATGGCACGGGCAATAGCTACCCTTTTTTGCATACCACCCGAAAGCTCTGCCGGAAATTTACGATTGGCATCTTTTAAGTTTACACGTTCCAGTACTTCATTTACGCGGTCTTTTATCTCACGGCTGCGCTTTTTGGTAAACATCTTAAGCGGGAAGCCTACATTCTCCTCAACTGTCATAGAATCGAACAGGGCGCTCCCCTGGAATACCATCCCTATTTCGGTGCGCAGGGCACGCTTTTCATCCGGAGAAAGCTCGGAATAGATACGCCCGTCAAAAGATATTGTGCCTTCTTCCGGCGTATGTATGCCCAAAAGGCTTTTTAGCAGCACCGTTTTACCCGAACCGCTTCGGCCAATGATAAGGTTGGTCATGCCGGTTTCGAACGTGGTGGATATGCCTTTTAATATCTTGGCCTCGCCAAACGATTTCTCTACATTTTTTACCTCTATCATTAGCTTAGCAATAATTGTGTTATGATATAATTGAGCAGGATAACAACCACACTGGTCCACACGAACGATGTGGTACTGGCCTTGCCTACCTCAAGCGCGCCGCCCTTCATGTAAAAGCCGTGGAATGATGGGATAGTTGCCAGTATGAACCCGAATATAAACGTTTTGAAGAACGCGTAGAATATGTGGAAAGGGATAAACTCCCTCTGGATACCCTGCACAAAAGCATCGCTGCCCACAAAGCCGCCATAAACACCGGCTACCCAGCCACCCAATATGCCCAAAAACATGGAAATGGATATTACGAAAGGGTATAAAAGGAAAGCGACTATTTTAGGGAAAACCAGGTAGTTGAGCGAGTTTACGCCCATAACTTCCAGGGCATCTATCTGTTCGGTAACGCGCATGGTGCCTATGCTTGAGGTAATGTAAGAACCTGCACGCCCTGCCATGATGATGGATATGAATGTTGGTGCAAACTCCAGGATTACCGATTGCCTTGTTGCAAACGCAATAAGGTCTTTAGGGATAAGTGGGTTGGTAAGGTTAAGCGCTGTTTGTATAGCCACAACCGCCCCGATAAAAAACGATATGAACGCCACAATACCCATAGAGCTGGTTATAAGGTCGTCAATCTCCTTAAATATAAGCGGTTTCATTACCTTCCACTTGGTAGGTTTATTGAAAACTTCCTTCAGCATAAGGAAGTAGCGGCCAATTTGATGTAATGCTTTTAACATTTAGTGCGAAAAAAATATATCAGCTAAAGTACCACATTGAAGCGGTATAATAATAAAGGTTAATAGTTTTTTAATACAATTCGGGTTAAAACAGTTTGGCCTTCATTTTTTTCCAGCGGTAGGAGCGTATAAATTTTGCCTGTTGCGGGGTTACGAGCATTTGCTTTTTGGCCGACTGTGCCTTGAAGAATCCTGTGATATAATCCAGGAAAAGCAACGGTTTTTTCTTCCGCATTGCCAGCTTTGCCGATGCAATTGCTGTTATGAAAAAACCGTAACCCAAGGTATAAAAAGCTTCACCCTGCTTGTGGCGTGCCGCTTTGTTGTAGTTGGCTCCGGTGGGCTTCAGGTGCTTTACCTTCAGTTCGGGCAGCGTGATTACTTTCCAGCCAAAGTATTTGGCCAGGAGCTCATCAACCGTGTCCCAGCCCATGGCAGGCTTCAGGCCGCCAATCTGCAAAAAGCACTCCTTGCGGTAGGCTTTAAATGCCCCGCGGATGTGGTCTTTATCGGTAAGGCTTTCCAGTACCCAATCGCCGTTTTTTTCAATGTAGGCAAAACCGCCTACCATACCAGCTTTTTCATCCTGCTTAAAAACATCCAGTATCTTTTCAAAATAATCGGGAGGGAGAATCAGGTCGGCATCCAGCTTTACAATAATATCATAATCAGTATCAACAGTTTCATATCCTGCCAAAAAAGCCTGTATCACCTTACTGCCCGGCAGGTGTATGGCACCGGAGGACTTCTCCACCATCGAAAGCCAGGTATAACGTGCGGCGAAATCGGTACAAATGGGTGCAGTACCATCGGTAGAATTGTCATTCACCACTACCACTTTATCAGGCAAAACGGTTTGTGAGGCTATGGATTGCAGCGTTTGCGCTATAAAAGCTTCCTCATTGTGGGCGGGTATGATGATGTAATATTTCATTTATATGCAAAATGGATACAAATATCCCTATTTTTGTGTTATCAGAAAAGTGATAGCGTTGAATAAGAAGGTTTTTGTAGTGATTGTTACCTATAATGGTGCGAGGTGGATTGATAAGAACATTACTTCGCTCATTGAATCGTCCTACCCGGTAAGCATTATTGCTATAGATAACAATTCTACCGATGATTCTGCAGCGCTTTTAGAGAAATATCAGCAAGTGCAGCTTATCAAAAGCCCTGATAACCTCGGCTTTGGCAAAGCGAACAACATAGGCATGAAAATGGCGCTGAAACAAGGCGCCGACTATGTTTTTTTACTGAACCAGGATGCATGGGTTTTTAAGGATACTGTTGCCAGCCTGGTCAACAAAATGAGTGTAAGAGGTAATTTTGGAATTATCAGCCCGATGCATTATATTGCAGATAACATCACACTCGATAAAAGCTTTGAAACCTATTACAGTAGAAAAAGTGTTGATGCGACTTCAATAAATGTAGCTGTTGTGCCCTTTGTAAACGCTGCAGCCTGGATGATGAGCCGCCGCTGTATTGAAACGGTTGGGTATTTTGAGCCATTATACGGCCATTACGGTGAAGACCGGAATTATTGCGACAGGGTGCGCTACCATAAATTTTGGATTGGGATTGATACCGACTCTAAAATTGTACACGACAGGGTAATAACCCGCAACTTTAATAAAGACATTATCCAGTCAGAATATAAAGTGCTTTCTACACTGCTCGATATTAACCACAGTTTTCCTAAAAGCCATTTGCTGGCTATGAAGGAAGTGGCAGGGCTTCCCAAATATTTCAGCAGGTATTACGGTTTGGGTAAAGGTGTGAGCCTTTTTATAAAGCTTGCTTCCTATTATTTTAAGAACCTGTTTAAAGCCGGGGCAATTTCAGCTGCGCGCCAAAAAGCTAAATTCCATGGACAATAAGGCAACAGCCCGGCAAGTTTTCCTTTTCTCGGTAATCAATTACATCGGGACAGCAATAGGTATTGTATCGGTCATGTTCCTTTATCCTAAAAACCTGGCATTCATAGGCACCATCAGGTATATTGACAGTATTTCGCAAACGCTGTTCCCTATCATGGTTTTGGGGGCATCGCACGCCCTCATAAAGTTTTATCCGGCGCTTGATGAAAAACATCAAAAGCAGTTGTTCAATTACAGTATTGTATCCATAGCCGGAATTTCAGCAGCTGTTTTTGCAGGTATCATTCTTATAAGCCTCTTCGCAGATTATGATAATGCCGGCCTGCTGTACTATGCTTTCCCTATTGCTGTTGCGCTGGCTTTTGTAGAGCTGTTTAAAAAACAGGCGCAGGACCTACAGCGAATAGCCATACCCACTTTGTATGAACGCATTATACCAAAACTGGTGCTGCCGCTGGCTTTTTTGCTGCTGCTGAATCATGCAATTGGCGTATATGATTCGGTCATTGTTTATATATTAGGATATTTACTTGTCTTTGTACTCACGGCCTTATACTTATTTAAAAGGTACAGGCCGGGATTTAATTACAGGTTCAAAATGCTTTTTGGCACATTATCGCGCAGGGATTATTTCAGATACAGCCTTTATTCCTTTGCCGGGAGCTTTGGTTCGCTGCTCGCTTTCCGCATAGACGGCATCATCATTCCCGAATACATATCCATGCAGGCCAATGGTATTTTCAGCAACGGCGTTACACTGGCTTCAACATTGCAGATACCTGCTGTAGGACTGTTTGCGCTTTATGCACCTATAATATCCTCTTACCTTCAGAATAATAATATGAAGGAACTGGATATGAAATATAAAGAAATAGCCAGGCTGTTGTTTTTTATAGGGGCAGTACTATACAGCTGTATTTTTTTAGGTATTGGTGATTTATTTGCCCTATTGCCCGATTCGGATAAGCTGCAGGGCTCCATACCAATCATACAAATACTCGGGTTTAGCGTACTCATCAATATGGCAACTGGCTTTAACGGTGAGATAATAACCTACTCAAAATACTATAGGTTTAACCTGATAGCTGTACTGGTACTTATTGTTCTTAACGTTGGGCTTAATGTGTACTTTTTGCAATACACTACATTGGGCATAGTTGGGGTGGCGTATGCTTCGTTCCTGTCAATGACGTTGTTCAATATATCCAAACTGGCCTTCATCTACAAAAAGTTCAGGTTGTTGCCGTTTGATGCTAAATTTTTACAACTGGGTATTATATTCCTGTTATGCGGGTTTGGCGTTTATTACCTGCCCAATACTTCATCTCACCTGTTTAACCTGGTTTATAAAATTGGGCTTTCGCTCACCATTAATGTATTTGTTATCTACAGGCTGAAGCTGGTATGGCAGATAAACCAGTGGATTGACAAAGGCTACAGCTACATAAGCAATAAGCTATAGTTTGTACACAAAGGCATTAATGTTCATGCCTGAGCCTACCGATGCAAAAATTATCGTATCGCCTTTGCTTAGTGTCTGGTTTTCCAGCTGGCCTTTAATCATCAGGTCATAAAGTGTAGGTACTGTGGCCACACTACTGTTGCCCAGCTTGTGTATGCTCATAGGCATAACGCGTTCCGGTGGAGTTTTTCCATATAATTTGAAAAAACGGTGAATAATGGCTTCGTCCATTTTTTCGTTGGCTTGGTGTATCAAAACTTTCTTTACGCTATCAATGGGTACGCCGCTTTTATCCAGGCATTCCTTCATAGCCAGCGGCACATGGTTCAGCGCAAACTCATATATCTTGCGGCCATACATTTTTATGTAGCGCACATCAGGGTCATGGTCTTTATTGAACGAATTGCCGAAGAACAGGAAATATGCCTCATCATAAGTAAACGTTGCAGTTTCATGCGCCAGTATGCCGCCGTCTTCATCGGTCTGTTCTATAATGCTGGCACCTGCCCCGTCAGAATAAATCATACTGTCACGGTCATGCGGGTCCACTACGCGGCTAAGGGTTTCAGCGCCTATCACCAGGCAGCGTTTGGCCATGCCGGCTTTAATAAAGGCCTGGGCCTGTATAACACCTTCCACCCAACCGGGACACCCGAACAGGATATCATAAGCCACGCATTTAGGGTTTTTTATGCGCAGGCTGTGCTTTACGCGGCTGGCAAGGCTGGGTAGTATATCGGTTTGTATAGCACCGTCCTTCACATTGCCAAAGTTATGGGCAAAAATGATATAGTCCAGTGTTTCAGGGTCAATGCCGGCATCTTCAATGGCTTTTTGCGCGGCGAAAAAAGCAATGTCTGATGTCAGCAGGTCTTTATCTACATAACGGCGTTCTTCAATGCCGGTTATCTGCCTGAATTTATCAGCCACCATTTCGTTAGAGTAAGGCAGGGGCGTACCGTTATCATCAAGAAAAACGTGCTGGGCGAAATCTAAATTGGTAACGGCGCGGTTAGGGATATAGCTGCCCGAACCTGTAATCCTTATACTCATAGTAGTGATTTTTTAGTTAACACTAAGGTAATGATTAAAATACCATTAGTAATTAAAATAGTATGCATGCATATAAAATTATTGATAATTTAATATTGCATGATTATTTGCAGGATAAAATGGTGTTATGCAAAATTTTCCACCTTGATTTTCATAATAGTAGCGATAGAAAGCGCACGGGTCTTGGCCAGTTCTGCAATCTCACCTTTGAAAAGGGTATCAACAGTGCCATTAAAATGCGAAAGCCAAGTGTCAAAGTGGGTATTAGTGAGTTTTTCTTTGGCATTGAGGTCTAAATGCAATTGCATCACATTCTTACGGTAGCCACCGGTATGGAAAAGCGTCTGCTGCCAAAAATCAGCCAGGTGGGGCAGGTGGCTGGGCAGGTCAATCTTTGCAACATCAGTAAATATATAGCTGATGGAAGGGTCTGCCAGCAGGCGGTTGTAAAATTCCTGCATGAGGAGTTCAATATGAGCACGGGTTTGTATATCGGTCATTTGCTAAGATTTTTTTGCCACGAATTACACGAATTTTCACAAATTTTAAAGAGTGATGAATTCTAATTATTTTAATTCATGTGGTATGCTTTGTAAAATTAAACAATTCATACGCCTGTAAAATGATATTGGTCATAATGCAAAAAGCCACGAACTTCACAATGCATTACATCAGATTAGTGTAATTGGTGAAATTCGTGGCTTAGTATTATGCAGGAAGATTACTCTTCCATATACGCTTCAATTGGCGCGCACGAGCAAACAAGGTTCCTGTCGCCATACGCATCGTCAACACGGCGCACGCCCGGCCAGAATTTGTTCTCACGCAGATAATCCAGCGGGAAGGCTGCATTTTCCCTGGTGTAAGGCATGTTCCACTCATTAGCGGTAATCATAGCTAAAGTGTGAGGCGAGTTTTTCAGCACATTGTTCTTATCGTCAGCGCTGGCCTGGTCTATCTCTTTGCGGATAGCAATCATCGCATCACAAAAACGGTCAAGCTCCTCAAGGTTTTCACTCTCGGTCGGTTCTACCATTAGTGTACCCGCTACCGGGAAAGATACCGTAGGCGCGTGGAAACCGTAGTCCATCAAACGCTTGGCAATATCCGTTACTTCAATGCCATTGGCTTTAAAAGGACGGCATTCCAAAATCATTTCGTGGGCAGCACGGCCCATCTCACCCGTATAAAGGGTTTCGTAGTGGCCGTTCAGCCTTTCTTTAATATAGTTAGCGTTAAGTATGGCATATTTTGTAGCATTGGTAAGACCTTCAGCGCCTAGCATAGTGATGTAGCCGTAAGAGATAAGGCATACCAGTGCCGAACCCCATGGTGCTGCCGATATTGCCGTGATGGCCTTATCGCCACCTGTAGTTATAACCGGGTTGCCCGGAAGGAAAGGCACAAGGTGTTGTGCCACGCATATAGGGCCAACGCCCGGGCCACCGCCACCGTGTGGTATAGCGAACGTTTTGTGCAGGTTAAGGTGGCATACATCAGCACCTATGGTAGCAGGGTTGGTAAGCCCTACCTGCGCGTTCATGTTTGCGCCATCCATATAAACCTGGCCGCCGCAATCGTGTATAAGGTTGGTTATTTCAATAATTGATGCTTCATAAACACCGTGGGTAGATGGGTAGGTAACCATAAGGCAGGCTAGGTTGTCCTTGTACTGCTCAGCTTTTGCCCTTAGGTCTTCAACATCAATATTCCCGTTTTCTGATGTTTTGGTTACTATAACCTGCATACCTGCCATGTGAGCTGTAGCCGGGTTGGTACCGTGTGCTGATGCCGGTATAAGCGCTATGTTCCTGTGTCCTTCGCCGCGGGCTTCGTGATAGGCGCGTATTACCATAAGGCCGGCGTATTCGCCCTGTGCGCCACTGTTGGGCTGTAGGGTAGTGCCTGCAAAACCGGTAACAACGTTAAGCTGCTGTTCCAGTTTTTTAAGCATTTGCTGGTAGCCTTCGGCCTGCTCTATTGGGGCAAACGGGTGTATGCTGTTCCACTGTGGCATACTTAGCGGCAGCATTTCTGCGGCGGCATTCAGCTTCATGGTGCATGAGCCCAATGAAATCATTGAGTGGTTCAGCGCTAGGTCCATGCGTTCCAGCTTTTTGATGTAGCGCATTAGTGCGGTTTCGCTGTGGTAGCTGTTGAACACATTATGCTTTAGGAACTCTGAAGTCCTGTTAAGCGAATCAGGAATGTTTGTAGCATCAGCAAGCTGGGTTACCTTATCGGCAGATTTTCCAGCTACTTCGGCAAACACAGCAATGATGTCGTTAATGTCTTTAATTGATGTGGTTTCGTTGAATGCGATGGAAACCGTATCATTATCTGTGTAATAGAAGTTAATCTCTTTCTTCTCAGCAGCAGCTTTCACTTTGGCAGCATCAGCCTTTATAGTGATGGTATCAAAGAAGGCAGTATTGGTGTTGTAAAAGCCAAGGCTGTTAAGTGCATCTGCAACTGTTACTGCTGAAGCATGTACCTTATCAGCTATGTACTGAAGGCCTTTTGGCCCATGGTACACCGCATACATACCTGCCATAACAGCAAGCAGTACCTGTGCGGTACAAATGTTTGATGTAGCTTTTTCACGTTTGATGTGCTGCTCACGGGTTTGCAACGCCATACGAAGGGCACGGTTGCCATTAACGTCAATAGTTACGCCAATGATCCTGCCCGGCATGCTGCGTTTATACTCTTCCTTAGTGGCGAAGAAAGCAGCGTGAGGGCCGCCATAACCCATTGGTATTCCAAAACGTTGTGTGGTTCCCACTACAACATCGGCACCCATTTCGCCAGGTGATGTCAGTTTCACAAGGCTCAATATATCAGCGGCAACAGCCGTTTTAATCTCTTTTGATTTTGCCTTGGCTATGAAGCCTGCATAATCGTACACCTGGCCGTACTTGCCGGGATATTGAAGGATGGCCCCGAAGAAATCTTCAGAAAAATCAAAATCTTCATGGTTGCCTATTATCAACTCTACACCAATAGGGGTAGAACGCGTTTGCAGTACAGAAAGGGTTTGTGGTAATATTTCTTCAGAAACGAAGAATTTATTGGCGTTGTTTTTCTTTTGGTCACGAGTGCGCACGTCAAATAAAAGTGCCATGGCTTCGGCAGCAGCGGTACCCTCATCAAGTAACGATGCATTGGCAATTTCCATACCTGTAAGTTCAATCACCGTGGTTTGGTAATTAAGCAATGCCTCAAGTCGGCCCTGCGCTATCTCAGCCTGGTAAGGCGTATAGGCAGTGTACCATCCCGGGTTTTCAAATATGTTGCGCTGTATTACGGCAGGCACTATGGCAGGGTGGTAACCCAAGCCTATATAGCTCCTGTACACTTTGTTTTTGCTACCCAGCTGCTGTATGTGGTTCAGGTATTCATACTCCGTCATGGCAGGCTCCAGGTTTAGCGGGGCCTTCAGGCGGATATCATCCGGCAGGGTTTCATATATTAGTTGGTCAATAGTGTCGACACCTATGGTTTTCAGCATGTGCTGCAAATCATTTTCACGGGGGCCAATGTGCCTTAAAGCAAAAGCATCTGTTCTCATATATCGTATAGCGTGCGTTGTTTTTTAGAAGGCGTAAAATTAGTTATTTATGTTTAAATTTTAATGCTTTTTAAATCCCTATTTTGTGAAGTTTTTAACATAAAATGCCTCCTGTTGTGATATTCATTATTTTTGTAGGATGAAGCTGCTGAAACAAATATTCGATATTTACATCTACGGTAGTGTGCATGTGGCGGCATCAGTACTAAGCCTGGTGCTGATGACCAACCACATGTTCGGCCTGCAGTTCAATTGGCCCATGGCTGTATTTGCTTTTTGCGGCGCTCTGTTCGGTTACAATTTTACCAAATATGAAAACCTGTACCGCCTCAAAAAACCGCGGGGTAAAAAAATGAGTGCAATACTTGTACTTAGCCTTATAGCGCTGGCCGCTGCCGGGGTTTCCTTTTTACTGCTGGAGCGGGCAGCGCAGGTTACTGCTTTTATTTTTCTTGGGCTTACCGTGCTGTACACAGTGCCTTTTCCTAATTATAAAAACCTTCGCAACTGGAGTGGCATAAAAATTTATATAGTGGCACTATGCTGGGCGGGGGTAACCCTGCTTATGCCGTTACTCAATGCAGGCACTGAGCCTTATTGGGATGTGTATGTTAAGTTTGTACAGCGTTTTTTGCTGGTCATTATCCTCATCCTGATTTTTGAGATCATTGATCTTAATGAAGACGATCCACACCTGAAAACCCTGCCGCAGGTTTTCGGGGTAAGGCGCACACAGGTTTTTAATATTGTACTGCTTTTAATATTTTATATTCTTGAATTGCTGAAAATTAATGTGGATAGCAAGCAATTGGCAGTTAATGTGGTCTTGATTATAACAGTAGCCTTTTTTACCATTTTTGCCCATCCTAAAAGGCATAAGCTTTATACATTGTTTTGGGTAGAAAGTATCCCAATATTTTGGCTTATGATGGTAATCATTGTAAAGAATCTCTGATTTAAACTTTATTATAATGCTTTATTCAGGTTTATCAGTCAATCAAAAAAAGGAAAAACTGCCAAAGCAGCCTTTCCTTTTTTTTAAATTTCTGTCAGTATTTTTGGTAATCTAAATCAATCCCGCCCTTTTCAGCAACGCTTCCGGTTTTGGCTCCTGCCCTCGGAAACGCTTGTACAGCAGCATTGGGTGTTCCGTACCACCTTTAGAAAGGATATTGTCTTTGAATTTATTAGCGGTTTCCCTATCAAAAATGCCTTTTTCCTTAAAGAATTCAAACGCATCAGCATCCAGCACTTCAGCCCACTTATAGCTGTAATACCCTGAAGAATACCCTCCCTGGAAGATGTGCGAGAACGAGGTGCTCATGGCATTTTCCTTCACATCAGGATATAGTTGTGTATTGGCAAACTGCGCCGTTTCAAAAGACTTTAAATCGGTTATTGAAGTTGGATCTCCGCTATGCCATCCCATATCCAGCAAGCCAAAGCTAAGCTGTCTCATGGTTGCCATCCCTTCCTGAAAGCTGGCGCTGTCCTTAATCTTCTCAATATATTCCATCGGTATCATCTCGCCGGTTTGGTAGTGGCGGGCAAACAGTGCCAATGCTTCCGGCTCGTAGCACCAGTTTTCCATCACCTGGCTGGGCAGTTCCACAAAATCCCAGTACACGCTGGTGCCGCTCAGGCTTGGGTATACCGTGTTGGCCAGCATGCCGTGCAGCGCGTGCCCAAACTCATGGAAAAGGGTTGTAACCTCATTAAATGTAAGCAGTGATGGCTTGGTTTCGGTAGGCTTGGTGAAATTGCACACTATGGAAACATGCGGCCTTTGGTTAACGCCATTTTCAATATACTGTGGCTTGAACGATGTCATCCAGGCTCCGTTCCTTTTCCCTTTTCGGGGGAAAAAATCAGCGTAGAAAATAGAGTTGAGGTTACCGGTTTCATCCGTCACTTCATAGGTCGTAACATCTTTGTGGTATTTGTCGATATTGTGAACTTCGTTAAATTTCAACCCGTATAATTTACCTGCTATGGTGAATGCGCCATTCAGCACATTTTCCAGCTTGAAGTAAGGTTTCAGTTTTTCATCGTCCAGGTTAAACAGCTTTTGCTTCAGTTTTTCGCTATAGTAAGCGCCATCCCATTTTTCCAATTGGTCAATGCCGTCAAGTTCTTTGGCAAAAGCGGTAAGCTCAGCAAATTCTTTTTCAGCTGCCGGTTTGGCTTTTTCGAGCAGGTCGTTAAGGAACGATTTTACTTTACCGGGAGTTTCCGCCATGCGTTCTTCCAGCACAAAATCAGCATGCGAGTTGTAACCCAACAGGTTAGCGCGCTCGTGGCGCAGCCTCACAATGTCGAGTACAATCGGCTGGTTGTCATATTCATTTCCCTGAAAAGCCTTCGCCCCAAATGCAATCGCCAGCTTTTTGCGCAGTTCGCGATTATCAGCATAGGTCATGAAAGGTATATAACTTGGGTGATCTAAAGTGAAAACCCAGCCCTCCTTTTCCAGGCTCATAGCCAGTTCATGTGCAGCTTCTACAGCGCCTTCCGGCAGGCCTGAAAGGTCTTTTTCATCCGTAATATGCAGTTGGTAGGCATTGGTTTCAGCAAGTACATTCTCGCCAAATTCCAGGCTTAGTTTAGATAGTTCTTTATCAATTTCGCGCAGCCTTGTTTTTTTATCTTCCGGCAGGTTAGCGCCGTTGCGAGAAAAGCTCTTGTATTTTTTGTCGAGTAGGGTAGTTTGTTCCGGTGTTAAATCCAGTGAGCCTTTCATATCATACACCGCTTTTACCCTTTCAAAAAGGGCTTTGTTCAGGCGTACGTCATTGCCAAATTCTGATAGCAAAGGCGAAACCTCCATAGCTATCTTTTGGATCTCGTCATTGGTTTCCGCCGAATGCAGGTTGAAGAAAATAGAGGAAACCCGCTCCAGCATTTCCCCGCCGAAAGACATTGCTGCTATGGTGTTGTCAAACGTTGGCGCATCAGGATTATTGGTAATAGCGTCAATTTCTTTTCGTGCTACCTCAATGCCTTCTTTAAAAGCCGGCATAAAGTCTTCATTTTTTATCCTGCTGAAAGGCGCCGTATCGTGTTTGGTAGTAAATTTTTGTGTGAGTACGTTCATGGCAATTACTGCTTATTTCTTATTTTTCAAATCTTCCGATGCTTTGTTTACAGCATCTTTAAGGCTTAGCTTGTAAGCAATTATTTTAGCCTGTACAATCTTATCGTGGCTGCCCAGTATTTGCGCTGCCAGTATCCCGGCGTTTTTGGCCCCATTAAGTGCTACGGTGGCTACTGGCACTCCACCGGGCATTTGCAGTATGGAAAGTACGCTGTCCCAGCCATCAATAGAGTTGCTTGATTTTACCGGCACCCCAATTACCGGCAGCGGGCTCATGCTGGCCACCATGCCCGGCAAATGTGCAGCTCCGCCTGCGCCTGCAATAATCACATTAACGCCACGGGTATGCGCCATGGTGCTGTATTCAAATAATTTTTCAGGCGTGCGGTGAGCAGATACTATATCTACTTCTGTTTCAATGCCGAAATCGGCCAATATGTTGATGGCTTCCTGCATTACCGGCATATCCGATATGCTGCCCATGATGATTCCTACTTTCATTATTAAGGTCTTGGGTTTTGGGTTTTGGGTTCCGGGTTCAACCCCGCAACTCGTAACCCGTAATTACTGACTGATTACTTTAATCGTATTTTTTACTTGTTCCGCTATTTTCCGGGCTTCGTTTATGTCCTGGTTCACAATGGTTACGTGACCCATTTTGCGGAAAGGCCGCGTTTCCCTCTTGCCGTAAATGTGTGGGGTAACGCCGTCTTTACCAAGTATCTTTTCAATATTTTGATACACTACATTGCCTGTGTGCCCTTCAGCGCCTACCAGGTTTACCATTATGCCCGCTGCCTTACTATCGGTATTGCCAAGGGGCAAATTTAAAATGGCGCGCAGGTGCTGCTCAAACTGGCTGGTATAGCTGGCTTCAATGCTGTAATGCCCGCTGTTGTGCGGCCTTGGTGCTACTTCGTTTACCAGTATTTCATCATCATGTGTCTGGAACATCTCCACGGCAAGCAATCCTACGTGGTTAAATTGTTCTGACACCTTCAAGGCAACCGCCCTGGCTTTTTCGGCCACGGTATCATCAATACGTGCCGGGCAAATTACATACTCAACCTGGTTGGCTTCGGGGTGAAACTCCATCTCTACCACAGGATAGGTTTTAATCTCGCCTTTCGGGTTGCGTGCTACAATAACCGCCAGTTCATTTTTAAACGCAACCATGGTTTCGGCAATACACTCGCCTTCAGGCAGGTTCTTAAAGCTTTCAGTAGAGCGTATCACCTTTACGCCATTGCCGTCATAGCCAAATTGGGTGCTTTTCCACACAAATGGTGTGGTAATCGTATTATCTTCCACGGCTTGCTTCAGTTCGGCCAGGGTGTCAAACCTAGTGTAATCAGCCGTAGGTATGTTATGCTGTTTGTAGAAATCCTTCTGCGTGCCTTTATTCTGTATTTGCTTTAAGGTAGATGAAGACGGATAAACCTTTACACCTTCACTTTCCAGCTTTTCCAGTGCCTCCACATTTACATGCTCAATTTCAAAAGTAAGTACATCAACCTGTTTGCCGAAATTATACACGGTGTCAAAATCCATCAGGCTGCCTTTAATAAAATGGTTGCTGCCTATTTTACAAGGAGCTTCATCGCTGGGGTCTAGCACATAGGTTTGTATATCAAACTTGCGGGTTTCGGTAAGCAGCATTTTGCCAAGCTGCCCGCCGCCCAGGATGCCCAGTTTAAAATCAGAAGAAAAATAAGTCATTATTGTGTTGTTGTTTGTATGCCCAAAGATACTTAAACAGATGCACTTTTTAAAATGTGTTTTGGCACATATTTAAACACTTGAGTAAGCCGGCAAGCGAAAACGTTTCTGTAGTTTTTTACTTAACTTTAGCATTTGTAGTATTTATTGCATGTAAAATTATATGTAATTTAGAGGTTCACTAATCCAACCCCGGATACGTAAACCAAAAACTATGAGGTTAAGCATTGAACGCAAGCCGGAAAAAGTGCTTCCGGATACAAGAAGGGTAATAGCCCGGTTTTTTTTTAATGGCGAAGAGCGTGCCATAGAACTGATAAAAAAAATACTTGCCCTGGATAAAGAGGAAGTTTTTAACCTTGTATCACCGCTCTTACAGGATTTTTCTAAAAGGCACCGAAGCATTACCCGTAAACTTTTTCGCCATTGTGAGCGTGTGAAGCGTGATATTGAAGCCGCCGGGGGCGACTATGATAAGCTTGATGATTATACCAGGCTGCTTATTGGGTCGTACTTTACGCATGAATATTCAATCGAATCGGCTGCATTTTTCAATCCATCCATAGTACAGGATCCGGATCAGACCAACCTGGAGGAAGGGCAGCTGCGTGTTATCATCAGCTTTAGGGCGGTAGGTGAGGGGCACGTATCCTCGGTGGTGTTCCGTCGCGCTATAATCGACAGGCATAATAATATCAGTGTGATACCAGCAGGTAACTATATTGATGAGGCAGAAAAGATACATAATGTAGTGTACCAAAAACGCCTTTTCCTTAAAAAAGCAGTTGAAGCTGATATTAATGAGGAGTTTATGACCAAAGTAGCTTCTAGGCTTGAGGATAGGTTTGATTATGAGCAGCTTAAAAAATTAGTGCTGCAGGCCAAGAGTGAAGCGAATGACCCTAAAACTATAAGGGAATATAACCAGATACTGGCGCTATCTGACAGTTACAGGCGCATTACCTTTTCTAAAGATACCGATATTAGCGACAGGGTGATTTTTCCAATATCTGATTTTGAATCCAAAGGTATTGAAGATGCGCGTTTTGTGCGCTTTACCGATGATAACGGCAAGATAGTATATTATGCTACTTATACGGCTTATGATGGTATCCATATAATGCCAAAGCTGCTTAAAACAAATGATTTTTATGAATTTAAAACCAGTCCGCTAAATGGAGCCGGTGCTAAAAATAAGAATCTGGCGCTTTTCCCTAGGAAGATAAATGGCAAATATGCCATGCTTTCGCGTATTGACGGGTGGAATAATTACCTGATGTATTCGGATAACATTAATGAGTGGGAAAACCCGATCAAGATACAAAGCCCTGAATATCCGTGGGAGTTTGTGCAGATAGGCAATTGCGGGTCACCTATTGAAACCGAATATGGCTGGCTGGTCATAACCCACGCAGTTGGCAGTATGCGTAAATATACTATTGGCGCGTCTTTGCTGGATATTGATAACCCTGAAGTAGAAATAGGCAGGCTTAAAGACCCACTTATTGTGCCAAATCCTGATGAGCGCGAAGGATATGTGCCGAATGTTGTATATTCGTGCGGCTCAATTGTACACAACGGCGAACTGATATTGCCTTATGGGCATAGCGACCATAGCTCCGGCTTTGCTACAGTAAACCTGAAGATGCTGCTTGACAGGCTGAGAAATGGCGGGTAATAGCGAGCAGGTGTTCAGTTGTCAGTGTTCAGTTGTCAGTGTTCAGTCGCAGTTGACTCGAGCAATAGTCAATATAAAATAGTCAATAAAAAAATATCAATTGGAAGAAAGTAGTAGCCGTGGTTTTTTTGCGAAGAACCCGGTGCTTAAAATAAGGGAATTCCTTTCGTTTTTAAGTTTACGTTTCGGGCTCATATTTGCCCTTAACATGCAGATAACCATTATTTACTATTGGGTGTACCACATTACCAACGATAAGCTATCGCTTGGTTTAGTGGGCCTGGCCGAAGTGATACCTGCCATAGGCTGCTCACTTTTTGCCGGCCATCTTGTGGACCTGAACGAAAAACGCAAAATGGTGCTGTTCTGCATTTCCGGCTATGTGCTCACTTCCATAACACTGTTTACCCTTACCACTCCTTTCTCGCTTGATGCACTGGGCGTTGATATTACATTGTATATTATTTACTTTTTAGTCTTTTGTGGCGGGGTCATCCGCTCGTTCATGGGGCCATCAATATTTTCGCTATTTGGGCTGGTGGTACCGCGGCAGCATTTCCCTAACGCTACCAGCTGGAGCAGTATGGCCTGGCAAACAGGCGCTATGCTGGGGCCATTGGCCGCCGGTTTAATGATTGCGCTGGACGGTGTTATCATGGGAATGTTTGTAGTAGTGGCTATAATAGTACTGCTGCTTATCCCTGCTTTATCTATTAAAAGAAAGCCGATACTGAAAAAAGAAAAAGAGCCCATGCTGCAAAGCCTTACCCAGGGATTGCGCTTTGTGGTGAAAACCCCGGCACTGCTGGGTGCACAGCTTTTGGATATGTTCTCGGTGCTGTTTGGCGGGGCGGTTGCGCTGTTGCCGGTGTACCAAAAAGAAATTCTACATGTAGATGAGGTAGGCTTTGGCATACTGCGTTCCGCGCCGGGAATAGGGGCGCTGCTCACGCTGGGCATACTGGCATTTTTACCGCTGAAAACCTATCCCGGCAGGAAACTGTTTGTGGCAGTTACAGGGTTTGCGCTCTGCATCATCACCTTTGGGCTTTCCACCAACTTCATATTATCGTTTTTCATGCTGCTGTTCTCCGGCATGTTCGATGCCGTGAGTGTGGTTATACGCAGTACCATATTGCAGCTGGTAACGCCCGACCATATGCGCGGGCGGGTAGCCTCGGTCAATACCATATTCGTAAGCTCATCCAACGAGTTGGGCGATTTTGAAAGCGGCGTTATGGCGCATTGGCTGGGCACAGTGCGGGCTGTGGTAATTGGTGGCTGCCTCACGCTGGGTGTGGTTATGGTAACCTTTTTCAGCGCGCCGCAGCTCCGCAACTTTAATTTTGATAACGAAGGCAAAAAAGAAGAAGAAGATTAATCTTGCGTTTCAGCAAAAGGATTTTCGGTATCCACAAATTCTTTCTCCGTTTTAGATATTACTATGGTAGCCACGCCATTACCAATAAAGTTTGTTATGGCACGGGCCTCGCTCATAAACTTATCTACACCAAGCAAAAAAGCAAGGCCTTCCAAAGGTATTTTGTGTATGGCTGTAAGTGTCGATGCCAGTACTATAAACCCGCTGCCGGTTACGCCGGCCGCCCCTTTTGATGTAACCATAAGCAAACCTATTATGGTGGCAATCTCGCCCCAGGTAAGGTGTACATTGTACAATTGCGCCAAAAATATCACCGCCATTGAAAGGTATATAGAAGTACCGTCAAGGTTAAAGGAATAACCTGTTGGCACGACCAATCCTACAACCGATTTGCTACAGCCCATCTTTTCCAGTTTTTTCATCAGGTTGGGCAGAGCCGCTTCTGATGATGAAGTGCCCAGTACGATAAGCAATTCTGCCTTGATATATTTTAGGAAAGCCCAAATGCTCACTTTGTAATAGCGAAGTATGCTGCCCAGTATCAGGAAAATGAACAGCGCCATGGTGATGTAGAAGGTGATCATTAGCTTGCCCAGCGGTATAAGCGTATGCAACCCGAATTTGCCTACCGTGTAAGCCATGCCGCCAAATGCCCCAAGAGGTGCCAGGTACATTACCCATTTCAACGCCATGAAAACATAGTGCGAGCATTTATATAGTACCTCAACCGTTTGCTCCCTTTTTTTATAGTAGTTCAATGCAATACCAACAATAATAGCAACTAAAAGCACCTGCAATGTAACATTGCTCAGGAAAAAGTTTAGCCAGCTGAACTCCGCTGTAGTCGATGATGTATATTGCCCGGGATCCTGCATCTGCAGGCCTGAGCGGTCAATCTTGCCGGGCTCTATTATATAGGCTACGGCTACACCAATAGCCAGTGCAAATGTGGTCACTATCTCAAAATATACCAGCGATTTGATTCCTATGCGGCCTACTTTCTTCAGGTCGCCCATGCCGCTGATTCCCAAAACTATGGTCAGGAAAATTATAGGCGCTATGAACAGCTTCACAATGCTGATGAAGGTATCGCCAATCACTTTCATGTTTACAGCCAGGTCAGGCTGGTAATGCCCAAGCAGTATGCCTGCAATTATGGCTATCAGCACCCAAAAGGTAAGGTTGGTAGTTACCCTGAACAGCAGGCTGTGCTTTTGTTTTATGGTAAGGTCAGTATTCATTATATATTGTTTCATGCCGCCGTGCGTGCGGCAGATTTATTATTTATTGCGTTTAAAAAACCACCTGGAAAACCACTTCGCCCACCACCTGGTTGCCGCCCGGCGCATCGATAGATGTTACAGCGCCCTGAAGCTTCAGGTTATTGCCACTGAAATATTTGGCAAGACCCACGGTATAAGCTTTGGTATCGGTAAGGATAGTGCCTGCATGGTTCTTAAATTCCGGGTTTAGCTGCTCATAGCGCAGGTCCAGCGCATAGCCGCTTTTGGTTACGTAGCCACCCTGTATATTGAACGCATCTCCCAGTACAAGGTATTCGCTTATCTGGCCCGGGTATAGCAGCACTGTGGCCGCCTCATTGGTAAACGAACCTTCCAGTGCCGATGCCGAAGCATTCACATATTCCGCCAGTAGGGAAAAACCATTGTATTTAAAAAGCACATCGGCATATATCTTGGTATAATCCGGGAACTGCTGCTCCCTCTTGTAATTGTACAGCAGGAAGTCGCCATGGCCTTCGCCCACACTATTGCTGGCGCCGTTGTTATAGCTGAATGCGCCGCCCATAAGTATCTTCAGTTTTTCTTCGTGCATCAGGTCGGCTATATAGCCGTCGTTACCGGGCTTAAAATCGCCCAAAGGCAATATGTCCAGCCTTCCGCCATATTTTAATCCGCCATTATCCACATCGCGGGAATCCGCACCGAAGGAGTTGATGCCATCGCCTGAGGTTATGGCTATTTTCGGCCTCACGCTGAAGGTAGAATCACCAAACTTGGTTTCTATAAACAAACCGAACTCACGGCCCGTATTGCTGAACTCTGTACTGAAAAGCCCCCTTTCGGTAAATTGCAGTTTGTCTTCAAAAAAGGTCATCTCGCGGTTGTTGGTAAAGGTTTGCTTTTGCCCCACGGTTATGGTCATAAAGGTAAAAGGGCTGTAGGCCACCCAGGCATCCAGCAGGCCGTTGCTGCGGCTGAAATCATTCTGTATCAGGAAGCTCACCTTCTCATTTACCGCTTCACCCGAAAAACTGATATAAGCACGCTTGGCGCTGAAAAAGTGCTCCGGCTTCTGGTGGTCATACGCATGCACCCTGTACGATGGCTGAATCATGCCGCTAAGCTTGAATTTATAAGCCCCATCGTTGAATTTAAAGTTAAGGCCATCGCCCACTTTAAAATCCGACTCAACAGTTGTGGTGGTTTCGGCGGTTTCTTCCTGCGCATGGGCAAATGCCGTAAAAAGTAACATAATAAGCAATATACGTTTCATATTATGATGATGTTTTATTGTAGTTTTTGGTTGTTTAAATATCGGTATACCGGCAGTTCCCGGCCTTTTTCTGTTTTCAGCACTTCAAATTTTATAAAGCCGTTGTCGTTTTCCGGCTCCAGTATCTCGGTAGCTATTTTGGCATTCTTCTGGTCCAGGTAAACAATGTAGGTGCCTTGGGGAAACTCCATATCCTTAGCCGCAACTGTGGTGCTCACCTGCTGCTCACGGAAACCTTCTGTCTTTTCGGCTTTGCGCTTGTAGGCAGTTACGGTATAGGCTTCCACGTTCACGGTTTTGGCCGATGCCAGTTCCTCTACGGCAAGCCCAAGTGTTTTCAGCTTGTCAGCCAGGTGCTTTTCGGTAGGGAGCAATAAGTACGCCTGAGGCCTTTTCCGGCTGAGGGAAGCGGTGGCACGCAACGCATCGTGTATGGTCACTTCCAGCGGCATTTCCTCATCGGTTGCAAGGTCAATCACCTGTATGTTTTGCTTTTCTACCTTCTTTTTGCTTTCCACCACAATCTCATCCGGTGTTGCCCTGGCAGATGCTGCCAGTACTTTTTTTACTTCATCAGCATTATTGTAGGCCGCGGTAAGGTAAGCCTCCGCAATGAGGAATGTGGTAAATATCCTGCGTTTAAAGGATGTCCTCCCCAGTTCTACACCGCGAATCTCAATCAGGCTGGATATGGTGTTGGATAGCGCGTAGCTTGTAGTGCTGGAACGCGCATCAACCGTACCCTGGCTAAAGTGTATATCGCCCGCCACATCAATCGTGGTCATGTAGTCATGGTGCTTTAGCCCATTTTTTTCCAGCGCAGATTTTGCGCCTGCCACAAATACATTTTTAGTGATGTCCCTCAGTTCCTGTGGCAGGTTCAGGTTGCCGGAGTACATAAACATGGCATCATATAACTGTGCTATGCCCTGCTTGCCGAAGTTGGTAAAATCCTTACGGAAAGGCCTGTATTCATGAAAGTCAACTGCCACTTCGGCCTTAAAATCGCTGAATGCCTGCTTCAGGTACACGCTTTCGGTTGCCTGTAGCTTCACCTGGTCGCGGTTCAGGTCCAGCCCGTCGGCAGCATAGCGGTTTTGTTTTTCGTACCCGTCTATGTTGGCCATCGGTATCATGCCTATTGTCAGCCTGTCCAGCAGGTAGGTATATTTAGGGTCGTTCAGCAGCTTGTCCAGCACATACAGCATGGTTTCGGTACTGGCAGGCTCATCGCCATGCAGCCCACCCTGAAACCATACTTTTACCTTATTGTAATTGTTGCTGCGGTTCAGCACCACCATGGGTATCATTTTCTTTTTCTGGCTTTCGCCGATAAAGCTCACCGTAACCAAATCCGGATGAGTTTTGGCCAGTTTGTTCAGGTAGGCCAGCAGTTCCTCATGGTTGGTAAAGCCTTTGTCCTTGCTGAAAGCAGGAGTATGTATGTCCAGCTCCACATCAGGGAAAAACTTTTCCGTAATCTTTTTGCTCTGCGGATTGAACTGTGCCAGCGCCGCCGTAGCTGTAAGTAGCAGTATTATATGTAATGCCTTCTTCATAATTAAAAAGATATGGTCATCATCATCCTGCCTACCACCTCGTTGCCGTTTATGGCGTTGCCGCTCACATCGGTAGAGCCCGGGCGGGCGTTGATGTAGGTTACCGCCAGCTGTAGCTTGGCACCGTAATTCCTGTCCAGGTATTTGCTTATGCCCAGTGTGTAAAAGTGCGACCTGTTATAAAACGCGCCGTTATTAAGGAATGAGTTATCATCCGGCTTCAGGTGCGTAAACTGCGCATCTACCGAAACGTTATTTTTAAACAGGTAGCCCGCCTGTATATTGTAACCTTCGCCCACCATCATGCGTCCTTTTACATAGTTGGCTATATCCTCCACACCGTTTACCGGGAAGGTGGTGGCAACACTGCCATCTTCGCGCACACGTTTAGTTAGGTCAGACGGTACGCTGGCAGCAGCTTTCACATATTCGCCAATGGCTGAAAAACCGGCGTATTTGAACAGGAAATCAATCCCGAATTTCTTGTAATCCGGCAGGGTTTCCTCATTGTTGTCATTCAGGTAAATAATTGTGCCACTATCGCGCCCCCTGCGGTCGCTTATGCCATCATTATAACTGTAGGTAATACCTATGGCAAACTTAGGTGTCAGCTCGCGCACCATATCCACCTGGCGGTACTGCCCAAAACTGGTAAAGAGCCCGAAAGGCAACACATCAAGCCGGCCGCCATATTTCAATCCGCCCCTGTCGCGCCCGAACACATTAGCGCCATCTCCATTAGTTATGGCAACCGACGGCTTGATGTAGGTTTGCCCGAAAACTTTATACGTACCATCTACAAAAAGGCCAAATTCCCTGATGGATGCAAAGGCCGATGACAGCGCGCTGCGTTCCACAAGCTGCAAGGTGTTTGAGCGCATGCCTAATTCCCGGTTGTCAGTCGGGGTGGCCTTTTGCCCAAACGTTACCGAAAGGTTTTTGTTGATGTCATATCCCACAAACGCATCAAACAGGTTGTTGCCCAGTTCGGTATCGCCTTCGCCCGACCCGCTAAGGTCCAGCTGCAGGCGGTAGAATATTTTTTCCTGTGCTATCTTGCCTGCCAGTGCCAGCCTGATGCGGCGCATGCGAAAACGGTTATAATAGCGCGGGTCTTCATTATCCAGGTATTTTTTACTTTCCATATACGGCTGTATGAAACCTGTAAGTTCCATGGTGTAATCGCCATCGCCGCCGGAAAAATTAAGCCCCTCGCCAAATTTGTATTTGTTGAGTCTGATGCCCTGTGCCTGCATGGCTCCGGTAACCAGGAATAATACAAGCGCAGGGAGTAATATTTTATGTAGCTTCATTGTTGTGTAATGCGGTTAATTAGTAACGCCCTGCAATGGTGCCGAAGCGGTTGAATTGGCCTGTATCTGGCTGTACACTGGGGCCGGTATGGCGAAGGATGAGCCCGGGTTGTCCCTCATGTCCAGCGCAATTTCAGCAGCGGTGTCGCCTTCTATAAGGTTAGCTACCGTAAAGTTGGTATGAACGCTAGCGCTTAGTGTAAATGTGCTTAGGTTTTGCCTCCTGAGGTTGATGTTGTACAGCTTGGGGTTATGGCTCAGATCTATGCTTGATATTTTCTGCGCAGCCGTAGCATCAGCCGATGCCTGGTAACGTAGTTTTTTAAGCATTGTATTTTGTGATACATCCAGCGTTGAAACAAAGTTGAAATTCATCTGTAGTGACTCCAGTTGCGTAAGTGCCGTAATGTTTAGCGATGTTATCTGGTTGGATGTCAGCGTAAGCGATTTCAGTCCGGTAAAAAACTGTATCCCGTCAAGGTTAACAATAGGGGTTGATGCCGTAGCCAGCCCTGCATTTTGCAGCGTGGTTATAGCAGCGGCTGTCTTGCTTAGGTTAAGTGAGGTAACATCTGCGGCAAGGTCTTCATCAATATAATATTTAGTAACGCCGCCCACCACTTCGCTCACCGCACCCGGTACGCCAAGGTAAATAAGGTATTCGCCAAAGGCAGCATCCGGAATTTCAAAAAGTACCGGCTCCGGGTTCACTACATCTTCGTCTGATACCACGCCCAGCCTTGTAGCCGGTGGCACCTGGTTGTAAATAGCCGCAGGCACTACAATGTCACCTGTGTTCACATTACCGTCAGGGCCGGGGTTACCGGTCATATCCAGCGTATCGTCTATAAGCGGGTTGCTGCTAAGGTTCAGCGATACAATGCTATGATAGGGCAGGTACAGGTGGCGCAGCTGCGGGTTGTTGCTCAGATCGATAGTTGAAAGCTTCTGCTCTGCTGTAGCGGTGGCACTTGCCCTGTAGCGCAGCCTGGTAAGCTGCGTGTTGGCCGAAAGGTTCAGCGTGCCTATAAGGTTAAAGTTCAGCTCCAGTTCCTTCAGCAAGGTATTGTGCGACACGTCAAGTGTCTGCACCGCGTTTGATGTAAGCACCAGGCGCTCCAGGCTGGTAAAGTACTGTATGCCTTCCATGTTGGTAATCTTTACATCGGCAGTAGCCACACCCGCATTTTGCAGGTTGGTAACGTTAGATGCTGTTTTGCTCAGCTGCAGCTCATTAACGCCGTTCACTTCGGTTGGGGTAAGGTAGTATTTGGTTACCCCGCCTTCATCCTGCGAAAATACGCCCGGCACATTAAGGTATATAAGGTATTCTGCAAAGGCTGCATCCGGAATTTCAACAGGCTCAGAACTTACAGGGATTGCCCCGGTAACATCTTCGGTACTGCACGAAAAAGTACTGAACAGCAATAGTAATGAAAGTGATGCCAGGGCATACTTTTGTAATCGTTTCATAGTATTTGGTTTTAATGAACTGCCTTGAAATTATTTACTAACAACCAGTTTTTTGGTTACTGTGGCATTGTCAATAGTTATCTGCACTATGTAAACGCCATTTACCAGGCTGCTTACATCTACGGTTTCGCCCTGTGTGGCAGCGGTAAGTACTTTTTTGCCGGTTACATCAAAAACAGTTACCTGCTTGCTGCCTTCTTTGGCAATAGTGATAATACCTGTTGTTACGGGGTTAGGGTACACCTGCACATTAGCAAGGCTGTTATCGGCCACTCCGCCAGATTGATTGCTTACATCCCAAATGGTTGATACGCGTATGCCATCAACAGTTATCCTTTGGTTGGCATTAAACTGCCTAAGGCCTACAGTGCCGGGGTTAAGGTCCGCCGCCGTACCGGTTAGCGGGCCAAGTACCGGTGTAGCAGGCTCGGTAATAAAGCTGCCCCCCGCCGGGAACACATATAAGCTTACGGTATCATTATCAGCGCCATCTACAATTGTATATTTTATTACTACAAGGTAGGTTTCGCCAAAATTGTACAGGTTACTTGTGGTAGCCTGCGCAGTAGATGAGTTGAACGAATAACCGAATGCAAACTTGGTAGGATCGGTATTAGGCTGAAGGAACAAACGCGCCCTGAAAGCCGTGGTAATAGGGTTGGAGCCTATAAGGAACACATACTCATCAGCCGTTGATGCCGTAGCATTGATAAGGAACGAAACGTATGCAGAGCCTGAAGAGATTTCTGCAAAGCCTTTATTAACGTCCTGCCCGGTGTTATTTACACCTGCTGCATTGCCTATGCCCGAATTAATATAGCCGGTTAATGTTAACCCCGGTGCTGTAGTAAGTATAGGGTTGGTGGCTGATGCACTGTGTGCACCCCATCCGTTATCGGTTAACGCTGTGCCTGCCGCATAGTCAAAATTTTCAACCAGTACAGGTGCCTGTGCAAATACGCCCATCTGGGCCAGTAATAGTATTGAGTAGATTTTTTTCATGTTACAGCTATTTAAGTTAATAATCCAAAAGTATTTTTATTGGGTTATTAAAAAAAATAAATGCAACGTACTTGTTATTATGTGCAGTAAAAGTCTGTTTTTTTACGATTAGTGAAAAAATAGCTATAAATTATTATGTAGTATCAATTTATTGAGATCCTCCCTCCGGTTTTTGCTGATGGGTATCTTATGTCCTTCAATTTCAATGATATTGCCGTCAATGGTTTCAATCTTATCAATGTTAACGATGAAGGTACGGTGCACGCGGAAGAACTTATTTTTTGGGAAAATTTCCTCCAGGCGGTTCAGCGAAACGCGCGAAACGCTTATCTTTTTGCTGGTGTGGAAACGCGCATATTCGCCATAGCTTTCTATGAACAGCACATCGTTAAAGTTGATTTTCTCCAGCTTGTTGTGGTTCGTCTTAAAAAAGCTGAAGTCATTATAATCGGTTTCAGCAGGTTCAGTAGGTGGGGAACTTTCCGGTAGCGGGATTTCTGCCTGCGGCTTGTCAAACACCCGGTTCACGGCCATCACAAACCTTTCAAATGAGATAGGCTTCAGGAGGTAATCCACCACCTGCAAGTCAAAAGCCTGCACGGCATACTCAGTGTAAGCGGTGGTTAGGATAGTATTGGGCGGATTTTTAAGCGCCTTCAAAAATTGTATGCCGTTCAGTACCGGCATGTTGATGTCCAGAAAAAGAAGGTCAACCGGCTGTTGCTGTATTTTGCTCAGCGCAGCCAATGGCTCATGCGAAATGCCTACCAGCTGCAATTGCGGTATCTTGGAAATGTGTTCTTCCAGTAGTTTTGCGGCAGGTTCCTGGTCGTCAATTATATAGCAGTTTATCTTTTTCATAATCGTATCTTTAAGAAAACTTCATATTCTTTATCGGTTTCCCTCACGTCATATTCATATTGGTCCGGGTAAGCCAGTTCCAGCTGTTTCAGGGTGATGGTGTTTCCAATACCTTTTTCCAGCTGGTTGATGGCCGCGGCTTTGTTGTTGGTTACCTTAAAGTGAAGGTAATCACGGTCGGTGGCCAGTTCTATAGTTACGTAGGCATCCTGCTTTACGGCAATGTGGCTGTGTTTAAAGGCATTCTCCACAAAATTGAGCAGCAGCATGGGCGCTATTTTCTGCTCCGGGTCATATAGCTTGTGCAGGAATTTTATGTTGATTCCATCGGTATAATTGCCTTTGTAAAGGGTAATATAATCATGTATCATTGCCACTTCTTTTTGAAGCAGCACTTTGTCCTTAGAGCATTCATTGCTCAGGTAGCGCATAAAATTGCTCAGGTTTTGTATCATGCCAGCAGCCTCCGGGCTGGTAACGTGGCATTTGGAGTAAATAATGTTCAGTGTGTTGAAAAGGAAATGCGGGCTGAACTGGCTTTTAAGTATATTCAGTTCAGCATCAGTGCTTTTTCTGCTATTGCTCAACTGCGGCACTACCCAGCCGAAAAGGCCGGCCAATACAATACTAACCGGCACATAGATTATTTGTATCCCTTCCACAAAATGCCAGATGGTAATTGTAACAGCCGGAATAAGAATGCCTAATGTTATACATAACGGCTTTTTAGTTTGTTGATATTGGGGTGAAAGCCAGGCATAATTGCTGTAAAAACAAACTATTGACAAAGTAAATTGCAGGGCATGGTTGAGCGGACTGAAAGAATTGAAAATTATCAATACTAAGCTTGCCCCACACCAAAAAATAAGCTGGAAGAATAAAAAATAACCTTTAAAAAGATGTTTATTACTTTGGCCCAAAATGCGTTCGTAAAATTAATTTGCAGTGAAATGCCTGTTTTTTGCAGTGAATGGAATTGTACATCCATTAAGCTGAAAAAGAAGCGGTTTTATGCGTTTATCCCCCGTTTTAGGCTAATGTACAGTTTTTTTTTGAAATCAAATTTATTCACCGCAATTTGCAGGTGAATAATAAAAACAGATCAAAATTATGAATATAAAAAAAATACTTAGTGCAATTGTTTTTCCTGCAATTTTACTGTTAACATCATGCAGCCAGCACGACCTGCCACCAGCTGCCGAGCCGGATTCACTACAAGCAGGAAGCAGTTGGTTCACCTATAATTATTCTTCACTTCCCAATAAACCTATCCGCGTATTTTACCACATACCGCCCGGCGATACCAGAAACATGCCTGTGGTTATGGTTTTTCATGGAGATGAGCGCAATGCCGAAGATTACCGCGATATTTGGGTAGATGCTGCCAACCAGCATGGCTTTATGGTTTTTGCGCCGGAGTTTACCGAGCAGTATTTTCCCGGGGGTAATTATTATATACTGGGCAATGTATTTACGGATGGCAACAACCCTACATCGGCCATACAAAACCCTGAAGCGCAGTGGACCTTCTCAGCCATTGAGCCATTGTTTGATGAAATAAAGCAGAAAACCGGCAACACATCAGCCACTTATGAAATGTATGGACATTCAGGAGGCGGCCAGTTTGTGCACCGCTTTGTATTGCTGAAGCCACAGGCCAGGTACAACCATGCCATTGCAGCCAACAGCGGCTGGTACACAGTGCCCGATACAAGCGTGAATTTTCCGTATGGGCTGGGCAATTCCCCGGCTGAAAATACGCCGCCGGCCAGCTATTTTTCCCGCAAGCTGACCGTGCAGGTAGGTGCGCTGGATAATAACGGGTCCGACCCATCCATACGCCACAACCAGTTTGCCGATGCGCAGGGCATGAACAGGCTGGAACGTGCCAATTATTTTTACCAGCAAAGCCAGGCTAAGGCCGCAGCGGCATCTTCAGCATTTAACTGGCAGTTACAGGTGGTACCAAATGCCGGGCACGACCCGGTTATAACATCGCAATATGCGGTGAACCTACTTTTTAACTAAATTTGGGCAATGGCAAAAGTATTTACCGTAAAAAAAGTTTCGCTCGTACTGTTCCCGGTTTTGTTTGTGCTGCTCAGCACCGTACTGAACCCGGAACCCGATAATCCGCTGATAGGCCGCATGCTGGGCATAGCCCTGTGGATGCTGGGCTGGTGGGTGAGCGAGGTGGTGCCGCTGGCGGTAACATCGCTTTTGCCGGTTATACTTTTTCCGTTTATGGGGATTGCCAGCGGAGCCGAAATATCGAAAGCCTATTTTAACGATACCATGTTTTTGTACATTGGCGGGTTCATGCTTGCCCTTGCCATTGAAAAATGGGATGTGCACCGCCGCATAGCTACCCGCACGCTCATGTTTTTCGGGCAGGGCACTTTCCAGATTTTTGTAGGCTTTATGCTCACCACATCGTTCCTAAGCATGTGGATGTCCAACACGGCCATTGCGCTGCTCATGTTGCCCATAGGCATTTCGGTACTGGATGAACTGAAAGATATCTACAGCGCTAAGGAGCTGGGCAATTACAAAGTGGCCTTGCTTATAGGTATTGCCTACGCCAGTTCCATAGGCGGTATTACCACATTGGTGGGCACACCCACCAACCTGGTTTTCATAAAGGTATATGAAGAAGCTTTCCCCGATGCGCCACCGGTAACCTTTGCCGGCTGGCTGATATTCAATTTCCCGCTGTATGTTATGCTCATTACATCGGCCGCATTGGTACTATATTTAATGTACAAACCCAAAAAACGACTGGAAATCATTGACGGTTCTTTCTTCAAAATAGCCAACATGCGGCTGGGCAAGCGCAGCTATGAGCAAACTGTGGTATTGGTAGTATTCGCTTTGTTTGCGTTGCTGCTCATCTTCAGGTCGGACATCCTGATATCCAATTTTCGCATACCGGGCTGGAACAACCTGTTTGAGCACAAGGATTTTATTATTGATGCCGTAGTGGCTGCCTTCATATCAGTATTACTATTTATCATCCCGTCAAAAGATAAGCCTGGCGGACGGATCATGGACTGGACTACCGCATTGCGCATTCCCTGGGGCATCATATTGCTTTTTGGCGGAGGCTTTGCACTTGAAAGGGGTTTCCAGCTTTCGGGGCTTACCCCGTGGCTGGTATCAAAGCTGGGCGCACTTCACGGCAGTCCGGTGCTGATGATCATTTTTGGGGCTGTTGTGGTCATGACCATACTTACCATGTTTGCCAGTAATGTAACCATAGCGCAGGCCATGCTCCCGCTGTGTGTGGTGCTTTCGGTCACATTACAGGTCAATGCGCTTTACCTTATGATTCCGGTAACCATTGCAGCTTCAATGTCGTTTGTGCTGCCATCATCCACACCACCCAATGCCATCGTTTTCGGTACCAATGAAATAAAGATGAACCAGATGATATTGCCCGGGCTCATCCTTATTGCCATTGCCGCCGTTATCATTACACTCATGATGTACTATTGGGGCAGTTATGTATTTGGCCTTACGCCAGGGTAGTTAAATCAACCCCTTAACCTCATCAAAATTAAGCCCGCCATAATTGCCGGAACTCATCAACAGGAGCGCTACGCCTTTGGTATCGTACTTCAGGTGGTACAGGTATTCCTTAAACGCTGCCGGATTGGTATAAATAATCAGGTCTTCACGGTTAAAGGCTTTGGCAATCTGCTCATAAGTCACTTCTTCCAGCTGCTTTATCTTCACCGCATCAGGCGAGTAGAATACCACAGCCACATCGGCAGCATCCAGCGCGCCTTCATATTCTTTCAGGAACTCGGCGTTAAGGCTACTGTACGTATGCAGTTCAAGGCAGGCAATCAGAGTTCGGTCAGGGTATTGTTCTTTTACGGCTTTCGTAGTTGCAGCAACCTTGCTTGGCGAATGCGCAAAATCCTTGTAGGCAACATTATTGCCATTCTCAGCAATTTTTTCCAGGCGTTTGCTGGCTCCTTTAAAGCTGGCAATGGCTTCGTAAAAATCCGCCTCATCCACACCCATGTTCTGGCAAATCCATTTGGCGCCGGCAAGGTTGTTCAGGTTATGCGCCCCGAAAACCTCTATAGGCATAGGGCCTTCCGGCGTATCCAATAAGGTTGTGCCGTTTTCTACGGTATATTTTGGCGTGCTGTACGGCATTTTGCGGATAGGGTTGGTGGCGGCCTCGGCTACACGCTTCACTTCCGGATCATCTTCGTTATAAACTAAAATGCCGCCGTTGGTTATTTTCTGTATGAAAATTTCAAACTGCTCCACATAATTATCATACGTAGGGAACACGTTGATATGGTCCCACGCTATGCCGCTAATCAGTGCTATGTTAGGCTGGTACAGGTGGAATTTCGGCCTGCGGTCCATGGGGGATGACAGGTATTCATCGCCTTCCAGTACAATAAAGTCATTCTCTTCGGTCAGTTTCACCATGGTGTCAAAACCTTCCAGCTGGGCACCTACCATGTAATCTACCTCAATGTTGTGGTAGTTCATTACATGCAGTATCATGCTGGTTATGGTGGTTTTGCCATGGCTGCCGCCTATAACCACACGCGTTTTGTTTTTAGACTGCTCATACAAAAACTCGGGGTAGGAGTATATCTTCAGGCCGAGTTCCTGAGCCTTTAGCAGCTCAGGGTTATCAGCCTTGGCGTGCATGCCCAGTATCACTGCTTCAATATCCGGCGTAATCCTTTCCGGAAACCAGCCCAGTTCGGCAGGTAATAATCCCTGCTTTTCCAAACGGGTTTTAGAGGGTTCAAAAATGGCATCATCACTGCCGGTTACCTTGTATCCTTTGCTGTGCAGGGCCAGTGCCAGATTGTGCATGGCAGCGCCGCCTATGGCGATAAAATGTGTACGCATCTTAAAAAATTATTTAGGGTGTCCCAACCTTTCAGCATAAAAAATGCTCTGTAACAGTATAAAGGCAGGAAGCCCAAAAATAGTAAATTCATTGGTATTTGCCGCACATACAACCTCAACAAAAATGTAGTATATTGTTTACCAAATTATAAGAAAGCATGAAACAATTTTTAGCAGCCGTTTTAATGATTTTCAGTGTAGTGGCCTCAGCACAAGATTATAATCCCGAGTGGGAAGAAGTAATGCTGCTGGAAAACGAAGGCCAAATAAAATCAGCTGCCACATTGGTTGATGCCATTTATGTGCGCGCTAAAAAGGACAAAAACGAGCCACAGCTGCTCAAGGCGTTTTTCTTTCGGTCAAAATATCTTCAAAGGCTGGATGACGACGCCCAAGTTAAGATAATTACGAGCATACAAAAAGAAATAGCTATAGCTGCTATACCTACAAGCGCCATCATGGAAAGCCTGTATGCCGAAATGTTGCAATCGGTGTTAAATAGCAACCGGTATAAAATATCGCAGCGTACACCCATAAGCGGCCCTGCACCGCAGGATTTTTTGCAATGGGGCAGTAAAAATTTTGAAGATGAGATTATTGCTGCTTGCAGGCGGAGCCTTAGCAACTGGGAACTTTTATACAAAACCCCACTTACGCAGTATAAGGAAATTGTAGATTTTAACCCTTCACTCATAAGCGTTCCGCGGCCGTTGCTGGATTTGCTGGCAGAAAGGTATATCAACATTTTGCATAATCAAAGCGAAACATACTGGAGTGTCGATAATGCGGCACAATTGTTTGGCGACGCCGCGGCCTTCAGCCGGTATGACGTAAATAAACACAAGGATGAAACTTGCCTGAAACTATGCCAGGACATTGAAAAATACTATTCTGAAAAAAAAGATACGCTTAACCTTCAGCGCGCTGTGCTCAGAAGGCTTAATTATGTTGATAAGGTGTACTATTATGATAAGATGCAGTATCAGCTGGCTACATATTTAAAACTTGCAGAGGAGTGGAAAAGCAGTCCTTTTGCTGATAGGGCAAAGATAAAAGCAGCCGGTTTGCTGGCAAGCGATACTAATAAAAAAGCTGACCCTGAAGCATATAATAAAGCGCTTGCACTGTATGATGAGATAATTGCGTCGCAAAAAGCGGGAGACCTGGCCAGCATGGCCAGGATATTTAAAAAAAACATACTGGTACAAAGCGTAGCAATTGTTACCGAGGCGGATGTAGTTGCGGATAAGCCATTCCTGGCAGGAATTAAGTTCAGGAACATCGACTCCATACAGTTTAAAATTTACCGCATACCTCCTGCAAAGGCGGCCAACGCACAGCAATTAAATCAGCTTCAGCACCAAAAGCCATTTATGGTAATAAGGCATAAGCTCCCTAAAATCACCAACCACTTTCAATACAGTACTGAAGCAATTTTACCGGCATTGCCAAGCGGGCACTACGCAATTTTGGTCATGCCTATATCCCAGGATACTAGTATAAGCCCTATATCTGCATCGTACATCCAATCGTCTAAAATTGCCTTTACGCACAAGGCCGCAAAAAATGATTACATTATACATGTTGCCAACCGCGAAACCGGAGAGCCGGTAAAAGGTGCAATTGCAGAACTGAGCGGCCAAAAATTCAAATCGGATAAAAACGGCGTAATCAAACTACCTCACGGTAAAGAACTGCGTAATGCAATCATAATTTTCGGTAAGGATACCCTGGCCTGCCAGATATATGGCCGATATACAGGCATAGAAAGTGAAAATGTGCGTGTAACCTCGCAATTGTATATTGACAGGCCTATATACAGGCCTGGACAGAAAGTGTATTTTAAAGGGATTGTATCGATAGACAAACATGGCACAATTTCTACTTTGGCAGATACTTATATAAAAGTGTACCTGGAAGACCCTAACGATGACGAGGTTTTTGCATTAAGGCTGAAGACCAACGAATTTGGTTCGGTAGCAGGGGAGTTTGAACTACCGCGTAATCTAACCGGCAGTTATACTTTATATATTGATGAAGATGACCATGATGACAAAAAGAAGGACAGCCCGATTTATGATACCATAGGTTTACGATTTGAAGAAAGCGGTACAGAAGTACATGTGGAAGAATACAAAAGGCCTACGTTTGAAGTGGTTTTTGATGAAGTAAAAGATGATATTATTGTAGGTAAGAAGTCTGTAATCACTGGGCATGCAAAAAGTTTTAGCGGTGCGCCGGTACAAAACGCCAGGGTAAAGTACAGCATAAAAAACAGAAACAGCTCCTGGCGCGATGGTGATGAGCCCAAAGACAGCATTTTGACAGGGGAGATATTTACTGATGACGAAGGAAAATTCAGTATTGCGGCTATCCTGATAGCAGATGATGATGAAAAACCTGAAGACCTTCCCTATTATTCTTATTTCGTAAATGTTGAGGTAACCGACATAATGGGTGAAACACATATAGAGGAGATGCAGGTTAATGCCGGCTACCACACAATGGTGTTGATTCCTAATACGCCATATATAGCTTATACCGATAAGGGCGTAGTAAAGATTGGCGTTAAGGCACAAAGCCTTAATGGTTTTGAAAAACCTGCTGTTGTCAATGTGAAAATTTACAAGCTTGTGCCTGAAAAAGTATACCTGAAAAAAAGATTGTGGGACATACCCGAGATACAATCAATTCCTGAAGATGAGTTTAGGGAGCATTTTCCGTGGCTGGCATATAAACCGGAACCTGCTGCTGATGACGCGCCGCAGGAACTCGTTTTTGAACGTACCGTAAATACTGCTGACACTAAAGAACTGACTCTGGATAATGCAAAACAATGGGAACCCTCAAGATATAAAGTGGTGTACACTTCAAAAGATACCGCCGGAAATGACTTAGACGCAGTTGGTGATTTTATGCTGAAGAGTAGTTCATACCCCGCAAGCGATTCAGGTGAACCTTTAAAATTGCAAATTATCAATAAGGATTTTGCTAAAGATGGCCATGTGCTGGCACAACTAAGTTCAGAGCTTCCGCAATTGTACCTTAACATAAGCGCAGGAGTAGAAGGTAATGTGTTGTACGAAAAGCACTTGAAATTTAAAAGCAAGACTATAATTAAAATACCGGTTAAAAATTTGAGAAAGCTGGACATAGGGATTTATGTAAATTATATTTGGAATAATCAGCACTATTCAGTATCTCAGGATGTACGTGTGAGGGATGAGGTAAAATTAAAAGTTTCAGCAGAAACCGTAACAAGTAAGCTCACTCCCGGTGCGGGCCAAACCTGGGCGTTTACTGTTGAGGGGCAGCTGCCGGCCGAAGTGCTTGCCGGTATGTATGACGCTTCTCTCGACAAATTTAACACTGATGGTTGGGACAGCCTGCACAGGTTCAACAGCGTTAATGATCCGTTCCAAGTTTACGATTATTTTAAGAGATATACCAGTGCCGGCAGTTTTAGTAATTATGAATACATAAACTTTAGCCCGCATGAGGGAGACAGTTTTTACACTTTCGGTTTTAATATCAATAATTCAAGTAATATATATCTTGCTGCCGGGCTCAAAACCAGGCTTCCTGCTAAAGGAGATGTCCTCATAACAGGCACGGTCAGCGATGCATCGGGGCCATTGCCCGGAGCAAGCATTGTAATGAGGGGCACTGCCGAAGGGGTTCAAACTGATCTTGACGGTAAGTACAGCATATATGTACCTAAAGGGAGTGTGCTCAATTTCCTTTATTTAGGTTTTAAGACACAGACAATTACTGTGAGTGAACCCCGGGTATTGGACATAATATTGAAAGAAGACAGTTCAATGCTGGCAAACGTGCAGCTGGACGTGTACCGCAGAAACCCGATTTCAAGAGCGCCATATGTAGTTGCCACAATTACTTCAGAATCTATTGAAGAGAGGGCTAATGCTGACATGTTACAGTCTTTGCAGGGGCAGTTAGCAGGTATTAATATTACTGGAGGTAGTGGCTCGCCTGGTTCAGATTCAACAATACTATTGCGAGGTGTAGGTTCTATAGATGGCAATGTTGAGCCATTGATAATTGTGGATGGCATTCCGGTATCGGAAGAATATTTCCGAAAACTGAACCCGAATGATATGGCATCAGCTACTGTACTAAAAGGCGCTTCCGCGCAGGCAATATATGGCAACCGTGGCGCTAATGGCGTTGTAGTCATCAAAACAAAACAAGGTGAAAAAGAAATGCAGGCACTACAGCAGGTTACGGCAAGGAAAAACCTTAACGAAACGGCATTCTTCTATCCGCAATTGCGCACGGATGACAAGGGCATGATAAAATTTACCTTCACCACACCCGAAGCGCTTACCGAATGGAAGCTGCGGTTATTGGCGCACAACAAAAAAGCGGAAAGCGGCTATTTTGAAAATGCCTTCCAAACCCAGAAAGACCTTATGGTAGTACCCAACATGCCGCGTTTTTTACGGGAACGCGATACTGTTGTTATCACTGCTAAAATTATCAACCTTACCGCCGAAAGAAAAAGTGGCAATGCCATGCTGCAATTATTTGACCCGGCCGATATGAAACCCGTTGATGCCCAAATGCTTATTGGTGAAGCTGTAAAACCGTTCAGCATGGATGCAAAACAGAATACGGTGGTTAGCTGGAAAATAGCGGTGCCTGTGGGTATGCAGGCCGTGCAGTACAAAATTGTGGCAAAAAGCGGCAACTTTGCTGATGGTGAGGAAAACATACTGCTGGTGCTTACCAACCGTATGCTGGTTACCGAAAGCTTGCCGTTGTGGATAAAACCTAATACTACAAAGCTATACACGTTTGATAATTTTAAAAATAACACATCGCATACGCTAAAGCACCACGGCATTATGCTGGAATATACCAGTAACACGGCCTGGGCAGCTTTGCAATCGCTTCCTTACCTCATGGAGTATGAGCACGATTGCTCTGAACAGGTTTTTTCACGCTACTATGCCAATGCCATAGCATCACACATCATTAAAAGCAATCCTAAAATTGAAGAGGTATTCGAAAAATGGCGCAAGGAGGGCAAACCTTCAAAACTGGAGATGAATGAGGAGCTTAAATCGATACTATTGGCAGAAACGCCTTGGGTATTGGATAACCAGACAGATGAGGAGCAGAAAAACAGGCTGGCTTTCCTATTCAGCCTTGACCAGATGCGGCAATCGGCACAGGCTGATTTCAGGAAGCTGGAGGACCGTCAGGAACCCTCGGGTGGTTTTCCGTGGTTTTCAGGTGGGGATGAGAGCTACTTCATCACACGCCACATTGTAGCCGGACTGGGCCATCTGGATAAGCTGGGCATTAAGCAAGAGGAAAAATCGGATATCAGCTACATGACTGCCGATGCGATTAAATATCTGGATGCTGAATTTATTGACTCTTACGATCAATACGTTAAGAGTAAAAACAGAATAATGTTGTATAATTCTGAAAATACACTGCATTACCTCTATGCTCGCAGTTTTCATATTGAGAAGTATCCTCTTAAAGATAAGGCTAAAACCGAAGCATCCAGATATATAGTAACATTGAAGGACAACTGGCTTCAACTCTCGTTATATGAAAAAGGAATGGCGGCACTGGTGCTGAACCGTTTTGGGGAAGCTGCAACAGCAAAAAAAATACTGGTGAACCTGAAGGAAACCAGTGCCGCCAACCAGGATTACGGCATGTACTGGATTGAGAACAAGCCGGGCTGGTGGTGGTACAGGGCACCTGTTGAAACCCAGGCACTGCTTATTGAAGCGTTTACCGAGATTGATGGGGATAATGCATCGGCAGATGCCATGAAAGCCTGGCTGCTGAAGAACAAGCAGAATAAAAGCTGGCCAACCACCAAAGCAACCACCGAAGCGGTTTATGCCCTGCTGATGAAAGGCAGCGACTGGCTTTCGATAAAAGATAATACAATAATAACGCTTGGCACTACCAATACGGTTGCCGCTAAAATGGCACAGGCAGGCAAAGAGGCAGAAACCGGTTATATAAAACTGAACTGGAAAGGCAATGAAGTGACTAATGATATGGCCATGCTTACGGTTGAAAATAAATCGGCTCTGCCGGGTTATGGCGGCTTTTACTGGCAGTATTTTGAAGACCTGGACAGGATAAAGCCTGCACAACAAGCTATAATGAATGTTGCCAAAGAACTATTCGTTAAAAAGAGTGCCGCAGGGGGTGAGCAGCTGGTACGGCTGAAGGAAAACGAAACCCTGAAGATTGGTGACCTGGTGACTGTAAGGCTGGTACTTAACATTAAGGAAGATGTAGAGTACGTTCACCTGAAAGACCTCAGGGCAGCAGCCTTTGAGCCGGTTGACGTGATTTCAAAATATGCGTATAAGGACGGCCTTGGTTTCTACCGTACCACAAGGGACGCCGCCACGCATTTCTTTTTTGACAACATAAGCCGAGGTACTTATGTGCTTGAATATGATGTGAGGGTTAACAACGCCGGCGAATACAGCAACGGCATCACTACTATACAAAGCATGTATGCACCGGAATTTAGTGGCCATACTGCAGGAAGAAGAGTAAAAACGGAATAGCTCGTTATAGCCATAAAAAAACCGCCCCAATCAGGGCGGTTTTGTCTATTATCGGATATCTATCATCTAAACATCTATCGTATAATTGTCATCTCGTCAACAATGTGCTTAGCACCGGAGAATTTGTCAATTACCCAAAGCACGTAGCGTATGTCAACGTTAATGGTCCTTTGCAGGTCTTTGTCGAAGATAACGTCACCGGCCATGGCTTCAATATTACCATCAAACGCAAGGCCTATAAGTTCGCCCTTGCCGTTAAGCACCGGCGAACCTGAGTTACCGCCAGTAATATCATTATCCGTAAGGAAATTTACCGGCATGTAACCCGCTTTATCAGCATATACACCATAATCTTTCTTCTTGTTCAGCTCAATAAGCTTGGCAGGTAAATCAAACTCTTCATCTTTCGGCTTGTATTTTTTCACGGTGCCGTCAAGTGTAGTGTAGTAGTTTACTTTAGCATCGTTCCTTTTGTCAGCCGGCAGGGAGCGAACTTTACCATAGGTAAGGCGCAGCGTGCTGTTGGCATCAGGGTAGTACTTGGCGTTAGGGTTGGCTTCCCTCATACCTTCCACCAACAGGCGGAATGCTTTAGAGAAATCAGCATCCAACTGTGCCTGCTCGTCAGATTTTGCCCTGTATTTGGTCATCAAGTCAGCTGACAAAGCATAAAGTGGGTCGTTCTTCATCATATCCACATTCGGGTTGTCCAGAAACGCTGTGATTTTTTCTTTAGTAGAGAACATACTTTTTGCAAAGGCATCATTCACATACTTAGTAAAGTTATTATTGTTCTCTTTGCCTATTTTAGCTACCAGCGGTGCAATTTCATACCCGGTAGATTTTGTAGCATACAGGTTAAGCTGTGCAGCAAGCACATCTTTTTCCAATGGCTCATAAAGCGTTTTGTAGGTTTCAGCAATACCTTCTTCCAATTCAGGGCGCATGGCAGCCCTTCCGGCAGCATCAGCTTTTGCATAAGCCTCAAGGCCACGGCCAAGACTATAAGGCAGTGCTGCAAACGTAGCAGTGCGCAGCATGCCCACAAGGTAATTATCGTGGCGTGCTTTTTCGTTGGTTTTAGAATAGTAATTGTTCAGCGTAGCTATTACAGAACCATATTTTTCTTTATTGGCAGGCTTGTTGGCCCAGGTGTTGAAGTCCGCTTCAGCTTTAGCTTTGGTAGCGGCTGTTTTATGCTTGGTAAGAGCATCAATCATGCCCTGGCGGTTTTTCCAGTAGTTGGCCACGCTGGCATATTGTGAGGCATATTCAAGGCGTACTTTGTCGCTCTTGTCCATGTGCACCTTCATTTTGTCCATGCCCAGTTTGGATGATTCCACCCACGCCGGGTAGGCAAACTTCACATTCTGCTCAATACCTCCCGATGGCATCCAGCGGTTGGTGCGGCCCGGGTAGCCCAGTATCATGGCAAAGTCGTTTTCCTTAACGCCTTTAAGGCTTATCGGTAGGTAGTGCTTAGGTTTAAGCGGTACGTTAGCGGCAGAATAATCAGCAGGGTTAACACCGTCAGGCGAAGCGTAGATACGGAACATAGAGAAGTCTCCCGTGTGGCGCGGCCATTCCCAGTTATCGGTATCGCCACCAAATTTACCTATGTTTTCAGGAGGTGTACCTACAAGGCGAACGTCTTTGAAATCCTGGTAAACAAAGTAGTAATATTCATTGCCCTGGAAGAACGAACGAACTGATACGGTGTATTTTCCACCTTCGTTATTTTCTTTTTCGATAAGGGCAATTTCCTGCTGGATGGCTTTTTCCCTTTCGGCTTCGGTCATCCTTGGGTTTACTTTGCCAAGTATCCTTTTAGAAACATCATCCATCCTTACAAAAAAGCGCACATACAAGTCTTTCGGCTTTAGTTCCTGTGTGCGGTCAGATGCCCAAAAACCGTTTTTCAACAGGTTGTTTTCCGGTGTGGAAAGCTCAGCAATAGCATCATAACCACAGTGGTGGTTGGTAAGTACAAGGCCGTCTTTAGAGATAACCTCAGCCGTGCAGCCGCCGTTAAACTGCACAATGGCATCTTTAAGGCTGTGGTGGTTAATGCTGTAAATTTCCTCAGCGGTAAGCTGCAGGCCCATTTTTTGCATATCGCGGTGGTTAAGGCGCTCTATGAACATCAGGAACCACATTCCTTCGTCAGCCCTCACCGGCATTACCATGAAAACCATGGTAAGGAATAAGATCAGTTTTTTCATTTGATTTGAATAAAGTTAATAGTTGTACTAAATAGTATTTCTTATGTAACAATTGTTACATTGCCAATACGATAAATTTAGCCTTGCGAATATACCTATTTTTGATAATCTAATAAAATTATGTTAATTAAAAGTCATTTATATTTACTCAACACCCATTGGTTAACAGTATTTTATGCTTTTAAATGCATATAGCAAAAGTGATGCTAAATAGTGCTAAAATTATTTATACCTCAATAAGTTTGGGTAACTTGTAGTAAACTAAAAAATAGAACTATGGGACAATTAACATTTGACAAGGATGCGGGAGTTCAGCTTTTTGGAAATATTAGCCAGACTGCTCCTGAAAGAGAAAACCTGCAAGCACAGGAATTATTGAGTTTTATAAAGAAACTTGGGCTGGTATATAAAAACATACGCATATCAGTTAAAGGCCAAACTGTACTTTTAGAGGGTGAAGTTGATAAACAGGAGCAAGCTGAAAAAATTGGACTTGCCATTGGCAATGTTAAAGGTGTGGACAGTGTTGACAACAAAATGAGGGTCACTGTGAGTGAGCCGCCTTCGCAATATCACACGGTGGTAAGTGGTGACAGCCTATCAAAGATTGCCGGTAAATATTATGGCGATGTACAGAAATACAACATTATTTTTGAGGCCAACAAACCCATGCTTACTGATCCTGACAAAATTTATCCGGGGCAGGTTCTGAGAATACCAGCTATAAAATAATATTAAAACTTACATTAAAAGATAATTCGGTTTTCGAAATTACTTAATAAGCTTTTACAAACAAAAAAACCATCTGAGTAGATGGTTTTTTTATTGTACGGTATTCAGCATTTGCCAAAGCTTGTCCTTCAATTCAGTCAGTCCCTGTTGGGCTACAGATGAAATGAACATATACGGCGTTCCTTTAAACTCCTTATCCAGCTGTGCTTTCATTTCGGCTTTCAGCTCATCGTCCAGCATATCGGCTTTAGATACTACCACAAGCCTGTCCTTATCCAGCATTTCCGGGTTGTAGCGGCGCAGTTCGTCCAGCAGTATGTCATATTCTTTCTTGATGTCTTCCGCATCGGCCGGCACCAGGAACAACAGTGTAGAGTTACGCTCAATATGGCGAAGGAAGTAATGCCCCAGGCCTTTGCCCTCGGCAGCACCTTCAATAATACCGGGTATATCGGCAATCACGAACGACTGGAAATCCCTATAGGCCACAATGCCCAGGTTAGGCTTCAATGTGGTGAAAGGGTAATCAGCAATTTTTGGCTTGGCGGATGTTAGCACCGAAAGCAGCGTTGATTTGCCCGCATTCGGGAAGCCCACAAGGCCCACGTCGGCCAGTACTTTCAGCTCCAGGATAACATCATGCTCTTCAGCAGGCATGCCCGGTTGTGCATAGCGCGGCGTTTGGTTGGTACTGCTGCGGAAATGCCAGTTGCCCAAACCGCCCTTACCGCCTTTGGCAATAATCTTTTTTTCACCCTGCTCAGTGATTTCAAACAATACCTCGCCGGTTTCTTTATCTTTTACTACAGTACCCAGCGGCACCTCAATATATTTATCGTCACCATCGGCACCGGTACTGCGTGCGCTACCGCCATCGCCGCCATGGCCCGCTTTTATGTGGCGTGCAAATTTAAGGTGGTACAATGTCCACAAACTTTCGTTGCCTATAATATAAACATGGCCGCCACGGCCGCCATCGCCACCATCGGGCCCGCCTTTTTCAATGAATTTTTCCCTGTGCAGGTGTGTAGATCCCTTGCCTCCCTTGCCGGAAGACACATATATCTTTACATAATCTACAAAATTTCCTTCAGTCATTTTTATTCAGGTTTAAGGTTTCAGGTTTCAAGTTTGTTTGACTCAAAACCATAAACTTGTGGCTTGTGGCTAATTACTTATTACTGCGAGGGTGCAAAAGTACGTTATTTTTCTGAAACAGAAAGCCGTGGCCTGCTTCATCATTTCAAAAAGGAAAAGCTGCTGCCAAAACCAGGCAACAGCTTTTGTGTTTGTTTAAAGTTTAAGTTTCAAAGTTTAGGAGGCATTACAGAAAACTGTGACTGCGACTGCGACTGAAAACCGAATTACCCCCGTGTGAGCCAGCCACTCCTGCTTACGGTTGCAATGGCGTAAGGCATGATCCAGAACAGCCCGAAGGTATAGAGCAGGCTATAGGCATAGGCCCAGCCGGAACCTTTAAGCGTATGTTTTTTGGCATAAAAGAATACGCTGAAGCTGGATGAAATCAATATGCCAAACAATGTTGTGGCCAAAAAGATTATGGGGTTAAGGCAAACTAATACAAACATGAGCAGCACAAAAGGGTAGGCAAGCAGCATGTTAAGCGCCGAATCGAAAAACAGGAGCCTTGTGCCGAACCTCGACTTTCCTTCCCTGAATCTGGAATAGACAAACTTGCCCATCATCAGGTTTTCGCGCACGTTGCTGCGGCCCCAACGGATAAACATTTTGTACAGGCCTTTGTATTGTTCCGGTACATTGGTAAGCACATAGGAGTTGCTTTGAAACAGCACATGGAAGCCCTGTTTCATTATCATGTTAGTCATGGCGCGGTCTTCGCCAATGTCGCTGGCCTGCCCGTTAAAGGTTTGGCTTATCCAGTTTTCGAGGCAATTGAAAACCACATCGCGGCGGTAGGCGGAAAGCGCTCCCGGTGTGCACAGTACCGAGCCCAGTGTGCTCTGTGCCGAACGCATAAACTCAAAACTCAGCACAAAACTAACATTAAGCATTTTAGGGATGATGGCATTGCTGTTATTCAGCACCTGAACATTACCGGCCACTGCCCCGCATTTAGGGTTTACCACAAACGGGCTAACTAGGTTGCGCAGCGTATCTTCTTTTACTACCGAGTCACTATCCACAGTTACAAAAACATCGCCGGTGCCCAACTTAAAGCCGCGGTACAGCGCATGCCTTTTACCCATGTTCTTCGGCTGCTGGAAAATGGAAATGCTGTCGCCCAAATCGGCTTTGGCTTTTTGCATCCATGTCCAGGTATCGTCCTTGCTGCCATCGTCTATAGCAAGCAGCTGTAATTTTTGGGTAGGGTATTTGCTTGCCACAAGGCTTACGAGCGTATCATAAACCAGCCTACCTTCATTATAAGCCGGTACAATTACGGTAATGTTTGGGAGCAGTTCATCAGTAACAGATTTGATGGGCTTGTATTTAAAATACAGTACCACATTAAATAAAAAATAAGCCAGCTTGTAAACCAGCAATACTGTGGTTATGGTAATAAAATAAAAGCCCCACGTGGTTTTGAGTCTTTCAAAATGTAGCTTTTCAAGTTCAGGCTGCAGTTCATAAATCATATATGCGTCGCCAAGAAGCAATAGCATGGTGCCGGCCATAATGATAGTGCGGGCATTAAACGGTTTTATTTTTTTAATGTTCCGGCTAAAGAAATTTTCAGTACTTAGGTTATAGGTATCTAAAAGTGGTGGTTGGTTTGTGTAAGTTTCCGTATTCATATGCATAAGGATTTTAATTCCTGATGCCAGATAGGAAGCAATCATTATGCCTTCGGCCTATTGTACAATAATTCAGTATTTTACTGGTGAAACCATGAATTAAATAGTGTGGAATTCCACACTATTGGTTTTTAATTCCACACTTTTCAGGTGTGTAGTTTTTTATTTATACTACCAAACTTCCTTATTTGTATAAAAATAAAAGCCCGGCTTTAATGAGCCGGGCATAGTATGTGTTATTTTTAATATTTTACCAGTCCTCTTTTTTGGCTGCCGCTGCTCCTGAAAGATATGATGTTATTTCAGCAACAATATTATTAAAGTATTTCTCGATTTCAGCTTTAGCATCCGGTTGCTTAACTCCACCTTTTTTGTCGTATATGCCCGGATTCATCATCCCTTCATGTTTCCAGCCGATATCAAATTTTGCTCCCGGATTCTCAGGTGTAAGATCTACCGAAGGAAAAGACAGCTTTACTTTACCATCTTTAAAATCAATTTGCGTAGTGTAATCTATAGAGCCATAGTTTTTTGTGCCCATACCTGCATTCAGGTAAAACAGGCGGCCTATGTGGGTGTCAAACCTTATATATTCGTTTTCAACTTTTCCTTTTATAACTTTATCAGGGTTAGCATATATTTTCTGTATATACTTGTTGGCCTCTGCATATAGCTGCGCTGCGGTTTTGCCGGGAAATTCAATAACCACAAAGTCTTTATTGTCCGGTTCGGAAACAAGCCCTTCAGGTGTAACAACAAATTTCTGTGCATTTACCGCGCCGTATGTAAGGCACAGCATCAAAATTAAAATAAGTTTTCTCATGGTTTTTTATAATTGATTTGGGAGTAAATATATAAAAAAATCTTATATAAGCAATTATTCTTTTATACGGCTCACTTTTACCTTGTCAATCTTGACGCCATCCATCTTTAATACTTCTAATTCGTAAAGATTCCAGGCCAGCTTTTCGCCCTCCTTAGGTATGTAGCTCAGTTCGGTCATTACAAGGCCGCTCACGGTTGTTACTTCATATTCGTTGGTAAGGTCGTCAAGGTCAAAATAGGTAAGGAAATCGTGCAGCGGGTAGTGGCCGTCCACAATCCATGTATTATCATCCTGCGCTACCAGCTGGAACTCATCATCATAAAAATCAGAGGCATCGCCAACCAGCGCTTCCAGTATGTCGTTCAGCGTTATCATGCCCTGGAATACGCCATATTCATCCGTTACCAGCGCGTAGTGCACTTTTGTTTTTTTGAAAATTTCCAGCGCTTTGTAGGCTGATGTATGCTCAATCATATACACCGGCTCCTTGATGATTTCCTTTATGTTGAAATCAGGGCGGTCATAATTAGCAAAGATATCTTTAAGCAGTACCACGCCCATCACATCATCCAGGTTGCCTTCGGCTACAGGATATACGGAGTGCAGCTCTTCCAGCATGGTTTCGCGTATCTGTTGGTTGCTGGATTCTGTAGAAAGGTAGGCTACCGATTTTCGGTGCGTCATCAGGGAGTTTACTTTCCTGTCGCCAATATGGAAAACCCGCTCCATAATGTCGTGCTCAATTTCCTGCACTTCGCCACCTTCGGTACCTTCTTTTATTATGGCCTTGATCTCTTCCTCGGTCACCTTACCGTCAGCAGTAGGGCGTATACGGAAGATTTTGAGAAGGAAATCGGTTGATGAAGTAAGCAGCCAGATGAACGGCGCCGTAATGATGGAGATGTACTTCATCGGCAGGGCAACCATTTTGGCTATTGATTCCGGGTAGTTTAACCCTATTCGTTTTGGTAATAGTTCACCCAGCACCAGCGAGAAGAAAGTAAGTATAACCACCACTATGCCCACCGCAATATTGTTGGCATATGGGGCAAGCGGCTCAATGGTTCTTACAAAAGCCTCTACATCATCGGTTACCTTATCACCCGAATAAATACCTGTAAGGATGCCTATGAGCGTAATGCCAATTTGTACCGTAGAAAGGAACTTGTTAGGCGAGTTGGCCAGGTCCAGAGCGGTTTGCGCACTGGTATTGCCTTTTTTGGCAGCGGTTTCCAGGCGGTTTTTCCGGGCAGATATAAGTGCGATTTCACTCATCGAGAAAACCCCGTTAAGTATAATAAGGAATAATATTATGGCTATTTCCAATTACTGTAAAGTTAGTTAAACGTATCAATCACAGCGTTAAGCCTGCCTGTGATTTCTGCAATTTCGCCAATACCATTAACCGAATGAAATTTGCCCTGCTTTGTATAGTACTCAATAAGCGGTGCAGTTTTTTCATTATATTCCTGATAGCGGGTGCGTATTTTTTCTTCGTCCTGGTCATCAGCGCGGCCACTGGTTTTACCCCTTTCCAGCAGGCGTTGCACCAGTATGTTGTCATCAGCTTCCAGCGCTACAGTTCCGGTTACTTCCCATCCTTTTGACTGAAGGAAAGTATCCAGCGCATCAGCCTGTGCTATGGTGCGCGGAAAGCCATCAAATAAAAATCCGGCAGTATCTGGGTGTTTCTCTACCTCATCCTGAAGCATTTTTATGGTAAGCTCATCAGGCACCAGCCCGCCGTTATCCATATATTTTTTGGCTTCTCTGCCCAGCGGCGTGTCATTCTTAAGGTTGTACCTAAAAACATCACCGGTAGATATGTGGGTAAGGTTGTATTTTTCTTTCAAAAATTCTGCCTGGGTGCCTTTTCCGGCGCCCGGCTTGCCGAACAGAACAATATTGATCATTTTGTTTTTGGTTATGGTAGTTGTGTTATTGCAATTGGTAAATTTCAGGCAGGTTGCGCCCCAGCCCGTCATAATCAAGGCCGTAGCCTACTATAAATTTATTAGGTATCTCAAAGCCAATGTAATCCAGCTTTATGTCTTTTTTATATACTTCCGGTTTCAGGAAAAGTGTGGCTATTTTCAGCTGCTTTATGCCTTTGCCTTCAAACATTTTTACAAGTTCCACTATGGTGTTCCCGGTATCTATAATATCTTCAATTATTACTACAGTGCGGCCGGTAAGATCCTGGTTAAGCCCTATAAGCTGCTTTACATCATGGGTAGATGCCGTGCCTTCGTAAGACGACATCTTTACAAAGCTAACCTCGCACGGAGCAGTGTAGTGTTTCATAAAATCAGACACCACCATAAAAGCGCCGTTAAGCACGCCTATAAACACAGGGATATCATCTTTAAGGTCGGCCATGGCTTTGCGGGCCATTTCGGCAACTGCCTTGTCAATTTCGGCGGCAGTAATAAAAGGAACAAAATGTTTATCGTGAAGCTGTATCACTCTTATTCAGTATTTGGAATAATTTGCAAATATAACAATTACAAAACAGCTGTTTAAAAACACATGCCTTATTTTCAGACAATTTTATGAATGTTAAAATATGTTTAATATTCAGGGGTTTGGTCAGGTAAAAAACAGTAAATAGGTAAATTCGTTCAAAATAAACATCTATACCTATTCCGTATGAAAACAACAGCACTTTCTATAATGATACTGGGGCTGATGAGCCTCACCGCCTGCAATGGCCAGGTTAGCAAAAAAGAAAAAGAACAGGCCAGGCAACAGGGCGCAACAACCGTGAAGACGGCTATTGGCGACCTCACGCTGCCTGCTCCTTTCTCGTCCGAATCAGCCGTTAAAATGACATCAGTTAAAAAATGGCCGGCCAATACAGTACCTAAAGCACCAGCCGGTTTTGTGGTTACCCGCTTTGCTGATAATCTTCAAAATCCACGCAATACATACATTGGCCCCAATAATGATGTATTTGTAGCTGAAGCCGGTACACGCAACAGTGCCAACAGGATAACACTATTGCGTGATGCTGACAAAGACGGGCGGTTTGAAACAAAAAAAACATTTAAGGATGGGTTGAACCAACCGTATGGGATGCTAATACTTGACGGGTATTTTTACATTGCCAATACTGATGGGCTGTACCGTTTTCCATATAAACTGGGCGATACAGAGCTGGCAGGCAAAGGAGAGAGGGTAGTGGAGCTGACCAAAGGTGGCTATAACAACCACTGGACACGCAATATTATTGCCAGCAGGGACAATTCCAAAATATACATTTCGGTAGGTTCGGCCAGTAATGTGGGTGAACATGGTATGGATACCGAGAAGCGCCGCGCCAACATACTGGAGGTAAACCCTGAAGGCAAAGGCGAACTTGTATATGCCAGCGGGCTGCGCAACCCTGTGGGTATGGACTGGAACCCGGCCACAGGCGAGTTGTGGACAGCAGTGAATGAGCGTGATGAACTGGGTGATGATTTGGTGCCGGACTATATAACTAGTGTAAAACAAGGTGGCTTTTACGGATGGCCATATTCCTATTTTGGCCAGATACCCGACCCACGTTTGAAAGGCCAGCGAGCTGATTTGGTAGCAAAAGCCATTATTCCTGATGTGCCGGTGGGCAGCCATACCGCATCATTAGGGTTAACGTTTTATGCCAAGGGCAACTTTCCGCAGCAGTATAAAGGCGGCGCGTTTGTGGGCCAGCATGGCTCCTGGAACCGTAGTGTACTGAGTGGTTACAAGGTGCTTTTTGTACCGTTTAAAAATGGCAAACCATCAGGCCCGCCGCAGGATTTCCTAACCGGTTTTATAGCCGATGAAAAGAAAGCCGAAGTATATGGCCGCCCGGTTGACGTTACGGTGATGGATGACGGTTCATTGCTGGTAAATGACGATGAAGCTGGGGTGATTTGGAAAGTAACCTATAAGGGGTAATTATTTTAAATATCAAATCCAATTACAAATTATTGGCACTGAAAAGTGGGAGGTGCATTTTGAACCCAGCAAGGTTTAAAGAGTCTATATGAATGGAACGCGGATGACGCTGATGTCAAGAATTTTATGCAGGGGTGTAGCTGGTTCCACTCTTGAGAGGGGTTAGGGGTGTGTTATAAGCAGAAATTCCCTATCTTCCGCAACCAAAACCAACCTTGTGAAACATTACTTCAAATACGCATCGGGCTACATCAACATTGATGATGAAGCCCTGTACCTAACCAGTTCCGGCAATTGGGAGGAAGCCAGGAACCTGATTGAAAAAAATGCCAATTCCGCAAAAGCCAATAAGCGCAGGGTGAACCGCAATTCGCTTTTATTGTACATACCGCTGGCACTGTTAATAATAACCTCAGCTGTTTTGGTGGGTGCTGATAAACTTAAATTCGCGCCACTGATGCTCTTGTATTTGATGATATACTATATCCATAAACATTTCAGCAAAAAGCTGGGCAACCGCTACAAAATACCCCTCTCCAAAATTCAAGCTATTGAACCGGTTGACGGCGGCCTAAAAATTACCTTCCGCAATGAGGCAGGCGAACCTGATTTTGAGGTGGTGAAAGGCGTGGAAGAAAAGGGTGTGGAGGTGTTGAGGGCTTTGTGTCATTAGCTTCGCTGAACCACTCCGTTAGGTTTCTGAACGCAGCCTGCGGAGTGAAGAATCTTTATGATTATTTCACTGAGATACACAAAGTAGCACTGAGATTCACAGAGATTGAGCATGTTCTGTCATTAGCTTCGCTGAACCACTCCGTTAGGTTTCTGAACGCAGCCAGCGGAGTGAAGAGTCTCAATAAAAGGAACACAGATGACGCGGATTTAACTGATACCACGGATTTTCAGGCATGTGTGTAGCAGTAACCCTATAGAGGAGTAAGGGGATGTGTTAGTCAGCAAGCAGTCACGCTGAACTTGTCGAAGAGTATAATTATTTCACAGAGATACACAAAGCAGCACATAGATTCACAATCAAAGATTTTGAACTTTATTATTTTTTATGGTCCGCCAGAAAAATTATGATAAATGAACAGACTAAGAAATATATAAGCTCAAATATCAAGTAAGTAACAAATCCTTCAATAAATAAATTTACAGTCATCACCCTATCTGCAAAATTTATCAGGTTTAATAAAAATGCTGTTGCAACATCTACCGCGAAAAATAGCATGATTGCGAATAAGATAGTTTTAGATTTTAAAAGAAAATTATTTCGGTCAGAATAAAACATACATAGCAGAATAATAACAGGCAAAGTAAACTCTAAGATTGTGGTAATTATTAATCCTCCCTGCGATTTTATAGTCATCCGCAGAAAATATATTAATATGACTTTCAATATTATCAGCATATAAAAGTAGCCGAATTTTTTCCAGGGATTATAAATGGGTTTTATAAACTCTTCCTCACTTAGCAAATCCTCTCCATATATTTTTTGTGTAGGATTTATTGTTGAAGTTTCAGGGATGACAGGATGGTTTGCCTTATCATAATTAGTAGTTGCCTTTTTTTTGAGCCTATAGTAAACAATTGGCAATATCACTACACAGCAAATTATTAAATATATAATTGGTACTGCTACGCTATAAAGCATTGTTTCGATAAAAGTTTCAAAATTAACGTTAGAAATAAAATAATCAATTAAATTAACTAATTATAACGCTATAAAATATACAAAAGCAAGGTATAGTAAGGCTTTGATATTTGTTTTTAATGGCAAATGCGGCCTATTCTTTTTATAAAAAATCATTATAAAGGGCAGCAGTAAACTTAATAGAACAGTACAAATTAAAGTTATTCCATTTACAGCTCCCGAAGTTTTAAAAAGTGAAAATGTATAAACTACAGCTATACTTGCCGCTGCAATAATATAGTACGGAAAAAATCTCTTTTTAAAATTAGTCGTATTTAAGTCGTTATATGTTTTACTCATTACCGCTTCTCCCATCCTTATGATTTTTTTTCAAATATATTAATTCCTCACTACTCATCAATCATCAATAAACACTCATCAATTGAAAATTTTCCCTACTTTAGCCTAAACAAACAATACATGATTTCCAGCGAACAATTCCAGAAAGAACTCGACATCATAATAGCCAATGCCATACGCGAAGACGTAGGCCCCGGCGACTACTCCTCACTTGCCTGCATACCCGCTGAAGCCACAGGCCACGCCAAATTACTGGTAAAAGACACCGGCATACTGGCGGGGGTGGACTTTGCAAAACAGGTATTTAATTTCGTTGACCCCAACCTTACCATAGAAGTATTTTTGCAGGACGGCACACCCGTGCAGCACGGCGATGTGGCTTTTCATGTTTCCGGCAGTTCGCAAAGCATACTAAAGGCCGAAAGGCTGGTACTCAATGCTATGCAGCGCATGAGCGCCATTGCCACCAAAACCAAAAAATATGTTGACCTATTAGAGGGCACCGGCACCAAAGTACTCGATACCCGCAAGACAACACCGGGCATACGCGCCTTGGAAAAGTGGGCCGTAACCATTGGCGGCGGCGAAAACCACCGCTTTGCCCTGTATGACATGGTAATGCTGAAAGACAACCACATTGACTTTGCCGGCGGAATTACCGAAGCGATAACCAAAACGCATGACTACCTGCGCGCTAATAACCTGGACCTGAAAATTATTGTTGAAGCACGCGACCTGGATGAAGTGCGCGAGATAATAGCCAACCCCGGCGTACACCGCATACTGCTTGATAATTTTGACTATGCCCAAACCCGCGAGGCGGTAGCCCTGATAGGCGACTATTGCCAGACGGAATCTTCGGGCGGAATTAATGAGCAGACCATGCGCCACTATGCCGAATGCGGGGTAAACTACATATCATCAGGGGCGCTAACGCATTCTATTTATAACCTTGACCTAAGCCTAAAAGCCTTTTAATGTCGGTTGAACTGGAACATAAGCTGGAGCGCATTCCCGTAATCAAATACTTTGTACGGATTGGCAAAAGCATCAAGCTGCCTTATTCGGAAGGGCTTACGCTGTACCACCTGCTGGAGCTGTACATTACGGGTATCGTTAATGGCGATGTGTCCTACCGTGCGGGTTCCATAGCATTCAGCTTCTTTATGTCGCTATTCCCGTTCCTGCTGTTTTTGCTGAACCTGATACCGTACATTCCCATCACAGGTTTCCAGGACGACTTCCTTATGTTTGTAGCTAATAATGTTCCACCCAACACATATGACGCTATTGAGAAGATACTGAAGGATATTATGAATACCAGTTACAGCAGCCTGCTTTCCATAGGTATCCTATTGGCAGTATTGCTTATGAGCAACGGCATGAATGCCCTGCTGAGCGGTTTCCAGAGCAGCCTGCATATTACGATAAAGCGCACTTATTTTCGCCAGTATGCGCTGGCAATAGGTATATCGCTGGTATTTGTATTCCTGCTCATCATTACTGTTGTTGCCATATTAGTGCTGGAAATAGTTATACATAACCTTAAGGAAAGAGGCTGGTTTACCGATGATATTTACCCGCTTGAAATTGGCCGGTATGTGTTCCTGGTGCTCATGATACTTACGGGTACTTCCATACTCTTTAAATTTGCTGCTAAAGAAACCAGCCAGGCTGCTTTTTTTAGCTATGGTTCTATTTTAACAACCGTACTTTTTGTGCTAACCTCCTGGCTTTTCAGTATCTATGTGGTGCGCTTCAGTAAGTACAATGAGTTGTATGGTTCAATTGGCACACTGCTTGTAGTAATGCTGTATATATGGATCAACTGTTTTATTCTGCTGCTTGGGTTCGAATTAAATGCGCTTATCCATAAACTGAAAAGAAAAAATTTATATATTTAACAAAATTAAACAGGCATTATTATGAAAAATTACTTTTTAACTATCTTATTCGTAGCGGTAGCAGGTATCTTTTCCGCTCAGGCTCAGGTTACAGGAAAATGGAAAACGATTGACGATGAAACCGGCGAGGCCAAGAGTATTGTAGAGATTTATGAAAGCAACGGCAAAATTTACGGCAAGGTGGTAGAAATACTTAACCCGGCCAAGAAAAATACCAAATGCGATAAGTGCAAAGGCGCCGATAAAGGCAAGCCGGTATTGGGCCTTGTTATTATAAAAGGGCTTACCAAAGACGGTGATGAGTGGACGGATGGCGACATCCTGGACCCGCAAAAAGGAAAACTATACAGCTGCACTATTGAACTGGAAGGCAAAGACAAGCTAAACGTTCGTGGCTACCTTGGCATATCATTGCTTGGCCGCACACAAACATGGCACAGGGTTAAGTAATTTAATCACGCTAAGTTTTTTGAAGCGCAAATGTCCTTTACTTTACAACTAATCTGTTGGGTTTCTGAAGGCAGCTTTCAGAGAGGAAACTCTCTTGGTGGGTTGCTGGGAGATTTAAATCGATGAAAAATATATTTCTGATTGTTTTTTTTGTTTCTGTAACATCATTTGCGCAGGATACAATCCGTACCAATACTCTCAAAGAAGTAACCATTAGCAGCTACCACATTAACGATAGCTTGCTGAATGCCCCAGCTTCTATAGGTATACTTGCCCCGCAGGATTTGCAGCGCAATAACCTGGCTGATATAACCCCGGTGCTCAACACACTGCCCGGGGTTTTAATGCAGAGTGGCGGCATCAATACCAACCGTATTTCCATACGCGGCATTGGCGCGCGCACGCCTTATGGCACCAACAAGATTAGGGCGTTTTACGGCAGCATACCGCTAACGTCAGGCGACAGCGAAACCACCATTGAAGACATTGACCTTGAAATTATAGGGCAGATGGAAGTGATAAAAGGGCCACTTTCCGGCCTGTATGGCGCAGGCCTGGGCGGGGCCATACTCATTACCCCGAAATTCTCTATTACACCCGGGAGTAGGGCGGCTGCCAGCACTATGCACGGCTCCTACGGGCTGATGAAAAACACGCTGAATTACGGTTACAATGGCAATACGGGCAGCCTCAACCTCAACTACCACACGCTGGAAACTGACGGTTACCGCGAGAACAGCAAATATAACCGTGAGGGTGTAACCCTTGCCGGCGAACTTTTCCGTAAAGAAAAAAGCAGGCTATCCTATTTTGGCAGTTATACCAGCCTGAAGGCATACATACCCAGCTCCATCAACAGGGAAACATTTGATAACAACCCGCGTGCAGCTGCGCCCACGTGGAAAGCATCAAAAGGGTATGAGCAGTACAAATCCTGGCTGGGCGGCCTGGCGTATGACTGGCAGATGACTGATTGGCTGAATAATTCTACTTCGGTGTTCATCAACACTAAGGAGAATTACGAGCCACGCCCTTTTGACATTCTCACCCAAAATAATACAGCTTACGGTACACGGACGCAGTTTACGGGAAATGCAGAATTGGGCGGTATCAAAACCTCATTTATAGCAGGTTTGGAATATTTTCATGACGGTTTTACCGGCGGTACCTATGCCAACCTGTACCAGGATAACAACGGGCAGGGCACACTGGAAGGCGAGCGCCTCACGGGCAGCGAACAGAAGCGTGATTTCATCAATGCGTTTGCACAACTCAGGCTGGAACTAACCCGTAAATTTGAGGTACAGGCGGGGGTGAATTATAACAAAACAAAATTTTGCCTTGACAATACATTTCCAGAAAACGCACTGTCATCAGAAAAATATAGTTATAACGGTATTTGGTCTCCACAGTTTTCATTGCTGTACAAGCCATCGGCCCTGCAAACTATATATGCATCGGTGAGCCGCGGGTTTTCGCTGCCTGCTATCGAAGAAACCCTTACTGCCGATGGTAGCATCAACCCCAACATAAAACCTGAAAATGGCTATAATTTTGAAGTAGGAGGTAAGTTTTACCTGCTCAATAAAAACCTGTATGCTGAGGTTTCGCTGTACCGCATGCAGATAAAAGACCTGCTGGTGGCGCAGCGCGTGGGCGATGACCAGTATATTGGAGTTAATGCCGGAGAAACGTTGCACCAGGGCATTGAGGCCATGGTAAAGTATAACAGGCAGTTAGGCAGTATGCTATCTATACAGCCCTATGCATCGGCTTCAATAGGGAAATATGAGTTTAAAGAATTTGTGAACAATGATGTAGATTATTCCGGCAATGAGCTTACCGGGGTGCCGAAGAACAAGGTGAACGCAGGCATCTTGCTGGAAAGTAATTTCGGGGCATATCTTTCTGCTGACTATTACTACGTGGGCAGCCTGCCTATGAATGATGCCAATACCATTTACAACGACTCCTACAACCTGGCAAACCTGAAAGCCGGTTACCGGTTTGAGGTTTTCAAAGGGTTGGCATCACACCTTTCAGCAGGTGTTAATAATGTTACTGATACAAAATATGCCTCAATGGTACTGGTAAATGCCACCGGGGTAAATGGAGCCGCGCCAAGGTATTACTACCCGGGGCTGCCGGTAAATTATTATGCCAACGTATCGTTCAGTTACCTATTCTGATTACTTCAGCGGTACAATCACGTTAAAGGCCATATTCATGGTGTTGTAGCCAGAATTTGGCGTGTTAAGCCCTGCGTTAGATACATGGCGTACATTCGGCCTTAAATCCAAAAGGAGGCTACCAAAATCGTATGATGCGCCCAGGGCAAATACATCGCAAAAAGCAAAGCCTTTTGCCATACGCTCAGTTTCCGTATCCATAATCATAGGCCCCACATTTAGCATGGCATACACGCTGAATTTTTCGGTAAGGTGGCGCTTTGCAAAAAAGGAAACATTCAGGATATATTCCCGCATATCTTTCAACTTGGTAAATTCTTCTCTCTTACGTTCAAAGTCCGGCTTGTCCGGAGTTACAAAATACAGGTTGAGCAACTGGTGTTTGCCAAAATTGATTTCCGGCTGCAGGGCTACGGTGTATTCCCATTTTTTGCCGGGGTTCAGGGTATAGTATAATTGTAGCTGAAAGTACCTGTTGGTATAGGTGTAATCGTCATTCTTAAATTCGTTGCCATAACCATAAGCGGCGCCTATGGCATAGCGTTGCGGCTTTTCGTTTTCCTGCCCGTAGGCATTCATGAAAAACAGCAACATCAAAACTGATATTTTTTGGAGCATGTGTTTGTTTTTGGTGCGATAAATATACAAATTCAGGAGTATTGCACGTAGTAAAATATAAAATCGCAAAGTACTGTGAACCAATAGTTTTATTGATTGTGTCACGAAATGTCACGCACCGTGTCACGCTTTATCATCCTGTAAGATAAATTGTAACATTAGCAAAAGATTAATTTTATGAAAAACTTTTGGCATAAGCCGCACAACACAAAAAACATGCACTATGAAAAAACTTTTACTCTTTACCATCTTATTGCTTACGGGATTTGCCTATGCGCAGGCTCCTGTAATTGAGGGCGACACTATGATGTGCCCGTGGACAGAAGGCACCGCCACCATAACCAGTAGTGAAACATACGAATCATACCAATGGTATTATAAGTACTGGTTCCTTTCAGACGATTATGTAGCTATTGACGGAGCTGACAGCGCATCTTTTACGTATGACTGGTACACCTATGACCAGGCACTTTTAAAAGTGGTGGTTACAACTACCGGCGGGCAAACGTTAGAATCAAATGTTATACAAATTGATAGCTGGACGTGGGGGAGCATGACAGTGATGGGCGAGATGGGCGACCCGGCTAACGTATTTTTTGATGATGAGCAGCAGGTTTTTATGGTATGCGAAGGCACTACTTTTCCAAATACGGTAAACAGCCCTTACACCGCCAATATACAGTGGTATAAGGATGATGAGATTATTCCCGGGGCAACATCGGCCACCTATGAGATACATGAGGCAGGTACTTATTATGTAAGGGCTTCGCCGGGTGTATGTCCTGACCAGCCTGAAAATGCTGCCAACAGCCTGCCGATAGTGGTGCAAATGACAGCCGACTGCAACATGGGTACACACAATCCATCAGCAGTAAATGTGGCGTTGTATCCTAACCCGGTAACAACTATCATCAACCTGCAATTTTCCAACACAGCTGATTTTAGTAATTACACAATTCTGGACATAACCGGAAAAACATTGCTGAAAGGGAACCTGAGGGATAATGCCATTAATGTATCGATGCTGGCGGCAGGCGCATACATCCTGAAGCTGGAAGGCAATAACCAACAAGTAACTAAAAAATTTATAAAAGGATAACCACTACTAAACCTACTATTCTTTTTGAAGCTGTCTTTTGGCAGCTTTTTTTATTTTTTTGGCGGCATAACTATTTGTTTTATCAAAAATCTGATATTTTTACGGCATAAACACCTATACCTATGAATAGCAATACCTGTAAAAACTGTACACATACCGTAGAAGGAAACTTTTGCAGCAACTGCGGGCAAACCGCACATACCCACACGCTGGACTGGCACTATGTAATGCATGAGGTGCAGCACGGGGCTTTCCATGTTGATAAAGGGCTTTTATACACCCTGAAAGAGTTATACCTAAGGCCGGGCTATACCATAAGGCAGTTTATTGCCGGTAGCCGCATCAACTATTTTAAGCCGGTAGCCATGATTATTTTCCTGGGGGCAGTTTATGGATTCCTTTTTCATTACTTAGAAATCAACATTATGCCGCCTATCATTGCTGATAATAAGACTATGGCAATGCAAATGGCCATGCAAAACTGGGTGACATCACATTATACGCTGGTAATATTGTTGATGATACCGCTGTATGCGCTGGCTTCTAAAATAGCTTTTATGAAAAGTGGCTACAATTATGTAGAACACCTGGCGCTTAATTCTTTTTTGGCCGGGATGAAGCTTTTTTTCCAGATATTATTGTTGCCCCTGATGTACCTGTGGCAGAATAGCAATAATATTGAAATGGTGCTTAGCATTTTATTTTTGATGGATTTTGTCCTGACCATTTGGGTATATGGCAAGTTTTTCAATATGTTCAGCATTCCTAAGCGTGCCTTCAGGATATTCCTTAGTTATCTTTTGGTATTTGCCTTTACAATAGTTATCGGTATGGTTATAGGTATTGTGGCAGGCATTATGAGCGTAATGAAATAATATGTTTTATCAACGCATAGCCAACAGCACGGCGCACAGGCCCATTCGCGATGAGCTTTCGGGCATGGTGTTTAATGACCCACAGCTGTTTCCTGAATTATTGGCTGTTGCGCTTGATGTTGCCGATAAAAACCATCATAAAGCCTGCTGGATACTGGAACTGGTTTTGGAAAAGGAAATTGGCTGGCTGAAGGATTTCCTGCCACAGTTTTGCGGCGCTTTGCCATTGTACAAGCATGAGGGTGCCATACGATCCATCTCTAAAATTTGCCTGTTCTCGGTGCAGAACCACCTGAAGCAAAGGAGCGGGTTTTTATCCACAGAAGAATTGCAGCAAATTACCGAAGCCTGTTTTGACTGGCTCATTACCGATGCCAAGGTGGCAACCAAAGCCTATGCTATGCGGGCGCTGTACATCATAGGCAAAAGCCACGGCTGGATTTACCCGGAACTGGAAGTGATACTCACACAGGGTTTCCCGCAGCATTCACCCGCCTACAAAGCCGCTGCTAAAGAAATTTTGCATAAGATTGACAAAGCAAAAAAGTAACTACTTTTTGTAGCGATAGTGCCCGTTAAGCTTGTATTTAAAAAGGCAGTCTTCCGCTACCTGGCCATAGCCAATGTTGTGCACCACCATATACCTTCCCCCTGATTTTTTATTCACTACAATGCCAATATGCGGCAGGTTACGCGGCAGCGTCCAGGTTACAATGTCACCCGGCTTATAGTCAGCGGCGGTTTGCGTTACGGCCAGGGCTGTGCCTTTGCGGATAAAAAAAGTTTGCAAATTGGGTACGCGCCGGTGGTCAATATTGGTGTCGGTAGTTTTCAGTCCCCACATTTTTGGGTATTGGGCAAAATTGGCTTTCATGTCTTCATGTACTTCCTTTTGCAGGTCTATGCCTAGTTTGCGGTAGCTGCGTATCACCACATCAGTACATACGCCTTTATCTTTCGGCACATCGCCGCCGGGATATTTTATCCGGTAGTACTTACCATCATACTCCACGCGGTCTTTGGTGATGGAAAGCGCAGCATCCGAAAGTTTTTCGTAGAAATCTTTTTGAGGTGAAATGAGCAGGATGAGTAGGATAAGGTGTTTCATAACCATAAGTTTGATTTCATAACGTAAGAATATTTTATTATATTGTGTAAATTGAAGAAAAAAATTGACTATATTCGTATTGATATATTTTTACCATGGAAGAAACATTAGGCAATTTCTCAATTAAATACTGGGCTGAAGACGACCAGCCGCGCGAAAAACTAATGCTGAAAGGCAAAGCTGCCCTTAGCGATGCCGAGCTTATAGCTATACTTATAGGCTCGGGCAGCAGGAACGAAAGCGCGGTAGAACTCAGCAAACGCATACTGGGCAGCGTGGACAATAACCTGGGTGCGCTGGGCAAGCTGTCGCTACAGCAGCTGATGAATTTTAAAGGGATAGGCGAGGCCAAGGCCGTAACCATTGCCGCTGCCATGGAGCTGGGCCGCCGCCGCAGGGATGAGGATGGCGTGGAATTGAAAAAGATAACATCGAGTAAGGCGGTGTTTGATATTATGCAGCCTATAATCGGAGAGTTGCCGCATGAGGAATTCTGGATCATTTACCTGAACAATTCCAATAAGGTGATTTATAAATCGCAGATAAGTAAAGGTGGCATTACTGGGACTGTGGTAGATGCCCGGGTGGTATTTAAAACGGCGCTGGAGCATAATGCAGTAGCAATGATACTGGTGCACAACCACCCATCGGGCGTGTTGCAGGCCAGCGAGCCGGACAAGCAGGTAACCCGCCAGCTGAAAACCGCTGGCGCCAGCCTGGATATAAAAGTGCTTGACCATGTTATAATTACTGAGCGGAGTTACTTAAGTTTTGTGGACGAAGGGATATTTTAAAGGCTATTGGGCAATAAATGCAACAAAATCCCGCTATTATAATAAACCTACCACAAAATGAATAAATCTTTACCTAACCACAAAAGCTGGTGGCGGCGCAATGCCAAATGGCTTTTTCCTTTGATTCTTGTTTTTATAACTGTTGTATACCTACTGGCCTCGGGCGAAGTGGCTTTTGGCGATTATGCCAAAGCCTATGCCAATAAAGGGCTGTACAAAAACGCATTGCAAAAAGCCCAGGAGAACACGCGTGTTAACGAAGCGTTGGGTACTATTGAACCTATCGACAGAATGACAATTGCGGAGGGCGCTGTAGAATATACAGATGATTATACAGCTATGACTGCAACGATTACCCTAAAAGGCAGCAAAGGCAAAGGCAAAATGGATATTGCTGCACACAAGAATGAAGGTGAGTGGCAGTATGATAAAATCGGCGTACGGATAAAAGAACCGAAGGAGGAGATAATTGTATATGAAAAATAAAGCGGGAAATTTTCCCGCTTTTTCATTTACTTATCCGCTATAAAAGGCGCTTGCCGAATATAGGTGTCATCAAACAATTGCCTTACGGCAAAATCAGCCAGGCTGGTGGCGCTGATGTGGTTGCCGGGGCAATCAGCCAAGCTTATATTTACCGGCCTCAACTCATCGGTCAGCTCAATCATGGGCAGGCGCAGCATTGTCCAGTTGGCATGGCTTGCAGCCAGCAGCTCATATTCTTCCTGCTTGCTTTGGGTCGATGCCGGGAAGTTCTGGCGCATCCATGCTGTGGCGGCTGCTGTTTCGGGACTTTTACTATCGAAAGGCGTATCTACATTCAGCCCCGTGGTAACAATGTAGCGCAAGGTGTTATGTGCCTGCATGGCATTAAGGATATTGCGCGTAGCGTTAGCAAATTGCGTGGGGTTACCCGGCGGCAGGCCCATGCCCAACATGCTGATTACGGCATTGCAGCCTTTCAGCAAGTCATGAACAGCATCAGGATTGGTAACATCGCCAATGACGATTTCAGCTAAAGGATAATTCTCGGTAAAATGTTGCGGGTTGCGCACCAGGGCTTTAAAAGTGTATCCCTTCTCAATAAGGTGCTTTATAAGATATTGGCCGGATTTTCCGGTGCCGCCTATTACGGCAATTTTTAGGTTGTTTTTCATTGCGGACTTTTTTATAAAATATATAATAGTGACTTGCCTCCCGGCACGGCTGTGCGGGAGGTTGGCAGGCAATGCCCGCCGCTGCTATTATTTTATAAAACGATCCTGATGCGGTAAAGATACAAATTACACCGCACATGCCTTATAATCCTCTTGTTTTTTGCTAACTTGCAGGTCATATAATATCATCTCATGATAAGTACTAAAAACCTGCGCTTTTCGTATGCGAAAGGCACTGATTTTAATTTCCCTGATGTTACCGCCGCCGCCGGGCAAAGCCTATTGATTACAGGCGGGTCGGGCAAGGGGAAAACCACTTTGCTGCACCTGTTGGGCGGGCTGCTTAGGCCACAATCGGGCGAGGTGGTTATTGAAGATACCAATATATCATCACTATCTGAAAAAAAGCTGGACCATTTCCGCGGAAAAAATATAGGGCTGGTGTTGCAGCAGTCATACTTTGTGGCATCGCTCAACGTGCTGGAAAATGTGGTACTGGCCTCATGGCTGGCCACGGGCAAACAGGCGACCGAAAAAGCAAAACAACTATTGGAGCAACTGGACCTGAAGGACCACCTGCACAAAATGCCGTCACAGCTCAGTATAGGGCAGCAGCAAAGGGTTTCCATAGCCCGTGCGCTTATTAATGAGCCCAAGCTTTTGCTGGCCGATGAGCCTACCTCCAGCCTTGATGATGAAAATGCCTTGAAGGTAGCCGATATGCTGGATGCGCTGGCACAGCAGTACGGTACCGCGCTGGTAATAGTTACGCACGACCAAAGGCTGAAAGATCGTTTCCCTAACCAAATCACACTGTCATGATTACCCGCATAGCCTGGAAAAATATATGGTTCAAGCCGCTTAATACTGCCCTGAGCATCATTTTGCTTACGGCAAGCGTGGCCATCATTACCCTGCTGATATTGTTGCAGGAACAGTTCGAAAAGAAATTCAGCTCTAACATTGACGGTATCGACCTGGTGCTTGGCGCACAAGGCAGCCCGCTGCAATTGATACTTTCATCAGTGTACCAGGTGGATGCACCCACCGGGAATATTGATTATACCGAAGCCAAAAAATGGATGAAGCACCCATTTGTGCAAACCGCCATACCACTGGCTTTTGGCGATAACTACCATGGCTACCGCATTGTGGGCACCACGCCCGATTATCTTGCCAAATATGGTGCAGAGGTAAAGAATGGCAAGGTTTTCAGCAAAAACTTTGAAGTGGTTGTAGGGAGCGAGATTGCACAAAACCTGAACCTGAAAGTGGGGGATAAGTTCTTTGGGTCGCATGGCGATGCCGAGGAAGGCGAAGTGCATGATGAGCATGCGTATATAGTTACGGGTATTGCATCCGCTACAGGCAAAGTGGTAGATAACCTTATACTGTGCAACATACAAAGCGTTTGGGCCATGCACGACCATGAGCACGAGCACGCTGAGGGCGGGGCGGCGGAAGAACACGATCACGACCATGATGCGCATGCTGAAGAAGCGCACGGCCATGACCATGACGAAGCCGACCATGATACACATGAAGAAGGTGAAGCTCATGACCATCATGACCATGACCACGATACACATGCTGAAGAAGGGCATGACCACGGCCATGCCGAAGAAGCAGCAATTAGTGAGGAAGGCAAAGAGATTACCGCTGTGCTGGTAAAATTCCGCAGCAAAATGGGGATTATAACCTGGCCGCGCATCATAGCCCAAAACACCAAAATGCAGGCAGCATCACCCGCTATAGAAATCAACAGGTTGTTCTCATTGTTCGGTATCGGGCTGCAGGCGCTGCAATACCTGGCATACGGCATCATGCTCATTTCGGGCATCAGCATATTCATTGCATTGTATAATACGCTAAAGGAAAGGAAGTATGAGTTTGCGCTGCTTCGTGTTAATGGGGCAAGCCGACTGCAATTGCTCCTTTTGGTGCTTATTGAGAGCCTGCTTTTATGTATTACCGGCTTCCTTTTTGGAACGATTGTTGGTAGGATAGCGCTGAGCTTTATCTCCGGTTCATCTCAGGATGAATTTAAAATGTCGTTCAACCCCTGGGAATTTGTATGGGAAAAAGAGGGTTATTTGCTACTCCTCACTATCTTTGTAGGGATTTTGGCGGCACTAATACCGGCAGTTAAGGCGTATAGCTTAAACATATCAAAAACACTGGCAAATGCGTAAATTTTTGTTCTTATTACCTGCACTTTTGGTTGCAGTCGTTGTATTGTCTTCATCAGGGCGGCCATCTGCGGCAGCTTTAAAACCTGCCCAAAAAGCGGTTGTAGCCAATGATACCCTTACCTGGAAATTATTGGCCCAGATTAAATACATTAAAAAACCCAGCAAGGATTTTCCTGAAGGTGTGATGTTCCCGGTAATCAACCCAACGCTGAAAGCCAAAAACAAGAAAACGATAGTCATGAGCGGATTCATTATCCCCATCGATAATAAAACGTATGCGCTTAGCAAAAACGTGTTCGCTTCCTGCTTTTTTTGCGGGCAGGCCGGGCCGGAAACCATTATGGGCATTAAGTTCAAAAATCCGGGCATGAAGCTGAAGACCGACCAATATGTTACACTCCAAGGCACCTTCAGGTATAATGATAATGATGTGGACGACTGGATTTATCATATTGAAAATGCTGAAATTGTAAAAGGCAAGTAATGAAACGCGAGAATAAAAAAGCTGTTTTTTTTGACCTGGACCATACGCTGTGGGATTTTGAAAAGAATTCTGCACTGGCATTTGAAGCCGTTTTTGAAAAGCATAAGATAACCGTAAGCACTGATGATTTCCTGAAAGAATATGTGCCGGTAAATGCGCAGTACTGGAAACTTTTTAGAGATGATGCCATAACACAGCAGGAACTGAGGTACGGCCGGTTTAAGGAAACCTTCGGCCTGCTAGGGGTTGAGGTAGATGAGGAAACGGTTACGGCTATATCGCACGAATACATTGCCTGCCTGCCGGACTATAACCATCTTTTTGACGGCGCCATAGAAGTGCTGGACTACCTGAAAGAAAAATACACGCTGCATATTATTACCAACGGTTTCCACGAGGTGCAGGCTCGTAAACTGAAAAACTCCAACATTGAGCATTACTTTGCTACCATAACCAACAGCGAGATGGCCGGCTGCAAAAAACCAAATGCCCGTATATTTGAATTTGCGCTTGCTGCGGCCAATGCCGATAAGGATACCAGCATTATGATTGGTGACTGCATTGAGGCTGATGTACAAGGTGCCCTGGACTGCGGCATTGATGCCATTTACTTTAACGAACACAGGCTGGATGCGCCTGAAAATATATTACAGGCTTTCCACCTGCTGGACCTGAAAAACTTTTTATAACTATGAAAAAATTCCTGACCCTTGCTTTATTGCTTTGCGGCACTTTTGTTTTTGCCCAGAAAGAACTTAATAACTATAAGTATGTAATAGTGCCTGAAATGTTTGAGTTTCAAAGCAAAAAAGATGAATTCAACGTAAACACACTCACCAAGATGGCATTGGAAAAAGTAGGCTTTACTGTATTTATGGGGAATGTACAATATCCGTCTGATTTGGCGCTTGACAGGTGTAAAGCATTATATGCTGATGTTGATAAAGGAGGGAGTTTCCTTAATACCAAGATGGCAATTGTTTTAAAGGACTGTCAAAATAATGTAGTGTATAGAACAAATGAAGGTGAGAGTAAGGAAAAGGAAAAGAAAAAGTCTTACTACGAAGCATTGCGTGGAGCAGCCCATTCGTTAGACATGATTAATTACAGCTACAAAGGCGGAGATAATATTACAGCTATTACAAATCCTAAAACCGAAGTAGTAACAGCACCGGCCACATCTGCAAGGCAGGTAAATAATACCAACCAGCTTACTGCCAACCCAACCAGCTACGGTTACGAACTTTTGGATAAAGCCGGCAAACTGGTGCTTAAAATGTACAAAACTACCCAGGCCGATTACTACAGCGCCAAGATGGAAACCATAACCGGTGTAGTTTTCCAGAAAGACGGACAATGGGTTTTTGAATACTATGACCGTGAGGATAAGCTGGTATCGGAAAAGCTGAATATTAAGTTTTAAGCTTCTTAGCTTAATAGCTCAGTAGCTAAGAGGCTCAATACCCATACTTCCCCTTCCAGCGGTTTTTAAGGAAATCACGTGTGGCGTTCTCGCGGCTATTATTTCCGGGGTCGTAAAATTGTGTATTCCTTATCTCATCAGGCAGGAATTCCTGTTCGGCAAAATTGTTGTCAAAATCATGGGCATATTTGTAATCATCGCCGTAGCCCAGTTCCTTCATTAGTTTAGTAGGCGCGTTGCGCAGGTGCAGTGGCACGGGCAGGTCGCCGGTTTGCTTCACCACGCTTTGTGCTTTGCCAATAGCCATATAGGTAGCATTGCTCTTGGGCGAAGTTGCCAGGTACACCGCGCACTGGCTAAGTATGATCCTTGACTCCGGATAGCCAATAGTGCTTACCGCCTGGAAGCAGTTATTCGCCATAATAAGCGCTGTTGGGTTGGCATTGCCAATATCCTCACTGGCTAAAATAAGCATACGGCGGGCTATGAACTTCAGGTCTTCGCCGCCTTCAATCATCCGGGCCAGCCAATACACTGCGCCGTTGGGATCGCTGCCGCGCATGGATTTGATGAATGCCGAAATGATATCGTAATGTTGTTCGCCGGTTTTGTCATACAGCACGGTATTTTTCTGAGCCAGCTGCATTACCTTATCGTTGGTAATCTCAATACTGTCACCTTCCGAAGCATTAATTACCAGCTCGAAAATATTCAGCAGCTTTCGTCCATCACCACCGGAAAGGCGCAGTAGTGCCTCGGTTTCCTTCAGGTCGATACTCTTGGTTTTAAGGTAGGCATCGGTGGCCATGGCACGGTGCAGGAGCGCTTCCAGATCTTCGCGGGTGAAAGGATTCAGCACATAAACCTGACATCTTGACAATAATGCGGGAATCACCTCAAAGCTGGGATTTTCAGTAGTGGCGCCAATCAATGTTACAATGCCTTTTTCCACAGCAGCAAGCAGAGAGTCCTGCTGCGATTTGCTGAAACGGTGAATCTCATCAATAAACAGGATGGGGTTTTTAGCAGTGAATAAACCGCCGCTTTGTTTGGCTTTGTCAATCACCTCGCGCACGTCCTTAACGCCTGCATTAATAGCGCTCAGCACATAGAATGGACGGTTGCTTTCCTGAGCCATTATTTGTGCCAGGGTAGTTTTGCCCGTGCCGGGCGGCCCCCACAAAATGAGCGACGGGATAATGCCGCGGGCTATCTGGTGGGTAAGTGAGCCGTTAGGGCCAACCAGGTGCTGCTGGCTGATGTATTCGGATAAATGCTGTGGGCGTATGCGTTCTGCCAAGGGTGCTTCCATAGCCGTAAAATTACTGATTAATGACAAAATTTCATTAAATTAAAATTGGATAAATTATTGAGGGCGTACAAGTACATTAACAAAAAATAAAACATGCCAGACGATAACCACTTTAAGTTCTCCCCATCAGTAATAGCGTGGCCGCTTTTGGCAATGCTGCTGATGTGGGGGGTGTACTGGGTAGAGATAAAATATGACGACCTGAGCCATTTCGGCATTTTTCCGCGCACGCTTATGGGGTTGAGAGGCGTAGTCTTCAGCCCGTTTTTGCACGACAGCCTGGAACATTTGTACAATAACAGCATTCCGCTCTTTTTGCTGATAGCGGCCATGCGGTATTTTTACCGCAAGCAGGCGTTGGCTATAATAATATATGGCATTTTGCTTTCAGGCATCATTACCTGGCTTATCGCGCGGCCATCGTACCACATTGGGGCCAGCAGCCTTATTTATGTGCTAGTGAGCTTCATCTTTTTCAAAGGGATACAAACAGGGTATTACCGGCTGGTGGCATTGTCACTGCTGATTGTGATGCTGTATGGCGGTATGATATGGTACGTTTTCCCAGGGGCGGAAGAAGGCATATCATGGGAAGGGCATTTGGCGGGATTTTTCACCGGGCTTTTCTTTTCGTGGATGTTTAAAACGCCGGAATACCAAAAGCAGATTACCTACGCCTGGGAAGACCCGGGCTTTGACCCCAGCACCGACCCGTTCATGAAGCGCTTTGACGAGAACGGCAATTTTGTGAACCCACCGAAATTAGAAGATATTGAGGTGATTGATGCCGAGATACTATCGCCGCCGCCCGCACCGCCACAGATTATTTATATCTACCGAAGAGAAAGTTAATTTGTTGATTCGTTGATTTGTTGATTCGTTGATTCGTTGATTCGTTGATTTGGTAATTCGGGGATTTGTTGGTTTGTTTGAGGTTTGATGTTTTAGGTTGGTTGTTCGTCGTTAAGTCGACCAATCTGAACGTCTGCAAATCTGATAGTCGAATAATCGAACAATCCAACAACCAATTATCCCCTCTGCCTTACCGCTTCATACAAAAACGCACCGCAGGCCACCGATACGTTAAGTGAGCCGATGGTGCCGAACATAGGCAGCTTGGCTTTTTCGTCCACAATTTTAAGTACTGAAGGGTTGATTCCCCTGTCTTCCGAACCCATGATGATGGCTACCGGCTCGTTCAGTGCTACATCATAAATAGTATCTTCAGTCTTTTCGGTAGCGGCTACTGTCTTGATGCCTGAACCCTGGAGGTGAAAAATAGCATCTTTAATATGCTCCACTTTACAGATAGGTACATTGAATACCGCGCCGGCCGATGTTTTTACCGTATCGCCATTTACGGGGGCTGAACCCTGCTTCTGTACAATGATGCCATCAACACCCGTACACTCTGCCGTGCGGATGATGGCCCCGAAGTTGCGCGCATCGCTCAGTTGGTCCAATATCAGGAACAAAGGCACCTTGCCGCTTTCCAGTACTTTTTCTACCAGCGTTTCCAGGTCGTGGAACGAAATTGGCGCTATAGTAGCCACGGCGCCCTGGTGGTTGTTGGGCGTAAGGCGGTTCAGCTTTTCTACAGGCACATAGCTGAAATTGATGTTTTTGCTCTTCATGGCTTTCATCAGGTCGCGCATCAGGTCGCCCTGCGCTTCCTTCTGTACAAAAACCTTGTCAATTTCTTTGCCCGCGTGTATGGCCTCGATGATGGCCCTGATGCCGAATATCTGGTGTTCTTTTTCCATGGGGCAAAGATAAACCTTTGTTGGTTGGTTTATAAACTGATTTTGGTAATTTGTTTATATGATAAATTTCAGATTAAAAAACAACTGATGCTGTTTTAATGATTTTTTAATTTACTTGATGTTTCAGTGATGTTTTTGTAACCCAAACATAAGGATTGCCTAAACGGCATACAGGGTGTGTGGCAGTAATTTTGGCGGCAATAAATAACACACACACATCCCATGAAAAATTTTTACATCTGGCTTTTGCTTAGCTGTACCTTTGTGGCAGCGGGGCAAACGCTAAATCCGTACCTGCAGGCTGCGACGCCTACATCAATTTACGTGAACTGGAAAACCAGCTCCAACCCGGAGTCGGTTGTAGAGTATGGCATATCTGCCACCGCGCTTACCAGCACCGCTACCGGTACCAACCAGGTATTTTCGGACACCGGCTACCCGGCTAACTACTTTTATCACACGGTAAAAATTACAGGCCTAACTGCCAACACCAAGTACTATTACCGTGTGAAGACCGGTACAGAAACATCAGAAGTGATGTCGTTCAAAACAATGCCGCTACCGGGCCAGGCTGCCACAGCTGACGGGCACCTGCGTTTCCTTGTACTGGGTGATAACCAGATGCGCAATGTGCCAAGGTTTGACACCCTTGTAGCGCAGGCCAAAAGGAAAATTGCCCAAAAGTGGGGCATAACTGCTGACCCGGCCGATAACATTGCCCTTACCGTGATGGTGGGCGACCAGGTTGACGTGGGCACGCTTGACCACTACGAGAATGTGCATTTTAAGAAGAACAAAGCGCTATCGGGCTACCTGCCTATACAAACGCTGGTGGGGAACCACGAAACCTACGGTACCCTTGCCATGCAGGCTTACTATGACCACTACATCCTTAACGAGATGAGCTACCAGGGCATCAACTCCGGCACTGAAGATTATTATGCCAACCAGGTAGGTAATGTATTGTTTATATGCCTTGATACTGAGCATACCGGCATACAGCAGCTAACGTGGGTAAACCAGGTGCTTGCCGCTGCCAATGCCGATACTACTGTGGAATGGATTGTATCGCTGGGACACAGGCCTTACCAGGCAGAACAATATGTGGGCGACATATCTAATTGGGTACGCAACACAGTGATGCCTGTGCTTACATCTTCGCCAAAACACATACTGCACATTGGTGCCCACCACCACCTGTACCACAGGGGGCAGCTGAAAAATACGCCAACCTACCAAATCATTTCGGGCGGTGTGGCATGGGACCAGTACTGGGGCATGGCTGTGGAGCAGGATTTTGAAGATGTGCAGAAAACCATATCTAACTGGATGTACCAGATAATAGATATTGATGTGGTGAACCATAAATTTGATGTAGAATCTTATTCTATAGGTAGTATCTATACCTGGAAGGATAATGAGCTTATGGATACTTTCCATCATTATAAAGGGCTTACTGCTCCTGCACAGCCAACTATTACCAACAACTTTACAGGCAATGATGTGCAGCTTCCTGTTACCATTGAAAGTTCAGCTTATGCTGCAACATCAGGGCAATTGATGAACTCAACCGAGTTTATGATAGGAAAAACGGCAGATTACAGCATTGTAGAAAAAGACGTGTACAGGGATTATGAAAACCTGTACGGTATGCTGAACAACCAGCCGGATGTTTCTAAGGACAAAAACAATGGGGTTGATATTACCAAACTGACCCTGAATGCCAATGAGATACCTAACGGCCAATACTATGTAAAAGTGCGCCACAGGGACAGGAACCTGAACTGGTCTGCCTGGAGCGAATCTAAAACTTTTACTATTACCAACAGTAATTTTGAGGTTAGCGCCATACAGACAGATACTATAGCTTACCTGCCATCAACACCTATAACTGTTTCATTTACCGGTGCGCCAGGCAACAATACAGACTGGATAGGCCTTTACAAAGCCAGCCAGACGCCGGGTTCATCAAGCCCTTCGCAGGCATGGAGCTATATTAACGGGCAAACTAACGGAACCAAAACGTTTACTAACGGACTGACTGCACCGGGAAGATACTATGCCACGCTGCTTGCCAATGATGGCTATACTGAAGTGGTAGACAGGAAATATTTTTACGTTGGCCCTTTTGTACAGTTAACTACACCGCAGGAAATGTACCAGACAGGCGCAAGCGTAACCATAAACTTTCAAGATACACCACACCTGCAGAACGACTGGATAGGCGTTTATAAAATGGGGCAGGTGCCGGGAGCGGTTAACTCGGCAGCATGGAGTTATGTAACTACAGCATCGGGCACTAAAACCTTCTCAGGCCTGGCTGACGGATATTATTATGCTGAGTACTACCTGCAGGATGGTTATAACAGTGTGGGCAATAAAGTGTTTTTTCAGGTAGGCACCCAGATAACCGAGCTTGCCATAAACAAGACGGTATATAACCTTAACGAGAACATTATTGCTACATGGACAGATGCGCCGGGTATAATTAAAGACTGGCTGGGAATATACCATGCGGGTGATGACCCGAATGAGGACGAGCTGGTTAGCTACACTTATTTTGACGGCCTGGCTGAAGGTACTAAAACATTGCCTGACGATAAGCTGCCAACCACACCGGGTGATTATTTTATAGTAATGTTTACCAATGACTCGTATAACGAGGTTTCTAACAGGATATCGTTTGTGGTTGATGCACCGGCGGGGGTTGACGAATTTTCATCTCAAAATGGCGTGATGGTGTATCCTAACCCGGTGAAGGAAGGTGAGCGCACGTACATCAAATCAAAATACCCTATACAGCAGATTGATATGTTTGACATGACGGGCAACCTGTTCTACTCGTCAAAAAATATCAACGATTATAATTTCAATATTATCAATCAGAGTTTGCCTACAGGGACTTATGTGCTGAAGATACACTCTAATAAAGTATATACGGTTAAAGTACTTGTTAAGTAGTAATAGTGAAGTGTTTTTGTGATGGGAAAGCTGCCGAGAGGCGGCTTTCCTGCTTTTTAGAAGTTGGTGCGGAAGCTGACATGTACTATGGAGTTGGAGAGCTTTATAGACTGGTCCTTGGTGGAGCCGTTGGCATAAATGATATTGAATAGCCCTGTTTTGGTGAGCAGCCCGAACCCGAACCCAAGGCCCAGCAGGTTATCCTTAAGGTTGGAGGTCTTGTCCTGGAAATAGCCATAATCGGTTATGGAATGCACGTACATGCCGGGCGACAAAACATAGCGATATTCTACCATAAGGGCAGAGTAGAGGCTGGCCTGCAGGCTGTTCTCATTAAAGCCGCGTATGGAGTTGATGCCCCCAAAACGGTACAGTTCATTAATAATATAGTTGCTGCTGTTGAGGTAAAACGTCTGGTTCTTCAGGTTGATGATGTTCCGCTTATTGAGATACAGGTTGTGCATGGCGTTGATTTGGGCAAAGTACTGGTTGCTGTCGCCCACCTGCGAGTCGCGTTTGCCGAATCCGCCCTTAATGAACAGAACCGTTTTTTCGGGGAACAGGAAATCATCAACATTAAAATTGGTGAATTCATAAGTGGATGTCCAGAACGAGTTGGAGAAATCACTTAGGTTAGAGGTATTGGCGCTTTGTATATCGACCGATTGTGTGGCCTGCCGCCCGATGTACAATTTGGAGTTGTAGCTGAAATAATAGCCGATGTTGATGTCGGTAACCGTATTCTGGAAAGTGCTGTCCTGCTTAAAGATGCGGAGTGCGCCCTTAACGCCAATAGGGCTGCGGAACACATAGGGCAGCTCCAGCGATACGTTGAAGGTAGTTTGTTTATTGCCATCACTTTTCCAGAACAGGTTAAACTTTTCGCCGGTGTTCAGTACATTGTTCAGGAGCAGGTCCAGGTAGCCGGTAAACACCAGGTTGCTGCTTTCGTCATTATTAAAGCCTATGAAGCCGTCGAAGGTATTGGGCCGTGCCTTTTGCAGGTACACGTAAACTTTAGTGGTGTCCTTCTTAAAAAGTATCTCAGGGTAGCGCGGCTGGGTTACAAACCGCAGCGAATTGAAGTCCTTGTGAACCCTCTCCAGTGTTTCCTGGTTAAAAGTTTTGTTTTTGTACTGGCGCACTATGTTGCGGCGTATGCCTTCGGGGAATTTGGGGTAGCCTTCCAGCACAATATCGTTCAGGGTGCGCTTCCTTTCGGTTTTCAGCTTCAGGTCGGCATACAGGCTGTTGTCTTTTTTGGTGTAGTTGACCAACTGCATGGAACTGAGCGAATAGCCTTTGCGCTCCAGTACTGCAATGCTGCCATTCATGTAGCCTTCCACATCGGCCAGGGGCAAGGTAAGGGTATCTTTATAAATGCTGAGCAGGGCTTTTTCTTCTGACGAAAGGCCGCCGGTATATATGTGTACGTTGTTGGTTTTTTTTCCAACGGAGAAAGTATATAGGAAAAGTGTGTCGTTCACTTTGATGCCGCCGGCCATTTCGTTCTCCAGGTATCCGGCTTTGGTAAGGGTGTTGGAGAGTTGGGCGGCTTCCTCAGCAATAGATTTTCCGTTGTCGTGCTGTTTTTTATAGGATATGGAGTCGATCACTTTGGTTTCCTGAGTATTTTTGCCCTCAATTTTCAGGTACAGGCTTTGCGCCTTCGATGCTAAGGAGGCAAGCAGGAGCAGGAGTATGTAAAGGGATTTTTTCAACGCGGGCTATATGTGGTACAAATAACGCAAAAATTGGCTGAAAAATATGTGCGGCCTGAAGATGTGCAGGATAGGTTTGAAAATTAATGTTTTAAGATTTGTTTTATAAATTTTAATGCCTACATTTGCAACCCCGTAAAAAGCGGGTTTTTTAAACATAAGAAATTTTTAGTATTAATTATGCCAACAATTCAACAATTAGTAAGAACAGGGAGAGCCCAGATAACTAAGAAGAGTAAATCGGCTGCTTTAGATTCTTGCCCTCAGCGTAGGGGAGTATGTACACGTGTGTACACCACAACACCAAAGAAACCAAACTCTGCAATGCGTAAAGTTGCAAGGGTTCGTTTGACTAACGGTAACGAGGTGAACGCGTACATCCCTGGTGAAGGACACAATCTGCAAGAGCACTCGATAGTATTAGTTAGGGGTGGAAGGGTAAAAGATTTACCAGGTGTAAGGTACCACATCGTTCGTGGTGCTTTGGATACTGCAGGTGTTGCAGGAAGAACACAAAGGAGATCAAAGTATGGAGCTAAACGTCCTAAGCCAGGACAAGCGCCAGCTGCAACTGGAAAGAAAAAGTAATTTTAAAACACTTTAAAGAAAAGACATGAGAAAAAGACAGGCCAAAAAAAGACCTCTTTTACCAGATCCAAGGTTTAACGACCAATTGGTGACACGTTTTGTGAACAACCTTATGTGGGATGGTAAGAAATCAACTGCTTTTAAAGTGTTTTATGATGCTATTGACATTGTAGAGACTAAAAAGCAGGACGCTGAAAAATCAGCGCTTGAAACTTGGAAAGATGCGTTAACCAACGTTATGCCTCACGTAGAGGTGCGTAGCCGCCGTGTAGGTGGTGCTACCTTCCAGATACCAATGCAAATCCGTCCGGACAGGAAAATATCCATGGCAATGAAATGGATGATTCTTTATGCAAGAAGGAGAAATGAAAAATCTATGGCTCAAAGGCTTGCTTCTGAAATCTTAGCTGCTGCTAAAGAAGAAGGTGCTGCTGTTAAAAAGAGGATGGATACTCATAAAATGGCGGAAGCTAACAAAGCGTTCTCTCACTTCAGATTCTAATTCATAAAGAAACATTAAGATAAGAAATGGCTAGAGATTTAAAATATACAAGAAATATAGGTATTGCTGCTCACATTGATGCCGGTAAGACAACAACTACTGAGCGTATCCTTTTCTACACAGGTAAGTCACACAAAATTGGTGAGGTGCACGATGGTGCAGCTACCATGGACTGGATGGCGCAGGAGCAGGAGCGTGGTATTACCATTACTTCGGCTGCTACAACATGTACGTGGAACTTCCCTACAGAGCAAGGTAAGCCTGTTAGTGATACTAAAGATTACCACTTCAACATTATCGATACCCCGGGACACGTTGACTTTACCGTTGAGGTAAACCGTTCGCTAAGGGTACTTGACGGCCTAGTGTTCCTTTTTAGTGCTGTTGACGGTGTAGAGCCGCAATCAGAAACGAACTGGAGGCTTGCTGACAACTACCGTGTGCCACGTATGGGCTTCGTTAATAAAATGGACCGCCAGGGTTCAAACTTCCTTGCTGTTTGCCAGCAGGTGAAAGACATGCTTAAGAGTAACGCTGTGCCAATTGTACTTCCTATTGGTGATGAGGCTGACTTTAAAGGTGTGGTTGACCTTATCAAAAACCAGGCGATTGTTTGGCATGATGAAACACAAGGTGCTACTTTTGACATTGTGGACATTCCTGCAGACATGAAAGATGAGGCTCACCAATACAGGGCACAACTTATTGAAGAAGTTGCCGCGTATGATGAGAACCTTCTTGAGAAATTCATGGAAGACGAAAACTCTATTACTGAAGACGAAATCAACGAAGCGCTAAGGAAAGCAACCATTGATATGGCTATCATCCCAATGCTATGTGGTTCTTCATTCAAAAATAAAGGTGTACAGTTCATGCTTGATGCGGTTTGTAAATTCCTTCCTTCGCCACTTGACAAAGAAGCTATTGAAGGTACAAACCCTGATACTGAAGAGGCTATCTTCCGTAAGCCGGATGCTAAAGAGCCGTTCTCGGCACTTGCATTTAAAATTGCAACTGACCCTTATGTAGGCCGTCTTGCATTCTTCAGGGCTTATTCAGGCCGTCTTGATGCAGGTTCTTACGTTCTTAACAATCGTTCAGGCAACAAAGAGCGTATCTCACGTATCTACCAGATGCATGCTAACAAGCAAAACCCAATTGAATATATTGAGGCTGGTGATATTGGAGCGGCTGTAGGTTTTAAAGACATCAAAACGGGTGATACCCTTTCTGATGAAAAGAACCCAATCGTTCTTGAAAGTATGAACTTCCCTGACCCGGTAATCGGTATCGCGGTTGAGCCTAAAACCAAGGCTGACGTTGATAAGATGGGTATGGCTCTTGCTAAGCTTGCTGAAGAAGACCCTACGTTTACCGTAAGGACTGACCACGCATCAGGCCAGACTATCATCTCAGGTATGGGTGAGCTTCACCTTGATATCCTTGTTGACCGCCTTAAGCGTGAGTTTAAAGTTGAGGTTAACCAGGGTGAGCCTCAGGTAGAGTATAAAGAAGCTATTACACGTGCTGCTAACCACAGGGAAACTTACAAAAAGCAATCCGGTGGTCGTGGTAAATTTGGTGATATCGTATTCAGGCTGGAGCCGGCTGACGAAGTTGACGGAAAAGTGCCAATGGGACTACAGTTCGTTAACGAAGTTAAAGGTGGTAACATACCTAAAGAATTTATCCCTGCGATTGAAAAAGGTTTCAAAGAAGCTATGAAGCAAGGCCCACTTGCCGGCTACGAAATGGACAGTATGAAGGTTACCCTTATTGACGGTTCATTCCACCCGGTTGACTCGGATGCACTTTCATTTGAACTTGCAGCCAAAATGGGTTACAAAGAGGCTGCTAAAGCTGCCGGAGCTGTTATCCTTGAGCCAATCATGAAACTTGAAGTACTTACTCCTGAAGAAAACATGGGTGATATTGTTGGTGACCTTAACCGTCGCCGCGGACAAATCAACAACATGGATGACAGGGCAGGTTCTAAAGTTGTTAAAGCCAGCGTTCCACTATCTGAAATGTTTGGTTATGTAACTACCCTAAGGACACTGTCTTCAGGTAGGGCAACATCTACTATGGAGTTCTCTCACTATGCTGAAACTCCATCGAACATTGCTGACGAGGTAATCAAAAAAGCAAAAGGTAACGCTTAATCTTAAAGAAAATGAGTCAAAAAATCAGAATAAAACTAAAATCATACGATCACAGCCTTGTAGACAAGTCTGCTGAAAAGATCGTTAAGACTGTAAAGAGTACAGGTGCTGTGGTAACCGGTCCTATTCCGCTTCCTACACACAAAAAGATTTTTACTGTACTACGTTCTCCGCACGTAAACAAAAAGTCAAGGGAACAGTTTGAAGTTAGCTCTTACAAAAGGCTTCTTGATATTTACAGCTCTTCTTCAAAAACCATTGATGCCCTAATGAAATTAGAGCTTCCAAGCGGTGTTGAAGTTGAAATCAAAGTGTGATAAACCCACTTTATATACTAAGCCCCATGCGTTTTGCATGGGGCTTTTTTGTTTTCCATAGCCCAAAAAATGATTTCATTATATTTGGAATATGAAAACCATTGCCTTTAAGCCTTACCTTGTGCTGATACTTTTGACTGCATCATTAGCTTCGGCCCAGAAATTTGTAACCATTGATAACGATACCCACGAGTTTATAGAAGATGTGGACTATACCTTATATAAAGAAGGCAAGCTGGTGCGCCACGGCATAACGCTTAATGATGCGGCTACGGTTGTTGACGGTAAGGAATTTGATTCCATCAGTTTTTCCCGCATTGATTATGAGGTGCATGGTTTTTTGAAGGACAGCTTGCCTGAGGCGGTGTTCCTTACCAAAAAAACCATTTACCTTGATGAAGTGGTAATAAGCCCGCAAAAGGACAAAGAAATTGTTTTGGGCGAGGCTAAACGTATTATAAAAAGCCGTGCCAGGTTTTTGGTTAAAGAACTGGAGTATGGTATTATGTTTAGCAATAACATGCGGCACAGCCTGCAGTTGAACAGGCTTGTGTTTTATATTGGCAAGATAAAATATAAAACGGCTTACAGGATAAAGCTTTATGATGCCGATGAATCCTATAGTGATGTGGGGCATCGTTTTTTGAAGCAAGGAGAGGTGGAGTATGCATCGGATATTTTATATGTATCAAAAAAAGATGGTAAGAAGGTTGAGATTGATTTACCCGCCGGTTTGCAGCTGGCTGCAGGAAAATCATTATTTGTCCAGATAGAGCTTGTGGCCTATTATGATAAGGATAGTAAAGAGATGGAACCGGACAAGGACGACAGGACCAAGCTGGCATTCCAGCTTTCCAATGATGAAAATTATTTTTGCAGAACCGGTGATTACCATACAGGGGAGCTTTCCAGTTACCTGTTGAATGTTAATGCTTTAATTAATTATGATTTTGCCAATCAGTTCTATACTACACCACACAAAAGCAGCCTTGTGGCGCCCGCTATGGTGCTGTATGCTAAAAAGGCGCAATAGCGGTTCGCTATAATCCGGATTTCTGCAATCTGTAAAATTGCGCAACGAACTATTTCCATCTTGGTTTTCTATGTGATTTATTATCAGGGAGAACCTTTATTGTGCTGCTGAAAGGAAAATTTCAGCAGTATTTGAAATATTTTACAGATATTTTTTTGTAACTGTTTGATATTCTCATTTTAATAATTACTTTTGCACCCCTGTTTGGAGTATACGTATGCTTCAAATTGAAGGGAAGTATTAATTAATAATAATAATTTATGTCTGGGTTAATTGGAAGAAAAATCGGCATGACCAGTATTTTCGACGAAAACGGAAAAAACATTCCGTGCACCGTGATTGAAGCTGGCCCATGCGTTGTTACCCAAGTCAGAACCAACGAGGTTGACGGGTATGAAGCGTTGCAACTTGGTTTCGATGACAAAGCAGAAAAACATGCTACACAAGCGGCTGCCGGCCACTTTAAGAAAGCAGGTACTACTGCCAAGAAAAAAGTCGTTGAGTTCCAGTTTGAGAACGAGTACAAACTAGGTGATGTTATCACTGTGGATCTTTTCGCAGAAGGCGAATTTGTTGATGTAAAAGGAGTTTCAAAAGGTAAAGGCTTCCAGGGTGTTGTAAAGCGCCACGGTTTTGGTGGTGTAGGCCAGTCAACACACGGTCAGCACAACCGTCTTAGAGCTCCGGGTTCAGTGGGTGCGTCATCTTATCCATCACGTGTATTCAAAGGAATGCGCATGGCGGGCCGCACCGGTGGAGAAAATGTAACAGTTCAAAACCTTAGAGTTTTAAAAGTAGTTGCTGATAAGAACCTTATAGTTGTTAAGGGTGCTGTACCAGGACACAAAAACTCTTACGTAATCATTCAGAAGTAATGGAAGTAAAAGTATTAGATATCAACGGAAAAGAAACTGGCAGGACGATTACTCTTTCTGACTCAGTATTCGGCATTGAGCCTAATAAGCATGCTATATACCTTGATGTTAAGCAATATCTTGCTAACCAGAGGCAGGGTACCCACAAAGCCAAAGAAAGGGCTGAGGTAACCGGTAGTACGCGTAAAATAAAGAAACAAAAAGGTACAGGTACAGCGCGTGCAGGTAGTGTTAAGAACCCTTTGTTTAAAGGTGGGGGTACAGTTTTCGGCCCAAGGCCAAGGAGCTACTCTTTCAAGCTTAACAAAAACCTTAAGCGTCTTGCAAGGAAATCTGCCCTGGCACTTAAAGCAAAAGAGTCTAACCTGACCGTTCTTGCAGACTTTAATTTTGATGCTCCAAACACTAAAAATTTCATTAACGTTTTGAAAGCTTTAGGGTTAGATAACAAAAAATCTCTGTTTGTGTTGGGTGATGCAAATAAAAATGTATATTTGTCCTCACGCAATTTAAAGGCTACTAATGTTGTAACTAATTCAGAATTAAGTACTTACGCGATACTTAACGCGAATAACTTAGTTCTTTTAGAAAGCTCATTAGAAGGAATTGTAGAAAATTTAAGTAAATAATAGGGGATATGAGTATCATAATTAAGCCTATCATCACTGAAAAAATTACCAAAGACGGAGAAGTTTTCAACCGTTTTGGTTTTGTTGTTGACAAGAAAGCCAACAAGATACAGATAAAGCAAGCTGTTGAAGCTGCTTATGGCGTATCGGTTGTGGAAGTTAACACAATGAACTACAGGGCTGATAGATCGGTTAAATACACTAAGAGTGGTTTAATCTCAGGAAAGACAAACGCTTATAAAAAAGCAGTTGTACAAGTACAAGAAGGTGAAACAATAGATTTTTATAATAATATCTAATAACAATGTCAGTTAGAAAATTAAAACCTATTACCGCGGGCCAGCGTTTTAGAGTTGTAAATAGCTTTGACACTATTACAACTGATAAGCCGGAGCGTTCATTGATCGCACCGAAAAAAAGCTCAGGCGGTAGAAATAGTCAAGGAAAAATGACCATGCGTTATACAGGCGGTGGTCACAAACAAAGGTATCGTATCATTGATTTCAAAAGGGCTAAGGCGGGAGTTCCTGCTACAGTTAAGACAATTGAGTACGATCCGAACCGTTCAGCATTTATTTCCCTATTGTATTATGCTGATGGTGCAAAAACATACATCATTGCACAAAACGGGCTTCAGGTAGGCCAGGTTATCACTTCAGGAGAGGAAGCTGCTCCGGAAATTGGTAACGCTCTTCCTTTAAGCAAAATTCCTCTGGGAACTGTTATATCTTGCATTGAACTACGTCCTGGCCAGGGAGCTGTTATAGCTCGTAGCGCAGGTACTTTTGCACAACTTATGGCGAGGGATGGTAAATATGCTACCATCAAAATGCCTTCTGGAGAAACAAGGCTAATCCTTTTAACCTGTATGGCTACTATTGGTGCTGTATCAAACTCTGACCACCAGTTGGTAGTGTCTGGTAAAGCGGGTAGGTCACGTTGGTTGGGCAGAAGGCCAAGGACCAGACCGGTAGCGATGAACCCTGTTGATCACCCGATGGGTGGTGGTGAAGGACGCTCTTCAGGAGGTCACCCACGTTCAAGGAAAGGCTTGCCGGCTAAAGGTTACAGAACTCGTTCTAAAGTTAACCCGAGTAATAAGTATATCGTAGAACGTAGAAAGAAATAATAAGTAAGATATGGCACGTTCATTAAAAAAAGGACCTTTCGTTCACTATAAATTAGATAAGAAAGTTCAGGAAAATATCGAGAAAGGTAACAAAGGAGTGGTTAAGACTTGGTCTCGCGCTTCAATGATTACCCCCGATTTTGTTGGACAGACTATCGCGGTTCACAACGGTCGTCAATTCGTACCGGTGTATGTTACAGAAAACATGGTAGGTCATAAACTAGGAGAATTTTCACCAACACGCTCTTTCAGGGGTCATGCTGGTGCTAAAAATAAAGGTAAAAAATAACAGCAATGGGAGTTCGTAAAAGAGAAACCGCAGATGCAAGGAAAGAGGCTAACAAGTCTATTGCATTCGCTAAGCTAAATAACTGCCCTACCTCACCAAGGAAAATGCGCCTTGTTGCTGACCTTGTAAGGGGACAGAAGGTAGAAATGGCACTTAATATATTAAGGTTCAGTACTAAAGAGGCTTCGCGCAAACTGGAAAAACTGTTACTTTCGGCTATCAACAACTGGCAGCAGAAAAACAGCGAGGAAAGTCTTGAAGAAGCAGGCTTATTCGTGAAAGAAATCAGGGTTGACGGCGGAACTATGCTAAAAAGGCTTAGGCCTGCACCGCAGGGCCGTGCCCACAGGATAAGGAAACGTTCTAACCACGTTACTATCGTGCTTGGAGCCATTAACAATAATACACAAAGCAATTAATAAACAGTATGGGACAAAAAACAAATCCAATCGGGAATCGCCTTGGTATCATCCGTGGCTGGGACTCTAACTGGTATGGTGGAAATGATTACGGCGATAAGCTTGCCGAGGATCACAAAATCAGAAAGTACATCCATGCCCGTTTATCAAAAGCGAGTGTATCAAAAGTAATCATTGAGAGGACTTTGAAGCTTGTAACCGTTACTATCACCACTGCACGCCCTGGTATTATCATCGGGAAAGGCGGCCAGGAGGTAGACAAGCTAAAAGAAGAACTTAAGAAAATTACTGACAAAGAGGTACAAATCAACATCTTTGAAATTAAAAGGCCGGAACTTGATGCTTACCTTGTAGGCTCAAGCATTGCCCGTCAGATTGAAAGCCGTATTTCTTACAGGAGGGCTATCAAAATGGCTATTGCTGCTGCTATGCGTATGAACGCAGAAGGCGTTAAAGTAATGATTTCAGGCCGTTTGAACGGTGCTGAGATGGCACGTTCGGAAATGTTCAAAGAGGGTCGTATTCCTCTATCAACTTTCAGGGCGGATATTGATTACTCACTTGCTGAAGCTCACACTACTTACGGTAGGATGGGTATTAAAGTGTGGATCATGAAAGGTGAAGTTTACGGTAAAAGAGATCTTTCTCCGTTAGTAGGTATGGACAAAAAACAGTCTAAATCTTCAGGATCTCAAAGAGATGGCAAGCCGGGAGGCAGGCCTGACGGTAAACCACAGCGCAAAAGAAAGTAATTATTAAACTAAAGAGAAATGTTACAACCTAAAAGAACAAAATACCGCAAGGTACAGAAGGGTAAGATGAAGGGCGTGTCTCAAAGGGGTCACGAGCTTTCAAACGGAATGTTTGGCATCAAATCTTTAGATTCATCGTTCATTACTTCCCGCCAGATTGAGGCTGCGCGTATCGCCGCAACCCGTTATATGAAAAGGGAAGGTCAATTATGGATTAAGATATTCCCGGATAAGCCTATCACCAAAAAACCTCTTGAGGTACGTATGGGTAAAGGTAAAGGTGCAGTTGAATACTGGGCTGCAGTTGTTAAGCCGGGAAGGATTATGTTTGAGGTAGGAGGCGTGCCTTTGTCAGTAGCTAAAGAGGCGCTTCGCCTTGCTGCACAAAAGCTTCCTGTAAAAACTAAATTTATCATAGCCAGGGATTTCGAGGCATAATCTAATTTATTATGAAACAATCAGAAATTAAAGATCTATCTGCAGCTGAGTTACAAGGTAAACTTGGTGAACTAAAGAAGACATATGCCGACCTAAAATCAGCTCATGCTATCTCTCCAATCGAAAACCCTCTACAGATCCGTTCTGTACGCAGGTCTATCGCAAGGGTAGCCACTGAGTTAAGCAAAAGAGAGTTACAATAATTGTAATCCAAGCTGAAAGATGGAAAAAAGAAATTTAAGAAAAGAGAGAATCGGTATAGTAACCAGCAACAAAATGGAGAAATCTATTGTTGTATCTCAAACAACAAGGGTAAAACACCCTTTATATGGTAAGTTCGTACTAAAAACTAAGAAGTTTGTAGCACACGACGAAAAAAATGACTGTAACATTGGCGATACAGTAAGGATCATGGAAACACGTCCTTTGAGTAAAACCAAATGTTGGAGGCTAGTTGAAGTAATTGAAAGAGCGAAGTAATTATGGTACAACAGGAATCAAGATTAAAAGTAGCAGATAACACAGGAGCCAAAGAAGTTTTGACTATCCGTGTTCTGGGAGGAACGAAACGTCGTTATGCCTCTGTTGGAGATAAGATTGTAGTTTCAATAAAAGATGCAACACCAAACGGAAACGTTAAGAAAGGTGCCGTATCAACTGCAGTTGTAGTTCGTACCAAAAAAGAAGTACGCCGTGCTGACGGTTCATACATCAGGTTTGACGATAACGCTTGCGTATTGTTGAATGCTGCTGGTGAAATGCGTGGTACCCGTGTATTTGGCCCTGTAGCAAGGGAACTTCGTGAAAAACAATTCATGAAAATTGTATCATTAGCACCTGAAGTGCTTTAATTATTTTAAAGATGATGAAGCTAAAAATAAAATCAGGAGACACGGTAAGGGTAATTGCCGGTGACCATAAAGGTGCTGAAGGTAAAGTACTTCGTGTACTTCGTGAAAAAAACAAAGCGGTAGTTGAAGGCGTTAACATGGTGTCTAAGCACACTAAGCCAAGCGCTAAAAACCCTCAGGGTGGTATCGTTAAAAAAGAAGCTCCTATCCATATCTCTAACATCGCACTTGTTGATGCTAAGTCTAAAGAAACTACAAAAGTAGGCTACAGGACTGAAGGAGATAAAAAAGTGAGGTTCTCTAAAAAATCTAATCAAGTATTATAGTGATGGCTTATATACCAAGACTAAAAGAAGAGTACAGGAACAGGGTTGTTGCTGCTCTTAAAGAAGAATTCGGTTATAAAAACGTGATGCAGGTTCCTAAACTTGAAAAGATCGTTTTGAGCCGTGGCGTAGGTGCTGCCGTATCAGATAAAAAACTTATCGATTATGCAGTTGAAGAACTTACAAAAATTACCGGCCAAAAAGCGGTAGCTACCATATCTAAGAAAGACGTTGCTACGTTCAAACTTAGGAAAGGTATGCCTATTGGCGCTAAAGTAACCCTACGTGGCGAAAGGATGTATGAATTCCTTGACAGGCTTATTACAGCTTCTCTTCCACGTGTGCGTGATTTTGGCGGTATCAAGGCTACTGGCTTTGATGGTAGGGGTAACTACAACCTGGGTGTAACTGAACAAATCATTTTCCCTGAAATTGATATTGATAAAGTTAACAAAATATCAGGTTTAGATATTACTTTTGTAACTTCTGCTAAAACAGACAAAGAAGCAAAGTCATTATTAACTGAACTAGGTTTACCTTTTAAAAAGAACTAAGACATGGCTAAAGAATCAATGAAAGCCCGCGAGGTGAAAAGAGCGGCTACAGTAGCAAAATATGCTGAAAAAAGGAAAGCCCTTCTTGAAGCCGGCGATTATGAAGGCCTTCAAAAGCTTCCTAAAAACGCTTCACCAGTACGTGTGCACAACCGTTGCAAGCTTACAGGCAGGCCAAGGGGCTACATGCGCCAGTTCGGTATTTCGCGTGTAACTTTCCGCGAAATGGCAAACAACGGCCTTATACCAGGTGTTAAAAAAGCCAGCTGGTAATATTTTTGAATTATTAATTGGTTTCAGGTTCGGCTGAAATATGCCGAAAACCGTTACCGCAATGTAACAAATATGTATACAGATCCAATTGCAGATTTTTTGACAAGGGTAAGGAATGCAGTAAGGGCTAACCACAAAGTGGTTGAAGTTCCTGCTTCTAAGCTTAAAAAAGAAATCACAAAGATTTTATTTGACCAAGGCTATATCCTTAGCTACAAGTTTGAAGATAATGCTGTACAAGGCACTATCAAAATCGCTCTTAAGTACGACAGAGAGACTAAAGAGAGTGTAATCAAGGATATCCAGAGAATTAGTAAACCAGGTCTGCGTAAGTATGCAGGCGCTACCGAACTTCCAAGGATCCTTAACGGGCTTGGAGTAGCTATCGTTTCAACCTCAAGGGGCTTGATGACTGATAAGCAGGCAAGGCAGAACAATGTGGGCGGCGAAGTAATTTGCTACGTATACTAATTTTTAAAAGACTTATACAATGTCAAGAATAGGTAAAAATCCAATTGCAATACCGTCAGGCGTAACTGTTGAAGTTAACAATGGCGTTGTTACTGTAAAAGGTAAAAAAGGCCAGCTTACCCAGGACTTTGCAGATATATCTGTAAAGATCGAGGATAACCAGGTTATAGTTGAAAGGTCGTCTGATCATAAAGATCACCGATCTAAGCACGGTTTATACAGGGCCCTTATCAATAACATGATACAAGGGGTGTCTGAAGGTTTTACTAAAGAACTGGAATTAGTGGGTGTAGGTTACAGGGCTTCTAACCAGGGCCAGAAACTGGACATCGCTCTTGGTTTCTCTCACAACATAGTGCTTGAGGTTGTACCTGAAGTTACTGTTGAGACGGTTTCTGAAAAAGGTAAAAACCCAATCATTAAACTTTCTTCTTTTGATAAACAACTTTTAGGCCAGGTAGCGGCTAAGATCCGTTCTTTCCGTAAGCCGGAGCCTTACAAAGGAAAAGGAGTTAAGTTTGTAGGTGAAGTATTGAGGAGAAAAGCAGGTAAATCAGCTTAATAATCTTAAAAAGTAAAGACTATGTCATTATCAAAATCTGAAAGAAGACAAAGAATTAAGTTCAGGATCAGAAAGATTGTAAGCGGAACTGCTGCTCAGCCAAGGCTTTCTGTTTTCAGGAGCAATAAAGAAATCTATGCACAAATCATAGATGATGTAAATGGTGTAACCATAGCTGCTGCCTCATCTAGGGACAATGGCGTTGCAAAAGGCACCAACATTGAAACTGCTGCAGCGGTAGGCAAGCTTATCGCAGAGAAAGCTTTGAAAGCCGGTATCGATACTATCTCTTTTGACAGGGGTGGCTACCTTTACCACGGACGTGTAAAATCATTAGCTGAAGGCGCAAGAGAAGCCGGACTTAAATTCTAAGAAATTATGTATCATAATTATAAAAATGTAGAACTAGTAAAACCAAGCGGCCTTGAGCTTAAGGACCGCCTGGTTGCTGTAAACCGTGTTACTAAAGTTACTAAAGGTGGTAGGGCTTTCGGCTTTTCTGCCATAGTAGTTGTAGGTGACGAGAACGGCGTTGTGGGCCATGGCCTTGGTAAATCTAAAGACGTATCTGAAGCTATTGCTAAAGCAGTGGAAGATGCTAAGAAAAGCCTTGTGCGCATACCACTTTCAGGCCAGTCAGTGCCGCATGAGCAAAAAGGTAAATTTGGTGGTGCACGCGTACTGCTAATGCCGGCTTCTCATGGTACCGGTGTTATTGCCGGTGGTGCTGTACGTTCAGTGCTTGAGTCGGTAGGTATCCACGATGTACTTTCAAAATCACAGGGTTCATCTAACCCTCACAATGTTGTTAAAGCTACTTTTGATGCACTTCTTCAAATGAGGAGCGCTGCTACTGTTGCAAAACAAAGGGGAGTTTCTTTAGAAAAAGTATTCAAAGGTTAATTCAAGGAAATTATGGCAAAAATTAAAGTAAAACAGGTTAAGAGCCAAATCAACTGCCCGCTTACACAAAAGAGGACACTTGAAGCTTTGGGTCTTCGTAAACTAGGACAAGTTGTTGAGCATGATGCAACTTCTGCTATCCTTGGAATGGTAAACAAAGTTAAACACTTGGTTTCTGTAGAAGAAACTAAATAACAAATACAGTTATGAATCTAAATAACTTACAACCCGCTGAAGGTTCAACACACAATCAGAACAAAAGGGTAGGTAGAGGAGAAGGCTCAGGCAAAGGCGGTACTGCCGCACGTGGCCACAAAGGTGCCAAATCACGCTCTGGTTACTCTAAGAAAATTGGTTTTGAAGGTGGACAGATGCCGCTACAGCGCCGTGTGCCTAAATTCGGTTTCAAGAACATCAACCGTGTGGAGTATGCAGGTGTTAACCTTGATACCCTTCAGGCACTTGTTGATAACGGTATCGTTACTGACAATACTGTAGATTTTGCAGTATTGGTTGAAAACCGTCTGGCTACTAAAAATGAAATGGTAAAGATTTTGGGAAGAGGGGAGCTTAAGGCAAAACTAAAAGTAACTGCTCACAAATTTACTGCTACTGCTAAAGCGGCTATTGAGGCTGCAGGCGGCGAAGCTGTAACATTATAATCTTTATAGTCAGATGAAGAAATTTATAGACGCGTTTATCAATGTTTGGAAAATAGAGGAACTAAAAAACAGGATTTTAGTAACTCTGGGATTGTTGCTTGTGTACCGTTTCGGTGCACACGTAACACTGCCGGGTATTGATGCTACCAAATTAAATAGCTTAACAAATCAGACGAATTCGGGTATCGGTTGGCTAATCGATGTATTTACAGGTGGTGCGTTCTCGCAGGCATCTGTATTTGCATTGGGTATCATGCCTTACATTTCCGCGTCTATCGTAGTGCAGCTTATGGGTATTGCTGTGCCTTACCTGCAAAAGCTTCAGAAAGAAGGCGAAAGCGGAAGGAAAACACTAAACCAGATAACCCGTTGGTTAACTATTGTAATTACCCTGGTTCAGGGGCCTGGTTATATCTATAACCTTTACAGGACTTTACCTCAGGAAGCATTCCTGCTGCCGTCAAGTTCTTTCGCATTCCTGTTCTCATCAGTTGTTATCCTTGTTACCGGTACCATATTTGCTATGTGGCTGGGCGAGAAAATAACTGACAAAGGTATTGGCAACGGTATTTCGCTTTTGATCCTTGTAGGTATCATAGCAAGGATGCCGCAGGCTTTCATCCAGGAGTTCTCATCTCGTATTACAGAGAACAACGGTGGGCCTATGCTGCTGGTAATTGAGATTGTTATATGGCTAGTGGTAATCATTACCTGTATCCTGCTAACAATGGCTGTAAGGAAAATCCCGGTACAGTACGCACGCCGTACAACCACCGGCGATTTTGAACAGGACATGGCAGGCGGCAACAGGCAGTGGATACCGCTTAAGCTAAATGCGTCAGGGGTTATGCCTATCATTTTTGCGCAGGCTATCATGTTTATACCTGCTGCACTGGCCGGGCTTTCTAAATCTGATGCTGCCCAAACCATCACATCTCAGTTCCAGAATGTGTTTGGGTTGGCGTATAATGTGGTTTTTGCTTTATTAATTATAATTTTTACGTACTTTTACACCGCGATTACGGTACCTACCAACAAAATGGCAGACGACCTTAAGAGGAGCAGTGGTTTTATACCGGGCGTAAGGCCGGGTGTTGAAACCGGAGACTACCTTGACAGGATCATGTCATTAATCACTTTCCCGGGTTCGTTATTCTTGGCGCTTATTGCAGTGTTCCCTGCAGTAGTGGTAAGTTTGCTTGGGGTACAGTCTCAGTGGGCATTGTTCTACGGTGGTACGTCGCTGCTTATTATGGTTGGAGTTGCAATCGATACCATTCAGCAAATCAATTCATACCTGCTTAACAAGCACTATGACGGTTTGATGAAGAGTGGTAAAAATAGGAAGGCGGTAGCTTAATTTTTATGGCGAAACAATCAGCAATAGAACAGGACGGTTCAATAATAGAGGCATTATCAAATGCCATGTTCCGTGTAGAATTAGAAAACGGGCACGTTGTTATTGCTCACATTTCAGGAAAAATGCGCATGCATTACATCAAGCTTTTGCCTGGTGATAAAGTAAAACTGGAAATGAGCCCATACGATTTGTCCAAAGCAAGAATTACTTATAGATACTAAAGCTATTAATAATGAAAGTAAGAGCATCAGTTAAAAAAAGAAGTGCCGAATGCATCATAGTGCGCAGGAAAGGCAGATTATACGTTATTAACAAAAAGAATCCTAGATTTAAACAAAGACAAGGATAATTATGGCAAGAATTGCAGGGGTAGATATACCTAAAAACAAAAGAGGAGTTATTGCTTTAACTTATATCTTCGGAATTGGTAAAAGCAGGGCACAGGAAATACTGGCTAAAGCCGGCGTAAGCGAAGACAAAAAAGTTCAGGACTGGAATGACGACGAAATAGGCGGCATCCGTGAGGCTGTTTCTTACTTCAAGATTGAAGGTGAGCTTCGTTCTGAAATCCAGCTTAACATCAAGCGTTTGATGGATATTGGCTGCTACAGGGGCATCCGCCACAGGGCAGGCCTTCCACTACGTGGCCAGCGTACCAAAAACAACTCAAGGACAAGAAAAGGTAAGAGAAAAACTGTTGCTAACAAGAAAAAAGCAACTAAATAATAAGTAGTATGGCTAAAGCGAGTACAAAAAAACGTAAAGTTATTGTTGAGTCTACAGGCGAAGCTCATATTAGTGCAACTTTCAACAACATCATCATTTCTTTGACTAATAAGAAAGGTGAAGTTATTTCATGGTCTTCTGCCGGTAAAATGGGTTTCAGGGGTTCTAAAAAGAACACTCCATACGCTGCCCAGATGGCTGCTGAAGATTGTACAAAAGTTGCTCTTGAGGCTGGCCTTAAGAAAGTGAAAGTTTACGTTAAAGGCCCGGGTAACGGTAGGGAATCTGCTATCAGATCACTACACAACGGTGGAATTGAAGTTACTGAGATCATCGATGTAACACCAATGCCGCACAACGGATGCCGCCCTCCAAAAAGAAGAAGAGTTTAATTATTTTTTATTAGTATAATCCGGATAGGAGTATGGGTTATCGGAGGATTTGACCTGAATTCATAACCCCCTGTCCAATAAATTTCAGAAATGGCAAGATATACTGGTCCAAAGACAAAAATTGCCCGTAAATTCGGCGAGGCAATCTTCGGAGACGACAAAGCCTTCGAAAAAAGGAATTACCCACCGGGACAACACGGCCTGGCTAAGAAAAGGGGTAAAAAATCAGAATACGCTATCCAGTTGATGGAGAAGCAAAAAGCTAAATATAGCTATGGTATCCTTGAAAAACAATTCAGGAACCTGTATGAGAAAGCAGCTGCTACCAAAGGTGTAACAGGTGAAGTTCTTCTACAACTTTGTGAAGCAAGGCTTGACAACGTAGTATTCCGTATGGGCATTGCCCCATCAAGGAGGGCTGCCAGGCAAATCGTTTCGCACAGGCATATCACGGTAAATGGCGAAGTGGTTAACATCCCTTCTTACCACCTTAAACCGGGCGATAAAGTTGCTGTTCGTGAGAAATCTAAATCTCTTGAAGCCATTGAGCGTTCTTTATCAAACTCATCTCATGTATATGAGTGGATCACATGGAACAACGATACTAAAGAAGGTACTTTCGTTTCAGTACCAGCAAGGATCCAGATACCGGAAAACATCAAAGAACAACTAATCGTTGAGTTGTATAACAAATAATAATTGACATTAGTCGAAATATGGCAATATTTAATTTTCAAAAGCCCGATAAAGTTATCATGATCGATTCTACAGATTTCGTGGGGAAATTCGAATTCCGTCCACTGGAACCTGGTTATGGATTGACTGTTGGTAACGCACTTAGAAGAGTTTTGCTTTCTTCCCTTGAAGGATATGCGATTACTTCTGTACGTATTGAAGGAGTTGACCACGAGTTCTCTACGATACCAGGGGTTGTTGAAGATGTTACTGAAATCATCCTGAACTTAAAACAAGTTCGTTTCAAGCGCCAGATAGAGGACATTGACAACGAATCTGTTTCTGTATCATTTACAGGGAAAGACCAGCTTACTGCCGGTGATTTCCAAAAGTTCATTTCAGGTTTCCAGGTGCTTAACCCGGAGCTTGTTATCTTTAACATGGACAGCAAAGTAAACATTAACCTTGAACTTACTATTGAGAAAGGTAGGGGTTATGTGCCTGCAGAGGAGAACAAGAAGCAGAACGCAGCTATAGGAACTATATTTACTGATTCAATCTTTACTCCTGTAAAGAATGTAAAATATACAATAGAAAACTTCCGTGTGGAGCAGAAAACCGACTACGAAAAGCTGGTTTTTGAAATCATCACTGACGGATCTATTCATCCTAAAGAAGCTCTTACAGAGGCAGCCAAAACGCTGATACACCACTTTATGCTGTTCTCTGATGAAAGGATCACCCTTGAGGCCGATGAAATTGCACAAACAGAATCGTATGACGAAGAGTCATTGCACATGAGGCAGCTTCTTAAAACCAAGCTTGTTGACATGGATCTTTCTGTAAGGGCATTAAATTGTTTGAAAGCGGCTGAAGTTGATACATTAGGAGATCTGGTATCGTTCAACAAAAATGACTTAATGAAGTTCCGTAACTTTGGTAAAAAATCGCTAACCGAGCTTGATGAGCTTGTTGCTGCTAAAAACCTTCACTTCGGGATGGATTTAACGAAATATAAACTAGATAAAGAATAATCCGGGCCGTAAGGTTTAAATTAGAAAGCAATGAGACACGGAAAAAAAGTAAATCACTTAAGCAGGCAAAGAGGACATAGGAAATCTATGTTGGCTAACATGGCCTGCTCACTTATAGAGCACAAGCGTATTAATACGACTGTTGCCAAAGCTAAAGCGCTTAAAGTATTTATTGAGCCTTTGGTTACAAAATCAAAAGAAGATACAACACACAACAGGCGTATTGTATTTGCTTACCTTAGGAACAAATATGCTGTTACTGAACTTTTCAGGGAAGTAGCTGCCAAGGTAGGTGATCGCCCGGGAGGTTATACCCGTATCATTAAGCTTGGTAACCGTCTTGGTGATAACGCTGATATGGCTATGATTGAGCTTGTAGACTTTAACGAACTGTACAACGCTGTTAAGAAAGAAGAGAAGAAAACGACACGTCGTAGCCGCTCTGCTAAAAAAGCTGAAACTGCTCCTGCTGCTGAAGCGGCACCTGCAACTGAAGCTCCTGCAGCTGATACTGAAGAAAACAAAGAAGCTACTGAATAATCATGCTACTATTGATTTTCAAATAAAAATTAAAGGACGAACTTTTTGGTTTGTCCTTTTTTTTTGCCTTTTTGCCAACTGCTTTTGCAGGGCTGTTTTTTAAAAACTAAATTTGCACAACTACAACAACACACTATAATGAAATATTCAAACAGGGACCAGGCCGTACTTCTACTTGCTGACGGCACTATTTTTTACGGTAAATCCATAGGCATTGAGGGCACTACCTACGGCGAAGTATGCTATAATACTGGCATGACCGGCTATCAGGAAATTTTTACTGACCCATCGTACTTTGGGCAAATCATGGTGGCATCCAATTCTCATATTGGCAACTATGGTACCAACAATGAAGAAATAGAAGCTGATAAGATCATGATATCGGGGCTGGTGTGCAAAAACTTCAGCTTTAACCATTCCCGAACCAATTCTACCGAAGGGCTTAAAGATTATTTTGAAAGGCAAAACCTTGTAGCGATATCAGATGTAGATACGCGTGCATTGGTGAGCTACATCCGTGATAATGGCGCTATGAACGCTGCCATATCAACCGATGGCACATCAATAGACGAACTGAAGAAGCAACTGGCACAGGTGCCGGATATGAAGGGACTGGAGCTTTCATCAAAAGTATCTACACAGGAACCTTACTTTATAGGCGAGCCTACTGCAAAATATAAGATTGCCGCGCTGGACCTTGGCATCAAAAAGAACATACTGCGCAACCTGGCCAAAAGGGATTGCTATATAAAAGTCTTCCCTTATGATGTATCCTATGAAACCATGAGCCAGTTTAACCCTGATGGTTATTTCCTTTCTAACGGACCCGGCGACCCTGACCCGCTATTAGTAGCGCAGGAAACAGCCCGAGAAATCCTGAAGAAAAATGAGCCGCTGTTTGGCATTTGCCTGGGGCACCAGGTAATAGCGCTTGCCAATGGCATTTCTACCTATAAAATGTTTAACGGGCACAGGGGCATCAATCACCCGGTGAAGAACATACTTACCGGCGAGGGCGAAATCACCTCTCAAAATCATGGCTTTGCTGTAGTGCGCGAGGAGCTGGAAAAACATCCTGATTTTGAAATTACGCACGAACATATTAATGATGGCACCGTAGCCGGAATGCGCATGAAGAGCAAAAACTGCTTCTCGGTGCAATACCATCCTGAAGCCAGCCCGGGCCCGCACGATGCCACTTACCTGTTTGACCAGTTCATACAAAACATTGAAAAAGCCAAAACGGAAAAAGTGTAGCCGCCTAAAACGTTTGCGTTTATAAGTTTTTGTAAACTAACGGATTTCGTATTTTAAAATCTATAAATTTGTTTAAACAATAATAAAACAACAAAAAAATTAAGAAATTAAAATGAGTATAATTATCAAAGTACACGCAAGGCAAATCCTGGATTCACGTGGCAATCCAACGGTAGAAGTTGATGTAATTACAGAAAACGGCGTTCTTGGCAGGGCAGCTGTCCCTTCAGGGGCTTCTACAGGCGAACACGAAGCGGTTGAGCTTCGCGACGGTGGAAAATCATACATGGGCAAGGGCGTGCTAAAAGCGGTTGAGAACGTAAATACTACCATCGCTTCTGAAATTGTAGGCATGTCGGTTTTTGAACAGAACGCTATCGACAAAACCATGATTGAGCTGGATGGTACTGCTAATAAATCAAAGTTGGGCGCTAATGCTATCCTGGGCGTTTCTTTGGCTGTAGCCAAGGCTGCCGCTAATGAGCTGGGCATGCCACTGTACCGCTATGTAGGCGGTGTTTCGGCCAATACGCTTCCGGTGCCTATGATGAATATTATTAATGGCGGAAGCCACTCTGATGCGCCTATTGCGTTCCAGGAGTTTATGATTATGCCGGTTAAAGCTGAAAACTTTACCCACGCAATGCAAATGGGTACAGAGATATTTCACAACCTTAAAAAAGTATTGCATGACCGCGGCCTGAGCACTGCTGTGGGCGATGAGGGCGGTTTTGCACCTAACCTGGCTGGTGGTACTGAAGATGCGCTTGACACAATTAAGAAAGCGGTAGAGAATGCAGGCTATAAATTTGGCGATGAAGTTAAGATTGCGCTGGATTGTGCAGCATCTGAATTTTATGTAAACGGAAACTACGACTATACCAAGTTTGAAGGCGAAACCGGAAAGGTACGCACATCAAAAGAGCAGGCTGATTACCTGGCTGAGCTGGCTGCCAACTACCCAATCATATCTATTGAAGACGGTATGTATGAGGATGATTGGGAAGGCTGGAAATACCTTACCGAAAAGATTGGTGACAAAGTACAGCTGGTAGGCGATGACCTTTACGTTACCAATGTGGAACGCCTTTCAAGGGGTATTGAGCAGGGCATTGCCAACTCTATACTTATCAAAGTAAACCAGATTGGTACACTTACCGAAACTATTGCTGCCGTAAATATGGCACACAATGCAGGTTATACATCAGTAATGTCGCACCGCTCAGGCGAGACGGAAGACAACACGATTGCAGACCTTGCTGTAGCATTGAACTGCGGACAGATAAAAACAGGTTCGGCTTCACGCTCTGACCGTATGGCAAAATACAACCAACTGCTTCGCATTGAGGAAGAACTGGCTGATGTGGCTTACTTCCCAAAAGAGAAAGCTTTTAAGATAAAGTAATTATATTATATATTTAAAAGCAAAGCACCTGCCACTGGCAGGTGCTTTGCTTTTAAATAATTGTAAATAAATGAGATACGGTCACTTTTGTGAAAAAAAACGTTAAATTAGCCACAAAACACCTCATTATGAAAATACAACTACTATTTCTTTTACTATTTGGTTTTACAGCTGCCAACGCCCAAATTGTGAATATACCGGACCCAGTTTTTAAAAACCTGTTATTAACTGCGGAAACTAATAGTGATTTTGATGTAATACTTGCCGGGGGAGGCGAGGATATTGATATTAATAACGATAATGAAATTCAGGTATCGGAAGCGCTTTCTGTTATTGCAATCATATTTTTTAATAACCCTGGTACTGTTACAGTAGCATCTTTTGAAGGAATTATATCTTTCGCAAATTTACAAACGCTGGGAATTTACATGCCCATCGGATTAACTTCGCTTGATTTATCAGATTTAACACACCTGCAAGCTTTAGTGTTATTTGGACACAATCTTTCAGTGCTGAATTTATCAAATTGTACCAGCCTTGCCGACTTGCAGTTAACAGGTCATATAGGCCTGCTAAATTGTACAAATAATACTAGCCTGCTAAATTACAGTTTGGTAGATGCTGACTTTAACACTGTTGATTTTACAGGGTGCAGCAACCTTAACAATTTAGATTTAGCAGTCTGCGGAATAAATAACATTATCCTCAATGGCTGCGCTGCTCTCGAAACGCTTAATCTGACAGCGAATGACCTTACTACAATTGATGTTTCACCTTGTATAGCCTTAAAGCGAATAGACCTGACGGATTGCCCTATTAATTCGGTAACATTTGGAAACCTTCCGAACCTGGAGGAAATAACACTTCTTCCAACACAACTTTCATCTGTTGACGTTAGTGGCTGCCCCATGCTTAAAAAATTTGAATGTGGTTCCTGTGATAGCCTCACAGCGCTTGATTTTAGCTCTAATCCGTTATTGCACAGTCTTAACGTAACCGGCTATAGTATTAAAAACATGAATCTTAAAAATGGCAATAGTGCCTATAGTTCTATTTTTCTGGATATTATTGCTATTGAGTTTATATGCATAGATGAAGGAGAAGAAAGTTATCTTACAAATCTGTTGAACGATTACCCTGCATTAAATGTAAATACCTATTGCTTATTTACACCCGGCGGCAATTACAACACTATAGCGGGGCAATTGGTTTTTGACGCCGACAATAATGGTTGCGGTACAGGTGCCGATGTGCTTGATAATAACATAAAGGTTAAGGTAATGTCCGGGGCAGGTACTGGATATACCTATTCCAATTATGGTGGTAACTATATCCTTTATGCCCTATCAGGCAGCCATACGGTAATGCCTGTAGTTGAAAATGACTGGTTCTCTGTTTCACCTTCGTCTGTAGATGTAAATTTTACAAATAATAATAACAATACTAGTGTCCAGAATTTCTGTATTGTGCCTAATGGCGTACACCCGGATGTAGAAATTATAGTTTGGCCGGCCAATGCAAATCCCGGGTTTGATGCTGATTATGGCATTGTATTTAAAAATAAAGGCAACCAGGTACTTTCAGGATCCGTAACGTTTAATTTTGATGATTCGGTGCTCGATTTTGTAAGCGCAGTACCGGCTCCTGCATCGGTATCAGGAGGAGCGGTAACCTGGAATTATAGTGACCTTAACCCTTTTGAAGACAGGGGTGCAAGGGTAACGCTAAATGCTAACAGCCCCATGGATACACCTCCTTTGGTGCTGGGCGATATACTTACCTTCACTGCCTCCATCACGCCGGTAGCAGGAGACGAAACCCCTGCCGATAATACAATAACAGTTAGCAGGGAAGTTATGGGCTCTTACGATCCTAATGATATCACCTGCCTGGAAGGGGATATTGTGTCGCCGGACAAAATTGGAGAATACCTGCATTACAATATCAATTTTGAAAATACGGGCACAGCCCCGGCTACATTCGTTGTAGTAAAAGATGTTATTGATGCCACTAAATTTAATGTAAGTTCATTGGAAATTTTGTATGCCTCGCATGAAATGACGGCAAGGATAACCGGAAATAGAATAGAATTTATTTTCGATAACATTAACCTTGTGCCGAATGGCAAGGGCAATGTTGCCTTTAAAATAAAAACGCTGCCCACCTTGCAAACAGGTAACGATGCAACTCAACAGGCAGATATATTCTTCGATTATAATTTTCCGATTGAAACCAACGAAGCCACTACCGTTTTTGAGGTACTTAGTACAGGTAACTTCATTTTAGATAATTCTGTTACAATTTACCCTAACCCTTCCAAAGGATTGGTTACAATAAAGGCTGATACAGAAATTAAATCAACAGAATTGTACGATGTTCAGGGCAGGCTGCTTCAGTCGTCCGGGGCAGGAAACAATATTGATATGTCGGAGCGCACTTCAGGCTTGTACTTCCTTAAAGTGAAAACAGGAAATGGTGTAAAAGTGGAGAAACTGGTGCGGGAGTAAAATAGTAAATTTTAAATAATTATCAAAAGTCGGTGCTCAGTAGGTGCCGACTTTTGTTATTTATAGATTAAATTAGGTATTTTAATAAGTAATTTTCTTTATAAATAAATTGTAATTTATTAAATTCGCAGGAATTATTATTTAATCTTTATAAACAATCATGTCAGATATTGCAATATTAGAGATTAATGGCAAAAAGTACGAGTTTCCTGTGATAGTGGGTACCGAAAATGAAGTTGCCATTGATATCGACAAACTACGCAGTGAAACCGGCGCTATCACGATGGATCCGGGTTATAAGAATTCAGGAGTTTGCAAAAGCGAGATCACTTTCCTTGATGGTGAGGAAGGAATACTTCGCTACAGGGGCTATTCTATTGAGGACCTTGCCGAAAAAGCAAATTTCCTTGAGGTTTCTTACCTTTTGATTTTTGGCGAACTGCCAACAGCTAAAGAGCTTCAGAAATTTGAAGACGATATAAGGAAATATACCCTTGTTAATGAGGAGATGAAAAACATCATTGACGGGTTTCCTAAAAATGCACACCCAATGGGGGTACTTGCATCGCTTACCAGCGCGCTTACGGCATTTAACCCAAAATCGGTTAATGTAGCCAATGAAAAAGAAATGTATGAGGCTGTTTGCAAAACCATGGGCAAATTTTTGGTTATTGCAACATGGACTTACAGGAAAAACATGGGCTACCCGCTTAACTACTATGATAATACCAAAGGCTATGTAGAAAATTTTATGAGGCTTATGTTTGAGCTTCCTACAGGCCCTTACAAAGTAAACCCTGTAGTTATTGATGCGCTTGATAAACTATTTATACTACACGCCGACCATGAGCAGAACTGTTCTACATCAACCGTAAGGATGGTGGGTTCATCTCACGCAGGTTTGTTTGCCTCAATATCGGCAGGCGTATCAGCACTTTGGGGCCCGCTGCACGGCGGCGCTAACCAGGCGGTGCTTGAAATGCTTGAAGAGATACAAAAAGACGGTGGCGACTCTGAAAAATATCTTGCCAAGGCTAAGGATAAGAACGATCCTTTCCGCCTAATGGGCTTTGGCCACAGGGTGTACAAAAACTTTGACCCCCGTGCCAAAATCATCAAAAAAGCGGCTGACGAAGTGCTTTCAACCCTTGGTGTTGACGACCCTGTGCTTAAAATTGCCAAACAACTGGAAGAAGCCGCGCTGCAGGATGAATACTTCAAGTCACGTAACCTGTACCCTAATGTAGATTTCTACTCAGGTATCATCTACAGGGCGCTGGGCATACCAACCGAAATGTTTACGGTATTGTTCGCCATAGGCCGCCTTCCGGGCTGGATAGCACAATGGAAAGAAATGCGCGTGAACAAGGAGCCGATAGGCCGCCCTCGCCAGATATATACCGGTGCGCCGCTTAGGAATTTTAAATCTGTTGACGCACGATAATCAAAATCATATCAATTATCAAATCCCGGTTTATAACCGGGATTTTTTATATGTAAATATTATTCTATATTTAATTGAAAGGTAGTTTTGGCTACTATTTTTGAGATATTCACAAATTTTAAACAATTTCAATTATAAATCGTGTATATCGGGGGCATTTTCTATATTTGCCAAAAGCCTGAAAAGCATGCTGCAATTAAATGTAAAAAACGAAACTTCCCGACTTAGGGCGGTAATACTGGGAACGGCTAAAAGCAATGGCCCGACACCTGAAGTGCACGAAGCATATGATCCTAAATCGCTGGAGCATATCATAGCGGGAACCTATCCTACCGAAGATGATATGGTGGAGGAGATGGAAGCGCTGGATGCTGTTTTTAAAAAATACGGCGTAGAGGTATATCGTCCGGAAATAATTCAGGATTATAACCAGATTTTCAGCCGTGATATTGGTTTTGTTATCGATGATATTTTTATAAAAGCCAACATATTGCCCGACAGGGAACGTGAGTTGGATGCTATACAATACGTTATTGACAAGATGAACCCTGCCAAAGTGGTGCGACCGCCGGAAGAAGTACATATTGAAGGTGGCGACGTAATACTGTGGAACGACCATATTTTTATAGGTACTTACAAAGGCCGCGATTACAAAGATTATATTACCGCACGTACCAACATGCAGGGTGTGGAATATATAAAACAGATGTTCCCGCACAAAATAGTGAGGGAGTTTGACCTGGTGAAATCAAGGATAGAGCCAAGGGATAACGCGCTGCACCTGGATTGCTGCTTTCAGCCGGTAGGGAAAGACAAAGGCGTGATTTACAAAGGCGGTTTCCGTGATGAGGCAGATTATTTGTACCTTGTAAACTTGTTTGGGTATGATAACCTTTTCCATATAGAGCGTGAAGAGATGTACAATATGACCTCCAATTTCTTTTCGATTGATGACAATGTAGTGGTGATTGAAAAGAACTTCGGCAGGCTGAAGAACTGGCTGCTGGATCGTGACTTTATTGTGGAGGAAGTGCCGTATGCCGAAATATCAAAGCAGGAAGGATTGCTGCGCTGCTCAACATTACCTTTGCTAAGGGATTAATTTTTACAACGATGAAACAGATTACAGATACTATATTGATGATACGCCCGGTGGCTTTCAGGATGAATGAGCAGACCGCCGTAAACAACTATTACCAAAAAGTGCTGGACAACCTGGTGCCGGCCACAGTTAATGCCAAAGCCCAGCAGGAATTTGATGCTTTTGTGGAGAAGCTGAAGGCAGTGGGTGTAAACGTAATTGTGGTTGACAGCACGGTTGACCCGGATACACCTGATTCGGTATTTCCTAACAACTGGGTGTCCTTTCATGAAAATGGCGATGTGGCGCTATACCCTATGTTTGCCGAAAACCGCAGGCTGGAAAGGCGTGAGGATATTTTAGACCTGCTGGAAGATAAAGGCTTCCACATTGAAAATATAGTAGATTATACTTCGGCTGAAGAAGATAACATATTTTTAGAAGGTACCGGCAGCCTGGTGCTGGACAGGGCCAACCATAAAGCCTACTGTGCGCTTTCGCCACGTGCTGAGGAAGAACTGGTGATTGAGTATTGCGAGGACTTTGAAATGACCCCGATTATATTTGAGGCATTCCAAACCGTTAATGGCGAGCGGAAGCACATATACCACACCAATGTAATGATGTGCATAGGCGAAACTTTTGCCGTGATATGCGCTGATTGCATTGACGATAAGAAAGAGCGAAAAATGGTGCTGGAAAGCCTGAAGGAAGATGGCAAGGAAGTTATTTTGCTTACCGAAGCCCAGCTTAACCACTTTGCAGGTAATATGCTGCAGGTAAACGGCGCCAGTAACAAAAGCTACCTTGTAATGAGTGATGCGGCAAAACAGGCGCTTACCGCTGACCAGGTTGCAAAGATTGAAAAACACACCGAAATACTTAGTGCTAACCTGGATACCATTGAGGCCTGCGGTGGCGGGAGCGCACGCTGCATGATGGCGGAGGTATTTCTGCTTAAAAAACAATAGATGCTTTCAAGGCGTACGAAATATGGATTAAAGGCACTGATATATATTGCTAAGCAGGATATGTCAGTGCCTGTTTTGATATCTGATATTTCGGCGAATGAAAGCATACCCAAAAAATTTTTGGAAGCCATATTGCTCGACCTGAAAAAGTTTGGCATATTGGGTTCTAAAAAAGGGAAAGGCGGCGGCTACTACCTGATGAAACCACCGGCTGATGTTACTGTGGCTACATTGCTGCGCGTGCTGGATGGCCCTATAGCTATGTTGCCCTGCGTGAGCCTTAACTTTTACCAGAAATGCGATGACTGCAAGGACGAAAAAGCCTGCGAACTGAACCATTTCCTGGCGCAGGTGCGCGATAATACCCTTAATCTTTTGCAGCACAAAACCCTGGCTGATATGTCCGGCATATAATTTTTACATAATACCCTATCATTTAAGTAGAGTATTTGTATATTTGTGTAATCCCTGGCGGGATTATTCTCATAGTTTGTTTGGTTACATATTTGCCGGCTGTCTTTATTCAAAGGCAGCTTTTTTTTATCCGAAGTTGATGCTTTCCACAATATTCACTACCGAACTGGCAATGTATTGTATGCCTATGGCAATTACAATGAACCCTATAATCCTGGAAATAGCCACAATGCCCGATGCTCCCAAAATTCGGGACAGGTAGTGTGCGCTGCGCAGTATGCCGAAAATAACCAAAGCCACAGCCAGCATAGAGCAGCAGGCAATAATTTGCTGTTCTATAAGCTTGTAATCCTGGTACATGGCTATGAGCAGTGATATGGAACCAGGGCCGGCCAGCATAGGTATGGCCAGTGGGCTCAGGGCAATATCATTTCGTTTTTGGGCATCGCTTTCCACCTCTTTGTTTACGCCGCGGCCTTTGCTGAATTTTCGGTTAAGCAACGCAAAGCCGGAATTGACAATGATGAAGCCGCCCGCAATACGCAGTGCATCAATACTTATCCCGAAGAAGGCCAGTACATACTGCCCTGCAAAAAAGGAAATAAGCATAATGATGAAAACATTTACAGCTGTCCACAACGAAATACGCTGACGCTCGGTTTTGGAATCATCCTGTGTAAGGCCAACAAAAATGGGTATGGCTCCCAGTGGGTTAATAACAGAAAAAAGCGCTACAAAAATGTAAATGAATAAGTCCATCGGCTATGATTTATGATATAAATATAAGAGGAAATATTTAAAAACCACATCCATATAAATTAAAAAAGCGGGATGTGTGTGCGTCCCGCTTTTTACTGTAAAACAATAACCAATCAATATAAATCTAACCAACATGGCAGCCCATGTAAATTTACCCAAAGGTAAGCGTTGGCTATTATTGCAAATAATAAATGAGGTAAACAGTTATTTTACAGAGGTGAATGATTATTGTGTTAATTTTTTTGTAAATTTGATACAATCACGAAATCGTTTTCAGAATTCAATAATTATCTACAAATGTGAAATAGTACTTAACCACAAACCTTAGCTATCTATGAAAAAAATTTTTCTCTTCCTGTGCCTGGCAGTTTTATTTTCCTGCAAAAAAACTACTTTGTATACCGATACCATAAAGGAGTTTGCAAATAACAGATGGCCTAAAAACGAAGTAAAAACCTTTACCCTGAAACTGAAGAAAGATGTAGATATGGCTGAGGTGGAACTGCATTTTTCGCACGTTATAGACCCGCAGTATGATACCGTACCGCTTTCGGTAACTATAACGCACCCATCGGGCGAAACAGAAAATATTTATGTAAACATGCAGCTCAAAGATGCATCCGGCGAAAGCCTTTCGGACTGTGCAGGAGACATCTGCGATTATACAACAATTATAAAAGAAGGTTCTAAAATGGAAAAGGGCACTTACAAAATCACGGTACAGAACCAATTTCCTAATGAGTACCTGCCTAATATACTGGCCTTTGGTGTAAGCGTTTCGCAGGGCTACAAGTAAATAAACCTATTTTTTATGTACATACCCACAGACGATATCTGTGGGTATTTTTTTATATTTACGTTTCAATCAAAAAACAAAATGAAACACACCTACATTGCCCTGCTGTTCCTTTTGGGGATGGCAGCCCAAGCCCAGCAGGTAACAGGCTATATTTATGATAAAGGGGGCGAGCCGCTGCCCGGTGCCTTCGTGTATCTTGATGGCACCACCTTTTCAGCAGATACTGATGAAAAAGGCTATTTTGTGCTAAATACAGGCAACCGCAATACCGGTACACTGGTAGCCAGTTTTATAGGTTTTAAAACAGCTCGTGTTGAAGACCCTTTTCAATACGGCAATCCCATAAAAATAATTTTGGAAGAAGATGCCCTGGAAATGCAGGAAGTAGTGATTGATGCCAAAACTACATTTACCCGAAAGCAGATGTTAAGGGCTTTCAGGGAACATTTTTTAGGAACATCATCAGTAGCATCGTCCTGTAAAATTGAGAATGAAGACGATATAAGGCTGTATTATGACAGCAATACATTTACACTACGCGCCGAGGCTAAAAAGCCATTACGGATAAAAAACAAAAAGCTGGAATATGATGTACAGTTTGACCTTGTGGCTTTCGGGGTACAATACCGTGCAAAGAGCCTTGAAAAAGCCTATGTAGATGGCAGCATTTTTGCAGGGACCACTTTTTTTAAAGACCTTTCTAAGAATGGTTCAGCAGATAAGAAACGGAAAAATGCATACCTGGGCTCGGCTACGCATTTAATGAAAACAATAGCCTCACAGGATTGGCACAATCAAGGTTTTGGTTTGTATGTAAATAATTTCCCGGCCAGCCCTCATAAACATTTTACGGTGACCGATACGCTGAATGTAAAAAAGGTAACTGCAAAGGCATTTGAAGAAAATGGCGCAACCATAACGGAAACAGGAAAACCCGGCATCCTGCCGGAAACAAAAAAAGTACAGGTGCCTATACGGTATAACGTTTTATATAAAGGAAAAGACCAATCGGTTTTTGTGCTTAATAAAGGTGTTTTTTATGTTGATAGCTTCGGGCTGTATTTTCCTATAAATGAGGTGATGTTTGGTGGGCATATATCCGATTTAAAAGCCGGTGATATGCTGCCGGCAGACTATGAATACAAAGAGTGAGAATGTTAGCAATACACTAAAACTATAGCTTTACGGCTTTGTATTGGCTACCTTTATATAAAACATTATAATTATGGCTACGCAAAAAAAAACACTGGTAATGGGTGCGTCAACCGAGCCAACCAGATATGCCTACAAAGCTATAAAAATGCTGCAACGCTTTGGGCATCCTGTAGTGGCAATAGGCAAAAAAGCAGATGACCTGGATGGCGTAAAGATTGAAAAAGAACACGTGCAGTTTGATGGGGTTGATACCGTAACCCTGTACCTGAACCCCATGAACCAAAAGCAATATTATGATTACATAGTGGGCCTAAACCCAAAGCGGGTAGTGTTCAACCCCGGTACTGAAAACCCGGAGCTGTACTCCATACTCAAGGAAAACGGCATTGAGGTTGAAGTGGCCTGCACGCTGGTTATGCTTTCAGTAAATCATTATTAGCTTCCTGTTTTTTAGATGTGGCAAGCAGCAGCAGGAAGGTTATAAATCCGTTGACGATGATAAGCTCGTTATCAAACACGTAACCGCCGAAAAGTTTTGCTGAGTTTTCGCTTACAAGGTAAGTGAGCAATGGTGATGCGATGCATATAAAAGGCACCAGCTTGTCGCGAACGTGCAGGTGCTTCATAAACAAGCCAAAGCTGTAAAGCCCAAGCAACGGCCCATAGGTATAGCCTGCAATGCGGAAAATCATGCTGACAACTGAGTCGTTATTCAGGTAATTGAACAGGATTATTACCAAGAACATAGCTAGTGAGAAGGAGATGTGTACGAAATGTCTTGTCCTTACATTGCTGGTTTTTTTCAGGTTCTCTTCTTTATCCATCCCCAGAAAATCAACACAGAATGAGGTTGTGAGCGCTGTAAGAGCCGAATCGGTAGTGGCAAAAGTAGCAGCTGTAAGACCCAACAGGAATATTACCGATGGTATTATTGCAAGATGATGAAACGCTATTTCCGGGAAAAGCAGGTCGGTACGTGCCACATCATTCACTTTTGGTACGGCGATGCCGTTATTTTCAGCATAGATGTAAAGCAATGCGCCCACACCCAAAAAAAACAGGTTGATGATTACAAATATGCCTGTAAAGGTGAACATGTTTTTTTGTGCTTCGCCTATGTTTTTGCAGCTCAGGTTTTTCTGCATCAGGTCCTGGTCCAGCCCCACCATGGCTATGGTTACAAAAATGCCGCCAAGTATCTGCTTCACAAAGTGAAATTTGCTGCCGATGAAATCTTCCCAGAAAAATATTTTGGAATAGCCGCTTTCTTTCACCGTTTCAAATGCCTGCGGAATGCTCAGCCCAAGGCTGTCGCAAATAAAATAGATGGTAAGGAACACCGATGATACCAGGAAAAATGTCTGCAACGTATCGGTAATGATGATGGTTTTCAGGCCGCCTTTATAGGTGTAGGCGAATATCAATAATAATGAAATAAGTACGGTTGCCCAGAATGGAATACCGAAAGCCTCAAATACATAGCGTTGCAAAACCAAAACTACCAGATACAGCCGGAATGCCGAGCCTATAGTCCTGCTGATGAGGAAAATCATGGCTGATGTTTTGTAGCTGTAATAACCCATACGGCCTTCTATATAGCTGTATATAGAGGTAAGATTCAAACGGTAATACAGTGGCAGCAGCACTTTGGCTATAATGATGAAGCCGATGGCGTTACCCAGTATGAACTGGAAGTACTTGAACTGCGCCCCGCTGGCAGCACCCACCTCGCCGGGAACCGATATGAAGGTGACTCCCGACAGGGCAGTGCCTATCATCCCGAAGGCCACCAGGTACCACTTTGAGTTTTTGTTGGCTTTAAAAAAAGTATCGTTACTGCTGTCTTTTTTGCTTACCAGCCTTGAGATAAGGATAAGCACACCGAAGTAAACAAGTATTATTAATAATATGGTTAGCGGGGTCATAGTGTTGGTTTGATTTACAAAGCAAATAAAAAATATTGTAAAACTGCTACGCGCACGGCTTTTTTATGGCACCTGCATTTTAACTAAAATCAGCCAGGCATGGCATGGTACAATAGGTTGTTGTTTAGTACATTTGCGTTATGGAAATGTCTTCAAAGTTATTGGAAAGGGCGGTGGCTGAAATATCGCAGCTGCCGGGGATTGGGAAAAGGACGGCATTGCGACTGGCGCTGCACCTGCTAAGGCAACCATCAGAACAAACACTGCAGCTGGCACAGGCACTGCAAAGCATGCGCGATGATATACGCTTTTGCAGGGAATGCCACAATATAGCCGATGTAGAAGTGTGCGAAATATGTGCCAGCCCGGGCCGCGACAAATCATTGATATGCGTGGTGGAAGATGTGCGCGATGTAATGGCTATTGAAAATACCGGTTTTTTTAAAGGTGTTTACCATGTGCTGGGCGGCAAAATATCGCCAATTGATGGTATAGGCCCAAGCCAGCTTACCATAGGCTCATTGGTAGATAAGGTGAAGGCAGGCGGTGTAAAGGAGCTGATATTTGCCCTTAGTTCTACCATGGAAGGCGATACCACCAATTTTTATATTTACAGGCAGGTTAAGGATATGGGTATTATAATGTCTGCCATAGCGCGTGGCATAGCCGTGGGCGATGAGCTGGAATTTGCCGATGAGGTTACACTTGGGCGAAGCATTATCCACAGGGTGCCATTTGAAAAAGCGCTGACAAATCATTAATCCTGTTAAAGCAAAGTTAATTGATTTTGCGCTAAACATCTTTAAATAAAACACTTAGGAGTTTACGAAAACCGTGGTGTTTTATTTGATGCAATCGTTAATTTTTAATAACGGAACATTTTTATTGAAATAATAAGAAAAATGTAATGAACCTTACAAAAACTGTTAACTTCCGATATAGTTATCTATATTTGCAACTTAATAGTGTGGCTTGATGTTTAAAATTACTTCTGAAATTTGATGGAGGACTATTCCCAGAAACGAATCCTTATAACCGGCGGCGCAGGATTCATAGGCTCAAACTTGTGTGACTATTTTTTAGGAAAAGGCTACAAGGTAGTATGCCTTGATAATTTTGCCACCGGCCACCGCAAAAACATTGAGCAACACTCTTCCAACAGCAACTTTACACTCATAGAGGGCGACATACGCAACCTTGCTGACTGCGAAAAAGCAGTAGCCGGCGCTGATTATGTATTGCACCAGGCGGCATTAGGCTCGGTGCCACGCTCCATAAAAGACCCTGCCACAAGCAACGATGTTAACGTGGGCGGATTCCTGAACATGCTTATTGCTGCGCGTGATGCGGGCGTTAAGCGTTTTGTGTATGCAGCCAGTTCGTCAACTTACGGGGATTCGGAAGCATTACCAAAAGTAGAGGATAAGATAGGCAGGCCCTTATCTCCCTATGCTATTACAAAATATGTAAATGAGCTGTATGCCGATGTGTTTAGTAAAACCTACGGTATTGAAACTATAGGGCTTAGGTACTTTAACGTATTTGGCAGGCGCCAGGATCCTAATGGAGCATATGCCGCGGTGATACCTAAATTTGTAATGCAGTTCATGAAGCATGAAAGCCCTGTGATAAACGGCGACGGCAACTATTCACGTGATTTTACCTACATTGATAATGTAATACACATGAATGAGCTTGCTATGACTACCACTAACCCGCAGGCTGTAAATACGGTTTATAATACAGCCTTTGGCGACCGTACCACACTTAATGATTTAGTAAAATACCTTAAGCAATATTTGTCTAATTTCGACGCCAAAATTTCAGGGGTTGATGTGCAGCACGGGCCAACCCGGGCAGGCGATATACCACACTCACTTGCCAGTATTGATAAGGCAAAGGAATTGCTGGGCTATAATCCGCAGTTTTCACTTTCACAAGGCCTGGAACAAGCAGTGGAGTGGTACTGGGAAAATTTAAAATAACAAAATAAACAACTTACTATACAATGAAAATAGCAGTAATTGGATTAGGATATGTAGGCTTGCCGCTGGCAAGGCTTTTTGCTACTAAGTATCCTGTTGTGGGCTTTGACATTAATCAGGCCCGTGTTGATGAACTTAATTCCGGTAAGGACAGTACCCTTGAGGTGGAAGATGATCTTCTTCAGTCAGTACTGGTACAATCGGCATCAGCTACAGGAAATGGCCTTTACTGCTCTACCAGCCTTGAAGATATTAAGGATTGTACTTATTATGTTGTAACCGTTCCTACACCGGTGGACAAGAACAACAGGCCTGACCTGACACCACTGTACAAATCAAGCGAAACGGTTGCCAAAGTGCTGAAGAAAGGTGATATTGTTGTATATGAATCTACTGTGTACCCTGGTGTGACGGAAGACGAGTGTGTGCCGGTACTGGAGCGCATCAGTGGACTGAAGTTTAATGAGGATTTCTTTGCGGGCTATTCGCCGGAAAGGATTAACCCGGGCGATAAGGAACACACAGTTGAAAAAATATTGAAAGTTACCGCAGGCTCTACTCCTGAAGTAGGCCAAAAGGTAAACGAACTATATAAATCGGTTATTACAGCCGGTACGCACCTTGCCCCAACTATTAAAGTTGCCGAGGCTGCCAAAGTGATTGAAAACTCACAGCGCGATATCAACATTGCATTTGTAAATGAACTTTCCAAGATATTCAACTGCATGGATATTGATACGCACGCAGTGCTGGAAGCGGCAGGCACCAAATGGAATTTCCTTCCGTTTAAACCGGGATTGGTAGGTGGCCACTGTATAGGTGTTGACCCTTACTACCTGGCACAAAAAGCCCAGGAAGTGGGCTATCACCCGGAAATTATACTTGCCGGGCGCAGGCTTAACGACAGCATGGGCGAATATGTGGCATCACAAGTAGTAAAGCTAATGATAAAGCGTGGTGTGATTGTAAACGGCTCAAAAATTTTGATGCTGGGCATTACCTTTAAGGAAAACTGCCCTGATGTGCGCAATACCAAAATTGTAGATGTAATAAAAGCGCTTAAAGAATATGGTATTGAGGTGACGATATACGACCCTTGGGCCAGCCCTGCCGAAGTGAAGCACGAATATAGCCTTGAAACGGTGAATGAGTTGCCGGGCGAAAAATTTGACGCTATAGTTTTAGGCGTAGCGCACAAGGAATTTGCAGAGCTTGATTTTGGAAGCCTACGCAAGGAGAAGAGCATCGTGTATGATGTAAAAGGTATTTTAGGAACAAAAGCTGACGGCAGGCTGTAAAACCTGTTGCGGCACTACTATACATACAATGAAAATTAAAAATATATGCTGTATAGGCGCAGGTTATGTAGGTGGTCCCACCATGGCGGTCATAGCGCATAAATGCCCTGACATTAAGGTAACTATTGTGGACCTTAACAAAGAGAGGATTGCGGCCTGGAATGATGAAGACCTAACCAAGTTGCCGGTGTATGAGCCGGGACTGGACCAGATTGTTGCATCGGCCAGGGGCAGGAACCTTTTCTTTTCTACGGAAGTGGAAAAAGCCATTGAGGAGGCTGAAATGATATTCATATCGGTAAACACGCCTACCAAAACCTACGGTGTTGGTAAAGGCATGGCGGCTGACCTTAAATATATTGAGCTTTGCGCAAGGCAGATTGCCGCTGTAGCCAAGACGGATAAGATTGTAGTAGAAAAATCGACCCTGCCGGTAAGGACAGCCGAAGCGGTAAGGAGCATATTGGACAATACCGGAAACGGCGTGAAGTTCCAGATACTTTCTAACCCTGAATTTTTAGCGGAAGGTACAGCAGTGGAAGACCTGCTGAACCCGGACCGTGTACTTATAGGCGGCGAAACCAACGAAGGCGGCAAAGAAGCTATGCAGGCGCTGGTTGAAGTATATGCCAACTGGATACCTAAAGACCGTATACTTACTACCAACGTATGGTCATCAGAGCTTTCCAAGCTTACAGCCAATGCATTTTTGGCACAAAGGGTTTCATCAATAAACGCTATGTCGGAACTTTGTGAAAGGACAGGCGCTGATGTTAACGAAGTGGCACGTGCCATAGGTACCGATAGCCGCATAGGGCCTAAATTCCTTAAGGCATCGGTAGGGTTTGGCGGCTCATGCTTCCAGAAAGACATTCTTAACCTGGTGTACATTGCCAAGTCGTACGGCCTTGATGAGGTAGCTGATTACTGGGAGCAGGTAATCATTATGAACGACCACCAGAAAAGGCGTTTTGCATCGAACATCGTGAAAACGCTTTACAATACGGTATCAGGCAAAAAAATTACTTTCCTGGGATGGGCATTTAAGAAAGATACTAACGATACACGTGAATCGGCTGCAATTTATGTGGCGGATGACCTGTTGAAAGAACAGGCCAGCATAGCAGTTTACGATCCTAAAGTACAGGAAGATGCTATGCTGAAAGATTTGAACTACCTGGAGACAAGGACTGCTGAAGAAAATAACAACGGCCTTACCGGTTATGCTGACCCGTATGAGGCCTGCAAAGATGCACACGCTATTGCGGTGCTTACTGAGTGGGATGAGTTCAGGAATTATGACTGGCAAAAGATATACGACAATATGAAAAAGCCTGCCTTTGTTTTTGATGGCAGGAACGTATTGGATGCTGAAAAATTAATGAAAACGGGATTTGTATTTTGCGGTGTGGGCAAAGCTCACTAATTTGCATAATTACCTGTTTGTCATGAAGTAAAATAGATTATAAGAATTGTTGGCCCACAACGTGGATGGGACTGACGGGGCGAAGCTATGAAGTGAGCGGCCGATAAAAATGAGAATGTATGCCCTGGTATGTTTTATACACCAACCCCCGAGCTGAAAAAAAAGTGGCTGCCCAGCTGGCGACCATGGGCATTGAGGTGTACTGCCCACTGGTAGTTCGCCTGCAGCAATGGAGTGATCGCAAAAAAAAGGTAGAGATGCCACTGTTCAGTTCTTATGTGTTTGTAAACCTAGAAGAGCATTTGCGTGAAACGGTTTTTAATGCCAAAGGCGTGGTGCGATACCTGTATTGGCTGGGCAAGCCGGCAATAGTGAAAGAAGAAGAGATTATTGCCATAAAAAAATGGCTGGCAACCGATTATAGCGATATTGAAATTGAGAACCTGCACAAAGGTGATGAGATAGAAATTACCGAAGGGCCTTTTAAGAACCATACCGGTATTGTGCAGGAAATAAACAGTAATAACATAAGGTTAATTATAGCTTCTGTTGGGATTATTTTAACCTTAAAGTATAGTAAATTACCTGTCTAAATTTAAAAATGATAAAAGACAACTTATTATGAGCAGTATTTTACATGTTGTGCTGACAGGTGGGGTAGGCAGCCGTTTATGGCCACTGTCCCGTAAGAGCAAACCCAAGCAATACCTTACGCTTTTTAACGGCAAATCATTATTTGAGATGACCGTGGAGCGTAACCTGGGCATTGCAAGCGATGTTATTGTAGTAGGTAATACCGATAACAGAAGCTTATCAGTACAGGCGTTGCGCAATGCCGGCCTTCACCATTTTCATGAAATTGTAGAATCTACGCCGCGCAATACTGCTGCTGCTATAGCCTTTGCAGCATTTGAAGCCAACCCTGAAGATATTTTAATCATCACACCATCAGACCATATCATCAACGGTATTGAGGGGTATAAGAAAACCATACTGGATGCGGTAGAGCTGGCCAGGCAAGGGAGCATAGTAACCTTCGGTATCAATCCTACAAGGCCGGAAACCGGTTATGGGTACATAGAATACTCAGGCAATAATGTAGTTGCTTTCCGCGAAAAGCCGGATTTTGAAACCGCTAAGGAGTTTGTTGAATCAGGAAGGTTTTTGTGGAACAGTGGCATGTTTTGCTTTAAGGCAGGGGTGTTCCTGGAAGAACTGAAGCTGTATGAGCCTGAAATTTACGAAGCTTCTAAAAGGGCATGGGATAATAAAAAGAACAGGGTGCTGGATCTTAACCTGTCTTTACAGATACCATCGCAAAGCGTTGACTATGCCGTGATGGAACGCAGCAAGAAGATTAAGGTGATACCGGCATCTTTTGACTGGAGCGACCTTGGATCGTTTGAATCAATCTACGATTACCTTAGGGAAATAGGCCACACGGTTGATGATGACGGCAACATGATAATAGGTACTGATAAGTATACGGTTTTCTTGGGTTTGAAGAACACTATCTTTATCAGGACCGATGATGCCAACCTTATCCTGAACAAGGACAACTCTCAGGATGTAAAGAAAATATATGCACTGCTGGAGCAGGCAAATTCACACTTATTGAACTAAATGGATAAGAACAGTAAAATATATATTGCAGGCCACAAAGGCATGGTAGGTAGCGCGGTTTGGCGTGCGCTGGAGGCTGCCGGATACACTAACCTAATAGGCTTCGGGAGTAAGGAGCTTGACCTTAGGAGCCAGCAGGCGGTTAAGGACATGGTACTGGCTGAACAGCCGGATGTTATTATTGACGCGGCTGCCAAAGTAGGCGGTATCCTTGCTAACAACAACTACCCGTACCAGTTCCTTATGGATAATATGCTGATACAGAATAACCTGATTGAAGCATCCCTGCATGTGGACCTGAAGAAGTTTATATTTTTAGGCAGCTCGTGCATTTACCCAAAAATGGCACCACAGCCGCTAAAGGAAGAATACCTGCTTACCGGCCCGCTGGAGCCCACCAATGAGTGGTATGCCATAGCCAAAATATCGGGAGTGAAGCTTTGCGAAGCCATAAGGAAACAATACGGCAAGGACTATGTGAGCCTTATGCCAACCAACCTGTACGGCCCGTTTGATAATTTTGATTTGCAGACATCGCATGTATTGCCGGCCATGATACGCAAATTCCACGATGCTAAGGAAAACGGCAACGCACCGGTAACCCTTTGGGGCAGCGGAACGCCAATGCGCGAGTTCCTTCATGTGGATGACATGGCACAAGGAGTATTGTATGCCCTTGAAAATAAATTGCCGGAGCACCTGTATAACGTGGGTACCGGTGAAGACCTTACTATAAGGGAACTGGCCGAAACGATACAGAAAGCTGTAGGCCACGAAGGCGAAATAGTTTGGGACAGCAGTAAGCCGGACGGCACGCCACGCAAGCTGATGGACATATCTAAAATGCACAGCCTGGGCTGGAAACATAAGACAGGACTGCTTGAGGGCATAACCAATACTTACAGTTGGTTCCTTGAAAACCACAATTCAATTAAAGAAGTTAAGATATAACAAATATATATGAAGACAGCACTTATTACAGGTATAACAGGACAGGATGGGGCATATCTTGCCGAATTGCTACTGGAAAAAGGATACATGGTACACGGCGTTAAAAGGAGGTCATCTCTTTTCAATACCAACAGGATAGATCACCTGTACCAGGATCCGCATGAAAGCAACCCGCGCATAAAGCTGCACTTTGGGGACATGACCGATTCTATGAACCTTACCCGCATTATCCAGGAAACGCAGCCGGATGAAATTTATAACCTGGCCGCTATGAGCCACGTTAAGGTAAGTTTTGATACCCCTGAATATACTGCTAATGCTGACGGGATAGGCACACTGCGCATCCTGGAGGCGGTAAGGCTGTTGGGTATGGAAAAGAAAACACGCATATACCAGGCCAGTACATCTGAACTGTATGGTTTGGTGCAGGCGGTGCCGCAAAGTGAATCAACGCCGTTCTACCCTCGTTCTCCTTATGCTGTAGCCAAAATGTATGCGTACTGGATTACGGTAAACTACCGCGAGGCATATAATATGTTTGCCTGCAACGGTATTTTATTTAACCACGAGTCGCCGCTAAGGGGAGAGACTTTCGTGACCAGGAAAATTACCCGCGCGGTTGCCAAAATAGGCCTTGGGTTGGAGAAGAAACTCTTTATGGGTAATATTGACGCCAAGAGGGACTGGGGCCATGCCAAGGATTATGTAGAAGCCATGTGGAGGATATTGCAGCAGGACACACCGGAAGATTATGTTATAGCAACCGGTATTACTACTACAGTGCGTGATTTTATAAAGATGGCATTTGCCGAAATAGGCTTTAAGATGCGTTTTGAAGGTGAAGGCGTTGATGAGGTGGGCATACTGGACAGCATTGACCAGGAAGTGTACAGCAACGTGATAAAAGGCTTTGAAGGCAAAGACATACAAACGCCGCAGATGGGCAGTGTGTTGGTAAGCATCGACCCAAGGTATTTCCGCCCTACGGAGGTGGACCTGCTTATAGGCGACCCTACAAAATCAAAAACAAAGCTGGGCTGGCAGCCTAAGTATGACCTGCCTATGCTGGTACAGGAAATGGTTCACGCTGATGTGGCTTTATTTAAGAAGGACCTTCAGCTGATACACACCGGGCACTCGGTATACATGCAGGGAGAATAAGTTTTTTTGAGAACGGCGACCTTGAGCAAACTTAAAAAAGTAGTAAAAAACTACCTCGGCAATTTCAGCTTCTTTTATAGCCATTTGCGCTACAGGGTACTTATTTCTGTAGGGCTGACAATATTGGTGGGCCTGCTTGATGGCTTAGGGCTTAGTATGTTCCTGCCGCTATTGGGCATGGTTGACCCTGCCAGTAAGGGAGTAGATCCTGCAAGCCTGGGTAAGCTGGGTGTGGTAGTTGAGGCTATACAAGGTATGGGTATCGGCATCAACCTGGTGACGGTGCTTATATTTATGTGCTTTTTCTTTGTGCTGAAAGGCCTTGCAGTAATGCTGGAAGGTTTTTACCAGGTAAGGCTACAGCAGTTCTTTATCAAAAAAATACGCCTCAATTACATTTCAGGCATCAACAATCTCAACTATAAAACCTTTGTACTGTCAGACGTAGGGCAGATACAGAACTCCCTTACCGGAGAGGTTGACAGGATATCGCGTGCCTATGCATCTTATTTCCTGGCATTCCAACAGGCAGTAATGGTGGCGGTGTACATGGCTTTTGCCTTTACGGTAGATGCACAGTTTGCACTATTGGTAGGCGTTGGCGGGCTTGCCTCTAACCTGGTGTATAAAACCATTTTTAAGAAAACAAAGGGCGCTTCGGTAAAGCTTACGGCTTATGCCAACTCTTTCCAGGGGCTCATTATACAGCATGTAGCCAACTACAAATACCTCAAGGCAACCGGATCGCTTAATGCGTATGGCAAAAAGCTGGTGGAGGGCGTTGACAAGATTGAGGGCAACAACCGCAAAATAGGCATCCTTTCGGCTATTGTAAAAGGATCGCGCGAGCCGCTTATCATATCGGTAGTGTGCCTTGTTATTTACATACAAACAACAATATTGGACTCTCCGCTTGGACCTATATTGATGAGCTTGCTATTCTTTTACCGTGCGCTGGCCGCACTTATGGGCATGCAGACGGCTTACAATTACTTCCTTGCCAACGTAGGTTCTTTGGCTAATATGACAGAATTTACCAAAATGCTGAAAGCGAATGTGGAAAAACAGGGCAGGGAGGAAGTGACATCGTTTAGTACATCTTTACAGCTAAAAGATGTAACCTTTGCCTATAAGGAGAAACCGATACTTAAAAACATTAACCTTACGGTAGCTAAGAATGAATCGGTTGCTTTTGTAGGGGAAAGCGGCAGTGGCAAAACTACCATAGTAAACATGCTTGCAGGCCTTTTCAAAACAGATGAAGGCGCTATTTATATTGACGGTAAAAACAGGCAGGATATTAATGTAACCAGCTACCAGCAAAGGGTAGGCTACATAACGCAGGACCCGGTGATATTTAACGATACATTGTTCAACAACGTTACGTTTTGGGATAAGCCTACGGCAGAGAACAAAGCACGTTTTGAAGATGCTGTTAAGAGGGCATCACTGTCTGATTTTATGAACAATCACCCCGACAGGGAAAATGCAGAGCTGGGCAACAGCGGCGTAAACCTAAGCGGCGGGCAAAAACAGCGCATATCAATAGCGCGTGAACTTTATAAGGATATTGACATATTGATACTGGATGAGGCAACATCGGCACTGGACTCAGAAACCGAACGCGCCATACAGGACAATATTGAACAGCTGAAAGGCAAATATACCATACTCATTGTAGCACACAGGCTTTCGACCATAAAGGATGCCGACAGGATTGTGTATATGAAAGACGGCGAGATAGTACACACTGATACCTTCAGGGGCTTGGTGGAAAATGTGCCATCGTTTAAGCGCATGGTAGAATTACAGGGAATAGACTAACAAATAAACAGAGATATTAATTTAAAAATAATCGGTATGGATCTTAGCGGAAAATCGATATTAATTACCGGTGGTACCGGATCGCTCGGAAAGGCATTAACAAGCCATATCCTGAAAAATCACAGTAACATAAAAAGGCTGGTAATTTTTTCGAGGGATGAGCAGAAACAATTTCAGATGGCTATGGAATACCCACAGCACCAATACCCGCAAATGCGCTTTTTTATTGGTGATGTAAGGGACAAGGAACGCCTTGTGCGTGCCATGCAGGGAATTGATTATGTAATTCATGCCGCGGCAATGAAGCATGTGCCGATTGCTGAATATAACCCGGACGAATGTGTAAAAACCAACATACACGGTGCGCAAAATGTTATTGATGCGTGCCTTGTAAGCGGTGTGGAGCATGTGGTAGCCCTTTCTACTGATAAAGCCTGTGCACCAATCAACCTGTATGGTGCAACCAAATTAGCTTCAGACAAACTTTTTGTGGCAGCCAACAATATCAAGGGCTGGAATCCCATCCGTTTTTCTGTAGTTCGCTATGGCAACGTTATGGGATCTAACGGTTCGGTTATACCGTTTTTCATTAATAAACGGAAAGAAGGGAAACTGCCTATTACCGACCCTGACATGACCCGTTTCAACATTTCGCTGCAAGGCGGTGTTGACATGGTAATGCATGCTATGGAACATGCATGGGGCGGCGAGATTTTTATCCCTAAGATACCATCATACAAAATTACCGATGTAGCAGAAGCTATCGGCCCTGAATGCACCCAGGAAGTGGTAGGCATAAGGCCGGGCGAAAAAGTACACGAGGAAATGATTACGCCATCGGATTCTTTCTATACTTATGACCTGGGCAGGTATTACACTATACTTCCGGCCACACACCAATGGAGCCTTGATGAATTCATCAAGTCATTCAATGCCGTGAAAGTGCCTTCAGGATTTGCCTACAACTCTGGTACTAACGATGAGTGGGAAACCATCGATTCACTAAGAAGCCTTATCAAAGAACACGTTGACCCAACTTTCAGCTAAGATGAACGCAATACCTTACGGAAGGCAGAACATTACCGAGCAGGATATTGCTGTGGTAATTGAAGCTTTAAAATCAGATTATTTAACCCAGGGGCCACGCATCAAGGAATTTGAGGATGCCTTTGCACAATATATAGGCTGTAAATATGCCGTGGCGGTAGCTAACGGTACTGCAGCACTGCACCTGTGCACGCTTGCGCTGGATGTAAAAGAGGGGCAGAAGGTTATTACCACACCTATTACTTTTGCTGCGTCGGCTAACTGTGTGCGTTACTGTGGCGGCGAAGTGGTTTTTGGGGATATTGACCCTGAAACGTACCTGCTGGACATAAAATCGGTAGAGAAATTACTGGAAGAAGCGCCTGCGGGAACGTATGTGGGTGTTATACCAGTAGATTTTGCAGGCCGTGCAGTAGATTTGGAAGCCTACAAAAAACTGGCTGAAAAATACAACCTGTGGATTATTGAAGATGCCTGCCACGCACCGGGAGGTTATTTTACTGACAGCACCGGCAAGCAACAAAACTGCGGTAACGGGAATTTTGCCGAACTGGCCATTTTCTCTTTCCACCCGGTGAAGCACATTGCCTGCGGCGAGGGTGGTATGATTACCACCAACGATGAGGCACTGTATAAAAAGCTGATGATGCTGAGGACGCACGGCATAACCAAGGATCAGGATAATTACGTGAACAGTGTATCGTTTGCCAATGGCAATGAGATAAACACCGGCGACTACCCGCTTTGGTACATGGAAATGCAAACCCTTGGCTACAACTACAGGATAACTGATTTTCAGGCGGCACTGGGCACCAGCCAGCTGGAAAGGGCTGATGAAGGCGTGCAGCGCAGGAGGCAGATTGCCAAACGCTATGAAGATGCTTTTAAAGGTCTTGGTTTTATAAAAGGGCAATCAGGTGCGGTGGAAGGCCATGCGTACCACCTGTATGTTATAGAGGCTGATGACAGACTTGGATTATACAATCACCTGCGTACCGAAAAGATTTTTGCACAAATACACTATATACCTTGCCACCTGATGCCGTATTACCGCGAAATGGGCTGGAAGGAAGGCGACAGGCCAAAATCGGAAGAATATTACAGGCATTGCATCAGCCTGCCAATGTACCCAACATTGACGGATGATGAGCAGCAGTTTGTAATTGATACCATAAAATCATACTATGGCGCATAGCGAAAAGCTGGGGCTGGGCACTGTCCAGTTCGGGCTTAGTTACGGCATATCCAACACCGGCGGACAAACCCCGAAGGATGAGGTAAGCCGCATACTGGCAGTGGCGCTGCAAAACAATATCACTACGCTGGATACGGCTTCGGCTTACGGAAATGCCGAAACCGTATTGGGCGCAACCGGGGTGCAGGGTTTTACTGTAGTGTCAAAATTCATGACACCGGCAGAAGGTGACACCATTGCCCCACAGCTTAAGGCCAGCCTTAAAAATCTGGGTCAGGATGCGCTTTACGGCTACCTGGCTCACAGACCTGAAGAATTGCTGCTAAAGCCGCAGCTTTGGGAAGAGCTGGAAAACTTTAAGGCACAAGGGTTGGTAAAAAAAACCGGCTTCTCCCTGAACAGGCCGGAAGAACTTGAGGCATTGCTCGATAAGGGCATGATTCCGGATTTGATACAGGTACCTTACAATTACCTTGACAACCGTTTTGAAAACCTGATGGTGCAACTTCATGGAAAAGGCTGCGAGGTGCATACTCGCTCGGCATTTTTGCAGGGGTTGTTCTTCAGGGATGCCGAAACGCTGCCTGCTTTTTTTGATGCGGCCAAACCGGTCCTGGCTGAGTTGCAGCAATCAGAGGCATCACTATCGGGAAGGTTGCTGAACTATGTGCTGGAAAAACCCTTTATTGATAAAGTGATCATCGGGGTGGAAAACGCACACCAGCTACAGCAAAATCTGGACGACATAAAGGGTGCGCCGTCACTTCAAAAAAACGAAGTTGAGGTGCCTGAAAACATAATCATACCGGCCACTTGGCCAAAAGCATGAAAAAACTACGATTAGGTGTATTGGGCATGAGCGAAGGAAACGGGCACCCGTATTCCTGGAGCGCCATTTTTAATGGTTTTGACATGCAGTATATGAAGGATTGCCCTTTCCCGGTGATACCTGATTACCTGCAGCAGCAGGATTTCCCCGCTGCCTTCCTTACCGAAATGGGCGAGGTGACGCACGTATGGGCACAGGACAGGGAAATTGCGGAACACATTGCCCAATCGGCCAAAATAGCCTATGTGGTGGATAATGCCGAAGACATGATAGGCGAAGTAGATGCGATATTGCTGGCGCGTGATGATGGCGAAAACCATTATGATATGGCTATGCCCTTCATAAAAGCGGGACTGCCAATTTTTATAGATAAGCCGTTTACGCTATTGGTGAAAGAGGGTGAGGCCATGCTTGCCGCCCAGCATTTTGACAGCCAGATATTTACCTGTAGCTCGTTACGCTACGCGGAAGAACTGAAACTTACGGAAGCTGACAGGGAAGCCATAGGCGAAATAAAATATGTGGAAGGCTCCATCGTAAAAAAATGGGAAACCTATGGCATACACATTCTGGAACCCATTCTGGCACAACTGCCTAACCGCGGCCAACTGGTTTCGGTAACTTCTGTAAAACAGGGCGAAATACAGGTTGTGGTGGTGAAATGGGAAAACTGCCTGGCTAACCTAAGGATTACGGGAACAGTGCCCTCGCCACTTGCCCTTACTTTCTATGGCAGCAAAGGCAATGTAGAGAAGCGTTTTGTGGACAGCTTTGCCTGTTTCAGGTCATCGCTTAAGCATTTTGTGGAAGGCATCCATTGTAAAGAAATACTGATAAGCCATGCCGAAACGATGGAAATTGTTGAAATTCTGGAAAAAGGGAAATGCTAAAGATAGTACTCATAGGTTTAGGATCGATTGGCAGGAGGCACCTGGCATGCCTTAATGAAATAGGTGGTGTTGAGGTTGCAGCCCTGCGAACATCAAAAGGTACATTAAAGGAAGCATCGGGTATAAAGGAATTTTACAGCGTGGAAGAATCGCTGGAATTTAAACCTGATGGTGTACTGATAGCTAACCCAACTTCACTGCATGTACAGTCGGCACTTCCTTTCCTTAAAAAAGGCATCCCGGTGCTGATTGAAAAACCGGTAGCGTATTCAGAAGAAGACAGCCAGGCGCTAAACCAATATACAGATTTAATACGGGTGGCATACTGCATGCGTTTCCATCCGCTCAACAAATTGATATATAATATTGTGAGTAAGGAGCAGGTGTTTAAGGCTGGTTTTAAGCGTTCTTATTACCTCCCGAAATGGCACCCGTATGCCGACTACAGGACAGAATATACGGCCAAGAAAGAACTAGGCGGCGGTGTGACCAGGACGCTATCGCACGAAATTGACCTGATGATACACTGGTTTGGCATGCCGCAAAATGTTGTTGGGGTTATGGATAAGGTTTCGCACCTTGAAATTGATACCGATGATTACGCCTTCTTCAGCTGTAAATTTGAGAAAGGCTTCAGGGTGAATTTTGAGCTGGATTTTCTTTCGCCTGCCAACGTGAACCTTGCGGAAATGTTTACAGATAAGGGCAAATATTCCTGGGATTTGAAGCAACTGTGGTTTACAGCCTATGACAGTACAGAACCAGAATTGCAGGCTAAATTTGATAATGATTCTATAAACCGCATGTATGTTGACCAAATGAAAGATTTCATTACCTTTATCAACACACGCAAAAGCGAAAATACAACCCTGGCAGAAGCTCAGGAAACACTGAAACTAATAGAAAAACTGGACGATTAGGTCCGGATATTACGATATATGAGAGTAGGTTTTTTAATTACAGCAAGGCTAAAATCATCGAGACTGCCACTAAAGCTGCTAAAAGAAGTAAACGGCGAAAACTATCTGACCTGGATGATACGCAGGCTGAAGCTTGCTCCGGAGCTTTCGGAGATCGTAGTTTGTACATCAACCCATGAACAGGATGCGCCGCTGTGCGAGATTGCTGCCAAAGAAGGTATTCAATGCTTCCGCGGAAGCGAAGAAGATGTAATACAAAGGCTGTATGATGCAGCACAGCTCCACAATCTCGATTATGTGATCAATATGACGGCAGACTGCCCATTCCTGCCTTATGAACTTATTGGCAATGTTATAAAAACCTATAAGGAAACAGATGCCGACCTTGTAAAATGCCATGACCTCCCTGTGGGTTTATTTTTGAGTGGACTTAAGGTTGATGCCATGAAAAGGGTTATTGACCTGAAAGCATCGGGCAATACGGAATACTGGCTGTATTACTTCCTTAAAACCGACCTGTTTAAAGTAGTGAACCTACCAATTGATGAGTCGCTGAAAAGGGCTAATTACAGGATCGCACTGGATTACCCTGAAGACCACGAATTGCTGCAGGCCCTTTATGAAGGCCTTGGCCCGGATGCCTACAAGATGAAATCAGGGGAAATAATAGCTTACATGGATGCCCACCCGCACCTGGCAGACATCAATAAAGACTGTAATGCCAAAGGGGCAGTGAGGACCAAGGAAGATGAGGCATCAAAAGTTGTATTAAAGAACGGTACCGTAATTGAATAATATGTCATACTATTTATATACTGAAACGGCATTTCACCATATGGGTGAGATGGATTTTATGAAAGGCCTGATAGATGCATCTAAAAGGGTTGGCGCTAAGGGCGTTAAATTCCAGGTGCTGATTGATTATGATTCGTTCATGTCCCAGCAGCATTCTATGTACGAAGGCTTTAAGAAAGGTACTTTTACGAAACAGGAATGGCGTGAGATATTTGAATATACCAATGCATCTGGCCTTGATATCATTTTTATGCCCTTGTGCGTACCGGCATTTGATTTGCTGCAATCGGACAAATACAAAATAAAATATATTGATATACATTCGGTTAGCTTTTATGATGAAGTGATACTGAAGGAAATCAAAAATTCTGGTATACCGGTTATACTGGGTGTAGGAGGAAGGACATCGTCTGAAATAGATGAGAAGATAGCCTATTTTAGTAGCCAGCTTGAAGTGATTATGGTTGGCTTCCAGGCATTCCCATCGCAGATTGAAGACCTGAGGCTGGGTAAGATCAAATGGCTGAAGGAGAAGTATCCGGACAGGCAACTGGGCTACGCGGACCATTCATCTTATGAGAATGAGCATTGTGTTACTACAAATGAATGGGCTTATATATTGGGCGCGCGTTTCTTTGAAAAGCACATCACCACTGACGAAGGCGCTGAACGATGGGATTTCCAGTCGGCCATGGGAGAGGAGAAATTCAACCGTATGGTAGCAAAACTTGATTTCCTGGACAAGGATGTGTTTAAATATTCTGAAGAAGAATTTGATAAGATAGAAGATAAGGAACTTACTTACCGCAACCGCCAAAAGATACTGGTAGCAGCTACTGCTTTACCAAAAGGACATGTGGTAGAAAAGCAGGATATTGCTTTTAAGATGATTGACAATACCGTTGGCGTTTATGATGACAGCCTTGTGCTTGGAAAAAGCCTTACAGTTGATGTGCCAGTAGGAGGGAAAATTATTCCTGAATTTTTATCTTAAGCTATTATGATATTAAATACGATTTCGAATTTACATCTTTACAGAGGTGCATACAAAGGCCTTGATGAGGTTATTACTTATCTTGAAAAAACGGATTTGAGCGTGCTTCCTGCAGGAAGAAATGAGGTCTCGGACACTATGTATGTAGTAGCGATGAGCAGTGACCAAACGGGTAGTTTTGATGGTATTATGGAGCGCCATGAAGACTGGATTGATATACACTGCACACTGGAAGGAACTGATGTGGTGGCTTTTTCTGAGAAAAACGAAACTGCTGAGCATACAAGGCATTACGAGGCTGAAAAAGATTATATGCTGAGCAAGCCGCAGCAAGCCTACAGGCTTGAAATAGGTAAAGGATATTTTTGCATTATTGATACCACAATGGCGCATATGGCAATTATTGGCGAGGGCTTTTTGAAGAAGGTGGTCATAAAATTCAGGAAACAATAAATTGAAAGAGAAGATATTTTTCAGGGCAGATGGAGGCTCAACAACCGGCTTAGGCCATTTGGTCCGCAGCATGGCTTTGGCTGAAATGCTGAAGGAAGAATATAAGATTGATTTTTTTTGCAAAGAAGCCCCTGAAAGCATCGAAGAAAAGATAAGGGAGGCAGGCTTTGGCTTTATAAGGATTGCTGATGAAGAGGAGTTTTTCGACAGGGCGAAGGTAATTGTTGTAATTTTGGATGGGTACGGATTTAAAACCGACTACCAAAAAAGGCTTAAAGACCAGGAGTGCACAGTTGTGTGTATAGATGACCTGCATGAGGGAGAATTTTTTGCCGACGTAATAATCAACCATGCGCCTGGAATAACTCCTGAACACTACAAAGCGCAACCTTATACTAAATTTGCATTAGGGCTGGAATATGCGTTGCTGCGTCCCGCATTTCTGGAAGCCGCAAAACAAATGAGAGAAGAAAAGCCTATAGAGAATGTATTCATTTGCTTTGGAGGTGCAGATCCTGAAAATCTTACACTCCAAGCGTTGGAAGCTGTAATGGAGGTGAATACTTTTGAAAAGATAAATGTTGTTACCGGTGCTTCGTATTTGCATAAGGAAAGCCTTGAACCATATGAAAGTGACTTGGTTAAGTTGTATTCTGACCTCAATGAAATAGAAATGTGTGAGGTGATGCAGGAGTCGGATGTTGCAATTGTGCCATCAAGTTCAATTTTATTGGAATCGATAGCCTGCGGTTTGAAAGTCATAACATGTTATTATGTTGATAACCAAAAAGATTTCCACAATGAAATTGTGAAATCAGGAATAATAACTACAGGAAAAGTTGATAAGAATTATAAAGAGAAACTAAAACAAATATTAACAAACAATCCTGATTTTTCTTCAGATGACTTGAAAGAGAATTTTGTTGGAGTGGGAGGGAGGTTTATTTTAATAATGAATCAGTATGAATAAATATATCTCTGAAAGAATATTTTTGCAAGAAATCAATCTTAATGATATTGATGATAGAGTTATGCAATGGTTTGATGATGAAGAACTCATGAAATATTATTCTAATTCAAAAAATAAAATTACTAAAGAGTCATTAATTAGCTCTATTGAATCAGGGAAAAATACAGGAAATGTTTTCACATATGGTATTTTTGATATATTAACATCTAAACTTATTGGAACTATAAAAGTTGGACCTATTAATCATATTCATAAAATATCTGATTTAGTTGCTTTAATTGGGGATAGAGATTTTCTTGGAAAAGGCTTAGCTGTTGAAGCTATTAAATTAGGTAATGAATTAGCTTTCAACGAATTTTCTATTCGTAAATTATTTGGTGGAATGTATGAATCGAATGTTCCTTCTATAAAAGCTTATACACGTGCTGGATGGATTATTGAAGGCAGGCTTAAAGGGCATTATTTTGTTGAAGGTAAAAATGAGGATAGAATATTAGTTGGGTGTTATAATCCAAAATTTTTCTCACATCAAGAAATAAATGAAATAAAAGAAAATGAAAATAGATACCTTTAACATAACTCCCAACTCCCCGGTTTTTATAATTGCTGAACTCTCAGCAAACCATAATGGTAGTATAGAAAATGCACTTGAAACTATAAAGGCAGCTAAGCGTGCCGGAGCAGATTGTATCAAACTGCAAACCTATACAGCGGATACGATTACACTTGATAGCGATAAAGATGATTTTAAAATAAAAGGCACTATATGGGAAGGCAAAAACCTACATAAACTATATCAGGAGGCTTATACTCCATGGGAGTGGCATAAAACACTTTTTGATGCTGCCAAAGCTGAAGGTTTAGTATGTTTTTCATCACCTTTTGATAAAACATCGGTTGATTTGCTCGAGGAGCTAAATGCTCCGGCATACAAAATTGCTTCTTTTGAAATTACTGACATTCCACTGATTGAATATGTGGCTTCTAAAGGCAAACCTGTAATTATTTCAACAGGCATTGCGGAGCAGGAAGATATTGAGCTGGCGCTTGATGCCTGCAAAAGGATGGGCAATGACCAAATTGCATTATTAAAATGCACATCCAGTTATCCGGCACCTATTGAAGAAGCTAACATGGTTATGGTGAAGGACCTTGCGGAACGTTATGGAGTTATCAGCGGATTGTCTGACCATACTATGGGTAGCACGGTGCCTATCGTTGCAACTGCTATGGGTGCAAAAATTATTGAAAAGCATTTTATACTTGACAGGTCAATAGGCGGCCCTGATGCTTCCTTCTCTATGAATGAACAAGAGTTTACGGCTATGGTAAAAGCAGTTCGTGAGGCTGAAGCTGCTGTTGGGGTTGTTGATTATACACTTACCGAAAAGCAAAGAAAAGGGAGGGATTTTTGCCGTTCACTATATATTACAGAAGATGTAAAAGAAGGTGATATTTTCAATGAAAAAAATGTTAGGTCTATACGCCCTGGTTTTGGCTTACATCCTAAACATTATAATGACATTATTGGAAAAACGAGTAAAAGAAATCTTGAAAAAGGTACGCGTTTCGATTTAGATTTTATAGCATAAATGGATAGTAAACCTGAAAACAGCTATTTGTCTGCTTTTTCATCTGAAAGAATAACTCTAACAGATGAAATTACAAAAAAGCTTGCTGAGTTGCTTAATGAAATTCATGATGTAAATTTTTCGGAGCTTTTTTGGAAGATAACAGTTGGTTCTTATATAAATTCAATAATAAGCCGCATGCATTTTCTGTCTTCAAAAGATATGGACTTGCCTCCACTCTTTGAACCAATTAATGCAATTTCTCATCCAGGATTTAAAAAGAGGTTTACAAAAAAACTAAGGTATCTTCTTAAAGCAAACCAAACTTCCGGTAATTATAAATCAATTACAGGAATGCTTGCCAGTCATGATAATATCGCTTTTGGCTTTCATGACCCGGTTAGTGTTAAAAAGGATATAGAATCTTATCTTCCGGATTACTTCCCATCGTTGAGGAAAAAAAACAACGCAAAAAGGCTAAAGGCAAATGACGTAGCCAATAAACAAGAAGATATATTTTACAGGAATGTTTTAAAACAACTGCCAGAGATATATGTTGAGTATTTTGATGGTTTGTTGGATATGATACCTCTTGAAAACCCTGGTAAAAAAGTTTTCCACACGTCGTTGCTTGATTCATTTTTTAGTAAATTTCTGATAGCTAAATATCTGGATAACGGTGCTAAACTTTATTACTATCAGCATGGTGCTTATTATGGTGAACTGGCAACACATAATGCTCACAGGAACGAATCAGCTATTGCTGATAAATTCATAACCTGGGGTTGGAAAATCAATGAGAAAGATACTCCCGGTAAAGCCTACAGGCTTGAAAAATTTAAGCGGGAGTACGATTCAAAAAAAACAGATTTTGTGTATGACTGCTTATTTTGCTATCCTGGTATAAATAATACAAACAGGAAGCAATATCAAAAATATACAGATGACCTGGTTACAAAACTTGATAAAAGCAAATATAAAAAACTTATAGCCAGGCCTCGCCCAAGCAGTAAATTGCCTTTTGTTTCCCACAAAATAGGATTTCCGGTTAGTAAAGAAATTACTATTGATTCGGCAAAGAAAGGAATTGTAGATACGATTGTTAAAACGAGGCTTGTAATACAGTTTACTGTACCCAGTACCAATTTTACCGAATGCCTGTATGTAAATCATCCTACTATCGGGCTTTTAAACAATGATAACCCAACTGATGTGGTAAAGCCATTTTATGATTTTTTCCTCAAGGTTGGCGTGCTGCATCATGATTTTAATTCATTGATTGCACATCTAAATAAAATTGACCTTGATGCCTGGTGGAGCGATGTTTGCGCAACCGAGGAATATAAGGAATTTAAAAATACATTTTTACGAGCAGTATAAAACTACCGGATTTTATGAAGATTACTTTAATTGCAGGCGCGCGCCCTAACTTTATGAAGATAGCGCCCATAATTCACGCTATTGAAAACGAAAAAAGTTTGCAGTACAGGCTGGTTCACACCGGCCAGCACTATGACCAGAAAATGTCAGATACTTTTTTTGAGGAGTTGGGCATACCTGAACCGCATGCCAACCTGGGTGCAGGAGGTGGTACACAGGCAGAGCAGACCGCTGCAATTATGATTTCTTTTGAAAAAGAACTCATGGAAAACCCTGTTAACCTTGTTTTGGTTGTGGGCGATGTTACTTCTACCCTGGCATGTTCAATAGTAGCAAAAAAGATGAATATTAAAGTTGCGCACGTTGAAGCCGGAATCAGGTCGTTTGATCTATCTATGCCGGAGGAGATAAACAGGATGGTAACAGATAGTATAACCGATTACTTTTTTACGACCAGTACTTTTGCCAACAAAAACCTTAAAGATGCCGGTATTACCGATAACCGTATATTTTTTGTAGGCAATGTAATGATTGATACCCTTCTTAAAAACATGCCTAAATTTAAGGCGCCGGCGTTTTTTTCGGAAAAAGGATTGTCATCAGGCAATTATTTTGTGATGACCCTGCACAGGCCTGCCAATGTTGATGAGGGTGCCAAGCTGAAAAACCTGATTGACGAAATTGTAGCCAATGCCAACGGCTTGCCGGTAATTTTCCCAATACACCCGCGCACTGCAAAAATATTTAAAGATTTAGGCATATCAGCGCCTAACTTATTTATTGTAGACCCACTTGGCTACCATGAATTTAATTACCTTGTAAAAAATGCTAAGGCCGTGATTACAGATTCAGGAGGGATTACTGAAGAAACTACGGTAATGGGTATTCCATGCCTTACCTTGAGGGATAATACTGAAAGGCCTGAAACCTGTATGGTGGGCACTAACGAACTTATTGGCACCAACCCGGATAATATTAGTCCTAATATGCAAAAAATCATGACCGGTGAATGGAAAAAAGGGGGTATACCGGAACTATGGGACGGAAAAGCAGCCGAACGCATTGTAGAACATCTAGTTGCCCTTAATAATGGATAAAAAGAAAATTTTAATTGTTTCAGCGGTATTTTTCCCTGCTAATTCGCCACGTGCCAACAGGGCTACAGAACTTGCCAAGGAATTTGCTGCAGAGGGGCATGATGTTACCGTGCTTACACCTCGTAATACTACAGTGCATCCGGAATTTGAATCAAAATATAATATAAAGATAAAAGACTTGGGCCAGCCAAAATGGAAAGCTGTAGAAGTAAAAGGCAGTGGCGTTATAAATATTGCAAGGCGTGTTGCTGCACGCTTTTCTAAATTATTGCTGGAATATCCTTCGGTGGAATATATGTATATGGTTAAGGATGCCCTTAAAAAGGAGAGCGGATATGACCTTATCATATCTATTGCGGTACCACATCCGGTACATTGGGGTGTTGCTAAAGCACGATCAAAAAGCCACCCTATAGGGAAAGTTTGGGTTGCTGATTGCGGGGATCCTTTTATGGGGCGCGAAAATGATAGTTTTAAAACCCCTTTTTACTTTAAATATGTAGAGAAATGGTTCTGCCGTAAGGCTGACTTTTTAAGTGTGCCAACTAAGGGTTCTTTGCAGGGTTATTATCCTGAATTTCATTCAAAAATAAAGGTTATACCTCAGGGTTTTAACTTTAATGAAATAAAGCTGCCGGAATTTAGCGGGCCCAATGCCATACCAACATTTGCTTACCCGGGACTACTTATCAAGGGCAGAAGAGACCCTTCTGAACTGATTGAGCATCTTTTGAGCACCGGGCGTGATTTCAGGTTTCATATTTATACCAATAATGCCGAACTCGTGAAGCCATACCTGAAAAAAGCGGAAGGTAAAATTGTAATGCATGATTTTATCCCCAGGAATGAACTACTTGTTGTGCTTAAAGGAATGGACTTTGTAGTTAATTTTGAAAATGTGGGTACCAGGCAAACACCTAGTAAACTAATTGATTTCGCCATGGTTGAAAAACCGATATTGAGCGTTAAGACCGGTTCACTTAATAAAACTGCCGTTAATGAGTTTCTGAAAGGCAATTACAATCAACAATATGTTATTGAAAATGTTGACCAATACAGGATTGAAAATGTGTGCGGTAATTTTTTAAAGCTAACCGATTGATAAATCCTAACGAAAAAAACAATACAATATTTATTTGGGGGCTTTTTTTACTAACGCCGCTACTGTCACTTTTTGTGTCAGTAAAAAACTACAAATCGGCATGGGCTAAAAATATTGTTTGGGCTTTTACTGTTTTTTACGGATTTACATTTAGTATTTCTTCCGCAAATAGCGCTAGCGATATAAACCGTTATATCAGCTGGTTTCACACAATGCGTAATTCAAACATGACATTTGATGATTTTTGGGCGTTGTTGTATGTTGATGAAAATTATGCAGATTTTCTACAGCCATTCCTAACATTTGTTGTTTCACGGGTTACAGATAATCACTCCTGGCTGTTAGCAGTATTCGGCTTAATTTTTGGGTATTTTTATTCACGCAATTTATGGTTTGTAATTGATAGGCTTAAGGACAGGGCAGATGCTAAAATTTTATTCTTCCTAATAGTATTTGCGCTTATTGTACCTATTTGGAATATCAATGGATTTAGGTTTTGGACTGCAACCCATATATTCTTTTTTAGTTTAGTAAGGATTATATATGAAGGTAAAAAAGGGTATTTTGCATTACTCCTGCTTACAGTATTTGTGCATTTTTCATTCGTATTGCCCATTTGTATAACTCTTTTGTACTTTATAGCCGGCAACAGGCTTACCTATTATTTTTATTTTTTTGTATTTTCATTTTTCATTACAGAAATTAATATTGGCACTTTCAGTACTGTAATCACTTCTTTCCTGCCAGAGGTATTTGTTACGCGGTCTGAAGGTTATATTTCAGACGATGGCTCTGAAGAATCACTCAACCAGCAAGCATTAAAACAGGAACTTTCTGAAAACAGGAACTGGTATGCCAAATTTTATTTAAAAGCCATTAACTGGACGGTGGCTGCCTACCTTGTATTTATATTTTATTACTGTAAGGATATATATAACAGGAATGTTATGTTGCGCAATATATTATCATTTGTGCTGTATTTCTATGCTGTATCAAACATATTGAGCTTAATACCTTCGGGTAGAAGGTTTGTAGTAATATCAAATCTTATAGCAATGGCCGTAATACTGCTGTACATGCAATTTTTTACAAAAGAAAAAAGGTCGGACATGCTGTTTAAGGTATCTCTCCCTTTCTTGATTTTATTTAGCGTTATATCATTCAGGAATTCATTTAAATCAATAGGTGTAATTACGGTTGCAGGAAATCCTATTGTGGCTTTGGTTATGGATACAAATGAGGGAACTAATGATGCTGCTTACACACAATGAAAAAGTTATTACAATCATTTAAAAATACAGCATCTCTTCATATGGTTAATATGAAGGGCAAAAAGCTGGACAGGAAAATACTTGTGATAGAGTCAGACGACTGGGGTACTATAAGGATGCCATCAGTTAAAGTGTACCAAAAATTTTTGGAAGAAGGCATACGGGTTGACCGCTGCCCATATAATAAATTTGATACACTGGAATCAGTTACGGATCTTAATCATATATATGAAACGCTTGACAGGATTAGGGATTACAAAGGTAATCCGGCAGTTATTACAGCCAATACACTTATGGCAAATCCTGATTTCAGCAAAATAAAGGAGAGTAATTTTACCGGGTATTATTATAAGCCTTTTACCACAACCTTTGAAGAATATTATCCGGATGAAAACACATTTGGACTGTGGAAAGAAGGTGTGAAAAACAAATTCATATATCCACAGCTTCACGGCAGGGAACATCTTAATCCTGAAATGTGGCTGGAAGAAGTGCAAACCAATGAGCATGTTCGAAAAGCCTTTGACAGTGAATTTTTTGGACTGAGCATGATTACATCGCCTCTTATTAACAAACCATACCTTGCTTCACTTATTTATAGAGACGACAGCGGTAAAAAGGCAGTAGAAAAATCTCTTCAGGATGCATCGATGCTATTTAATGAGAGTTTTGGGTTTACATCAAAATCATTTATTGCACCACTATATACCTGGAACGATGATTTAGAGCCCGCAATGCTAAAAAACGGGATAAAGTACATACAGGCAGCCAATTCGCATAAGCATTATGATTATGCTACTAATAAAAGATCTAAAAAAGGTTCAGCCTTCGGCACTGTTAATCTGGCAGGGCAAACATACCTTAACCGCAATTGCGATTTTGAGCCATCACTGCTTAAAAATTCTGATGGTATTGATAAATGCTTTAAAGAAATAGAAAATGCATTTTTTTGGAAAAAGCCCGCTGTTATTTCAATGCACAGGCTTAACTTTATAGGTGGCCTTGTAGAGGATAACAGGACAACAAACCTGAAAAACTTGGAGGTATTGTTAAAAAAAGTACTCAAAAAGTGGCCCGAAACAGAATTTATGTCTTCGGCTGAATTGGGGGAAATAACTGAAAAAGCATAATATGAAACTGGATACCGTATTTATAAAATTAGGCAGGGAAGTAAAAAAGCTGAAGCTCAGGATATTTAGCCCTGAGGTAAGCTTTAGTAATGCTATAATAGATTATAAAACCGTTATCATCAATAAAAAAAATAAAATAACGATTGGCAGCAATGTATATTTGCGCTCTGTGAGCAAAGGGTATCAGGCAGGAATGCCTTTTCCTACCACATTGCTCACTGATGTTAAGAATGCAACAATAGCTATTGGTGCCAACTCCCGGATTAACGGGGCTTATATACACGCTCAGGATAGTATAACTATTGGGCAAAACTGTGTAGTAGCATCTGGTGTTAATATTATTGATACCAATGGGCACGAACTGTATTCAACAGACCGCACTGTAAACCGCGACAAGCCTGAAAAAATTGAAATAGGCAATAATGTTTGGATTGGCCTCAATGCAATCATATTAAAAGGTACTATAATCGGAGATAATTCAGTTGTAAGTGCAGGTAGTGTAGTTAAAGGAAATTTTCCTGCAAATTCGCTAATTATGGGAAATCCGGCCACTGTTGTGAAAACGCTTGATATAAAATAGATACATGAAACTGGGCATACACCACAGGAAAAACTCTTTCAGCGAAAACTGGATAAAATATTGCGAAGCCAATAATATTGCATACAAGCTGGTAAACTGTTATGCTGATGATGTTGTAGAACAGCTGAAAGGTTGCAGTGCGCTAATGTGGCACCACAACCATGCCAACCCTAAAGATATAGTGTTTGCCAAACCGCTGCTATACGCGCTGCAACATGCAGGTATAAAAGTGTTTCCTGATTTTAAAACTTCATGGCATTTTGATGATAAAGTAGGGCAGAAATACCTTAACGAAGCCCTTGATTTGCCAGCAGTGCGTTCTTACACCTTTTATTCTGAAAAAGATGCGCTGGATTGGATAAATACCACCAGTTTTCCAAAAGTATTTAAGCTAAGGGGCGGGGCAGGCTCGGCCAATGTTATCCTTGCCAGGAATAAAGCAAAAGCCACCGCTTTGGTAAAGAAAGCTTTTGGCAGTGGCTTTTCGCAATACGAAGGCTGGAGTAATTTAAAGGAAAGGCTCCGCAAATTTAAAAATGGCAAAGCATCAATAAAAGATATTGCCAAAGGTGTGGCAAGGATTGCTTTCCCGCCAATATATTCGAAAGTTAAGGGCAAAGAAATTAATTACGCTTACTTTCAGGATTTTATTCCTGATAATGACCATGATATAAGGGTAGTATTGATTGACGGTAAGGCATTTGCCATAAAACGTATGGTTCGCGAAAATGATTTCAGGGCCTCAGGTAGCGGCAACCTGCTGTATGATAAAAAATATTTTAGTGATGATGTTATCAGGCGCTCTTTTGAGGTAGCCGAAAAAATACAATCGCAATGCCTGGCTATCGATTTTGTTTTTTTAAATAACGAGCCACTGGTAGTTGAAATAAGTTATGGTTTTACCAAAGAGGGATATTATGATTGCCCCGGCTATTGGGATAAAGACCTTAACTGGCATGAAGGGCGCTTTGACGCGCAGGGATGGATGGTTGACCTTGTAATTAAAGAAATCAACGCCCGGTAATGAAGAACATTTTTTTCGTAACCCCATCCTTAACATCAGGCGGCGCTGAAAGGGTAATATCAGAGCTGGCTATTTATTTTTCAGGATTTACAGAGTTTAAGGTAACCGTAATTTGCCTTATAAAAGAAGAACATTTTTACAAACTGCCCGATAATGTTGTAATAGTGGAACCTGATTTTTATCATACCCATTATTCAAGATTGGTATTTACCTATAAAATTTACCGCTTTTTAAGGAATTACTTAAAAAAGAACAAGCCTTATGCACAGCTAAGCTTTGGGGGCAAATACAACTCATTTGTACTGTTGGCCTCGTTAGGGCTTAATATAAAAACTTATGTGTCTGACAGGAGCCGCCCAACAATAAGCTATGGTAAGTTTTTAGACAGGCTAAATGCAGTAATGTATAAAAAAGCAGAAGGTATTGTAGCACAAACAAATAAAGCCAAAGAAGAAGCCTTAAAAAAAACAGGTAACAAAAACATAAAGATTATTGGCAACCCAATAAGGCAGGTAAATATTGATGAAAGCATAGAGAGGCAGAAGCTTATAGTAAATGCAGGGCGCTTTATAAAATCAAAGCACCAGCCATTATTAGTTGAATACTTTGCCAAGGTTAATGACGGCACTTGGAAACTGGTTTTTTTAGGTGATGGCGAATATTGCGAAGCAACCAAAAAGCGTGTAAAAGAATTAGGGATAGAGCAATTTGTAGAATTTGCCGGCACAGTGAAGGATATTGATAAATATTATAATAAGGCAAGTATCTTTGCATTTACATCTACATCCGAAGGTTTTCCTAATGTGTTGGGCGAAGCGATGAGCGCCGGTTTGGCCAGTATAAGTTTTGATTGTGTGGCAGGCCCATCTGACTTAATTGAAGATGGTATAAACGGTTTTTTGGTAGAAGAAATGAATCATGAAGAATACATGCAAAAACTGGGCAGGCTTATGCAGGAGCCATACTTGAGGAAGAGTTTTGGCGAAAAGGCAAGGCATAATATACAAAAATTCAGTTCTGACAATATAGGGAAAGAGTACATGAAATTCATGACGGGGCAATGAAAATTATAATCAATACAGCTTCAACATTTAAGGGCGGCGGGGTGCAGGTAGCCAACTCATTTATTGAGGAGTGCAAAACTCATCCAGAAAATGAATATCATGTGGTACTGGGCGACACTATAGGTAAAATGATAAAGCAGGAAGATTTTCCGGCAAATTTTCATTTTTACAAAATAGGGTACAGGCCTGCTACTAAAGTTTTTTCACTAAGAGGCTCAGCCGGTTTTTTTAAAAAAATTGAAGCCAGGGTTAAGCCCGATGCTGTTTTTACCACATCAGGGCCTGCTTACTGGAAACCAAAGGCACCCCACCTGGTAGGCTATAACCTGCCTCATTACATTTATACCGATTCACCTTTTATCAGCAGCCTTCCTGCATCAAAACAGCTTAAGTGGAAAATTAAGGGAGGTTTTATAAAGCATTTTTTTAAGCGCGATTCCGATGCTTTTGTGGTACAAACGGATGATGTAAACCAAAGGCTGCGCAGCTATTTGGACACAGATAATGTTTTTACCGTAACCAATACATTCAGTTCAAAGTATCTTAATCCTAAACAGGTAGCCAATAAACTGCCTGAGCCGAAAGAAGGGGAGTTTCGCCTGCTGATACTTTCAGCATGGTATGAGCATAAAAACATAGGTGTTATAAAGCCGGTACTTGATAATTTGCAGCAAAAAGGTATTACCGATGTAAAATTTGTAGTAACCCTGCCGGAAGATATTTACGAATTGAAAATACCACAGCAATACAGGGACAGGGTTTTAAACGTTGGCGTGGTAAAGGTTGATGAAACACCGGCGCTTTATAAAGAATGCAATGCTATGTTCCTGCCTACGCTTTTGGAGTGTTTTTCAGCTTCGTATGCTGAGGCAATGGTTACACAAACACCTATACTTACCAGTGATATGGGCTTTGCACATACAGTTTGTAAGGATGCTGCACTTTATTGTAACCCGGTTGATGCTGCAGATATTGCCGATAAGATAGTAACCCTTAAAACATCGCCCCAATTACAGCAGCAACTTCTTGAAAAAGGGCTGGAACAACTTAAAAATTTTGATACTGCACCGCAAAGGGCAGAAAAAATACTGGAAATACTAAACAACATTTCAAAATAATAGCTTATGCTGTCAAAAATCAAAAAAACCATTGTATCGAATGTTAAGAATATCCCGGGGTGGAAAACCAACAGGAAAATTGTTGTTTTTGAAAGTGATGACTGGGGCAGCTACAGGTCGCCATCGTGCGAGGCTTATAATAAGCTTATTGAAGGTGGCATTAAGATCCAAAAAAGTGTGTATGATAAGTATGACGCGCTTGAAAGCCCTAAAGACCTTGAGCTATTGTATGAAGTGCTTGGAAGTGTAAAAGACAAAAATAATAATCCCGCAGTATATACTCCTTTTGTAAACACGGCCAATCCTGATTTTAAAAAAATACGGGAGGATAATTTTACAAAATATCATTTTGAGCCGTTTTATGAAACAATTGACAGGTTTGGCGGAAACAGCCAGGAAGTTTTAAGACTATACAAACAGGGTATTGATGCCAAAATGTTTGAGCCGCAATACCACGGCCGTGAGCACCTTACCGTGTTGCCATGGCTTGCATCGCTGCAAAAAGGCGATAAGGATGCGCTGTTTGCATTTGATAATGAATATTATTCTGTACCGCTTGATAGCACCCCTAAGCACATAAGGGCTTTCAGGCCGGCTTTTTATTTTGATAAGAATGAAGAGTTGGAATTTCTTGCAGAATCATTGAAATCAGGGGTTGAAATATTTAAAAAATCTTTTGGCTATAGCCCTACAGTATTTGACCCTTCAAACGGAATTTTCCACCCTGTGCTGGAAGAAACCCTTAAAGAATTAGGCGTAAATACGGTAGTTGTTAACCGTGTTAGAGATGAGCCGGATGGTAACGGGCAAATGAACAAAAAGTATTTCAACTTTGGGGGAACCAACAAATTGGGCCAAGTATACCACATACGCAACTGCCAGTTTGAGCTGTATGAGAAAAAAGGAGCTGACTATTGTATGAATGATATTGCAACGGCTTTCAGGTGGAACAAACCGGCTGTAATCACATCACACAGGATAAACTTTGTGGGCGGCATGGACGAAGCATGGCGTGACCAGAACTTAAAAGAGCTGGAAACACTGCTTAGAAAAATAAAACAGAAATGGCCTAATGTTGAATTTATGGGTTCAGGCGAGCTTTCTGATATTATGAGGAAGGAATTAGTGAAGTAATATGGCAAACCAAAGCGATAAAAGAAAGATAGTTTTTATAAACCAAGGCTTTAATTACCTTACCATTGATATCATCAATGAGTTTGCAAGGGAGTTTGATGAAGTTTCGGTAATAACAGGCAGCGTCCGCGTGCAGGATGTGCCGCTTGATGAAAAGGTAAAGGTTCAAAAAATCATCAGGTACAATAAAAAATCACTCGGTAAAAAGTTCTATACCTGGCTTGTAGGTACCCTACAGATTTATTTCCTCATCCTTTTCAAGTACAGGAAGCATGAGTTGTTCTTTATTTCTATACCCCCATTTGCCTATTTGCTCATGAGGTTATTGCGCAACAAGTTCAGCATCCTTATTTGGGACGTATATCCTGATACGCTGAAAATATACAACCTGTCTGAAAAGAATTTTGTGTACCGTTTTTGGGTATCGTCCAATAAAAAAATATTTAAAAGGGCACACAGGCTTTATACGATTGGCGAGCGCATGGCCGATCTTGTAAGCAAATATGTGGATAGGGACAAACTCATCATTATACCGCTATGGAACGGGCTGAGGCATATAAAACCTATAGCCAAGCACGAAAACAAATTTGCGTTGGAACATAACCTGCAGGATAAGTTTGTGGTGCAGTATTCCGGTAACATAGGTTTTACCCACAATGTAGAAGTGCTGGTAGAAGTGGCCAATATGCTTAAAGAGAATAAAGATATTTTTTTCCTTATAATAGGCCGTGGAAAAAGGGCTGCAGATATTAAGGAACTGATAAGCAGCTACCGGTTGGATAATTGCATGATGCTGCCTTTTCAGCCGGATGATGTACTCCCTTATTCGCTGGCATGTGCTGACCTGGGAGTTGTGGTGCTGGATGATAAAACCGCGCAGGGCAGTGTGCCAAGCAAAACCTATAACCTTATGGCAGTAGGCGTACCGCTGCTTTGTATAGCGTCAAAAGATTCAGAGCTGGCAGATTATATTGATAATTTCGATAACGGGCGCATATTTGCATCGACTGATGTAGATGACATTGCTGATTTTGTAGAGGAATTGTCAAAAAATCCGGAACAACTTCAAAAATATAAGGCAAATTCTGTAGCAGCTTCTGCTAACTTTACACACAGGAATGCAGAACAATTTTTACAACACTATTAATTATGCTTAAATCTTTTACAACAAAGGCTTTATATACCTTATACAACGCTGCCGGAGGCAATAAGCTGGGCAAGTTGTACAAAGAAGTGAAAGAGGCAAACACTACGCACAGGCCTATTAGCAATGAAGCATTAACAGCTTATCTTACCCATTGGGGTTTTGACCCTGTAATTGAGAACAACCCGCTGATGGTAAAAAACGATGTTAAGGAGTGGCTGAAGAAAGTAGATGAAAAAGATATAAAAAGCTGGGCTTATACAGGAGGGTCTTATGGAGAGCCATTACGTGTACCTTACTCTAAAAACAGGAACCTGGTGCGCACAGCTACCTTCAGGTTTTATAACGAAATGGGCGGATACAGGCTGGGCGACCCATTCCTGCTTATCAGGGCAAAAAAGAGGGCAGCTGTAATGAAATATGTAAGGAATGAAACCATTTTCATTCCCAATGATATTTCTGAAAATAAAATGCGCGAATTTGTGGCAACCTTAAAGCAAAACAGCGTAAAGCTCATTTTGGGTTACCCAACCGTAATGTATGAGTTGGCGCTATATTTACAGAAACATCCTGAAGACAAAAAAGGGCTTAAGGTAACATCGCTCATCAGTGCTTCCGAACCTTTAGAGCAGCCCAAGCGGGAAGTGATACACAATGTGATGCAATGCTCGTTTGTGGACAGGTATAGTAATGAGGAGGTGGGGCTTATAGCGCAGCAAGAAGTTTTCGGGCAGGAATATTTTGTGAACAAATATGGTGTTTATGTTGAAGTGGTAAATGCCGAAACCAACCAGCCGGTAAAAGAAGGCGAACTTGGCAAAGTGGTTGTAACCGATATTTATAATGAGCTGTTGCCGATAGTACGGTACGATACGGGCGACCTTGCCATTGCGCACCAATACCGTGATGGGCAGCTGCTGTCAATAAGGGGAGTGGTAGGCCGTGTTACCGAACAGATAATTGCTACTGACGGTAATCCTATATCGCCACTAATGCTTGGACCTTATGTGTACAAGCCCTTATCAGAAGCTGGAAAGGTATTCCAGTACCAGTTTGCGCAGACCGGTAAAGCTAATTATGAGCTTCGCCTAAAAGCGAAAGACGGGGAACTAGGTGATGCACTTATAAGCAAAATGAAAAATGGACTTTTGAGCGTATTAGGCGAAGGCGCTGTACTGGATATAAAATTAATGGACGATATACCTCCGCAGCCATCAGGCAAAAGGCCGGTATTTAAGAACGAAATGAAATAAAATAAACATGAAAAGACTGATGGATTTTACAGCAGCATTGCTGGCATTGCTTATTTTGTCACCCATATTTATTGTTGTAGCCATTTTGGTTGCGGTTAAGTTGGGTACCCCGGTTTTCTTTACACAGGACAGGCCGGGCAAAAATGGCAAGGTATTTAAAATGATGAAATTCCGCTCCATGACCAACGATAAGGATGAGAATGGCAACCTGCTTGCCAATCACCTGCGCCTTACACCATTTGGCCGGTGGATACGTTCTACAAGCCTTGATGAACTGCCGGGGCTTATCAATGTGCTGAAGGGTGATATGAGCCTTGTGGGCCCAAGGCCGCTACGCGTACATTACCTGCCGCTATATAGTGAATTTGAAAACCGCAGGCACGAGGTAAAACCGGGCATTACCGGCTGGGCACAGGTAAACGGGCGAAACGCCATTTCATGGGAAGAAAAATTTAAGCTTGATGTTTGGTATGTAGACCACCAAAGCCTGCTGCTGGATATAAAGATACTGTTCCTTACCGTACTTAAAGTAGTAAAGCGTGATGGCATAACACATGAGGATGATGCCGCCATGCCTGAATTTAAAGGTCATAATACACAGGCATAACACAAAACAATATACATACAACCTACCGATATGAATATACTTATTACAGGCGTTGGGGGGCCAACACCCCTTGGCATTGCAAAAAGCCTTAAGCTTACCGAAGAAGGAAAAAATTTTCGCCTTATAGGCGTTGACGGCAGTTTCCTGGCGCCAGGCCTTTATAATAAAACCCTTTTTGATGCTACCTACATCATCCCACTTGCTTCCAGCGAAGACTATTGGGATGCTATTGAAGAGATAGTAAAAAAAGAATCTATTGATTTTGCTTTTATAGTTCCGGAAACCGAGGTTTTGGTTTGGTCAAAAAAACAAAAGGAAGATAAACTGCCTTGTGCATCGCTTGTACCTGATTATGATGTGGCGAAGTCGCTATATGATAAATATAAAACCTTCAGCATGCTTGAAAAAACAGGTATGGTACCTGCAACGGTTGAGGTAAGCCTGGAAGGGCTTGATGACAGTATAGGCAATGCACTGGGCTATCCGTACTGGATAAGGGGCGGATCTGGCGCGGGCGCTATCGGGGCCATGAAAATTGGCAACCTTAAGGAATTGCAAAACTGGATTGACATCAACCCAAGGGTTAAAGACTTTATGGCGAGTGAATTCCTTCCGGGTAAAAATTATGCCTGTAAAGTGCTGTTCAATAACGGTAAATTGATAAAAGCCGCTTCGGGCGAAAGGATTGACTATCTTCTTTCTGCTGCTGCACCATCAGGCATATCAGGTATGTGTGCTCAGGGTAAACTTGTGAATGATGATAAGCTGGTAGAATATTCTGAAAAAGCAGTCCGTACAGTTTATGATTCTTTCGGTAAAGTGCCTCACGGTATGTTTACTGTTGATTTTAAGGGAGATAAAAACGGTGAGCCGAAAATTACTGAGATAAATATAAGGCATGTATCGTTCACACACGCCTTCTCACTGGGCGGTGCCAATTTTACGTGGGAGACCATCAATATGGTACAGGGCAGGGAGCCACAAGGCAATGTTGTACACCAGTTTGATAAAGAATATAGGTTTATAAGGGGTGTGGATAGCGATTTGTTTATCATTCCGGAAGATGAATTAAAAAAATTAAATTAGTAGCTTTACATAACCTTTAAACAGCTTTTGATTTGAATATACTTGTAACAGGCGCTGCAGGCTTTGTAGGCTTCCATCTTGCCAAGAGGCTGCTTGCCGAAGGGCATACGGTAACCGGTGTAGATTCGGTTAACGATTATTATGACGTGAACCTTAAATATGGACGCCTGGCAGAGCTGGGCATTGCCGGAAATGCTGTAAAGAGTAAGGCTTATCCGGGCTTTGCATTCTACAAATATGACCTTTGTGACAGGCAAAACCTGGAAACGCTTTTCAGAGAAAACAATTTCGAAATTGTAATTAACCTGGCAGCTCAGGCCGGTGTGCGCTACTCGCTGCAAAACCCGCAAGCATATATTGACAGCAATATTCAGGGTTTTATGAATATATTGGAGCTTTGCCGTGCCTATAAGCCTAAGCACCTTATATTCGCCTCATCCAGCTCAGTATATGGGCTCAATAAAAAAATGCCGTTTTCGGTACAGGATCATACCGATCACCCAATCAGCCTGTATGCGGCTACCAAAAAATCAAACGAAGTGATGGCACATACTTATGCACACCTCTTCGGAATACCATCATCAGGGCTTCGTTTCTTTACTGTTTACGGGCCATGGGGCAGACCGGATATGGCCTATTTTGGCTTCACCAAAAAAATTGTTGAAGGGCAGTCTATCGATGTTTTCAACCAAGGCGACCTGATGCGTGACTTTACTTATATTGATGATATTGTAGAAGGAATTGTAAGGCTTATTGACAAGGTACCGGCACCGGATGCTGATTTTAATAACTTCAATCCTGATCCGTCCACTTCATACGCGCCTTTCAGGATTTACAATATAGGTAATAACACGCCTGTAAAGCTGATGGATTTTATAGAAACGCTTGAAGATGCCATTGGCAAAAAAGCAGTCAAGAATTTCCTCCCGATGCAGGCAGGCGATGTGTATGCTACTTATGCTGATGTTGCTGCACTAGCGGACGTTACAGGGTTTCACCCTGAAACATCCATTAAAGACGGCTTAGGCCGTTTTGTGGCATGGTATAAGGATTTCTACAAAGTTTAAAGCCTGTTTATGGTAAAGCGATTGTTTGATGTGCTGGTGTCACTTACTGCTTTACTTTTGGTTTTTCCGGTAATCCTAATCCTGTTTATCCTGGCCTCTTTTGATACCGGCCTGTCTGGGCTTTTTGTACAGCACAGGATAGGAAGGCATGGAAAGATTTTCAGTATTTTAAAAGTGCGGACGATGGATGCAGACAGCAAGGTAAGCGCTTTTGGCCGTTTTTTGCGCAAAACAAAAACTGACGAGCTTCCACAGCTCCTGAATGTGCTGATAGGCGATATGAGCCTGGTAGGGCCAAGACCCGACGTGCCGGGATATTATGACAGGCTGCAAGGGGAGGAACGTAAACTGCTGCAACTCCGACCCGGGCTAACGGGGCAGGCCAGCCTGAAATACCGTAATGAAGATGCATTGCTGGCACAGCAGCCCAATCCTGAAAAATATAATGATGAAATAATATTTCCGGATAAGGTGCGGATAAATATGCAGTACCTGCATAACCAAAGCTTTTGGCTGGACCTGAAAATATTGGTGTTAACCGCAACCGGAGGAAAAATTAACGATTAATTAAGAATTACAGGTTTAAAGACTGTTGATACACTATAGATTTCAATTACATTTGCAACTAAATTTTTTGTGACCATACATGAGCAATACTAAGATATGGCTTTCCTCACCGCACATGGGCGGGGGAGAGCAAAAATATGTACAGGAAGCCTTTGATACTAATTGGGTTGCTCCGCTTGGGCCTAATGTAACTGGCCTGGAGCAGGACCTGGAAAATTATATTGGGCAAAATGCTTTTGTAGGTGCACTTAGCTCAGGCACGGCTGCTATACACCTTGGCCTGATATTGCTTGGCGTAAAGCCCGGTGATGAGGTGATATGCCAAAGTATGACATTTTCGGCATCGGCCAATCCTATTATGTACCAGGGCGCAACCCCTGTGTTTATTGATAGTGAGCCTGATACCTGGAATATGTGCCCTGTTGCTCTGGAAGAAGCTATAAAAGACAGGATTGCCAAAGGTAAAAACCTAAAAGCCATTATTGCCGTACATTTATATGGCATGCCTTATAAAATAGAAGCGATAAAACAGGTGGCTGAGCAATACAACATACCTGTACTGGAAGATAGCGCAGAAGCATTAGGCAGTAGCTATAAGGGGCAGAAGTGCGGTACTTTTGGTGATATTGGTATTCTGTCTTTTAACGGTAACAAAATCATAACAACTTCGGGTGGCGGTGCTATTGTAACCAAAACCAAAGATGCTAAAGATAAAGTAGTTTTCCTTTCCACACAAGCCCGGGATAATGCTCCGCATTACCAGCATAGCGAAGTGGGATATAATTACCGCATGAGCAATATATGTGCAGGCATAGGCCGTGGGCAGATGGAAGTGCTGGATGACCATGTGGGTCTGCGCCGCAAAATGCATGATTTTTATAAAGAGATTTTTGCAGGCAACCCTGCTGTAACGTTGCACGAGGAGCCAGGTGCAGATTATTATTCAAACTTTTGGCTTACATCGATAGTGATTGACCCGGAAAAATGTGGGGGAAAAACGCGTGAGGGCTTAAGGCTGGCTATGGAAAAGGAAAATATTGAATGCAGGCCGCTTTGGAAGCCTATGCACCTGCAGCCGGTTTTTGAAAATTATCCGTACTATGGCAATAAGGTAGCTGAACAGCTATTTAACAATGGTTTGTGCCTTCCTTCAGGTTCTAACCTGACGGATGAGGAAAGAAAAAGAATTGAAGAAGTGATAGGTAGTTTTTTCAATTAAATATTTTACGGAATACATTTTTAAGAATATGTTAAATTTGTATATTTACGGAAGGATATAATGATTGAAAACTAATATGTTTTTACGCTTTGAGTAAAAAAGTAAAGAATAATTTAGGTGGTGCGGTTGAGCATGCACTCAATAATACCAAATTGTGGCAAACCATCCATAATTTGGGTTATCTGCCCCGGTGGATAATACTGATGCTTGACCTGCTTGTAATAAGCATTACAGGCATCTTGTCTTATGCGGTTATTTATCGTACAGGCATACTTTACGTTAAGCCTCATTTGTATATTATCAGCATACCGGTTTATCTTGTTATCAGCCTTTTTACTTTTAGGGTTTTTAGGACCTATTCAGGTATTATACGCCACTCATCTTACATTGATGCGGTAAAGATTTTCTTCTCGCAATTTACTGGGGCATTCCTGCTCCTTACTTTCAATACTATTTACAAGTATTTTACAGGTGATTTAGTGTATCTGAGCATAGGTATACTTATCAATGCTATATTTTCTTTCAGTTGCCTGTTTCTTTACAGGGTGTTGGTAAAACAGTTTTTTGAAAATTACCTGTACAGTTCCAGGAACAACAAGCTGGTAAAAGCTATAATTTATGGAACGGATGCTAATGCTATAGCGGTAGCCAATGCATTGAAATCAGAAATGCCGGGCCGTTTCAAGCTGGTTGGGTTTATTGATAAATACAGCCAAAACAAATCAAAAATGATATTGGGCCTGCCTATTTTGCAGCATAAAAAAAAGACATCTACCCTTATGAGGGTTTTTGGCGCCCAGGCGCTAATCATTGCTGATAAAAGCCTGACGAAAGAAGAAAAGCTGGCTATTGTGGATGAATGCCTTGAGTTTAACTATAAGGTATATACGGTTCCCTTGGTTTCTGACTGGGAAGACCAAAAGGAAATTTCCAAGAAAATTAAAAACTTCCAGATACAGGACCTTTTGGAACGCAAGCCTATTGTGCTTGATAATAATGCTATATCAACACAAATTAAGGGAAAAACGGTTTTGATTACCGGAGCAGCCGGCTCTATTGGCAGTGAAATAGTGCGCCAGGTAATACAGTTTAGCCCTACAACTGTAGTAATGCTGGACCAGGCTGAAACACCTTTGCACCATTTGAGCCTTGAAGTAAGCAAAATAGCTACCAACGCCAGCCTGCATACCATTATAGCTGATGTGCGAAATAAAGATGTGATGGACAGCGTGTTTGAGCGCTTTCACCCTGAAGTGGTGTACCATGCGGCAGCCTACAAGCATGTACCTTTGATGGAGGAAAACCCTTCGCAGGCCATTTTTGTAAATGTAATGGGCACTAAGATATTAGCGGACCTTGCCTGCAAGTATAATGTGGATAGTTTTGTAATGGTATCTACAGATAAGGCTGTAAACCCAAGCAATGTTATGGGAGCTAGCAAGCGCATTGCAGAAAAATATGTTCAGTCATTGCAAATGCACCTTAGGGCTGTTGAAAGTGATTGCAAAACCAAATTTATAACTACCAGGTTTGGTAACGTGCTGGGGTCAAATGGGTCTGTAGTGCCGTTGTTTACAAAACAAATAGAGGAAGGTGGCCCTATAACCTTAACACATCCTGATATTATAAGGTATTTTATGACCATACCCGAAGCATGCCAGCTGGTACTGGAGGCAGGCTCTATGGGTAATGGCGGAGAGATTTATATATTTGATATGGGCAAGCCAGTGAAGATTATAGACCTGGCCCAGAAGATGATACGCCTTGCCGGTTTTGTGCCGGATAAAGATATAGCTATAAAAATTGTGGGCCTGAGGCCGGGTGAGAAGCTTTATGAGGAATTGCTGAATGATACTTCTAAAACACTACCTACACATCATGAAAAGATAATGATTGCACAGGAAGTATGTGATACCTTTAACGAGTTAGATGTTAATATCAATAACCTGATAGTAACCGCACACACTTTTGTGGGCAATGATATAGTAGTGCTTATGAAAAAGATTGTTCCTGAATTCATAAGCCTTAATTCGGTTTATAAAGAGTTTGATGCTAACCTTGCCGTTAAAGAGTAACCGCTTTTCTCAAAAAAAATATATATTTGCAAGCATGAATTTACAGGTAAAAAACATTGGAAAAATCCTACTGCTTTGTATGGTGCTTTTCCTTACATCATGTGTATCCAATAAAAAAATCCTATATATTCAAAATCCTTCACAGCAAAGTTCAGTATTGAAGTATGAGAATACCCTTCAGCCTGATGATATGTTGCTTATAACTGTTACTGCTGCTGAGCCTGAGCTTGCCAGGGACTTTAACCTTTTATACCTTAACCTTCAAAGTACCGAAACCCGCAACGCGTCTGATCAGTCTTTATACAGTTATCAGATTGATCAATTGGGTGAAATCAATTTTCCGGCGTTAGGAAAAATAAAACTGGCCGGACTCACAAGGATTGAAGCTGAAAATAAAATAAAAGCACAGCTTAAAGATTATGTTTTGAATGCCGGCGTAACAATAAGGGTGCTGAATTTTAAAGTATCGGTGCTTGGTGAAGTTAATAAACCCGGTGAGATAAGTGTAATAGGTGACCGTATAACAATTCTGGAAGCGCTTAGCAAAGCCGGTGACATGACTATTTATGGTAAAAGGAAAGAAATATTGCTGATAAGGGAAAAAGACGGCGTGCAGACTATTACCCCTGTTGATATTACCCAAAGCGATTTTATAACAAGTCCGTACTATTACCTGGCACATAATGATGTGCTTTATATAAAGCCTAATAAAACAAGGGTTAACTCTTCTGTCATAGGGCCAAACCTTACCGTTGGTATATCAGCCCTGTCTTTAATAGTTACTATAATTGCCCTAAGCACCAAATAAAACATACTTCATGCAGCAGGATAAAAGCATTACTGAGCCTTCAGGCTTTAATCTTAAAGAAAAAATCTTTAAATACCTGTCCTATTGGTATTGGTTTCTGCTAAGCACTATTGCCTGCCTTACACTTGCATATACTTATCTTCGATATACCGTTCCTCAATACAGCGCCAGTGCAACGATACTGGTAAAAGATGATAAGAAAGGAGGTATGGTGGCTGAACTTGCTACCCTTGGTGAGATGGATATGTTGGGGAAAGTAAAAAATACTGTTGACAATGAGATTGAAATTATAAAATCAAGGACTATTGTAGAATCGGCGGTTAGTGATTTGCAGCTGAATGTTAAATACATCAGCGAAGGTATGGTTAAAACCATAGAGCTATACAAAAAAAGCCCGATAAAAATTATATACCCCGGTGTTGAAAAGCTCGAATCAACACTTACATATAAGGTTGAGTCGACAGGAAATAATGATTACAAATTACTTGATGCAAAAGATAAGCTAATAGGTGTTTATAAATTTGGGCAGCAGGTAAAGCATGGCAAAAGGACCTTTACTATTATCAGCCCTTCAGGAGAGTCTAATTTTAGTGTTATAATAAAAATACAGCCCTTAGCTGCAGTTGCAGGTACTTTTAAAAACAAGTTGAGTGTAAAGCTTGTAGGAGAACGTACCAGCGTAGTTCAGCTTTCCATAATTGATCCTGTAAGGGAGAGGGCCGAAGATTTCCTTGATAGGATAATCAAAAACTATAATGATGATGCTATAAAAGATAAAAACCTGATTTTTGAAAATACTAAGGTTTTTATTGATGAGCGTCTTGAATTTATAGAAAAGGAACTTGGCGATGTTGAAATGTCAGCCGAATTTTATAAAAAGAAAAATGAGATTACCGATATTAATGCCCAGGGCGGTATTTTCCTTCAAAACGCTACCAATATTCAGGCAGAACTACTTGAAACAGAAACACAGCTTAAGGTTATACAGGATTTAAAATCCTATACTAAATCCAATACTGAAAAACTTATCCCGGGTAATGTGCTGATGGCTACATCTACCGATGCTAACAGCGCGCCTACGCTTATTGAGCAGTATAATGCCATGATAATTGAGAGGGATAAGATAAGGCCATATGCCGGCCCAAAAAGCAACGCTATGAAAAAGCTTGATGGGCAACTGGCATCTTTAAAAGAAAATATACTTGCCAGCCTTGAGAGGCTGCGTGCCGGCCTTGAAATAAAACGCCGCGACCTGCAGGCCAACCAGGCAAGGATAAAAGGAAAAATTTCTGAAATACCTACCCAGGAAAGAAAATACAAAGGCATAAGCAGGCAGCAGCAAATTAAGGAAGCGCTATACCTTTACCTTTTACAAAAAAGGGAAGAGACTGCTATATCGCTTGCTTCAACAGCGCCCAATGCAAAAATTATTGACTCTGCAATAGCATCCAATAACCCGGTATCGCCAAAAAGGAATATCATTTACCTGGTAGCAATGTTTTTAGGTTGCCTTATTCCTTTTGCAATCATTTATATCCGGGAATTATTAGATACCAAAATACATTCTGCCGGCGATCTGTCAAAAACTGGCATCCCATTCCTTGGGGATGTTCCGAGGGCTGATGACAATAACCAGATTATTACTGTAAACAGCAGGTCAAGCACGGCTGAGTCATTAAGGATTATCCGTACTAACCTGGAGTTTATGCTGAACCGGGTGCCGGCGGGTGTTGCTAAAACAATTTTCGTTACTTCAACTATCCCGCGCGAAGGTAAAACATTCATCTCTGTTAATCTTGCATCAACCATAGCCCTTTCGGGCAAAAAAGTGTTGTTGGTAGCGATGGATATCCGTAACCCTAAGTTGGATGAATATATCAATATTCCTTCTAAAGGATTGAGCAACTATCTGTCTTCTAATGATACAACATATCAGGATTATATCATAAAGCTGGATGGCTTTGACAATATGTATGTAATGCCACCGGGCATTATTCCGCCAAACCCTGCTGAATTGCTTATGAGCCCTAAGGTGGAGGCTATGTTTGAAGAATTGCAATCCCAGTATGATTACATAGTGGTTGATACTGCACCGGTAAGCCTGGTTACAGATACCATTATCATTGCCAGGTTTGCGCACAGCTTCCTGTATGTAGTAAGGGCTAACCATCTTGATAAGCGCCTGCTTGCTGTGCCTGAAGGATTGTATGAAGATAAGAAACTGCCAAATATGGGTATGATACTTAATGATACCGGTATGAAAAAAGGCTATGGCTACGGTTATGGCTACGGCTACGGCTATGGTTACGGTTATGGCTACGGTTATGGTTATGGGCCGGAAACCGACAAAAAGAAAACACTCTGGCAACGCATCATGAGAAAATAAGATGAACCTGCCTTATAAAACAACAATTCCGCTTTAATATTTAAAAGCGGAATTGTTGTTTATGGCCTGTACCAGCGCGTCGGTTTTTTTGAGCTGTACTTTGCTCTTAAATGCTTCAACATGTCGCTGGTGATGAACGTCTGATCCTGCAAAGTCAATCATACCGGCATCCAGCAGTTCTTTTGCGGCCATCAACACGCCTTTGCCATAATATCCTGTAACCGATAGCAGGTTTATCTGAAACAGACAGCCCGCTTTCTTCAGTTTTTTGTAATCTTCCATCTTTCCATGATAAAATAAATAACGCTCAGGATGGGCCAACACCGGTTTGTAATCCTTCAGTTGCAGTTCATAAATTATATCATACAGTTGTAGCGGTGGGTTAAGGTAGGACATCTCTACCAATACATAATTGTCCTTAAGGGTAAGCAGCGGCTCGTCATTAATCAGCTTTAGGAATACATCATCCATCAGGTATTCAGCAGCCGCTTTAAAAGGCATATCAGTACCGTTTTGCTGCAACATGCTAAGTGTTGCCCTCTCTGTATCTTTAATGCCGCTCCGGGTATTATTCCAAACGCCGGTAAGTATGTGCGGTGTGGTAATGAACTGGCTGAATCCGAAACCGCAGAGGTTGCTGATAAGGCTTAAGGTATCATCATTATCCTTAGCGCCATCATCAATACCCGGCAGTAAGTGCGAGTGGATGTCTATATAACCATCAGGAATAAGATCAGCAAGTGCTGGTTTGGGTTTATTAAAAAATAGCACAGTTAGTGATTTTGGTTATAGTAAAGATAAATTTTCTTTTGAAACTAAGCCGGATTAATGCATCAACAATCAACGCATAGTCTTAACCTGTTTCCAAAGCACGAATGATGTGACTGCAATTATAGGCAGCATCATAATAAGGTGGGGCTTGTTGAGCATCATTACTATATAAATAGCCACACAGCCCAGGCAGGTATAAGCCACTATGTTAATCCATTTTTGGTTGTTTCTTGCCATGAAGAACAGCAGTACAAAAAACAGTGGGTTACACAGCAGGGCATTATAGTTTAGCCTTACTTCGTGATGAAGGGAATACAATCCTACAGTGCAGAATATAACGCCCATAAGCCCTATAACGGCCAGGTAGGCTGCAGCTCCTGGCCTTTTTCTTACTAACAGAAAGACGGCCAGCATAAGTAGGCTAAAGGTGTAGATATTATTCCACCAGGACATGCCATCTTTTTGTGTTGATTTATAAACGGTTTGCACAGGCTGCGATAATCCTTTGGTATTGTTTACACCCTCCAGTAGTTGCTGCGGAAGGAAAAGCTTGTATTGCTCCACATCGGTTTTGTAACCAAACATAAGGTTGATGCCCAGATTTTCGTAAAACTTATTGTGCAGCTTTTCATAAATGATGCGGCGGTTGGTTTTGCCCTTGTCGCTATTTTCAAAAGAAATACCGCCTGGTACATGCTTCTTCAGTATATCAGCTACCTTGGTAGTGCAGTTGCGGTCTATGAATTTATAGGTATAGAATTTATTTTCCGGCTGCAGGCTCTTGGCAAGGTCGTCTGCAATAGCCTGTTTCTGTTCGTATGTCAGGTTCAACGTTTGTTCAAGCACATCACGGTTGTAGTAGCGGTAGGTATAAACAAAATCATGGTAAGAATCTACTCCTACAAAATATTGCAGGTCGCCCTTAACGAACTTCAGGTAAAAATTGCCGGTATCAAAATCAAACATCCCGTAATTATATACCACATCCATACCTACTGACGGATCATTAACCCTTATGGCTGTATGTCCGAAAACCGAATACAGTTCTTTCCCCGGGCCACAGGTCAGCAGGCTTATCTGTGCCTTATCGGATAACGGGAATTGTGAAAATGATTTAGTAGTAAGCAGGAGCAGGGCAAAAAACAGGGCTGTTTTAAGGGCGCGCATGATAGAAGGTTTTAGCGCCTAAAGATACCTAAATCTACTTTAAGTGAAAAGATGTTACTGTACAAAGCCGCACTTTGGTCACCCAGGTCGGTCAGCGCATAATCTACCTGTATGCCGCGGTATTTGAACCCAAGTCCTATGTTGGGCTGAAAGCTCAGTTTTTTAGAATTGTCAATCTGCGTGATGTTCTGGAAGTTACCCACGCCGGCACGCAGGAATACGAGGTCAATATATCCGGCTTCAAAGCCAACAGCGGGGTCAATGCTCACCACTTCGGTTGAAATGATATCGTTAGTCTGCGCAAACTGCATGTTCAGGTTTACGGCTGCCAGCAAGCTGTAGTCGTATCGGATGATAAACTTTTTGCTCACACCAAACTGTGCTTTTGGAGCGGTAATCTCGGTAGTTTCGGGCAGTTCCTGGTTTTCGCCCGGCACTGCATCCTTTATCTTGTTGTACTCTTCCTCGTTTATGGTCCAGGTGTTATATGTAGTGGTAATATCGCGCAGCATCAGGCCTATTTTCCATTCATCCTGGCTTTCGTATTGTAGCCCGATGTCAAACCCAAAACCCCATGAAGAGGCAAAATCACCAATAATACGGCGGATTACCTTAGCGTTCACGCCATAATTGAAACCATCAAGCGGAAGGGAACGGGCATAAGATACCATAAAGCCATAATCGGCCGCAGAGAACAGGCTGATACGGTTATAATCTATATTGCCTTCGGCATCTATAAGCTGCGTTGTATTTAATATATCGTCAACCCCAAAGCGTATGGCTGAGATGCCAAAAGCGCTGCGTTCGTCAATAGGCATAGCAAAAGCAGCATAGTCATATTGGGCTATATTGGCAAAATAGCTGGCGTGCATCAGTGCTATCTGCTTATCCTTCACTTTCAGCAGGCCTGCCGGGTTCCAGTAGCCGGAGTTTACATCGCCGGTGCTGGCGGTTACAGCATTACTCATGCCCAGCGCGGCAGCATCTACACCAATGTTCATAAACTCGTTTGAGTATTTCCTTATGGCCTGGCTGTAGGCTGTGGCTGTTAAAAGTATTAGAAAAAGCGTGAATATTCTTTTCAATGCTGTTATTTTGTGCAAATATGACATAAAAATCTCAATTAGTAAACTCGATTTCTAACAACTTATTGTGTTAACTTTGCGGATATAAAAAAATTAACCAGCTATGCCTTTCAGGAACCATATTCCCAACCTAATTACCCTTCTTAACCTGTCATCAGGCCTTATTGCCTTAGTTTTTGCTTTTGAAACCAATTTACAGATGGCCTTTTTTTGGGTGTGTGCAGGTATATTCTTTGATTTTTGGGATGGCTTCTTCGCCAGGATATTAAAAGCCAAAAGTGCTATAGGCCTACAGCTGGATTCGCTGGCCGATATGGTTACCAGCGGTGTGGTACCGGGCGTGGTAATGTTTCAGCTGCTGGCCAATATAAATGACATGCACGAGGAGTATAACCTTGCTGCCGAAAACAACTACATGGGCATATTACCTTATGTGGGCTTTGTTATAACGCTGGCATCATGCTACAGGCTGGCCAAATTTAATGTGGATACCCGCCAAACAGATTCTTTCATAGGCTTGCCTACCCCGGCCAATGCATTGTTTATTATGAGCCTGCCTATCATCCTGCATGAAACGGGCGAAGGTTTTATTTTTGATTCTTTGAGCAATCCTTACGTACTGATAGGTATTAGCCTGCTGAGCGCCTTTATGCTGAATGCGGAAATTCCTTTATTCTCACTCAAGGTGAAATACTTTAATTGGGAAAGCAACAAGGTGCAGTTTATATTCCTTATCATATCCTTATTGCTGCTGTTTTTCTTTCAGTACCTGGCTATTCCGCTAATCATATTGTTTTACGTGCTGCTTTCGTTCCTGTCTAATAAATTTTTTGCGCCTGTAAAATAATGAAGCGCCAGCCGCCAAAACCTGTAAGGAGGAAGGCGAAACCCAAATCATCTAAACTTACCCCGGGGAAGATACTCAGGTATTCTTCGCTGCTCTTGCTGTTAGCCTTGGTTATTTCCCTGGGCTATAACTACAGGCACGGCTTGCTATATTATTTAGGCTTTAAAACCAATAAGCGCATTGAATCTTTAAGCAGGGAAAAGCGAAAAATTGCCGATTTGCGCATGTATGAAATTGTGTCCCGCCACAAGGATAAGGTGTTTGGCATTGATGTATCGCACTACCAGGGGCGCATTAACTGGGACAGCCTGAAAAGCGCTGATTTCCCTGTAAAGTTTGTATTCATAAGGGCATCGGCAGGCAAAGACGGTGTAGACAGTGAATACAGCCGCAATTGGGATAAAGCCGGCAAGTACGGGTTTATCCGTGGGGCCTACCACTATTACCGCCCGAACGAAAATTCACTAAAGCAGGCTGAAAATTTCATTAAGAATGTAAAGCTGCGCAAGGGCGACCTTCCGCCGGTGCTGGACATTGAAACCATACCCAGTGAGCAAAGCATGGACAGCCTGAAAAGTGGGCTGAAACGCTGGCTGGACAAGGTGGAAAAGCACTATGGCATGCAGCCTGTTATTTACAGCGGCGAAAGCTTTTATACCGATTTTTTGCGGGAAGAGTTTGAAGGGTATGAGCTATGGATTGCCAACTACAGTTTTTTTGAAGACGAGATACGGCCGGAGTGGCTTTTCTGGCAGTTTACCGATAGAGCAGTATTAAAGGGAATTGAAGGGAATGTGGATGTGAATATTTTTAATGGTAATACAGTACAATTGAAAGGGATGTGTAAAAAGTGATTCCGTAAAGAGCTGACGATATTGAGGGAATAAGGAATTCTTTCGTAAACTGTTAAAGCGTTTCATATTATTTACCTAATTTAGCGCCCGTTAACCACCAATAAACAAACTAACGCAGAATGCTTTTTAACTCATTAGATTTTGCAATATTCCTGCCCATAGTGTTTGTGCTTTACTGGGTACTGAATAAAAACTTCAGGGCACAAAATTTCCTCCTCATTGTTGCCAGTTATTTTTTCTATGCCTGCTGGGATTTCAGGTTCCTTTTCCTGCTGATGTTCTCTACCGGGCTTGATTATTTTTCGGGCATTATGATGGAAAAGGCAAGCTCCAAACGGCAAAAGCAGCTTTGGTTTTGGGCAAGCGTTATCATCAACCTGGGCTTTTTGGGGGTATTCAAATATTATAACTTCTTTGTAGAATCGTTTGCTGACGGGCTTTCGCTTTTGGGCTTCAAGGCCAATTTTGCCACACTTTCGGTTATATTGCCGGTGGGTATATCTTTCTATACTTTCCACGGGCTTTCGTATGTGATTGATATTTATAATGATAAGATAAAGGCAGAACGCAATTTTATTGACTATGCCGTATTTGTGAGCTTTTTCCCGCTGCTGGTGGCTGGGCCTATTGAAAGGGCTACGCACCTGCTTCCGCAGATACAGCGTAAAAGGGTGTTTAATTATCCGCAGGCAGTTGACGGCCTGAAGCAGATACTTTGGGGCTTTTTCAAGAAGATAGTAATTGCTGATAACTGCGCGCAGTTTGCCAACCTTATTTTTGATAACCCCGAAAGTTATTCGGGCAGTACGCTGGTTTTGGGCGCATTGTTCTTTACCTTCCAGATTTATTGCGATTTCTCCGGATACTCCGATATTGCATTGGGTGTGGCGCGCCTTTTTGGCGTGGAGCTTCTCCGTAACTTTGCCTTCCCGTACTTTTCCCGTGATATTGCCGAGTTTTGGCGCAGGTGGCACATATCGCTTACCACATGGTTCCGCGATTACCTGTACATACCACTGGGCGGAAGCCGTGGCGGCACCTGGATGAAAGTGCGCAATACGTTCTTCATTTTCCTTGTCAGCGGTTTTTGGCATGGCGCCAACTGGACTTTTATAGTTTGGGGATTACTCAATGCCATATACTTTTTGCCGTTGCTTCTGGCCGAAAAGAACAGGGCAAATATAGAGATTGTGGCAAAGGACAGGTTCTTCCCGTCATTCCGCGAATTTTCAGGAATCATAATCACATTTGCATTAACGGTGCTGGCCTGGATTTTTTTCCGCGCCGAAAGCATTGGGCATGCAGTAACTTATATTGCCGGTATATTTAACAAGTCGCTGTTTGCTGTGCCAAATTTCAGGGGATTGCAGGCAGCTATGGTTACCTTGGTTTTGGTTGCCGGTTTCATGCTGGTTGAATGGCTGGGGCGCGACCAGCAATATGCGTTGGCAAAGCTGGGCAGCAAGTTTGGCAGGCCGGTGCGCTGGGTTATGTATTCAATTATCATATTCTTTATAGGCATGTACATGCAAACGGAAGAAACGCCATTTATTTATTTCCAATTCTAAACAGTAGCCGGTATGAATAAAGACATCAAAAATTTTATAGGCACGTTGCTTAAGTTCTTTCCGGTGGCAGCAATAATTTACCTGGTGCTGCTGGTAGTATGGGGTGATTTTATGCCCGAAATGTTTAAAAAGAACCTGAATTACAGGATAGCAGGGCCAGGGCATACATTAACAAGGTTTAAAGAAGCCCATACGGTAAAAGATCTTGATTTACTTATTATTGGGTCATCACATGCCTACCGTGGTTTTGATACGCGTATATTTCGCCAGGCGGGCTACAATAAGGTATTTAACCTGGGCACAAGCGCACAAACACCTTTGCAAACTAAAGCGCTCCTTAAGCGTTATATTGATGTAATGAAGCCTAAACAGGTTATTTATGAGGTATATCCAATTACTTTTAGCCTGGATGGGGTAGAGGCTGGTGTAGACTTGATTTCTAACGATGCTAATGATGTTTACAGCTGGCAAATGGCTTTGGATATGGAAAGCATAAAAGTGCTAAACACCATGTTTTATTCATGCTACAGACAGGCGTTAGGCCATAATACCGATGAAAGCCTCCGTAAAAGGAGTGATACTTATATTCCTGGAGGATATGTTGAAAAGGATATGGCGCATTATAAGCCTAAAAAACATGACCCTAAAATCCTTGAGTTACGTGATAGCCAGGAAAAGGCATTTGGGGATATAATGCAGATGTTTAAAGACAGGAAAATAAATTATGTACTGGTAAACGCTCCTGTGGCAAAGAGCCTTTACAATTCCTACCAGAATAATGCGAAATTTGATAGCATTATGAAAACCTATGGACCTTATTACAATTTTAACCAGATTATGCAGTTAAATGATTCGGAGCATTTTTATGATGCCGACCACCTTAACCAGGCAGGTGTAAAGCTATTTAATGAAAAGCTTCTGTCAATGGGAATATTGAAGAAATAGGAAAGTTATAAAAACTAAAAAACCGCTTAGCAAACTAAGCGGTTTTTTTATTGAGCCGATAGAGGGACTCGAACCCACGACCTGCTGATTACAAATCAGCTGCTCTAGCCAGCTGAGCTACACCGGCATCTCAATACGGGTGCAAATATAGGTTTGAAATTGAAATTTCCAAACATTTTTTTGCACTTTTTTATTGAAGATTTTTATGCTAAAGCATTAATTTTTCCAACAAGCTGGGTTGCAGCTTCTTCTAATTCTTTGCCTATTTGCTTAAAGTGCTGTTTTTTGTTCTCAACACCTTTTTGGTTCAGTTTTTTCATAAGGTTGTCAAACGTTACAATGGCTTCATCCACCAATGCGTCTGATTCAGTAGTAGGCTTGCCTGTTGTAGCCAGTTCCCAAAGGTAAACCGCTTCAATAATATCGCCCAGTACAAAATTGATATCCTTCTTTAAATTTCTAACACTTGCCATTTCTTAATGATTTTTAGTTGTTACAAAATTACGATTAATATTATTTATTTCTGTTAAGAAATATATATTTCCAGCAATGTGGCATTGCCTACAATGCTATATGCTTTTATTCCGGCCGGTACTAATATGGTATCGCCCTTTTTAAAACTGTACGTTTCGCCCTGGCTGTCTATGGTAAACTCACCTTCGGTACAAATATAAACGGTAAAGCTGTCCCCTGATTTTTCCACACCTGTGGTGCCGTCAAGCGGCAGGTAGTTGGTGGTAAAGTAAGGGCAATCCACCATTGTGTTACTTGTATTAACCGTTTTGCTGTAGTATTTCTGTGTTTCGGTAGTGTTGTAGTTCATGGCATCCAGCGCCTGCTCTACATGCAGCTCGCGCGATTTTCCGTTGGCATCCACCCTGTCCCAGTCGTAAATACGGTAGGTAATGTCTGATGTTTGCTGTATTTCGGCAATCATTATTCCTGCGCCTATTGCGTGTATGGTACCGGTTTCTAAAAAGAAAACATCGCCCTTCCCGGCTTTAACCTCATTCAGTATCTCAATCAGGTTCTTGTTTTCCAGGTGCTCCAGGTATTGCTCAGGGCTTGACTTATCCTTAAAACCCACAATAATGCGCGAACCTTCATCAGCCTGCATTACATACCACATCTCGGTTTTCCCGAAAGAATTATGGCGTTTTTTGGCCAGCTCATCGTTAGGGTGTACCTGTATGGAAAGGTCATCCCGTGCATCCAGAAATTTAAACAGCAGCGGGAATTGCGTGCCGAATTGGCTGTGCACCTTACTGCCCAGCATTTCCGCAGGGTATTTTTCAAGAAGCTCGGTAAGCGGCTTGCCGGCAAAATTACCGTTCTTCACTACGCTCACGTTGCCTTCCACGGTTGATAGTTCCCAGCTTTCGCCGGTAGTATTGGTAGGTAGGTTATCCTTGCCCAGTACGGTTTTCAGTTTGGTGCCGCCCCATATCCTGTCCTGCAATATAGGCTCAAATACAAGCGGGTATAATGGTGTGTTCATAGCTTTTTACTCTCCTTTATAGGTTACAAAATTTCTTGGTGTTTCATACAGTACTACTTCCAGCTCCATTTCAGGTTTGATGCATTTGCGCAGCCTGTTCCATATTACTACTGCAATATTTTCGGCAGTGGGGTTCAGGTCAGCAAATTCGGGTACATCCAGGTTCAGATTCTTGTGGTCAAAAGGTTCTTCTACCTCGGCCACAATAATGTCCTTCAATACCTTCATATCCATCACATATCCGGTTTTGGGGTCAATGTCGCCCTTAACGCCCACAATCAGTTCATAATTATGCCCGTGGAAATTAGGGTTGTTGCATTTCCCGAAAACAGCATCATTCTGCTCCTCCGTCCAGTCTTTGCAGTAAAGGCGGTGGGCAGCGTTAAAATGGGCATGCCGGTGTACTGTAGCTTTCAATAGTTGTTGTTTTAACTTATGGCTTGTGCCTTTTGGCTGTTTACTTATAATTTATGATCTTCCAGGTAATGGTAAAACTCATCAAATATAATCCTGAACCACACGGTATATAGTTCAGGGTGCTGCTGCATGTCGTCTTTTACTTCATCAATACCCATCCATTTCCAGCTCTCGGCTTCATCAGGGTTTATGCTGGGCTCATCATTATAATAGCCAATCATCACATGGTCCAGCTCGTGCTCGGTAAGGCCGTTATCAAAAGGTGCCTTGTAGATAAAGTGGAACAGTTCCTTCAGCTCGGCAGTAAAACCCATCTCTTCCCTAAGCCTGCGTGTGCCTGCCTGGATGTTCGTTTCGCCTTCGCGTTGGTGGCTGCAGGTGGTGTTAGTCCACAAAAGGGGCGAGTGGTATTTGTGCGCCGCCCGCTGCTGTAGCATTATCTCGTTTTTGGAATTGAGTATGAACACCGAAAACGCCCTGTGAAGCAGCGCTTTTTCATGTGCTTCCATCTTTGGCATCAGGCCAATGGGCTCATCATTCTTATTTACCAGTATAACTTTTTCTTCTTCTGTCATGGCTTTAATCAGCTTCCAAAAATAAGAAAAACTTTGCTTTTACGGGGTGGTTTAACCTTTTATTACAAATAAAAAAGCCGCAGTATTGCGGCTTGATAATCATATAAAAATATCTAATTGTATTTTTGATAATCGTTAATTTTTACGGTAGCATTAAGGTCACTCAACAGGCTGTACAAGCCAAAGAAGGTGCGATTGACATAAATAAAGTGCTTGGAGCCGCGATTGCCGTTCATTTTGCGTAAAGTCTTGTCGTTGGCCAGCTCTTCGCTTATGCGCGCCACTTCATTCATAAAGGTTGGGTCTGCAAAGTCAAAAACTTCATGCTGCAACGGTTGTGTAAATATCAAAAGCAATTGATGGAATAGCGCAGAAAAGAACTTCACATCATCAGGCGAATCACTTTTATGGAGCATTTCCAGGTCATACATTTTTGGCAGGTACAAACTTTCATCGGCAAGCGTCTCCGGATTTACAAGGTCAAAATAAGGTGTGTAGAAACTGTCAGGTATTTTCTTCATGCAGCCAAAATCAATCGCAATCAGCGTTTCTGTATCATCTACAAGAAAATTACCCGGATGCGGGTCAGCGTGAAAATACCTAAGCTTGTGTATCTGGTACATGTAAAAGTTGAATAGCGCCTGCCCAATGCGGTTACGCTCTTCCTGCGACGCATTGGTTTTGATATATTCTGAAAGGTGTATGCCCTTCATCCAGTCCATCGTAATTATCTTTTCGCACGATAGCTTAGGGTAATATTGGGGGAATTTAAGGTTTTCAATCTGGCTGCAGGCCTGCCTTACAAACTCACTCTGCTTCATTTCGAGCATATAATCGGTCTCTTCCATCAGCTTGTCCTCAATTTCCTGAAAGTATTCGTCGGAGGTGCCCTGCAGGTTAAACATCCTTATGGCTATAGGCTTTACGATGGCAATATCGGTGCTTATACTGTCTCGCACGCCGGGATACTGGATCTTTACCGCAAGTTCCTTTCCGTCTTTTTTTGCTTTGTGTACCTGGCCGATACTTGCGGCATTTATTGAATCTGGTGAAAACTCATCAAATAATACATCAGGATTTACACCAAAGTATTTTTTGAATGTTTTTACCACCAGCGGTGCCGATAGGGGCGGGACAGAGAATTGGCTGAGCGAAAATTTCTCAACATACGATTGTGGAAGCAGGTTTTTCTCCATGCTCAGCATCTGGGCCACTTTCAGGGCACTGCCTTTAAGTTCTTTTAAGCCGTCATAAATATCAGCAGCATTCTCGCTGTGTAATTCCTCTTTGGTAAGCTCGGGGTTAACCATTTTCTTACCGTAATATTTCAGGTAATTCCCGCCTACCTTCACACCTGTGGTAACAAGTTTTGTTACCCGCTCAATCTTATTGGTGGGAATTGAATCTAATCTTTTCATTTCGTTATGCTGTAAATTTCTCTTTCCAAACAAACTTGCCTAAATCAAAAAGGCTTTGGAGCGGGCTATTGTAAACCAGGTCTGCCGAAGCCTTAACCGATTTTTCGATGAAAATATCAGTTTTCTCAAATCCGGCAGAAGTATCCTTCATCCAGAATTTCAGTACCGAAAGGAATTGTAGCCATGCGCCTTCCTGCAAAGCATTCCCTTGCAATTTATCAGCCCTTTTATTTGGTATTTCAAAGGGTTTTTCCAGTACATTCGCTGCAAATTTTAAAAATTCTTTGCGGAACTCTTTCAGCTTCAACAATCCTTTCAGCCCGTTATTCCCATCTAGCAGATACACAACAAAACTGCGGTTGGCTGTAGCCATTTCAAAAAACGTAAAGTAAAATGCTGAGAGTTTCTGAATACCGTCATAATCATGATATGCAGGGGTTTGTTGCAGTGCAACAAGTGTATGATTGAACATTTCAGTAAAATAGGAATGCTCAATCACATCAAAAGATGCGAAGAAACGATAAAAGTCGGCTTCATCAAAGCCGTTATCTTTCGCGAATTTATATACTGAAGCAGGGCGGGTGCCGTGCATAAGGCAATAATCAGCATATAAGGTTATGATGGTATCCTTATCTGCCGGCTTGGTTTTTTTGACAGCCATAATTAGTGATTTTATAGTATAACAAATTTAGTGACTAATTGAATACCAATAGCCCCAACAATTGTTAAGACTTTTGATTATCAGCCCATAAATATCAAAATCCATACCTTTCAGTGCAGAATGAGGAAATATATTGAAAAATGAATAATTATTGCCCGGCACACTTCAGCGCGCACTTTTCGCCATCTATGGCTGCCGATATGATACCGCCTGCGTAGCCTGCGCCCTCACCGCAAGGGTACAGGCCTTTTACCTGAACGTGTTGCAGGGTTTCAGGGTCGCGGGGTATGCGCACCGGCGATGATGTGCGTGATTCAGGGGCGTGCAATATCGCCTCGTTAGTAAGGTAGCCCCGCATGGATTTGCCGAACTCTGTAAAACCCTGCCTGAGCGTTTGGGTAATAAAACCCGGGAAAACCGTGCCCAGCTCTACCGATGTTGTTCCCGGAACGTAAGATGTTTTAGGTATATCTGCCGAAACTTTACTTTGCGTAAAATCAACCATGCGCTGTGCGGGTACGCGCTGGGTTTCACCGACTACGCGCCACGCCTGTTGCTCTATGGCTTTCTGGAACTCCATACCGGCCAATGCACCGTATTTGGCAAAGGGTTTAAAGTCTTCCAGCTTCAGTTCTACCACGATGCCGGAGTTGGCTGTTTCCTGGTCGCGCTTGGAGGGCGACCAGCCATTGGTTACCACTTCACCGGGACTGGTGGCACATGGGGCGATAACCCCACCGGGACACATACAAAATGAGTACATGCCGCGCCCGTTTACCTGCTTTACTATGGCATAAGGGGCAGGGGGGAGGAACTCGCCGCGGCCATCAAATCCGCAGCTGTATTGTATGCTGTCAATAAGGCTTTGCGGATGCTCGGCACGTACGCCCAATGCAAACGGCTTTGCCTCTATGTGTATCTTTTTCCTGTCCAGCAATTCAAATATATCGCGTGCGGAATGACCGGTTGCAAGGATAACCTGCTTGGCGTTTATGATATCATTGTTCTGTGTTACAACACCCTGTACTTCATTGTCTTTAACCAAAATATCGGTAACCCGGGTGTTGAAAAGCACCTTGCCGCCAAATTCAATCACCTTTTCGCGCATGGCTTTAATGATCTTCGGCAGTTTGTTGGTGCCTATGTGCGGGTGCGCTTCCACCATTATATCTTCCGCGGCACCAAAGGCTACAAACAGGCGCAGTATCCTGTCCACATCACCGCGTTTTTTGGAGCGGGTGTACAGCTTTCCGTCAGAATAGGTGCCTGCACCACCCTCACCATAGCAGTAGTTGGAGTCTTCATTTACAATATGGTCACGGTTGATGGCTTTCAGGTCGCGGCGGCGTTCCTGCACATCCTTGCCGCGCTCCAGCACAATGGGTTTCAGGCCAAGCTCAATCAGCTGCAAAGCGGCAAACAAGCCTGCCGGGCCAGCACCAATGATGATTACCTCGCGTGCATTGCTCACATCTTTATAATCCGGCAGCGGGATTGTACTTTCAGTATATTCGCCAACATTAAAAACTACCACCTTCAGGTTAATCTTTACGGCTTTCTGGCGCGCATCAATGCTTCGCTTTACTATGGCAACATGCCCAATATCTGACGGTTTCATGGCCATCAATCGGGCAACGTGTTCTGTAAGCAAATGCGGCTGTGCGGCCACCTCAGGCGATACCTGTATCTGTAATTCTTTTGGCATGCCGCAAAAGTAATGAATTTCGTCATTGCGATGAAGCATGACGAAGCAATCTCTTTTCGCTTGATATAGACTAGTGCTTTTGGCTTGTGCCTTATGGCTATTGCCTTTTCTCAAACGCATACAACGCAAACGATGCCAACCAATGCTCGCCCTCATAATTGCCGTTAGTTATAGCAGGGAGTGAAAAACGCATGTGGGCATCGGCTAATGCTTTGAGGTGGCCGAGCTCCTTTGGATAGGCTCTTGCTAATGAGTACAAGTTCCATGCCCGGCTGAAGTTAAGCCCGTCAAGGTGCACCAGGTGGCCATCGGTACGGTCAGACACCTTGCCGGGCTCCCAGGTAAACTTTTTATCGAACAGCTTTGGGGCAAATGCCTTGAGCCATTTCAGGAAATCCGCTTTGGGCATTACCCGCTGCATAATGCCAATCTCCTCCATGCAGGGCGAAAGGAAATCAGTGCCGCTGGGTTCCCATGCAAAAGGGCAGTCTGCATCGTTTTGAAAAAGCCGCAGTGCATTAACCCTGATGCTTTCCTGTAAAGGCAGGTTTTTGGAATGCACGGCATAATCCCATGCCAATGACATGCCGAACGCTGTGTTGGTGTGGGTGCCAACCCGTAGCGGATAGTTAAGCTTAGGCAAAAATTCTATATACCGCTGTGCGAGCAAATCGGTAAGCGGCTGTAGGTTGGTAGAAAGCTGTTTTGCAAAAGGCTCATTACAGGTGTCAAGCTCCAGTTGCAGTTTCAGCAGCCATGCCCAGCCATAGGTGCGTTCGTAGCTTTTTTCATGGGTTTTACTCAGGTATGCTACTTCGGCTGCGATGTTTTCTTTGGACAGGTTAACCTGCAATTTCCGGATGATTTCATCACGCTTGTCCAGTTTTGGGAATTTCTTCAACAGATATACCAGGCTCCAGTGCCCGTGTACGGACGAATGCCAGTCGAAACAGCCGTAAAATGCCGGGTGCAGTTTTTTGGGTGATGCTATTTCGGTGGAGTCAGCCAGGAGTTGACTCAGTTTGTTAGGATATTCCTGTTGCAGGCATTTTACAGGCAGCGCTGCCAGTTGGTTAGCTTGCTGTAAAGATAATTCCTGTGCGAAGGATAATGTAGTTATTAAGAAGAAAATGAAATATTTCATAAGGATGTATTTCTTCAAAAATAGTAAAAAAGCTTAACACACCCCTAACCCCTCTCAAGAGGGGAAGAGCTACTCAAACTTTAAACTTTGTAACTTTGCCTCTTGGAAACTTTGTTACTAAAAAAATATGAGAAAAATAAAACTGATATGGGATTTCCGTGGGCCGGCGGCTGCTAAAACTGCTGAGCACCATGAAATTCATCTGAAGGAATACATTGCGGTGGAGAAGCTGCCGCTTAACATAACTGGGTTTGACATTGTTACCGATGTGCACGCCATAGCCTGGATGGTGGTAACCGATGATTTTATGATACCGGTACGCGATGCGCTGAAGCCGCACAGGGGGGAATTGCACCAGTAGGCAGTCACAGTCTCAGTTTTCAGTCACAGTCTCAGTTTTTAGTCTCAGCTTTCAGTTGCAGCCAAAATAAAAGTCCCAACAACTGTGTTACTGAGACTTTGTTATTATTGTATTGTGTCTGAAAACTGAGACTGAGACTGGGAACTTTTTAATTCGCTACCTCGCTGATAAATTTAATCCTCATCAGCCTAAGCTCTTCGGTATCGTAATCGCCGTCAAATTCTTTCAGGGCATCTTTTATATTGTCCGATTCTGATTCCATGTAGTAATCGTGAATCTCTTCCTGCTGGTCTTCGTCCAGAATTTCGTCAATCCAGTATTTAATGTTCAGTTTGGTGCCGCTATACACAATTTGCTCCATCTCTTTCATCAATGCATCCATATCAAGCCCTTTCGCTTTGGCAATATCATTCAGGGGAAGCTTACGGTCAATATTCTGTATGATATATAGCTTAAGGCTGGAGTTGGCCCCGGTTGATTTCACCACCAGGTCGTCCGGCCTCACAATATCATTATCCTCAACATAGCGGGCTATCAGCTCTACAAAATCCTTTCCATATTTTTTAGCTTTCCCTTCTCCCACGCCATGCACGTTCCCCAGTTCTTCAAGGTTAACAGGATATTTGAGTGCCATATCTTCAAGAGACGGATCCTGGAATACTACAAACGGTGGCACGCCCAGTTTTTTGGCTACCTTTTTGCGCAGGTCGCGCAACATAGCCATCAGCGCCTCATCAGCGGTACCGCTTGATTTAGATGCCGTAACCACGGTTTCTTCCTCGCTTTCGTTGTAGTCATGGTCCTCGCTCATCATGAACGATTGCGGGGCTTTGATGAACGCCTCGCCTTCCGGTGTAAGCTTCAGTACCCCATATGATTCTATGTCTTTTGACAGTAATCCTTCTACAAGCACCTGCCTTATCAGGGCCATCCAGTGCTTTTCATCATAGTCCTTGCCTGCACCAAAAAAGCTTTGGGCATCAGTCTTATGGGCTTTTATCACGGCATTGATTTTACCCGTGAGCGTAAATATTATTTCTTTAGATTTATAAAGCTGCTTGGTATCGCGCACCACGGTGAGCAGGGTAACCACCTGGTCTTTGGCTTCCACCTTTTTCTTGGGGTTACGCACATTATCGTCCATATCAGCCCCTTCGCCCGTTTCATCGTCAAATTCCTCGCCGAAATAATGCAGCAGGAACTTGCGGCGGCTCATGCTGGTTTCAGCATAGGCAACTACTTCTTGTAGCAGTGCATAGCCAATTTCCTGTTCGGCCACGGGCTTGCCACTCATAAATTTTTCCAGCTTTTCAATATCCTTATAAGAATAGTAGGCAAGGCAATGCCCTTCGCCGCCATCGCGGCCTGCACGCCCGGTTTCCTGATAATAGCTTTCCAGCGATTTTGGTATGTCATGGTGGATAACAAAGCGCACATCGGGCTTGTCAATACCCATCCCGAAGGCAATGGTTGCTACCACCACATCTACATCTTCCATCAGGAACATATCCTGGTGCTTGGCGCGTGTTTTAGCATCAAGGCCTGCATGGTAAGGCACGGCGCTGATACCGTTTACCTGAAGCACCTGGGCAATCTCTTCCACTTTTTTGCGGCTAAGGCAGTATATAACGCCTGATTTGCCTTTGTGCTGGCGTATGAAACGGATGATGTCTGATTCTACATTCTTGGTTTTTGGCCTTACTTCATAATATAGGTTAGGCCTGTTGAACGATGCCTTAAAGGTGTTAGCATCGGGCATGTCCAGGTTTTTCAGTATGTCTTCCTGTACCTTTGGCGTTGCCGTGGCGGTAAGCCCAATAATTGGGATATCGCCCAACTGGCGGATGATGCTGCGCAAATTGCGGTATTCCGGACGGAAATCATGGCCCCATTCCGAAATACAGTGTGCCTCGTCAATAGCTACGAAGGATAGCTTTACGCTGCGTAAAAACTGGGTATATTCTTCTTTGGTAAGCGATTCGGGCGCAACATACAATAGCTTTGTAATGCCCGAGGTAATATCTTTTTTAACCTGGTTCACCTCAGTCTTGGTCAGCGACGAGTTCAGCACGTGCGCAATACCGGCCTCGCTTGATAAACTGCGTATGGCATCAACCTGGTTTTTCATTAAGGCAATAAGGGGGGAAACTACAATTGCGGTACCTTCAAGCACCAGTGCCGGCAGCTGGTAGCAAAGTGATTTGCCTCCACCTGTGGGCATGATAACAAATGTGTTGTGGCCTGTGATTATACTCGATACAACATCTTCCTGGAGGCCCTTGAATTTGTTAAAACCAAAATATTTTTTTAACTCTTTATGTAAGTCAATTTCGGTCGATTTCATTATTTATTAATAGTAAATTACATAAATTTGCAGAACATAAAGATACAAAAATCTTTATTATCCGCAAATAATAAAACATTCGCAAAATTTGGTAAACAAAGACGCAATACTGGCATCTGCCAAAAAAACTATACTTTCTGAAAGTGAGAGCATTGCTAATTTAGCGCAATTTCTTGACGATGATTTTGCCAGCGCTGCACAGCTCATTTTTGAAAACAAAGGCCGCGTTGTAGTAACCGGCATAGGCAAAAGCGCCATCATAGCACAAAAAATTGTGGCCACGCTCAACTCTACCGGAACCCCATCGCTTTTCCTGCATGCTGCCGAAGCCATACATGGCGACCTTGGCATGGTGCAGCCCGGCGATGTGGTAATTTGTATTTCCAAAAGTGGCAACAGCCCCGAGATAAAAGTGCTTGCCCCATTGCTTAAACGCTTTGGCAATGTACTTATTGGCATGACGGCCAGCAAAACTTCTTTTTTGGCAAAAGAATCCGACTTTGTATTGCATGCGTATGTAGAAGCGGAGGCTGACCCTAACAACCTGGCACCTACCAACAGCACCACCGCACAGCTGGTACTGGGCGATGCACTGTCGGTTTGCCTTATTGAGATGAGGCAGTTTCGCAGTGAGGATTTTGCCAAATACCACCCAGGCGGTGCGCTGGGCAAAAAGCTGCTACTGCGCGTAGGCGATATGCTGGACGGAATGCACAGGCCGGTGGTGAGCCCCGATTGCAGCATTAAGAAAGCCATTGTGGAGATATCAGAGAAAAGGCTGGGCGTAACAGCTGTTGTAGAAAATGATAAGGTTGTAGGCATAATAACCGATGGCGACATAAGGCGGATGCTGAACAACCATGATAACATAGCCGGGCTTACTGCGAAGGATATTATGACGCATAACCCGAAAATGATAAAATCAACCGATATGGCTATTGATGCATTGCATACACTGGAAGATTTTGCCATAACGCAGCTTGTAGTGGTGGATGATGGCGAGTACAAAGGCATATTGCACCTGCATGATATTTTAAAGGAAGGGATAGTATAAATGGCAAAAAAAAATATTAGTGAAATGTCTTTCCTGGACCACCTGGAAGAATTGCGATGGCTGCTGGTGCGCAGTACACTTGCTATTGTAATTGGTGGTATAGTGGCTTATGTGTTCAGTGGGTTTATATTTGACAATATCATTTTCGCGCCTAAAAATTCAGATTTTATTACCTATCGCTTTTTTTGCGATTTAGCCAATAAATATGACCTTGATAAAAGCTTCTGTGTAACCAAAATTCCGTTTGAGCTTATCAACCGGGATATGGAGGGGCAGCTGAACACCGATATCTGGACATCGCTAACTGCAGGTTTTATATGTGTTTTTCCATATATCCTTTACCAGTTGTGGAAATTTATAAGCCCGGCGCTGTATGAGCGTGAACGCAAAATGGCTGTTTGGTTCATTTTTTCTACCTCTATACTTTTCTTTATAGGCGTACTGTTTGGATATTATCTCATAATGCCGCTGTCTATCAACTTCCTGGCTAATTACAGCATCAGTACAGTGGTAGAAAATAATATTGACATCAACTCTTACATCAGTCTTATAAAAACCACTGTTATAGCCTGTGGCCTGGTGTTTGAATTGCCTATTATCATTTATTTCCTGGCTAAGCTGGGTATAGTATCGGCAGAATTTTTACGAAAATACAGGCGCTATGCTTTTGTGGCAATATTGATTATAGCTGCTGTGGTAACGCCGCCGGATGTTATCAGCCAGCTGATTGTTACCATACCGCTGGTAATACTGTATGAAGCCAGCATACTGATTGCTGCACGAATCAATAAACAAAAATTAAAAGAACAAGCAAATGGCTGATTTGGTACAGGAATTTAACGACTACCGCCAAAAAATGAATGACAAGCTTTTGGCTGATAACAATAAGATAATAAAGCGTATCTTCAACCTGGATACCAATGCCTATATGGAAGGCGCGCTGGATGTAAAAACCAAAGAACTTTTGGGTCTTGTGGCATCGGCAGTGCTGAGGTGTGATGATTGCATAAAGTATCACCTTGAAACTTCGCACAAAGAAGGTATTACTAAAGAACAGGTTATGGAAGCATTAGGCATTGCCACGCTGGTAGGCGGCACTATTGTGATACCGCACCTGCGCAGAGCTTATGAATTTTGGGAAGCTTTAGACGAAAAAGCAGCAGGCAGCGTTTAATACATCATTAAAAGCAGAAGAAACATGATTTTAAGGGCAGATAACCTGATAAAGACATATAAGGGCCGCAGTGTTGTAAAAGGCATTTCGGTAGAGGTAAAACAGGGCGAGATTGTGGGGCTTTTAGGTCCTAACGGTGCCGGCAAAACTACGTCATTCTACATGATTGTAGGCCTTGTGAAGCCCAATGCCGGCAAGATTTACCTTGACGACATGGAAATTACTGATTTCCCGATGTACAAGCGTGCTCAGAACGGCATTGGCTACCTGGCACAGGAGGCATCAGTATTCCGCAAGCTGAGCATTGAAGATAACATACTGAGCGTTTTGCAGCTTACCAAACTCTCCAAAAAAGAGCAGGAAGCCAAGATGGAAGCATTGATTGATGAGTTCAGCCTGCAGCACATACGCACCAACCGTGGCGACCTGCTCTCAGGCGGGGAGCGAAGGCGTACCGAAATAGCCCGTGCCCTGGCAACCGACCCGAAATTCATTCTGCTGGACGAGCCTTTTGCAGGCGTTGACCCCGTGGCGGTGGAAGACATACAGCGTATTGTTGCCCAGCTGAAGAATAAGAACATCGGCATCCTGATTACCGACCACAACGTGCAGGAAACCCTTGCGATTACTGATAAGACCTACCTGATGTTTGAAGGTGGCATCCTTAAGGCAGGCATACCTGAAGAACTTGCCGCTGATGAAATGGTGCGCAAGGTTTATTTGGGCCAGAACTTTGAGCTCCGCAAAAAGAAGCTCGATTTCAGCCAGCACATTGAGCCACGCGAAGTACCGGATACTGAAAACTTCTGATAAAATAAAAATCCCTTTCCAGACAGAAAGGGATTTTTTGTTACATAGAGATAAGCCTTAATAGTTATTGCGCATTGGCTGACTCATCCTTTTTTCTGTCTGCAATAAATTGTGTAAGCGATTTGCCGTATTTGGATTTGGCTATTTTTGGCGACATGCTTTTGGAAATAGTGTCCAGGTATTTTATATTGATGTCGTATATTTCAGATAGTGCCAGGAACGGGCCAATTTCATGTTTGGCATTATTAAGGGCAAAGTTAGCCGTGTACAGGTAGCGGCGTTTGGTAAGCATATCCTGCGCTTTGCTTATGCTGTCCAGCCTTGTTACATCTTTTTTCATCGATGCTTCAAGCGTTTTCTTTGAAAGGTCGGCATTTTGGCCGGTAAAGCGCATTTTCATCTTGCGGAAATCTTCATACAACTTTTGATTTTCTGAACCGGTAATTTTTGCATTGGCAAAAAAGCCTTCGTTAGTGCTTTGTATGGTCATATTGCCCGGCTCGGCAAAAAACGGCAGGTTATTGTCAATAGAGTTGGTTTGCCCACGGTCCAGAAACAGGTACAGCATTTCCGGTTCTTCAATCTTCAGGTGGCTCTCAAATGCCGAATTGCCATTTATAATAATCGTGTCAATGGCTACAAGGGCAGTATCTTTAATGCGTTGTATATATATTTTGCCAAGGCTGAATCCTTTAATATTGCCTTTGATATGCAGATTGGTATCGCCATGATCTTCATTTTTACAGGAAGCTAATACAGCAAGGGCAGCAAAGGCAAAAAGCAGTTTTTTCATTGGTAGCAGTTTCAGTTTTAATTGGCCGCAAAGTACTAAAAATTGCGTAATAAAAAAGGCCGCACACTGCGGCCTTTAAATATATTGGTTAAAAATTATTTCACCATTAGTTTTTTTACTGTCCTGAAATTACTTTCGGTAGTTACTTCAACCATATAAGCGCCTGCACTAAATCCGCTAATATCAAGCAATTTGTAGGTGTCGCCGGTTTTATCATTTACAAGTATGGTTTTTCCGGTCAGGTCAAACACACGGACTGATTTAATACTGTCGCCTGTATTAGCCAGTTGCAGGTTAACGGTTCCATTGGCCGGGTTAGGGTACATGGTGAATGATGTTTGGTTAACATCATCAACGCTCATAGCTGCTACAAACTCTGAATTTACAGTATTGGTTACAATAGCCGGGTTAAAGTCAAAGAATATGGATGCACCGTTAGGAATGATATCGCCCACCTGGAAGCCGGGCCTCGGTTTGACACGGAAGTATACATAGCCATGGCTTGCAGGTTCATTGATGTTAGATGCAGGAAGCATGATATTATTAAACGTCCAGGTAAGGATGTTATTTATCCTGTCCAGGCTATAATTATGGCTGGCGCGTATCATTTCTACCGTACTGTAATCCAATTGGCTGTCCAGTACATCTTGTATGCGTACAAACTCAGCAGAGGCCGTACCGGTATTCTGGAAACGGATGGTATAGTACAGGTAATCATCATTGCTAAATTCATTTATGAAAATACGCTCTCCCCTTGATTCCATTTTGTCATTAGGGTCATAAGAGCCAATAACTTCCTGTGCGCTTATTGATGTGTTGTTTGCAGTATTAATATCGCCTGTAAGCGGCGCTATAGAAGCAGATGACTCTATCAGTTGCCCCAGGGTTACAGTGGGTATAGTAGGTACCAGCATGGTTACGGTTATTGTACGTGTTTCAAATGGTTGCAGGTTAGTAAAGGTATAGTCAAAACCTGTGGCAGTATTTGTAACACCTGCTTGCGACATGCCGGTTATGGTTACTGCAGCATCTTTGGTAAAACTTACAGTACCAGTGCCCACCGGTGTTGTACCCATGTTAGTATAGACAATGGTGTTTTGGTAAGTAAAGCCCGACCTTGGAGCGTTATTGCCAATTAAATGTACAGCCAGGTCATTATACGCCTGTGTTACCGTAACAGGAAAATAATAGGTTTGTACCAGGCTGCCAGGTTGTACCTGTATATTATTGTATGAAGGTGTAGTTACATTATAATTAGCAGCATACTGAGGAAACACATTGAAAGCGATATCATAATTGTTAGTAAGGTTTTCATCATACAGACTATAAAAACCATCGGCATCAGTAATTGTATGTTCTATGCCGCTATCATTAGCTTCATAGGTAAAATTACCCAGTGCAAAACCGTTTTCGCCCGCATCTTTCACCCCGTTGCTGTTAAGGTCAATGAAGGCATGCATCTGTAAGCCGGAGCAGGATAGTGCTCCCTGGCTTTGGGGCATGTCATTAATGGTTATATAACCCTGCATATTAGAAAAGTTAGTTACCATGAGCATGTAATACTTACCCGCCTGAGCATTAGGTATGGTAAAGGTTTCAATTGCTGCCGGTGAGTAGGAACATGCTACCACATTAGCATTAGTAAGACTCGAACAGGCTTCAAATGTTGAATTAAAAGGGCCATAGCATATATAATCTACATCTAGCGGAACTCCTGATATTGACGTTTGTGTAATTTGATAAGTTAAATTTCCGCTTACACTAACCGGCATATAAAACCACGTGCCGTTTGGCGTTGTATTTAAGCAACCCATAGTGCCGGAAGCGCCGGTGTTAAAGGTATTATTAAACGAATTGCCCAATGTGCCGCATAATGAGTTTGCGCCAGAGCAAACAGAAGCATCATTGTTATTATTACTATTGCAGGGAGTCGCTGCCAATGTTGCTTTTGTGATACTGGCGCATGATTCTCCTTGCGCGACACGGATAAAAATGTCAACAGAAGGGGTCGACAGCCCAACTATATAAGATGTTGTATTTGTTATAGGGTTAGTGCCTTCTACAGCGTTTTCCTGGCTGGTATAGTATGTAGCGCCATTACCTTCAAGAGTATTCAAATCAAATACAACCGCTAGGTCATTGTTATTATCGCAGCCGACCAATGTTACTACTGCCTGTTCTGTATCGATAAGAACATTTGTTGGTGTTAATGTAACAGGTATAGTTTCATATGTACCAGTTGTATTATGGGTCAACCTGGCGTAAAGGGTGGTTATTGCAGATACGCAATAAGGATTTAGCGCTGTAATTGGTGAAGTATTAGACTGCGCAGCTGTTACTGTTGTATGATAAGTTACAGTATAAGATGCCGGGTTATTGCCACCCAGTAAAATTGTAGCATGAGATGTAAGATCAAAACAAGCGGTGCCCGTATTATCAGCACAACTTGTAATATTTTGGGTGTTTATCTGTGCAAAGCCAAAAGAGCATAGTAGCAGTAAACAAAGTTGTAGCATTTTTTTCATAGGTTATTTTAATTGGTTAGCAATAGTTTACGAATTTATTAAAAAATATATTACATATATAGGTGCTTTTATTTAAGATGCTAAAATCCAAAAAAGGCTGCGTGAAATTTTCATGTTTTTATTTATAGCGGTTTTATATACATTTGGTAGGATAAAATATTGTTCATGTACTCACGTATTGTCTCCATATTGTTTTTATTGTTCAGTTTCTATGCAAATTCACAGGAACTGCTGCCATTTGTAGAAAGTTTTACCAAAAGCGATTACAATGGTGACAACCAGGTGTGGAATGTAGTGCAGGGTAGTGATAATGCCATGTATTTTGCCAATAACCACTATATTTTGCGCTATAATGGCGTAAAATGGGAACGCTATGCACTGCCTAATAAAACAATTATACGATCGGTTTATGCTGATGGCGATAAAATATACTGCGGTTCTTACAAAGAATTTGGCTATTGGAAACGCATTAATGGGCATATGGAGTATTTTTCGCTTTCGGCTAATAAAAAATTGTTTTTAGGCAATGCCGATAATGAAGAGATATGGAAGGTTTTCAAGCATGGCAGTAAAATATATTTCCAGTCATTCAACGAAATATATATTTATGATGGCAGCAATGTTGATAAGGTAAAGTTTCCGTCCCAGATATCCTATTGCTATGTTATTGATGATACTATTTATGTTGCATCGGTTAGGAACGGCATATATATTATGGATGGTAAAAAGTTTTCTCCTGTATCAACGTGGCCGGAGCTTAAAGACAATGTTATACACGGTATGGAAATGCATGCCGGGCACATTTATATATTTACTAAAAACAGCGGTGTATATATTGATGATAATGGTACCCTAAGGCCATGGCAACACCCCATGAACACTGTTTTGAAAAATGAAGTGATAATTACTGCCAAATTCCTTAAAGGAAACAAGCTTGCGGTTGGTTCCGGCCTGCAGGGATTGTATCTCATAGACCTGGCCGACGGTACTTACCAAAGCATTAACCGCAAAAACAGCCTGAAAAATAATGCAGTACTATCATTGGCAACTGATAAGGAAGATGATTTGTGGCTGGGGCTTGATAATGGCATTGCCCATGCTGAAATAAATTCGCCGGTTTCAGTATTTTCAGATACTTCGGGATTATTGGGCTCGGTATATTCGCTGGCCGATACAGGTAAAGGTTACCTGATGGTTACCAATCACGGTATTTTTTCGCAAGAGGGCAGCAGGCTTAGTACTATACCTAACTCACAAGGGCAGGTATGGGATGTGTACAAAACAGGCGATAAGTTTGTAATTGGGCATAATGACGGTACTTTTGTATATGATGGAGCTTCATTAAAAAAAGCAAACCCTGTAAACGGCGGCTGGAAATTCCTTAAAAGCAATTATGACGGTGCTTATTTTCAGGCCAATTATTCGGGCATTGCGGTTTATACAGATATAAATGACCTTTCGCACTGGAAGATTTTAGACAGTATTACAAAACCCATCCGCAATATAGCGCAAAATAAGCCAGGTGAACTTTGGGCAGCTGATAACTACCGTAGCCTTTACCGCATTAAATACAACAGCGATTTTAAAGTGCTGGGTGTAGAGAATATCTCAGCAAAAAATAATATCAAGAGTGACTATGGGGTGAAGATATTTAATTTCCGGAATGAAATTTTATTTCTTATCAATAATGTATGGTATGCCTATGATGCTATGCAGGACAAGTTGGTGAGAAATCAGCTGTTTAATGCTAATTTCAGCAATATATCAGACATTATACCCGTAGATGATGATAGCTTTATGGTAATTAAAAATAACCTGCTATATACCATAACACAAGGCAACGGCAAATTTACCTGGAAACTGCTTCCTGAAAAATACTATCAGGGCAAGCTAATCATGGAAAATACCAGGGCTTATGAAAAAGGCGATAACCTGCTTATCAACCTGGATGATGGCTTCCTTTCATTTAATCCTAAGCAAAATGGAAAAATATCGAATATTACCATTGAAGCTTACTACCAAGACAAACTGATAAATGATGATACGCGGATTAAGTATAACCAAAGTGTTGAAATCAATGTAATTCCCGAATATTTTGGCTTCAACCGCCCTGATATATTTTATACCCTGAATGATAGCAAAGACTACTTGCCGGTAAAAAACGGAAGTATAGTGCTCAATAACCTGAGCAGCGGCAGGCAGGAAGTGAAGCTGTATTATCATGACGGGCTGGAACACAAAGAAGTAGCGCAATATAACTTTAGGGTACAACGGCCGTGGTATTTTTCGTTTATAATGATTATGGTGTACATAAGTGCTGTTTCGCTGGTATTCTTTATATATTATCGTTGGAACAAAGTAAAATACAACCAAAAGATACGGCTGAATGAGGAAGAGTTAAAACACAGGCGCCAGATATTGGAACTTGAAATGGAAGCGGAGAATAAAATGAGGCAGCAGGAGCATGAAAAACAAATGCTGGAAGTGGAGGTGCAGTCCAAAGCGTCTGAAGTGGCAGGTAAATCATTATCTATAGCCAAGCATAGCGAAATGATAGAAAGCATACAACAGGTATTAGAATCGGAGGAGGAGAGTGGCCCGCTTAAATCAAAAATCAAAAAAATTATCAAAACCAATTCCATTAATAAGAATGAATGGCAAAGCTTTGAAAAGAACCTAGTAAAAAGCCATGAAGAGTTTGTGAACAAACTATCCAAAAATTATCCTTCTCTCACAGCTAAAGATATTAAGCTAAGTATATACCTTAAAATGAATTTATCTTCAAAAGAAATTGCTCCGCTTATGAATATATCTTATAGGGGTGTGGAGCTTCACAGGTACAGATTGCGCAAAAAACTGGAAATTGAACAGGAAGAGAGTTTGTATAAGTTTATGATTAATTTATAAAAAACTTTAATTTTTTATATACTTCTCATAATAACCCTATATTCATTATTTACTCTTAGTACATCATTACTACATCAGTACTGTTAAAAATACTGTACTGTAAACATATTTAAATAATTAATAATCAATTATTTGTGTGTGTTTTTTTTAATTTTGATGTAGTGTTTTGCATGTTGGCAATGTATTTCTACAACGTTTTAGTTGTTACATTTGGGTAATGTTAATTTTTATTTAATATCCCATGAAGAAAACATTACTTCATATTACCTTTTATTTATCAGGTGTAGCTGCTTTTGCACAAGTTCCGCCTACCCCCCTTGATTCAATAAAAAATGACTCTATTGCTTTCAGCAATGAAATGCAGGAAGTTGTAGTTATTGGTTATGGTACCCGCAAAGCCGGTGCTATAACGGGTTCAGTAGCCCAGGTTAAAGCTGCTGATATTGTGCGCACACCGGCACAATCTGCCATACAGGCCATACAGGGCAAGGCAGCCGGTGTAAACATTGTAACCAATGATGAGCCGGGAGGCCAGCCTTCCATCCGCATCCGTGGGCTTGGCACAGTTACCAGTTCACGCGATCCACTCTATGTAATTGACGGTGTGGAATCTTTCGGGCTTAATGGCCTTAGCCCAACCGATATTGCAACTATCGATATATTGAAAGATGCTTCATCGCTTGCCATTTATGGTCAAAAAGGCGCCAATGGTGTTGTAATAATTACCACTAAAAAAGGCCGCAAAGGCGAAATGAAGATTAATTACTCAGGCTATTATGGGCAGAAATACATTCAGCGCAAAGTAGATATGGCAGACGCATACAAGTTTACTTATTATGCTAATACAGCTGCCGGTTCATCTTCTTACTTCAACTTTAACCAGCCATACGATACCAATTGGCTTGATGAGATTACTGATACCGGTATGGTAATGAACAATTCCGTATCCATATCGGGCGGGGGCGAGCATGGGTCGGTTTATTTTGGCGTAACCAACTATAAAGAAGAAGGTATCCTTATGGGTACAGCCTTTGAAAGGACTAACATACTGAATAAGAATGACTATCTTATGATGGATGATAAGCTGAAGATTACCAATTTTATGAATCTGGCTATAGAGAACAATACCCCAAAACCTCTCAGCGCTTTTACAAATGCATACAAGCAATCGCCGCTTGTGCCTGTAAGGTTTGCAAATGGCCGTTATGGTATGCCTATCCGTAATGTAGATACAGGCCTTGTCGATCCTACGGGTGCCGACAGATTTAATAATGTTGATAACCCGGTAGCGCAACTTGACCTTGCAAATGCTGAAAGCAGGGCAATTATACTTTCTGGCTCTGTAGGAGCTGAATATAAAGTAACAGACTGGCTTAAATACAATTCTAATTTTGGTGCAGTAGCACGATGGGAAAAAGCATACAATTATTTCTCAAACCGGGACAGGTACCTGGCTACCAACCCTACAGCCACTGTTGAAGATTTTATAGCACAGTCAAATGCTTCAACAGGCCCAAGGTATAACACACTTACACAAAGTAAATCAGAAAGTTACCAGTGGAACTGGGATAACTTCATTACTTTTAATAAAGCATTTGGCAACCACGATGTTACAGCAGTAGTAGGTATGTCAAGAACTACAAGGGATATAGCTTCCGGTATATCGGGAACCCGATATAATGTGCCGGAACAGTCTAATTACTGGTCGCTAAACTTTTCTGATGATTTTAATGAAATTAACCCAGGCAGCGTAGTGTCATCATCGGCATCTACGCCTGTAGTATCACTGGCTTATTTTGCCAGGGCCGAATACAGCTACATGGGTAAATACCTGCTAACCGCATCTATCAGGAGGGAAGGCATCAGCTCGTTCCAGGCCGATAAGCGTTGGGAAAACTTCCCTTCAGTGTCAGCAGGGTGGGTGTTAAGTGATGAAGCATTCCTGAAAGATGTTAAATTCCTGAATACGCTTAAACTTCGCGGAGGCTATGGCGAGGTAGGTAACGGTTACCGTGGTGCAGGCGGAACACAATCACTTAACCAGGTGTTGTTTGTGTCAGCAGCATATCCTTTTGGCAATAACATTACTGCGGGGCTTAATAACCCTTCTAAACCGGACCCGAACCTGAGTTGGGAAACTATGAAAGAGATTGATCTTGGAATTGATTTTGCCGTGATGGGCAACAGGCTTACAGGCTCTATAGATTATTACAACAGGAAAAATGTTGATTTGGTATTGCCGGTGCAATTGCCGGATGTAATTTCTCCGGGGCAGGTTTACCTTAACACAGGAGAAGTTGTAAACAAAGGAGTTGAAGTAACCCTTAAATGGCAGGATGTAATAGGTGATAGCTTTAGCTATTGGGTTGGCGGTAACTTCTCATACAACAAAAATGAGCTGACAAAAGTAAGCAGCCCATTCTTTGCCAACTTTACAGGCGGTGGCCTTGGCAATGGCCAGGTAACCAAGCAGGTACTGGTAGGGCAGCCACTTGGCACTTTCTACGTGTTTGATACCCAAGGCTTCAATTCTGATGGTGCTTTTAACTATTCGGCTAACAGGGTGGCTGCAGGCTCTTACATACCTAAATATACTTATGGCGCCAATATTGGTTTTATGTACAGGAGTTTTGATTTCTCGGCTGATATTTACGGTGTAGGCGGCAATAAGATATACAATGGTAAAAAAGCGCAGCGTTTTGGCGGAGAAAATATAGAATCGGATGTGTTGGACAATTTCTGGCTGCCAAGTAACCCTAATGCCGAAAACCCACGCCCAAGTAACGATTTGCCACGAGCTTCAACCTACTATATTGAAGATGGCGCCTTCCTGAGGATAAATAATATAACAATAGGCTATACGCTGCCACAGCTTACTGAGCGTATTGATAAGGTACGCGTTTATGTAACGGCTGTAAACCCATTCCTGTTCACTAAGTATTCAGGCTATTCCCCTGAAGTTGTGGGAGGTGATAATGCTAACCCGCTGGGCAATGCAGGTATAGAGCTGGATGCTTACCCAACTAACAAAACTTTCCTTTTCGGGCTTAACATAAACCTGTAAATAATAAACTGCTATAATAAGATGAAACTGAATATACTTCATAAAAAAATAGACTTCAGGATACTGTTATCAGTATTCCTGCTGGCACTGGCTGTAACATCGTGCGAAGAAGACCTTGATGTGGACCCGAGGGATACAAAGAGTGAAGATGATGTGCTTAATGACCCTAACAATGCCACGCAACTGGTAAATGGTGTGTATAGTAAATTATTGGACTATAACATTAACTCGTTTTCATGGATTGGCGTTACCAGCATTACATCAGATGATGCTGATAAAGGCTCTTCACAAAGTGATAGTGGTACAGACAAACACAAATTAGATAACCTCACTTTTGATGCTCTTGATATATCATTTGATGATATTTGGCGCGGCAGGTACGACGGTATTTATCGTGCTAACAATGCTATTTATTACCTGGAAAAGTTAACTATAGACCCGGGATTAAAAACAAGGCTTATTGCCGAGTGCAAATTCCTGAGGGCATTATGGTATTTTGATTTGGTAAGGTGTTTTGGCGATGTGCCGCTGGTAGTGCAGAATATTGATCCTAATGACAGTGAAACAGTAAACAACATTGTGTTTACAAGAAAGCCTAAAGCTGAAGTGTATGGCCAGCTGGAATCTGATTTGCTTGAAATGATTGATGTGCTACCGCAAAAATCAGGATATCCAGCATCAGAAATGGGCCGTGCCACAAGGGGTGCTGCACAAGCATTGCTTGCCAAAATATACCTGTACCAGGAAAAATGGCAACTGGCGTATGATATGGCAGGAAATGTAATTACATCAGGCCAATACTGGCTCTTGGATAATTATGCCGATGTATGGAGGGAATCAGGTGAAAATGGTTCTGAGTCGATATTTGAAGTACAGGCAATGGCAACATTAGGCATAAGGGATTATACCAATGTGCAGGGGCCAAGGGGAACACCGGACTTAGGGTGGGGCTTCAACACACCATCAGCAAGCCTGGCTAATTCTTATCTTCCGGGTGATGTGCGCAGGGCGGCAACAATATTATTTTCCGGACAGACATTGTGGGATGGTTTCCCTGCATCAAATGGATGGACCAATCCACGCTATAACTATAAGGCCTACCAGAGCAGTATAGCTGAAACCTGGGTTGATAAAGGGCAAACCGGGAAAAACCTGAGAATATTAAAATATAGTGATATACTATTGATAAGGGCAGAAGCTGGTTTCCATATCGGGCAAACAGGCGAGGCAAAAGACAGGCTGGATGAATTGCGTGTGCGTACCGGGCTGGGGCCGGTAACCGAAACCATAACCTTGCCAATAATATTGAGAGAAAGGCGCTGGGAAATGGCTATGGAACACGACAGGTGGTTTGATATAGTGCGTACCGGTACAGCAGCAGCAGCTATGGCGGCCGATGGAAAAACTTTTATTGTAGGTACACATGAGGTGTTCCCAATACCGCAGCCACAGATAACAGCCAGCGGCAACAGGCTTTCGCAAAACTTTGGATATTAATACTAACTTAATTTTTTAAATATTTATTACTATGAGAACAATCAAATTTCTGGCATGCTCCCTTGTTATTGCTTCAGGGGTAGTTTTAACTTCTTGCGGCGATGATGATTCATCAAGCCTTCCTCCAATCGGCGGTTACAACAGCGCTGACGAAGTAGGCTCATCTGACCTTATCGCTTACTGGCCACTTAACGGTAGCGGTGTTGAAAGCAAATCAAACACAAACCCAAGCAACTCAGTTAACGCTACATGGGTTGAAGGTATTAAAGGGCAGGGTGTAAACCTGAACGCAGGTTACCTTAACTATCCTTCAATAACTGACCTTAACATACAAACAGGAAACATTACAGTAAGCTGCTGGGCAAAAATGACCAATACAAAGCTTACTGCAACTTCTGATGGTATGATATCTCCACTTGTATCATTCTCTGGAGGTTCAAATGCGGTAGGCAACCTAAGCTTATTTGGTAACACACACGGCCTTGTATCAAGCGACTCTATCCAAATGAAAGCCCAGTACGGTTTCAAAAGGCCTGATGGAACTGAGTTTGGTGGTGACTGTGTGAACATGACAAAAATGGAGCCTTGGATGATTACTGATAATGCTAATGGTGCTACTCCTCCTCACGCTGCTTTCGCTAACAAAATTGGTGGGAAATGGGCTCATATAGTATTTACATGGGAAAGTTCAACAGGTACTGCAAGGATGTATGTAAACGGCGTTAAGATATCTAACCCGCAGTGGGAGGTAAGGAACCAGGGCAATGCTATGCCAATGGCTTTCTTCACACCTTCTCACCCGGTAATCGGTGCTCTTGATTCATTCGTTACAGGTGCAAGCACTGACGTTTGGAACAAGCCGCTTAAAGGACAGGTTGATGAAATCCGTGTTTGGAAAAAAACACTTAGCAGCGCTGATATCAATGCTCTTTATGAGCTTGAAAGGGCTGGCCGATAATTTTAATTCTTAATTCCCGGCATGGCTTAAATGCCGGGAATATTTTCTTTTTATTCCAACTAAATACAGCATTCCCCAGATGCCTTTACCATATACATCAATCATTAAACCAGCTACAGTGAAAATTTTACAGTTATCCATTATCCTCTCCTTATATATTTCGTGTTCATCATGCGACAGCAAGAGCGATGATAATGATGGCAATACAAATCCAACTCCTTCACCGGTGGAGCAAATGACCGATGAGCAGATTATGGACCGTGTCCAAAAAGATGCTTTTAAATATTTTTGGGATTACGCGCATCCCACATCAAAACTGGCCAGGGAAAGGTACCATACCGATGATCCGGGCAATGATGCTAACATTGTTACCACGGGCGGTTCGGGCTTTGGCCTCATGACTTTGCTGGTAGGCATTGAGCGTAACTTTGTGCCAAGGGCTGATGCTGTGGCACGCCTGCAGACTGCACTTACCTTTCTTGAAAATGCCGACAGGTTTCATGGCGCATGGCCACACTGGATGAACGGTACCAATGGCGATGTTATCCCTTTTGGTACAGTTGATAATGGGGGCGACCTTGTTGAAACCGCATTTTTATGCCAGGGACTTATCTGTGTACGCGAATATTTTAAGAACGGGACTGCCGAAGAGCAGGCGCTTTCGCAAAAAGCAGACGAGCTTTGGAAAGGCGTAGAATGGAGCTGGTATACCAAGGGTGGCGAAAATGCCCTTTACTGGCACTGGTCACCGCAATATGAGTGGCAACTAAATTTTAAACTTGAAGGCTATAATGAATGCCTTGTTACATATATAATGGCGGCAGCTTCGCCAACACATTCAGTAGGCGCTGCAGCATACCATCAAGCATGGGCGCGCAATGGCAACATTGTGCATGCGGGCCAGCGCTACAACATTCCGGTAATATTTAGCTACAATGGATCACCGGGGAATGTAGGGCCAATGTTCTGGGCGCACTATTCCTATATGGGTATGGATCCGCGCGGCCTTACAGATACCTATGCCAACTACTGGGATTTGGTACAGAACCATACAAAAATTATGTATGCCTATTGTGTGGCTAACCCTGGTAATTATACCGGTTATGGTGAAAATTGCTGGGGGCTTACTGCCAGTTACACCCGCAATAATAATGGTACAACAGGATATTCGGCGCACTCACCAACTAATGACAGGGGGGTAATATCGCCCACTGCAGCATTATCATCTTTCCCGTATGCGCCAACCGAAGCCATGAAAGCACTGCGCTTTTTTTATGAAAGCACCGAATGGAAAGACAGGCTGATAGGCGTTGCAGGGCCTTATGATGCCTTTTCGCCGCACTTCAACTGGGTTACGCCACGTTATCTGGCCATTGACCAGGGTACTATAGCCCCGATGGTAGAAAACCACAGGACCGGACTGTTGTGGAACCTGTTTATGCAGGCACCCGAAGTTAGGCAGGGAATGTTAAACCTTGGATTCCACTCCACACAACACGGTTTTTAAATGTTACGGATTCTTTTCATAGCAATATGTATTTCAATACCGTCTTTTGCCCAGAAGGCAGAAGGCGGTTCTTTTAAAACTGAAATATCAGTTAAAAAACAACTGGGTTATTTGCTGTATACGCCTGAAAATGCAAAGCAGCAAAAAAAGCCCCTTATTATATTCCTGCATGGTTCAGGAGAGAAAGGCAATGATCTTGAAAAGGTGAAAGTGCATGGGCCATTCAAGTACCTTAACACCCACAAGCTGGATGCTTATGTGCTGGCGCCGCAATGCCCTGAAGGCGAATACTGGGATTCGGAAACGCTTTACCGCTTAATTCAGAAGATACAGAAGGAAAATAATATTGATGATAAGCGTATATACCTTACCGGCCTGAGCATGGGCGGATGGGGCGCGTGGAACCTGGCGTTTGCGCATCCTGAAATGTTTGCCGCATTGGTGCCTATTGCCGGTTTTGTAGACCGTGTGCCGATGATTGAAGGCTGCAAGATACAGGATATCCCTACACGGATTTTTCATGGCCTGATGGATGATGTGGTGGATGTAAGCTACTCAACCGTCATCTACAAAAAGCTAAAGCCGTGCAGCAAGGATATTGAGCTCACCATTTTTGATGATGCCAACCACGACAGCTGGACCCGCGTGTATGATAATGACGATATATACCGCTGGATGCTGGAACAGAAAAAAAATTAACCAAGAAAACGACGACTTTTACTGATGAAATATAATAAAGCCATACTATTTATGATGGCAGCCTGCTCATTTAGTGCCTATGCACAAAAAGGGAAGCCTGCCAAAATCAAGCCCCGCAATGAGTTTGTTTCTGAGCTCATGGCAAAAATGACCATTGATGAAAAAATAGCCCAAACGGTGCAATACACCGCCGACGGCACGGTTACAGGCCCAAAAACGGGTATCAACTATATTGATGAAATTAAAAAGGGTAATGTTGGCTCAATACTGAATGCTACTACTGTAAAATATACACGAGAATTGCAGGAGCTTAACCTGGCTAACTCCAGACTGAAGATTCCGCTATTGTTTGGATATGACGTTATACACGGCTACAAAACCATCTTTCCTATAACGCTGGGCGAAACCGCCAGTTGGGACCTGAATGCGGCCGAACTTTCATCGCGCGTGGCAGCGGCTGAAGCAGCTGCCAGCGGCGTACACTGGACATTTGCGCCGATGGTGGATATATCGCGCGACCCGCGTTGGGGTCGTGTATCTGAAGGAGCGGGAGAGGATACCTATCTTGGTGTTAAAATGGCAATGGCACGTGTAAGAGGTTTTCAGGGAACTGACCTGCAACAGGTAAATACCATTTTGGCATGTACCAAGCACTTTGCGGCTTATGGCGCAGCCGAGGCAGGTCGTGATTACAACACAGTTGACATGAGCGAACGCACCCTGCGCGAAGTGTACCTGCCACCTTTTAAAGCTACGGTTGATGCCGGCGTGCGCACCTTTATGACATCATTCAATGAAATTAGCGGCGTGCCTGCTACGGCCAGCAAATTCCTTTTGCGCGATGTACTGAAAGGCGAATGGAAATTTAATGGCTTTGTAGTTACAGATTATACTGCCATAAACGAGCTTATACCACATGGTGTAGCTAAAGATAGCGCACAGGCAGGAGAACTGGCAATGAAAGCGGGTGTAGACATGGATATGGTGGGCGGTATATATATGCGTAACCTTAAAAAGCTGATGAGCGAAGGCAAGGTAACCGAAGAGCAGATTAATGATGCCTGCCGCCGTGTGCTGGAAGCAAAATACGACCTTGGCCTTTTTGCTGACCCATACGTTTACAATGATGAAAATAGGGAAATACAAACCATCTATAAAAAAGAATATCTTGATGCAGCGCTTCAGGTGGCCAACAAATCAATGGTGCTGCTGAAGAACAGTAATAATGTATTGCCGCTGCGCAAAGACCAGAAAGTGGCTTTTGTGGGGCCTTTGGTAAGCGATGAGTGGAACATTATAGGCTCATGGGCTGCATCGGGCGACAGGTATGGTTATGCCGTTAGCGTGCAGGAAGGTGTGAACAAAATCATTACGGATAAAAGTAAAATAAGCTTTGAAAAAGGTGTGGAGATTGTGGATGTCAAACGCGACATGATGCAGAAAGCAATAGAAAGTGCCAAAAAAGCCGATGTAATTGTTGCTGTGATGGGTGAATTTGAGAACATGACCGGCGAAGCAGCATCGCGTACCAATATTGACCTGCCGGGCATACAGAAAGAATTTTTGGCGGAGCTGAAAAAATTAGGCAAGCCAATCGTTCTTGTATTGATGAATGGCCGCCCGCTGACCCTTACATGGGAAAATGATAACATGGATGCTATACTAGAAGCCTGGTATCCGGGCACTATGGGTGGCGATGCCATAGCCCAGACACTTTACGGCATGAACAATCCGGGCGGTAAGCTGCCTATGACTTTCCCTCGCAATGTGGGGCAGGTGCCAATATATTATAACAGGAAAAATACCGGCCGCCCATACCTTGGGCCAACTGACCCGGAACAAAAATATAAATCTCGCTATATCGATGTGGATAACAGCCCCCTTTATCCCTTCGGTTATGGCTTGAGCTATACTAAGTTTACTTATTCTAACCTTAAGCTTTCTTCTGCTACGCTTAATGGTAAAGGAAAACTCAAAGTAAGTGTTGATGTTGCCAACACCGGTAACTATGACGGGGAAGAGGTAGTGCAGCTTTATGTGAAGGATGTAGTTGGGTCAGTAACACGTCCGGTGAAAGAACTGAAAGGCTTCAACAAAATTATGCTGAAAAAGGGAGAGAAGAAAACGGTGGAATTTGACATTACGGCCGATGACCTGCGCTTCTATAACATTGATATGAAGTTTGTAGCTGAACCGGGCGATTTTGAGGTAACGGTTGGCGGAGATTCCGCTTCAGGATTAACAGGGAAATTTGTGTTAGTTAAATAGTTTTAAATGCTTATTAATGGTGAAAAGGCTGTCAGGGAGGCAGCCTTTTTATTTATGTTTTAGTGATTATTCAATATGTTGGTTTTTTTGGATATAAATGTTGATGGAATTGTTTAAAACAGCTATAATTTTTACAGGATTTACTTTTATCAAAAATGCAGCTATGCTTATATTTATGAAATTTTTAACTATCCGCCAGTGTGGCCTGTCCTTTTCAGGAAAAATGAAAAAAACGCTGTTAGTATTTATATTGCTTTTAGTATTTGTGCAGGCAAATGCCCAGCAAAAAACCTATTGTAATCCTATAAATATTGACTACGGCTATACACCCATACCTAACTTTGCCACACAGGGCAAGCACCGGGCCACAGCCGATCCGGTAATTACTTTCTTTAAAGGTAAATATTATTTATTCTCTACCAACCAGTGGGGATACTGGCACAGTGATGACATGCTGGACTGGAAATTTATCCCACGCAAATTCCTGAGGCCTGAACATAAAGTATATGATGAGCTTTGCGCACCATCGGTTTCATTTGTTAACGACACGCTGCTGGTGGTGGGCTCTACCCATACCAAAGAATTCCCAATCTGGATGAGTACAAAACCAGAGGGTGACAACTGGAAAGAACTGGTGCATAAGTTTGAAGCCGGCGCATGGGACCCACAGATTTTTTGGGATAAAGAAAAAGATGAGGTGTACCTGTATTATGGTTCCAGCAATATGTACCCGCTGTATGGCGTAAAGCTTAATCGCAAGACCTTTCAGCCGGAAGGCGAGGTAATCCCAGTGCTGGCTTTGAATGACGATGAGCATGGCTGGGAACGTTTTGGCGAGCATAATGACAATACCTTTTTGCAGCCTTTTACCGAAGGAGCTTTCATGACCAAGTACAATAACAAGTACTATCTGCAATATGGCGCGCCGGGTACTGAGTTTAGCGGCTATGCAGATGGAGTGTATGTAGGTAATAATCCTCTTGGGCCTTTTGAATACCAGCCGCACAACCCTTTCTCTTACAAGCCGGGTGGTTTTGCCAGGGGAGCAGGCCACGGGGCAACCTATCAGGATGCTTTTGGGGCCTACTGGCATGTATCTACAATAGTGCTGTCGGTTAAAAATAATTTTGAACGAAGGCTGGGCATTTGGCCTGCCGGTTTTGATAAGGATGATGTAATGTACAGCAACACGGCATACGGCGATTACCCAACGTACCTTCCATCTGCAAAGAAATCACACACAGGGCTGTCATCGTTCACCGGCTGGATGCTTCTTAACTATAACAAGCCGATACAGGTATCATCAACGCTTGGCGGCTTCCAGGCGAACTTTATTACTGATGAGGATATAAAGACCTACTGGAGTGCTAAAACGTCCAACAAGGGCGAATATATTATTTCTGACCTGGGCGAGAAAAGCACCATCAATGCAATACAGATTAATTATGCCGACCAGGATGCCGAAATTTTAGGCAAGCCGGCCACAACCATGGGGCACAAATACATTATTTATTCATCAAATGATGGCAAGAACTGGAAAGTGATGGTTGACAAAAGCAAAAATACTAAAGACGTGCCGCACGATTATATAGAGCTTGAAAAGCCGGCCACAGCCCGCTACCTTAAGCTGGAGAACATAGCCATGCCAACAGGTAAGTTTGCCATTTGCGGTTTACGTGTGTTTGGTAAAGGGCAGGGGCAAAAGCCCGGTGCAGTCCAAAATTTTGTGCCGCTGCGTGCCGAACCAAAAAAGAAAGGTGAGCGCAGGAGTGTATGGTTTAAATGGCAGCAGGAACCTCAAGCTGATGGCTATGTGATTTATTTTGGCAAGTCGCCTGAAAAATTATACGGGTCAATTATGGTATATGGCAAAAATGAGTACTATTTTAGCGGACTGGACAGGAGTGATGCTTACTATTTCCGGATAGAGGCATTCAATAACAACGGTATCGGTCCATTGTCCGATATTAAAAAATCAGAGTAAGAAACATCTAAAATTCTAAATATTCACATTAACCACAAATCAAACTATGAGTTCAAACGCACAAACAAGATGGGGCCAGTTCATACCCCTGGTTACAGTGTTCTTCTTTTGGGGATTTGTTGCCGCGAGTAACGATATCCTTATCCCTGTATTCAAAAAAGCATTCGACCTTTCACAGGGGCAAAGCCAACTGGTAGCCGTTGCATTTTATGTAGCCTATACAGTTGGGTCACTACTTTACATAGGTGTATCGTATCTTACCAAGAAAGACTTAGTAAGCCGTCTGGGGTACAAAAATTCACTGGCGCTTGGATTATTAATATCAGCATTAGGCACGCTTTTATTTTATCCGGCAGCCAACACAGGCTCTTTCCCGCTAATGCTTTCGGGCCTGTTCATTGTAGGTCTTGGTTTTTCATTGCAGCAAACTGTGGCTAACCCGCTTGCTATTGCGCTTGGGCCAATCACCACAGGCTCCCAGCGATTGACACTTGCCGGCGGTATTAACAATTTTGGAACAACTATTGGGCCGCTTATCGTGAGCTATGCTATATTTGGCGCTGCCAGTTCTGAAAATACGGAAGCCAGTATAGAAAGCGTTAAGATACCTTACCTGATACTGGGTGCGGCTTTCCTTGCCGTGGCAGTACTTCTTAAAATGTCATCATTGCCAAACCATCCTGAAACCAATGAGCATGTAGCGGAAGACATGCTGAACGAAAAAAAATCGGCACTGCATTACCCGCAGCTGGTTATGGGTATGATAGCCATATTCCTGTATGTTGGTGTTGAGGTTTCTACAGCCAGTAACCTGCCGGCTTACCTGGAGCACGACCTTGGCTTTTTGACTAAAGACGTTGCGCCATACATATCATTATACTGGGCCAGCCTTATGATTGGCCGCTGGGGTGGTGCCGTTGAAGCGTTTACCAACAGCAAATCAGGGCAGGCTATTGGCAAATTCCTGTTGCCATATTTGGCATTTGGCGTTTTCCTTGTGGTGAATGCCATCGCTAACCACGATTTGGCACCGTTTTACGTTTATGCAGCCATTATCCTTGTACTGATTGGTGCTGACCTTGCCAGTAAAGGCAGCCCTGCCAGGATGCTGCTCATATTCTCAATATTAGGCATTGCTGCAACTATTGTGGGTATGACCACCACAGGTATGGTGAGTGTATATGCATTTACCAGTGTTGGGCTCTTCTGCAGTACGCTTTGGCCTTGTATCTTTACTTTGGCGGTGAGCGGCCTTGGTAGCAAAACTACTCAGGGCAGTAACTTCCTTATCATGATGATTATGGGTGGCGGCCTTGTGAGCTTCCTTCAGGGTGTTGTGGCCGATGCCAGCACTATCAAGTCGAGTTACATTGTAGGCGTGCTTTGCTTTGCTTACCTGGCATTCTATGCCTGGAAGGTAAAAGGCATTCTGCTGAGCCAGGGTATCAATTTTGATAAAAAAGTGAGTGGAGGCCACTAAAATTTAACCTCATACTAACAAAAACCGGCGCATTGGCAGCCGGTTTTTTTATGCTTTTATGATGGATTACTTATCTTTGTTAAAAACAAACCATCATGAAAAAACTAATCATTCCCATACTTTTTGCTTTTGCAGTAATTTCCTGCGGCGACAAAAAAAACGCAGAAACAACAACTGATAATGCAGACACAGCTATTGTTGAAACTGATACGGTTACTTCCGAAGAAATGAATGCACCGGTAACCGTAACCGTAAAAGGCAAAGTGGCGCACATTGTTCCCGGAAAGGATGGCTATATGGCCGAAATTACCGATGATACCGGTAAAACCTTCTTTACCACCATCAGTATCCCTAACATGAAAGACCCTAAGCAGTACAGGCAGGTTAAGTTGGGCGATGTTGTTACCGTAAAAGGTGAGTCCTGGAAAATGGACGATGAGCTGCACATAAAAGTGGAGGAACTGGAGTAATATTATTTTTTTTGTCATTCTGACGAAGGAAGAATCTCTCATAAACAAACCCCAAAGGTTTCAAAAGCCTTTGGGGTTTATCGTTTGATATTGGCAAACAACTTAAACCGTCCTGGCGTTCCAGTCTATACTGCGGGAGAAATACATTACTGCACCCAGTATCAGGAACAGGCCAATGCTTCCGGCAAGCAATGCATAATTTTCCAACTGTATGATGACATAAATGAAGGTGTACAGTGCACTAAGTGAAGCTGCAATAAGCATAGGAAACTTCCGGTTTTTCAGTATGGAGACGGAATATAGCGTAATCATCACCACAACGCTGATGCTGGCAACCAGGTAGGCAAATTTAAAGCTGCTGTGCTCGGTTATGGAGATGAGCAGTGTGTAAAACATGATGAGTGCCAAACCTATCATGGTGTACTGGAAGATGTGGATATTAATCTTGCTGATCATCTGTATAAGGAAAAAGATGAGGAAGGTGAGGCCTATAACCAGGAAACCATATTTTGCAGCCCTTTCATTCTGCTGGTATTGATCCACAGGGATAAGGAAATCTACATCAAAGCTATAGTCCTTCAGTTCCGGCAGGTTGCCAAAGTGTTGCTGTGCAAAAGCACGGTTCAGGTAAGATATGTTCCACGATGACGTAAAGCCATCTTTGGTAATGTTCTTCTTCTCCGGTAAAAAGTTCCCGGTAAAGCTCGGCGAATGCCAGTTAGACGCCATAGTTGCTTCGGTTAGCTTACCTATAGGTACTATTTTAATCTGTTCGCTGCCATTATAGCTAATGTTGAAATCGAAAGGCAGCTTGTTACCCGTAAAAGCATCATTTAACCTGAATGGCTTTGTTTCGAGCGTTGAAACGGTATCGCCTTTTTGCATTACAGGTTCAAACGCGTGCCTGTTGTTATCAACTTTTATGCTTACTGCTCCTTTTATACCTTTTATGTTATTGGTGCGGATGATAACTGTGGCATTGTCCCACCGTATGTCCTCCGCTGCTATTTTCCTTGAACTGAAATCAGGCATGGTATAACTTCCCTTAAAGGCCATTTGTGAACTGAACACGGCCGACTCATAATTAGCCCGGTTTTTTTCCTCTGTCTTGACATTAATCTTGGCCTTCAGTTCTTCCGGGAAAAAGTAGGCATATTCTGTGTAGGGCTTCCGCTCCACAGTTACCTTACTGGTTTTGGCATCTACATAGCGTGACTCTTCATATAGTGTGTAGGGCACTTTTATTATCGGACCATAAAAGTAAACGCTGCCTCCCCATTTGTCATTTATCTCTTTTACTACTTCTTTTTGCCTGTCAGAGCGTTCCCATATAAGGCTTTTTACATATTGTAAGGGTATCAGCAAAATGAGCGTGAGCAGGCCTACCATGATTATCTTGGCGGTGCCGGACTGGAAGAAACTGGTTGCAGGCGTTTCCTGCTGCGGTTGATTGTGGATTGGTTCCATGTATAAAATTGATTTAGGTTAATAGAAATTGATTTACAATGTAGAAGTAAAGCACGGCTATAGGAATGTTGATGAGCATTACGGCAGTGTGCAGCAGTATCTGTTTCTGGTATTTCCTGTAAACGAAAGAGTTGATAATCTGTATGCAGAACAATATCAGGTTGCACACCACGGCAATGACCAGGAATATGAACCCAATGATGGCAATGCTGATATTTTCGGTCAGGGCAAAAAAGGCCAACAACAAAGTGCCGATGATAAAACATATCTTAAATGACTGTATGGGCATGGTGTAAAGCCATTGCACTTCTATGGGCAGGGTTTCGTTTTTCATGGCTTAGCGTATCATAAAGGCATCTTTGATTTTATTTAGTGGCAGGTGCAGCATCCTGAAATGGTCCAGGTCATAAAACCGCAGCGCATTTTTGCCATCGCGGTATTTGTTGTAAAAATGCACCACACAATGCGGAAAGAACACTGCGCCGGTAACCATAATGAAAAGCGTGCGAAGGCTCAGGTCGCCATTGCCAAACAGGTAGTAGTGCATGGCAATTTCTTCTTTGTTGGATGCTTCCTGCATAATGAGCAGGCGGTACACATCTTCCTGCCTGGCCATCGGGTCGGCCTCATAACTGTTGTTGAAAAGGAAGCTGCCCAGGTGAAAACCCAGCGTGTCCTTTGGGTAATTAATTAGTTGGTCCATGCTGATGCCGGACGGGTTTTTACCAAATACTTTTTTGATAGATGGTATAATTTTCATGATGATTGGTTTTTTTACTTTGAAATTCAAAGTTGGGTTATAAATTTTTTTCAGGGTTGTGGTATAAGTGGAAGAGGAGGAAAAGCAGCACACCAAAACCCAGTGTGATGCCTGTAGCTGCCCTTAACTCTAAGGGGTCTGACAGGGTAGCGATGATATCCTTGGTAATTTCAAACGGCCTGTGCAGCAAATCCCAGCTGTTATAGCGCAGGTAACGCCCAATGTATATGCCGAAACCACTTAGCAGGCAGGTGGCTACCATACTAAGCCAGGCAAGGCGTGAATTATATTTCTTCTTCAGGATAACCAGCACATCATTCATAGATGCCAAGCCGAACAGGATACCCGTGATAGAGAAGGAGATGAGCAGCAAAACATCAAACCACACCGGCACTGCCAGCTCGCGCTTCAGGTGGATAAAATCGGTAATGATGTAAGGCGCGTTGGGCAATACAGCCACCCATACCAGCATGAACAATCCGAAACACCATGGGTTATCCTGCCATTGCTGTTTCTTTTTCAATATGGTGGAAATCCCTAAAGGCAGCCACGCCAAAAACAAATTCCACACCAGGAAAAAGAAGAATAGTGAATGCGTAACTTTTGCCCGCACTAACAGCAATGCCACACAAAATGCAGCCAGCAGCAACAGGCTGTTAGTGCCTTTTGCCAACGATTTGATTTTTAATTGAATAGTATTCATAAAGTACTTTGTTTTTCAAAGTTAAAAGATAAAAAAATATCAGCCTTTTTGTATCAGTTTTTCAAGCGCATCAATGTGAGCCTTAAATGCCTTGCGTCCGGCCGGTGTAGCTATATAGCGGGTATTGGGCTTTTTGCCTATAAACTGCTTTTCCACTTTTATATAATCTTCCGCTTCCAGCGCCTTCGCATGGCTGGCCAGGTTACCGTCCGTAACGCCAAGCAGTTCCTTTAGTGTATTAAAGTCGGCATAGTCATTCACCATGAGTATGCTCATAATACCCAGGCGTATGCGGTGGTCAAAAGCTTTGTTTATATGTTGCAGTATGTTTTTCACTACTGTTTCCTGTCGTATTTAAAATACATTATGGCGCCATACAGTATGTGGCATACGCCAAAGCCAAGCGCCCAAAATTCCAGCCCGTAACCCATAAATGCTGTAGCAAACAGCCCTATGATAATTATGGTGATGCCCAGGTACCGTACATCGCGCAGGGTATATTTGCTGGCGTTAAGGCAGGCCAGCCCGTAAAATATGAGTGTGATAGGTGCAATGAGGCCGTAGTATTGGTTTTTCATTAGCAATATGGCAAAGATGCCACCGGTAACCAAAGGTATCAGGAAATTTACCGCCAGGCGTTGAGAGGTAGTGTTCCACATGGTTTCGCCGTTTCTTTTTGCCTTGCTGGCAGAAAGGATAAACGCCGTAACAATCGATAGTGCCAGCACACCCAGCCCAATCCATATAATAGCTTTGAAGGACTGGCTTTCCTGTGTGATATAGTAGCCATAATTCATATCATATATCCTGCTCACCGCATAAGCTCCGGTGAGTGCATATATACCCGCCATAACCCCTGCCATACCGCTAAGCGACAGGAACTGTGACGAACGGTCCATCATCTTTTTTATATCCTGGATATCCTTTAAGTAATTTTCCATAGTAAAGTACTTTGATTTGCAAAGTAAAATATAATGTTTTAATTGGCAATGCAATAGGGGGAATATTTTTATAAATAAAAAAAGGATAGCCTAAGCCATCCCTTTATTTTTATATGTTGTATCGAATTAACACATTAACAAATCAACGCATCAACATCAACCAATTAAAACTGATTAATCGTCCTGCGTATTGCGGTCAGCTTTTCCATCAGGCCTTCAAAATAATCCAGGTGCAGCATGTTCGCGCCATCACTCTTGGCATTGGCCGGGTCAAAGTGTGTTTCTATGAAAATACCGTCAACGCCCACGGCTATGCCTGCTTTGGCTATGGTTTCTATCATATCAGGGCGGCCGCCGGTTACACCTGCCACCTGATTAGGCTGTTGCAGGGAGTGGGTAACATCAAGCACTGTACTTGCAAATTGTTTCATGGTAGGTATACCCCTAAAATCTACTATCATATCCTGGTAGCCAAACATAGTGCCACGGTCTGTCACCATCACGTTCTCGTTATTGCAATCCAGCACTTTTTGTACGGCATGTTTCATGCTTTCCGGGCTCATGAATTGGCCTTTTTTAAGGTTTACGGTCTTTCCGGTTTCTGCGGCAGCCACCACAAGGTCGGTCTGGCGCACCAAAAAAGCCGGTATCTGCAATACATCAACATATTCGGCAGCCATGGCGGCATCCTGCTCGGTGTGGATGTCAGTTACTGTAGGCACTCCAAACTCTTTCGATACTTTTTCCAGTATGCGCAGCGCCTTTTCATCACCTATGCCGGTAAAGCTGTCAATGCGCGATCGGTTGGCTTTTTTGAAAGATCCTTTAAATATATAAGGTATCTGTAGCCTGTCGGTCACCGCTACAGTTTTTTCCGCTATGCGCAACGCCATTTCCTCGCCTTCAATGGCACATGGGCCTGCAAGAAGGAAGAAGTTGCCGCTATCGGTATGTTTTATTTGTGGTATATTCTGTAAGTTCATTGTGTGTTTTTAGAATGTTGTGCAAAGATACTAAATAGTAAGCACTTTTGTTTGTTACTGCACCTTGCGTATGCCAAAGCCTTTAGGTGCCATAACCACACCTTTTTCATACAGGTTGATGTAAATGCGCTTCGGTTCTTTAAGCCCTTCCCACATTATTTCATAAATATCAAGTATGCCCGCACCCATCTCATTTTTTACGGAAGGGAAGGGGCAGCAACTGTCAACCTTGTTGTAAGTCAGTTTTTCGCCATTGGGGCCTGATAATGCACCGAAGTAGCGCTTCACGTTCATCTCTGCGGTTTGTATGGGCAGGAATCCCAGGTTTACCGGGTAATCCTGGTCGTAGCCATATTTGCGGTCGGAACTGGTTTCAGTAATTATGAAGGTCTTTTCTTTTGACAGCCTTGGCATTGTAGCCTTGTCATTAATATTCATAATTGTGTTGCGCGTACTTACGCACGATGCCAGCGTTAGCGCCATGAGCCCGATAAGCAGGTGTTTTTTCATAGTGGAGATAAATGAACTTCAAAGTTATTGAAAAAGTTGGTATTGTAACTATAACGCATGTGTTGGCTGATTAGCATTTCAGAATTACTATTTTTGCAATAAATAACACACTATGTATAGCTTTTTAGGTACGTGGCCCTGGTATATATCGGGCTTTTTGATAGGGGCGGTAATGTTGCTGCTCATATATTTCGGAAAAACATTCGGCATGTCATCCAACCTGCGCACTATGTGTACTATAATGGGTGCGGGCAAAACTTCAGATTTTTTCAGGTTCGACTGGAAATCACAGCGCTGGAACCTTACCGTGGTGCTTGGTGCCATGATAGGCGGGTTTATTGCGGTAAACTACCTTAGCGATGGCTCAGGAGTGATCATCAACCCGCAAGCTATTACCGAACTGCACCAAATGAACATTGACGCGCCACATGGGAAATTATTGCCCGATGCGCTAACCAGTGGTGACGCGCTGCAATCACCTAAAATACTGGCCGTATTGCTGATTGGCGGTATTTTGGTCGGTTTTGGTACACGTTATGCAGGAGGTTGTACATCCGGCCATGCCATCACCGGGCTGAGTAACCTGCAACTGCCATCGCTCATAGCGGTTATTGGTTTTTTCATAGGCGGATTGGTAATGTCATGGCTATTGCTGCCATTAATCTTTTAATCAGGAATTATGAAGTTTATAAAATATCTTTTGGCAGGCATAGTGTTCGGTATAGTCCTTACAAAATCAGAGGCCGTATCGTGGTACAGGATTTATGAAATGTTCCATTTCCAGTCGTTCCATATGTACGGAATCATCGGTGTGGCAGTATTTACAGGTGTAATTGGGGTTCAGCTTATAAAACGCAATAATGTAAAAGACATTACAGGCCAGCCTATCTCCATTCCGGATAAGGAGAAAGGGTTTACTAATTACCTGGTGGGCGGAACTATTTTCGGCCTTGGATGGGGATTGGTAGGTACCTGCCCGGGACCCATTTATATTTTGATTGGCGCAGGCTTTATGGGTGTAGGTATAGTATTGATAGGTGCTTTGTTGGGAACTTACCTGTACGGCATCTTAAAAGATAAACTGCCGCACTAAAGCATCGCTTCATAAAATTTGCAGGTGATTAGTGTCTATATTAAATATCACCATAAAAATAAGGCATACCACTTATTTCTACATTTTATTTGTAGTAGTGGTATGCCTTTGTTTTGTATTATACGATATGCTTGCTTAGTCAAGCAGCATTTTTACCAGCTTAAGGTTGTTACGGTTTACAAACTCAGCAAAATAGCCACTTACATTAAAGCGGGCATCATTGCTGCAGGTGGTACACACAGCCCTTGTTGGCACCGGTTTTGGTTTTGCCTCCTGATCTACAGTTGGTACTTTGGCTAATGCTTTTTTAGCGTTGGTGGTAGTTACTGTCACCGTTTTTTCATTGCCGGCAGTAGGCTCTGTGTTTTCATTGTTTCCCGCAAAAGCGGCAGCGCCAAAAACAAGCAGGCATACAGTTAATAATTTTTTCATAATGTGTGGTTTTTGTAGTGGTTGGTTAAAGTAAGATGTTATCCTTTCAGCCAGGCCTCGCGCAGTTTTGCTTTAGATGCATCGGTAGCGTGGTAGCCTTCAACTTCTTCGGTAGGCAACTTCACTTTCCCGGTAAGGGTTTGCTCTTTGCCATCGCGTTTTATTTGTATGGTAATAGCTTCACCGTCTTTCCAGCTCATGCTTCCCATAATCATATCATAAATATTGTCAAGGTTATATTTTGTACCATTTATAGCCAATATCACATCACCGCTTTTAAGTTTCAGGGTGCTCATAAAATCATTACCCTCAATATTAGGCAATATAACAATTTCCTGCGCAGCATTTACGGTAATGTATGGCGTTTCCTGACCTTTAAGGAAAGGGCTGCCCGTTTTCATGATCTTGCCTTTAGTAACGCCCACTTTGGCAAAATATTGCTCATAAAGTATAGGTGTATTGCCCGCTACATAAGTATTCAGGAACTGGCCCACTTCCGGGTAGGTAAGCTTAGTGATGGTAGCAAACAGGTCGGAATCATTAAAAGGCTTGTTGCTTCCAAACTCTTTAGAAAGGTCTTGCATCAGGTCCAGTATGCCTTTTTGGCCGTTGCTGCTTTCCCTCATCTGTATATCAATACACATGGCAATCAGCGCACCTTTTAGGTACACATTGTAGTACGCATCTTTATACGGCTGTTCCAGTATGTTTGTACTCATTTTAGTAAACGGCATAGTCTCATCAAAACTTTTTGATTGGGCTATCTTATCAGCTATGCGGCCATAAAAATCATCTTCGTCAATAAGCCCCTGGTTTACCTGGAACAGGTTGGCAAAATACTCTGTAACGCCTTCGTACATCCATAGGTGTTCTGACATTTTAGGAGTATTATAATTAAAGAAGTGGATTTCTTTAGAGTGTACGCTAAGCGGGGTTACAATGTGGAAGAATTCATGCGATACCACATCTTTCAGGGTAGATTTCAGCTGGTCAAGCGGCATGGCTTCCGGCATTACTACAGTGGTTGATGTAGTATGCTCCAGCGCACCGAAACCTTTGGCGTCAGCTTTAGACATATCCGAAAGATAGATAAGCACAGCATATTTTTTGGTGCTATTGATAGGCCCAAGGAATTTTTTCTGTGCACGCATCATAGTTTCCATTTCAGGAGTTATGTCCTTTGCCTTATAAGTGCCTTTAGGCGAATATACCGCAATCAGTATTTCCATGCCATCTACAGTAAACGTAGTATAGTCAGGCTTGGAATACATTATTGGATGGTCAACCAGTTCAGGATAGCGTGCTACATTGAAAACATCTGTTTCATTAGATGCGTCCATGTCAACCATCGATGTTGCCCCCCATAGTGTAGAAGGGTGAGTAATGGTTACGGTATAAGGCACTTCGCCCTTGCCATCAAAATAGCCAACAAAACCATGCGTATTCAGTACAAAATTTTCGCCGGCAGCAATATTTGTACCTGCCGGTGAAAATATATCATGAGCGCCGGTTCCTTCTGTATCATAGGTATCGTTTACCAGGTACGTAACTTTAACCAGTGATTTAGCGCCTGATATCTTCCATGAGTTATCATCTGCCTTTTCTACTTTCAGCTCTTTACCTTTTTTATCGTAGGCTTTAAAGTTCTCTATAAACTTACCGTAATTGTCAGCGCTGTAGGTGCCCGGAACAATTTTAGGTATAAAATAAGTAATTTCATTAGTAGTTACGGGTGGGGCAATAACCTCAACCATTACTTTGTCATCCTTAACATCCTTAAGGTCTATCTTTACCTTAATATCATCTGCAGCGCCTTTTTTCTGGGCATTGGCAAAGCTGCAAAGCGATAGGGCCAAAGCAAGGGTATAAACAATTTTTCTCATTTTAATTTTTTGGTTTTTTAATAAGTAGAGTGGCGGGCAAAAATGTTACAGTAATTATAAAAATTTTCTCCTGCCATTATTTTACCTGCTGTTTTATCCATGTACTTATCTCGTTGAGGGCCAATGGTGAAAAGGTTTGTTCCAGTTCGCCGTATTCTGATGGCAGGCCGGTTTGCGTTTCCTGGAACAGGTGGTTCAGCTCCGGCAGTTCTTTAGTAGTTATCTTTTTATTGCCGCTTTTCAGGCCTGCGCGCTTCACAGCATCCAGGTTGGCTTTTGCTGCTACCTGCAAATCTTTATCGCCATTTATGGCCAGTATAGCGCATTTTATCTTTTCAAGGTACTGTGCCGGCTGGCTCCTTATAAAGTTAGCATACCAGGTGGATGCCAACCCTTCTACCTGTATTTTCATCGATTGCTCTACCTCGGCTTCAGGCACGCCTTTAGAAATAAATAGTGGTTTCATATCAGTATTAAAAACCTGCGTAAGCCCGGCTTTCAGTTTGGTAGGGTCGGTTTCGCGTTTTATTACGTCATATAATTTTCGGTTAAGCCCGGCCAGCTGCGTCAGGTCAGCTTCAGGCATGCCCTGTGCTTTGCCAATCATATAGTTTTGCAAAACCATCAGCTCATCGCCGGGTATGTTGCCTGCAGCCATCAGCACTACAAAGGCCACATCAGGATTGCGTGATGCTGCTATGGCTGCTGCCGTGCCACCATCGCTATGCCCTGCTATGCCTATTTTGCCTTTGTTGATTTCTTTCCTTGTTTTAAGGTAGGCCAGCGCTGCTTCGGCATCAGTAGCAAAATCATTGGTCGTGGCATTTTCAAACACCCCGCCTGACTGACCCACACCGCGGTCATCAAACCTTAGTACGGCAATGCCGTTTTTTGTCAGGTGGTCAGCCAGTACCAAAAAAGGCTTGTGGCCCATTATTTCCTCATTGCGATCCTGCCCGCCGCTGCCGGTAATCAGTATCACTACAGGGAAGCTGCCTTCCTTCTTCGGAAGCGTTAAAGTACCGGCAAGGGTTATGTTTGCCTTATCATTTTTGAATGTAATATCTTCTGTGTGGTATGGAAATGGCGCTACGGGTTCCTGTGGGCGCTTAGGCTTGTCTCCCTCCGTGCCACGGGTAAGGTTCAGTTGCAGGGTATTGCCGTTTTGCACCCAGGTACCTTTAAAAGCATTATTAGCATAAGTGGCCTTATAGTCCAGGTTGGCCTGGGCCATGGTAATGTGCAGTGTAGTACCATCAAAAGTTACTGAACTCAGCGGTATGCCCTTGGCTTTTTGCAATGGGCTGTCCATAGTGGCGCTGTATCCGTTACCGGTATTGGCAATGTTTATAATAAGTGGCAACTTGCCCTGTGGCAGCGTTAGCGATCCGCTCCAGGCTCCTGTAATGTCCTGCGCAAAAAGTAATGAAGTAAATAAAAGGAAAATTAAGGTTGTGGTTGTTTTCATATAGATAGTCATTATCCTGTAAAAATAAGAACTCCTGCGCAGGGCAGGAGCTAAATATTAAAATTTATTTCTGATGTAGTACTTTGCGTCCAACTCGTCGTCAAATTCATCATACACCGGTTTCGGTTTCGGCTTGCGTGCGGCAACTTTCTTTTTCCACAGCTCAAAATTATCAGCTGATAACTGCTTTCTCATAATTTCGGTTACTTCCTTTTCAGCCAGACCAAATATTTTTTTTATCTCCTCAAAAGGTTTCCTTTCTTCCTGCGCCAGGGTAACTATCCTCTCAATGGCCTCCCTGCCTAAATCTAAGTGGCTACTTTTTTTCATCAGATGAAAAATTAAAATCAGATATTCTTTTTAATGTTTAAGATTTGTTAATCAATATTACTAAAAAAAGTATATTATGTCAAGGATTGAGCGAAATATTTAAATAAAATTTTGTTGTAAAATTTTATATTTCCTGAGTGTATAAATATGCCCACAAAATCAACACCAACTGGATGGGCAATCTTGCCAGCCTTACCCATTTTGGTAAACCAAGCGCAGCTTTATTATTGGTGTACATATATACATTGGCAGGAAAAATAGCAATTAGCAATGCGATGATGCCCCACGCGGCATATTGGGAGGTTTCAGGAATACACAGCAATATACCCAAAATAACCTCGGCCAGGCCGCTTAGATAATTAAGGATTTTGTGTGCGGGTAAATAATCAGGGATTATCCTTTCGTAAAAACGCGGCACCCGGAAATGGTTGAGCCCCGCCAGGATGTATATCCCCGCCATAACATAAAGGTGCCATGGTAATGCCATAACTTTTGGTTTTACCCAAAGTTAATGATTTCCTGCGCCTTTTGCGTTAATATTCATAATTACTATGGCTGCAATGATAAGGGCGATGCCTGTCCACTGCAGTGCGGTAACTTTTTCGTCCAGTAGGACAAATGCCATGGTTACCGAAACAGGTAGCTCCAGTGATGATACAATACTGCCCAGCCCAATACCTGTGTGTGGGAAACCTGCATTCAGCAGCATTGGCGGGATGATGGTGCCGAACAGCGCCAACACAATGCCCCATTTTAGGAAAATATCAGTATTGAAAGAGCCTGTCCAAGTTGCTGCAGCGAATGAGAATACGATTACTGCACCACCAAGTAACATATACAGGCTGCGCTGTGCCGATGATAAATGCGTGGCGACACGGTTGGAAGTGAACATGGTAGTAGTGAACGATGCTGCCGCCAGCATTCCCCAGGCTAAACCGCGCCAGTCCAGTTCAATTTCCTTCCCTATAAGGTTAGTGGCCAGGGCTGTTCCTGCCAGCACTATAAGTACAGCTATTATTTTACGGCCCGAAGGCATTGTTTTGGTAAGGATGGCTTCCAGCAGTACGCCCATCCATACGGTTTGCATAAGCAATACTATGCCTATGGATACGGGGATATACTTTACCGCCAGGTAGTAAAACAGGCTGGTTAACCCTAACGATGTGCCCGCCAGCATAAGGAAAAAGATATTCCTGCCGGTGGCCTTAACTACATTGGTGCTGCCTTTGCGCTGGCGCTGCACGGCATTGATTACTAACAGGCCCAGCAGCCCCAGTATGAATTGCGATGAGGTAACTTCCGCGGTGGTATAGCCTTCACCGTAGGCCAGTTTTACAAATGTTGCCAGCATACCGTAGCTTGTAGCGCCAAGCCCCACCAGCAATACTCCTTTTATAACGTTGTTTTGTGACATCTTCCAATTTCAAAAAGCGGGCAAAGATACGCTAATGTTTGGAATTTAAAAGTTTAATCGGCATAATACTAAATTGCAGCCAATGAAGTTATTAGGTAATAACCTACACTTTACTATATGTTTAAATTTGGTTTACTGCTTATGTTTTTGCTGGGCTGTGCAAAGACCGAAGCGCCTGAGCCTGCTAAAAACTATACGACTAAACATGCTGAAGCGCTGACTTTTTGCAAGCAGAAAGGTTTTTCGGAAGAGTATTATTTTTTGGTTGACCTGAGTGTGCATTCAGGGAAGAACCGCTTTTTTGTATATGATTTTATGCAGAAGAAAATAACCGCCCAAAATCTGGTAACACATGGCAGCTGCGATATGTTTGCCGATAACCCTGATAAATATAACAAAGCCAAATTTGATAACCGGGACGACAGCCATTGCTCCTCCATAGGCAAATACAAAGTGGACAAGCGCGATTACAGCTCGTGGGGCATCAAGGTAAAATACTGGCTGGACGGACTGGAAGAAACCAACAGCAACGCGCGCAACCGGGTTGTGGTGCTGCACTCCTGGGACGCGGTGGCCAATGCCGAAATATTTCCCAACCACAGCCCGCTAAGCTGGGGCTGCCCGGCCGTGTCAGACGATTTTATGCGGAAGCTGGATGCAAAACTACAGGCTACAACCAAGCCTGTACTGCTGTGGATCATCAATTAGAACAGCCCGGCAAGTGGCTGGTTCTTGATGCCTATTTTTGATGGGTCAAAGCTTAGCTTATCTTTCAGCAATGAAGCATATACGCTCCTAAAATCAATCTGGTGGATGAGGTTCTGATTTTCGTCCAGTCTGGCAAGGTCAGGGTTTTTGCCGATGACTTTCCCTTTGTTGTTCCCGCCTATTACAAACATTGGCGCCGCGGTGCCGTGGTCGGTCCCTTTGCCATTGTCTTTTGCCCTGCGCCCAAATTCAGAGAATATCACCAGCGTTACTTCCTGCAATTTGCCCGCTGCCTTTATATCGTTATAAAAGCTGCTTACCGCATTGTTCAGCACTGTCAATATGCCTTTATGCGAATTCAATTGATTAGTATGCGTATCAAACCCTGAAAGTGAGGTATAATATACTTTAGATTGCAGGTTGCCTTTTACCAAACGGCCTATCAGCTCCAGGTTTTTGCCCAGTTCTGTTTTTGGGTAGGCTATTTCCGTAGGTTTGGTTTTCGCCAGGGCTTTATGTATCTCTTCAGCGCCTTCGGGTATGTTTTCGGCTACCTTGCGCACAAAGTCCAGGCGGGGATTATCGGTAAGCTTTCCCGCATGCACATCATCCTTACCGGCCTTAAACTGGTCAGGGTTATTGATGGTAAGACTGTTAGGTACTTTGCCTTTCAGGGCTAGGTTATCAATCTGGTCTATGTTCATCCCCGCAGTGGGGTGATGGTGGTCGTGGTAATGCTGGTCAAGATATCGGCCCAGCCAGCCTTCGCTCAGGTATTCATACGCACCCGAGCCGGTTTGCCATATCTCCTGGCTGCGGAAATGTGAGGTTACCGGTTGCGGGTAGCCCACATTTTGTATTACCGAAAGATGGCCGTTTTGTTGTATCTGCGCAAATGCCTGCAAAGCAGGGTGCCAGGCCATGCCGTTTCCTTTACCTATCACATCGATTGACGATAATGCTATGGCAGGCCGAAGGCTGTAATACAACGCGTCATCAATGGGTATGTAGGTGTTAAGCCCGTCATTGCCGCCCTCCAACTGTATGAATACCAGTGTGCTGTCGCCAGCAGTAGCGGCATCATTCATTCCGTAAGAATATAAAAAGTCAGGCAACAGCAGCATGCCGCCGGTAAGTGTGCCTGTAAGCCTTAAAAAATTTCTCCTTTCCATAGCTATATCAATTGAAATTCCGGGGTTTTTGCCATGTAGTTAAACAGGCGCATCACCGCTTCATCAGCGTTAGGGTTCTTCGGGTCGAAATCGTATTTCAGTATTGTTTCAAAGTTTTTCTGCATCTGGGCATCAGCTTCAAACAAAAGCCTTCCGGCCAACTGGGCAATAATCTGCTTATTGCCTATACTATTACTGTGCCATTGCACCTTAGCGGAAAAACTTTTGGAGTTATCATAATCAGTGTATTGCCCCTCATAATTTTCGAGTGGCTTTACAGGCAGGTTAAAGCCCATGCAAAGATTATCGGCAGTTTTGGAACGGCGGAGGAAAACCTGCGATGTCATCCAGCTGTAACCACCCGGCCAACCTTTCACGTTGGGCTGTCCGTACAAATCCATGCCCTGGCTGCGGATAAAGTTCTGCACCAGTATGGGATTGGGTTTTTGCAGGCCGGTTTCGTGGCATAGCTGCAAAACGTACACCAACGGATCCTTGATTTTGGAACCGGCAGTAGGCTTGTCAAATTCTTCTGTAAATATTTTTACCAAAAGCGGCTTTATCTCAAAATCCTGCTGGCGGAAGTAATCGCCGTAGCGCTTCACTAAATCCTCAGGAGGAGTGTCATACACAAACCATTGCAGTACCTTGCGGGTAAACAGGTAGGGCGCATTGGGCTGAGCGAATATCTGGTTTACAATATCATCGGCCTTAAAAACCCCGGTTTTGCCCAGGTAAGTAATGGTTTCGTTGTTTTCGTTGCGTGGCTCATACCTGCCGCCGTCAGTGCCATAAGTCAATCCTGCCAGCGCTTTGGCACCCTGCACAATATCCTGTTCTTTATAGTTGCCAATGCCTATGGTAAAAAGCTCCAGCAGCTCGCGGCTCAGGTTTTCGTTCACCTTACCTTTTTTGTTGGAGTTATTGTCCAGATACGAAATCATGGCATTGCTCTTTACTATGTGCTTCGTCAGTTCCCTGAAGTTGCCGAAAGCATGTTCCCGCAATAGTGCATTGTGCTGGTGCAGCCAGTGTATGTGCTTTACTTTTTTGGCATTCACCACATAGTGGTTGTGCAGCATGCAGGCCATTTTTTCGCGCAGGGGGTAGGCGTCGGTTATCATCTTATCTACCCACCAGGCTTTTAAAAGTGCCAGCTTTTTTTGCTGTTCTTTAGTGCGTTCTTTTTTTTGCTCATCGGTAAGGTTGCGGGCAGATTTATTATATTCTGTAATTTCCTGCGGGGTTTTAGGCTCACTGTCAAACAGAGCCGGCAGCCTGTTGTCAAACTTTTGCGCGAACGACTGTTGCAGGAATTTAGTAATGCCCTGCTGCTTTAGCTGTGCCGAATTTTTGCCGCTGAAACCCAGCCGTAATGACCAAAGGGTGTACTTGTCCATAACATTGCGCTTTAGTGTAAATATAGTAAGGCAATGTGGGTTAGACTGTTAAAAACACGAAAGGTTTAAATTATATTTTTGTCTGCCGGGCTTCGTCCATCAGGTCGCTGAGGTGAACGCGCAGTGCCCGTACCGATATGCTTATTTCCCAAAAGGAAACCGCCAGTGAAATGAGCAACAGCAACAGGCTAAGCCCGAACAGGTAAGCGCCCCAATCCATAAAGCCAAAAAACAGCAAAGCCATACTGAATACCGAAAAGAACAGGCTGAGCACGCCATACATCTGCATATGGCGGATAAGCGTGAGGCGAAGGCTGAGGTTGGAAATTTCAACCAAAATACTTTTGTTGCGGTTTTGCTCGTAGCTTACCTTTAGCCCGCGTACTATGCCTGCTATGGTAAGGAAACGGTTGGTATAGGCCAGCAATATCAACGATGTGGCAGAGAATAACAGGGCTGGGGTTTCTATGGGAAGGGTCATAGTTAATTGATTTTATCAATTTTATTAAGTTCAAATTTCATTTCATATTCCCAAAGATCTACTTCCGGAATCATGGATACTGCATATTTAAGTTTATTATCCATTTTATTGGCTACAATTATTCCTGTTACGCTTTTATCACCTGCTAAATGTTTTTTGATCCAGCCCATGTAACGAAGCAGCTGACCTAACGCCCTGTCAGGCCCCTTAAGTAACTTTAACTCAAAAACAATAAAGTTACCGTTATCGTCTATTGCCAAAATATCAATAAATCCAACTTCGGTTTGATACTCTCGTCCATCTCTACCTGTGTCGTCAACAAAAAGTTGCAGCTTATGTTCCCTCACGGTGTGAAGATTTTTGATAAGAAAGTCTCTTAAGTTTGCCTCCAGTGGAAAAAGAAAAGATTCTTGTACATCAGCTAAATCTTGAATGTCACTCTCATCATTAATTACTTGTCTGATTTCGAGGCCATCAAAATCATTTTTGTAAATTTCCCAAATACCATGTTCTTGGGGATTGTATAATACTACTTGTCCTTTACCTACTGAATATAGTATGTCGTACGATGAATTACTGTTTGTAAGTCTTGGCTTTTGATTTTCCGGATAGTGTATTCTGGAAGGTTGATTGACCGATAATACAAGACATTGTGCATTAATTGTTGAATTATTTACATCTCCCCATTTATTGAAAATATAATCTTTTATTTCAGAATATGAAGCTTTACCATTTAAATTGTTTACAGCTTCTTTTATCATTTGCCAAACGTAAGGTCTTTCCATAATTAGTTCGTTGATTAACAAACATAATAAAAAACCTGCAGCTCTCACCGCAGGTTTCCCACTATTTAAATATTCAGGTCATTTCAGTCTGATAATCTGAATGTCTAACAATCGAACAATCGAATTATCGTCCCATCGCCTCAAAGCTGCGCTTCACAAAAGCGGTAAGCTCTTCGCCTTTCAGCAGGTTTTGGCTTAGCTTGGCCAGGTCAAGCGCCTGTTTTACCAAGGCTTCCTGCTGGGCTTTGTCATCATTACCTAATATGGCAGAAGATAACTCGTGGTTGGTATTCACTACCAGGTTGTACATTTCCGGGAAGTTACCCATGCCAAACATACCGCCGCCGCCACTGCTGGCGCTCATCTCTTTCATGCGGCGCATAAACTCCGGCTGCGTAATCATGAACGGCGCAGCCTGGCTGTCCATGGCTTCCAGCTGTACGCTGTAGGTTTGCTTCGGTACAATTTCTTCCAGTACGGTTTTCAGCTTCTCTTTTTCTTCATCAGACAGTTTGGAAATCTGCTCCTCGTCCTTGCTGATCAGTTTATCCACATGGTCAGCATCCACGCGCACAAATGTCAGGTTCTCGTTGTCAGCTTCCAGTTTTTGTATCAGGTGCGACACAATAGGCGAATCCAGCAACAGCACCTCATAACCTTTGTTTTTAGCGGCATCAATATAGCTGTGCTGTGCCTCTTTGTTAGATGCGTACAGAACTACCAGCTTACCGTTCTTATCAGTTTGGTTAGCTGCCAGTTTTTCCTTAAGCTCATCCAGCGTAAAGAATTTATCATCCACAGTTGGGTACAGTACAAAAGCGCCGGCCTTTTCGTAAAATTTCGGCTCGCTCAGCATACCGTATTCCAATACGATTTTAATGTCGTTCCACTTCTGCTCAAAGTCCTCGCGGTTTTCGTTGAACAGCGATTTCAGCTTGTCAGCCACTTTGCGGGTAATGTAGTTGGATATCTTTTTCACCGCACCATCGGCCTGCAGGTAGGAGCGCGACACATTCAGCGGGATGTCCGGGCTATCAATCACGCCGCGCAGCATGGTAAGGAATTCCGGTACAATGCCCTCTACATTATCAGTAACAAAAACCTGGTTCTGGTACAGCTGTATCTTGTCTTTCTGAACCTGCAAATCGGCCGAAAGCTTAGGGAAATACAAAATACCCGTCAGGTTAAACGGATAATCTACATTAAGGTGTATGTTGAAAAGCGGCTCCTCAAACTGCATAGGGTACAGTTCATGGTAAAACGCCTTGTAATCCTCATCTGTCAGGTCGGCAGGCTGTTTGGTCCAGGCTGGGTTAGGGTTGTTGATGATGTTGTCAACCTCTACAGTTTCAGCCGTATAATCTTCAGGTGCATCTTCCGGTTTCGGAAGCGTTTCAGTACGGGTGCCGAATTTGATAGGCACCGGCATAAACTTATTGTATTTCTTCAGTAGCTCACGTATGCGGCCTTCTTCAAGGAACTCGGTAGAATCTTCTGCAATGTGCAGGATGATTTCGGTGCCACGTTCAGTTTTGTCAGCCGGTTCCAAAGTGAATTCAGGGCTGCCGTCGCAAACCCAGTGTACTGCCGGCTCGTCTTTATAGGATTTGGTGATGATCTCTACTTTTTCTGCCACCATGAAAGCTGAATAAAACCCAAGCCCGAAGTGGCCAATAATCCCTGCATCTTTGGCAGAGTCCTTATATTTTTCAAGAAATTCTTCCGCGCCTGAAAAAGCCACCTGGTTGATGTACTTTTCCACTTCCTCGCCTGTCATGCCAAGGCCCTGGTCTATGATGTGCAGCTTTTTGCCTTCCTTGTCTATTTTTACTTCGATAACAGGGTTGCCATATTCTACCTTTGCTTCGCCTATGCCGGTAAGGTGCTTTAGCTTCAGGGTAGCATCAGTAGCGTTACTTACCAATTCGCGAAGAAATATCTCGTGGTCGCTGTAAAGGAATTTTTTGATTAGGGGAAAGATGTTCTCAACCGAAACATTAATTTTTCCTGTTGCCATAGTATATGTTTTTGTTTTGTTTAAAGTTTGCATTTCCTCTTTCAAATAAAATACCAAGTAAATGTTGAGTGACAAATTGACATTTGTTAAAGAAACTGATTTTTAAGAAAAGATTAATATGAGGCACATAATTTTGAAATTGCCTGAAAAATATATGCTTTATACTGATTTGTGCTGTAATGCCGCATTTGTTTAGCCTTGCTGTGCTGTTAAATCTGTACGGTTTTGTTTGCAAAAAACAGGTTAGGTAACGTAATTTTATATATCAAAAACTAAAAACTTTTACGACCATGAAAAAACTCCTGCTATTAAGCCTGTGCATCATCGGCATGGCCTCGTGCGGATCTATCGACCACAAATCTCAGGTGGGTATTAAGGGCAACTGGACTATTTCCAGTGTTACCTATCCAAGTTCTGAGTATATTAAAGTAACATCGTTTGATGTGGCTGACTCAAAGTGTTTTGAAGGCAGTACATGGAACTTTATCAGTAATAATAATAAAGGTACCATGACTATTAACAAAGCCGGATGCCCGTCATTCAGCAGCCCTATTGTATGGACATCTACCAAAGAAGGTAATTTTACGCTGAAGATAACCGAAGGTGAAAAAGCCAAAAGGGTAACCCAGGGATATATATTAAGGCTACGCAACCAGACAGACAACTCATTTCAACTTGTGGACAACGTAAATGTTGGCGGCAGAAATGTAGAAGTTGTGTACCAGTTCCAAAGAATGTAATTAATAACCATAAAACAAAAAACCATGAAAAATGTAAAGATATACCTGTTGTCATTTGCTATTGCGGGCGCAGGGATGACATCGTGCGAATCAGTTAAAAACACTAACAATACCCAACGTGGCGTGGCCATAGGTGCTGCATCAGGAGCTGTTATAGGCGGTGTGCTGGGCAACAATGTAGGCAAAGGCGGTAATACAGCCCTTGGTGCCATTATAGGCGGTGTAGTGGGTGGTGCTGCCGGCGGACTTATAGGCAACAGGATGGATAAACAGGCCCAAAAGATTGATGAGGCGCTTCCGGGTGCTGACGTTGAAAGGGTAGGCGAGGGTATTAAACTTACGCTTAATGAAAATTCGGTAAATTTTGACCTTAATAAGTCTTCGCTTACTGCAAAAGCAAAATCTAACCTTGACAGGCTGGTACCTGTATTCAACGAATATCCTGATACAGATATACAGATTTTTGGATATACTGACAGTAGTGGCGCCGATGATTATAACCTCAGGCTTTCTGAGCAAAGGGCAGCTTCGGTAAAAAGTTACCTTACAAGCAAGGGCCTTAAGGCATCAAGGTTTAATACTATAGGCCGTGGAGAGGCCGATCCTATTGCTGATAACTCAACCGCTGCCGGTATGAGCAAGAACAGGCGTGTTGAATTTGCTATTACCGCTAACGAGAAAATGGTGCAGGATGCACAGCGCGAAGCAAAGCAATAACAAGAAATTATCACTTAAAAAGAAAGGCTGCCAATTGGCAGCCTTTTTATATTATTTCCAGTCAGCGTTGGATTTGTTGTTTCCTAAGTAAAAGGTAAGCCCTGCTGATGCTGTAAACATGCTTGCCGTAAAGCCAGGCCTGTCTCCTGTGTAAGGATCGGGCGGATAGCTGCCGTCAAAATTAAAGTGCTGTGTAAAGTTCACAAGGTACGATGCATCAAAATGTATAGCTATAGATTCTGATACATATATTTGTGGAGTTATACCAAATATTATGTGTCCGATATTGTCAATACCCGGATTCTGCTTCGATTCAAGTGCAGCATAGCCAATACCTGCATGTACTAAAACATTCAGCCTGTCCATAGTGTTCCATGGAATATCAAGCGTACGGCCAAGGTTATGTACACCCTGAAGCGTGAAACGGTTATAGTTTGATCCTTTATTTCCCTCACCATCCAGCTTAAAGCCATCGTGGGCATAATCAAATTTTACTCCCCAAGTGTCATCAACCATGTACCTGAAACCAACCCCAAAATGGTTTAACCCGAATATTGATTTGTTGTGGGTTGTTCCATTAAAGCCATAATCCGCTTCAATTGATACCTGGTCATACGATCTCATTTGCGCGTATCCGCCAAGGGAAACTAAAAATAGGGCTGCTAACGTAAATATTCTGTTCATTTGATTGATTTTAAACGCCAAAGATATTGGTATGATTGACGTTATTAAAATGAATTCTGTTATTTAACAAAATTTGACGGCAAACTTATAAAAATTAATCCAAATGTTAAATATCAAAGGTCTGTTTTTGGGAAAAAATAAGAAATTTTTAACATCATTAACTCTTTATTAATAATTTTAAAATATTGTCGGCTAATAAATTAGTAAGGCCTGTATCAGTATAATATATCAGATATTATAGGTTATTTACAATATTTATTAATAGGTTTTTTATGTTCAGTGCAACGCCTATTTTTGCATAAATATTTTTTCAGATGCTTGCAGTTAAAAACGTGTCTTTCGGGTACACTGATAAACATATTCTCCACGATTTTTCATTCACGGTAAAAAGAGGCCAGAACATTGCGGTAATTGGCGAAAGCGGTTGTGGCAAGAGTACCTTGCTAAAGCTAATTTACGGCCTTTTTGATATCGACAAAGGCGAAATAACCTACAATGGGCTGCCGGTTACAGGGCCAAAGCATAACCTGGTGCCGGGCATGCCGTATATGAAATACCTGGCGCAGGATTTTGACCTGATGCCTTTTATCAGCGCGGCAGAGAACGTGGGCAAGTTCCTCTCTAACTTTTATCCGGAAGAAAAAGAGCAGCGCGTAAAGGAGTTGCTGGAAGTGGTGGAAATGTCAGCTTATGCAGATGTGCATGCCAAACACCTTAGCGGCGGCCAGCAGCAGCGCATAGCCATAGCGCGTGTACTGGCCCGTGAGCCGGAGGTTTTGCTTTTGGACGAGCCTTTCAGCCATATTGATAATTTCCGGAAGAATGCCCTGCGCCGCAACCTGTTTGCCTACCTGAAGCAGAAAGGCATCACGGTTATTGTGGCCACGCACGACAGCGCCGATGCACTTTCCTTTGCTGATGAAACCATAGTGATACAAAACGGGAGGATACTGGATAAAGCGCCATCAAAAGAGGTGTATTACAACCCTAAGAACAAATATGCGGCATCGCTTTTTGGTGAAGTGAACGAAATTAAGCTGGAGTTGCTTACCCTGACCCAAAACCCGGATGAAACGGTGCTGATATATCCGCACCAGCTGAAGATTGCCGATGGCGGCCCGCTTAAAGTGGTGGTAAAGCAATGCTATTTTAAAGGTAACCGCTACCTGGTTAAAGCAGCGCTGGACAGGCAGGTTGTCTTTTTTGAGCACCACAAGGAGTTGCTGACCAATGCGGAAGTGAGCCTGGCTATTGACAGGAATGCTTTTGAATAGTCAGCAGCCAAAAGCCAAAAGCCACAAGGCACAAGCCATAAGCCATAAGCATGATAGCTAATGATACTTTTGCCTTGTGGCTGTTTACTCTTCACTAACTTATAACTAATTTTTCAGTATAGTTTTTGAGGATTGTTTATTTTTACACCCTACTTTTTACTAAAACAGATATAAATGTATCATTCAAAAATTTCCGGATTAGGCTATTATGTCCCTGAAAATGTTGTGACTAACGATGACCTTTCCAAAATTATGGAAACCAATGACGAGTGGATTCAGGAGCGTACCGGTATTAAAGAGCGCAGGCATGTGGTTAAGGGCGATGGCGACACCACAACAACTATGGGCGTTAAGGCTGCTAAAATTGCCATAGAGCGCGCCGGTATTGATAAGGAAGATATTGACTTTATAATATTTGCTACCCTTAGCCCTGATTATTACTTTCCGGGGCCGGGCGTGCTTGTGCAACGCGACCTTGGCATGAAACGTACCGTGGGCGCGCTTGATGTGCGCAACCAGTGTTCCGGTTTTATCTATGCACTTTCGGTTGCCGACCAGTTCATTAAAACAGGTATGTATAAAAATATACTTATTATAGGTTCTGAACTGCATTCAACCGGGCTGGACATGACGACAAGGGGCAGGGGCGTATCGGTAATTTTTGGCGATGGCGCCGGCGCAGCGGTACTGACACGTGAGGAAGATACTTCAAAAGGCATCCTTTCTACCCACCTGCACAGCGAAGGCCAGCATGCCGAGGAACTTTCGCTTATTGCGCCGGGCATGGGCAAGCGCTGGGTAACTGACATTATTGCCGATAATAACCCTGATGACGAAAGCTATTACCCTTACATGAACGGTCAGTTTGTTTTTAAGAATGCAGTGGTGCGTTTCAGCGAGGTGATTATGGAAGGGCTAAAGGCCAACAACCTTCAGGTAAGCGATATCGATATGCTGATACCACACCAGGCCAACCTGAGGATATCACAATTCATTCAGCAGAAGTTTGGGCTGAGTGATGACCAGGTGTACAACAATATCATGAAGTACGGCAACACCACGGCAGCATCAGTGCCTATTGCGCTTACCGAAGCATGGGAGCAGGGCAAAATAAAACAAGGCGACACCGTAGTGCTGGCTGCTTTCGGTAGCGGGTTTACGTGGGGCAGCGCTATTATTAAATGGTAATTTAGATAGTTAGATTATTAGATTTTTGATTGTTCGACTTTTAGATTTTCAGATTGTAGGATAATAAAGCCTTGTGTTCTTTGTGAAAAACTTTGTGCCCTTTGTGGTAAAACCAATATTAAAACCACAAAGGCCACAAGGGAAGCACTAAGTTCACAATTTCAAAAGGATTGCTCAGGTTGGGTAATCCTTTTTTTATTTACAATAAACCTGTGCTCCTTGTGAAATCTTTATGCCTTTTGTGGCTAATTAAAATGCAAAACGCCCGCACATTGTGCGGGCGTTTCAACTAACTACTAAACCTATTTATGAAAAAAACATAAATCCTGATTAAAAAAGCGCAGTGTTTAGAACATTCCACCGCTGCTTTGCTTGGTGTTGTCATCACGCTGTTTGCGTTCCATAGCCCTGTTCTTGCCGCCGCCAAACCTGTAATTCAAACCCAGGTAAACGGTGCGGCTCTCCCAGCGGAATTCGCCTGACTGAGGGAATGGATTTTGCGCATTAAAGCCATAGCGCATTGTTTTGAACATGTCATTAAAGCGAAGGCTTATTGACATCTGGTTGTCAAGCAAAGTATATCGTGCGCCTGAATCAACCTTATACATTTCTTTGCTTTCGTTCTGCACGCTATTTACCGGCCCGCGATAGAAACCGAACAATAGGAAACTAAGCCTGCTGTTCACGCGGAAGTTGCTGTTTAGCCTGGCGTTAAAGGCATTTACATCTACTGTTTTGTTCACGAAGCTGAAGTTGTTGGTAGAGCCTGTTTCAAAAACTGCCAGCGTACCCGTTTGCCTGATGCTCGAAAAGTCGATAGCCGGCTGCATATCCCACCACTTGGTAATCCTGTAGTTGGCAGAGATTTCAAAACCATAAGCCGAATTTTTGTCAAAGTTGCCAAAGCTCATAATCTGGTCATCCGGGTTTGATGTAGATTCATTAGGGTAAAATATCCTGTTGATTTCATCATTGATAAACCTGTAGTACACACCACCGGTAATTGATGATCCCTGCCCAAACATTTTGGTATAATTCACTTCAACCGAATTAGTGAATTGCGGTACTAAATCCGGGTTGCCATATGATGTAAGCAACGGTGTGGAGAATTCCCTTATCAGCTTGGTCTGCTCTATGCTTGGCCTGTCCACACGGCGGCTGTAGCTTAGTTGCAGCATATTTTTTTCATTGATGTTATATCCCACAAAAAGCGATGGGTAAACCGTAATATAATCGTCTTTAAAAGCCTTAGCCCCCTGGTTAAAGTCAGCCTTTACCTTGTAACTTTCAAAACGTGCGCCCAGCTGGTAGCTAAACTTGCCCAGTTTCTGCCCAAAAGTTGCATAGGCAGAGTAAATGTCCATATCGTATGTGTAATCTACAAGGCGTTCCGCCGGGATGATATCCGGATTGGTGGTGCGGTAATCGTTATCGGTGCGTATCACCCTTGCTTCAGCACCCAGCTCCAGCGTTGATTTTTCGCTCAGCGGGTTTATATAGTCCAGGTTCACGGTAGTGTTGCTCCTCCTATCGGTCACGTGGTCATCAAAAATGCTGTCGCCACCCGATGTTGTAGTGGTATAATCAACATCCTGCGTGCTTTTGGAGTTGTTGTAGTTGGCTTCCAGGTCCAGCGTGTGGCCTTCCTTGGCAAATTTGTGCTTGTAGGCCAGGTTGTAGGCATTGTTGTAGTTTTCACCGTCAAGCACAGAGCCCTGGCTGATATTGTTAGCCGGCGTAGGATACGTGATATCGGTATCAATGGTGGCCTCACCGGTAAAGTAATTCTGGTTGGTGTAAACCGATAGCGTGTTGTTATCATCAATGTAATAATCCATACCTATCTTGCCAAGGCCACCTTCATTATCATTAATCACGTTTACCGCCTGCTTCGACCCTATGTCCCAGCGGTTTACTTCGCCACTGTTGAAATACTTGCCGAAGTTACTCCCCACGTTGGCAAAAAAGTTCACCTTGCCTTTGCGGTAGTTCACATCCAGCGAGTTATTGAATTTCGGCGTTTCACCAAAAGTAATGCCCGCATTAAAGTTGCCGTTAAAACCATCATTGGCATTTTTGTGCAATATAATGTTGATGATACCGCTCATTCCCTCAGGGTTGTACTTGGCGCTTGGGTTGGTAATCAGCTCTATCTTTTTGATGGAGGTAGAAGGTATCTGCTTCAGCAATTGTGCCGGATCAATAGTGGTTGGCCTACCGTCCACTAAAATTCTTACGTTCTGGTTGCCGCGCAGCGATATCTTGCCGTCCTGATCTACATTGACAGACGGTATGTTATTCATGATTTCAGAAGCCGTGCCGCCCGCTGTAGTAAGGTCGCGGCCTACTGTAATTACCTTGCGGTCAATCTTCTGCTCTATGGTCGAAGTTTCTTTAACTATCTCCACTTCGTTCAGTGTAGTGATATCTTCTGCTATTTTAAGTGTTCCCAGGTTTACTGTTTTTGTGCTTTCAGAAAGGTTGGCGGTAACAGTAGTGGTCTTGTAGCCCATAAACTGAATTTCAACGCTGTAGCTTTTCATCGCCAGGCCTTTAATGGCAAAATCACCATTGTCATCGGTAATGCCTCCGGTCACAACAGTGCCGTTGTCTTTTACTATGACGTTTACGTAGGGAATTGGTTCGCTGGTGGTTTTGTCTAAAACCTTACCGCTGATGCTGCCTGTGTTTTGTGCAGACATACTCATCAGGCTCCCGAAAAGGAGCGCTAACAGGAATTGTAGCTTCATGTTGTCGTTTAATTGATTGATTGATGTAGCAAATGTACGGCAACAAAATGTAACTTGCAATACATAGTACCATTTATTGCAAAACTTAACAATTGCTTATTGTTTAATGTTCCGCAACAACCATAAGACAAATCAGGTTGCGATTTGTTACAGAAAAACTGACCAAAATTTATTATTTAGAATGGGTGTATTTTGAATTGGGTGTTTGGTTTTGGGTCTTGGGTCTTGGTGAGCAGGTGATTAGGTGTTAGCTTTTAGGTTTTGGAAAAGGAGCGCAATTAACAAAGTTTTTAAAGTTTTTACTTCGCAACCGTTACCATTTATCATTATCTTTGCACGCTTTAAAAAATCATATAAAATGGCATTATCACAAATACTTACATCCCACATACAGCAAGCGGTTACAGCTTTGTTCGGCATTACTTTAGAAAAAGTAGAGTTGCAGGCTACCCGAAGGGATTTTGAGGGTGATATTACCATGGTTATTTTCCCGCTGCTGAAGCTGGTAAAAGCTAATCCGGCCGAACTGGGGAGCAAAATAGGCGAGTACCTTGCAGCCAACACGGCCGAAGTAGAGCGCTTTAACGTGGTAGCAGGTTTCCTGAACCTGGTAATTTCTGATAAATACTACATTGATTTTTTTAATTCCGTAAAAGACGACGCAAATTTCGGTTCGGTTGCCCCGGAAGAAGGCGGCAAGGCCATAATGGTTGAATATGCTTCGCCTAATACCAACAAACCGCTGCACCTTGGGCACGTACGTAATGTACTGCTTGGCTATTCGGTGGCGCAAATCATTAAGGCATCAGGCAAAAAAGTGTATAAAACCCAGGTGATAAATGACAGGGGCATACACATTTGCAAGAGCATGCTGGCATGGCAAAAGTTTGGTAATGGGCAAACGCCGAAAGACTTAAACATGAAAGGCGATAAGTTCGTAGGCCATTTTTATGTGGAGTTTGATAAGCACTACAAAGAACAAATCAACGGTCTTGTGGCCCAGGGAATAAGTGAGGACGACGCAAAAAAACAAGCGCCTCTGCTGCTGGAAGCCCAGGAAATGCTGCGCCAGTGGGAAGCAGGCGACAACAATGTGGTTGGCCTGTGGGAAATGATGAACAACTGGGTGTACGAAGGTTTTGAGCAGTCGTTCAAAAATATAGGCGTTGATTTTGACAAGAATTATTACGAGAGCGATACCTACCTGTTAGGAAAAGACGTAGTGGAGCAGGGCCTTGCAAGCGGCGTGTTTTACCGCAAGGAAGATGGCTCAGTATGGATTGACCTTACGCCTGACGGGCTTGACGAAAAACTGGTGTTGCGTAAAGACGGCACATCAGTCTATATCACACAGGATATTGGTACTGCCATACAGCGCGTAAAGGATTTTCCTGATGTGGGTGGTATGGTTTATACCGTAGGTAACGAGCAGGACTACCACTTTAAGGTGCTGTTCCTTATCCTGAAGAAGCTTGGGTTTGACTGGGCCGAGAGCCTGTACCACCTGAGCTACGGCATGGTTGACCTGCCAAGCGGCAAAATGAAAAGCCGTGAAGGCACGGTTGTAGATGCTGACGACCTTATGGAAGAGATGACCGCCACTGCCAAAACCATATCGGAAGAACTAGGCAAACTGGAAGGCTATTCGGATGAAGAGAAAGCCAAACTATACAAGACCATAGGGCTTGGCGCATTGAAGTACTACATACTGAAAGTTGACCCTAAAAAGCGTATCCTTTTCAACCCGGAAGAATCGGTTGATTTTGCCGGTAATACAGGTCCTTTTATACAATATACTTATGCAAGGGTGCAATCGCTTATCCGCAAGGCTGATTTTGATTTCAGCGCGGCACTAAGTACCGATGAGGTAAACCTGCACGAAAAGGAAAAAGAGCTGCTGAAGATGGTGGCGCAGTACCCTGATGTGATTCAGGCCGCTGCCGATAGCCACAGCCCTGCGCTGGTAGCCAATTACGTGTATGATTTGGTGAAAGAGTACAATTCATTTTACCAGACGGTACCGGTATTGGGCAGCGAGGTAATCAACGAAAAGATATTCAGGATACAACTATCCAAAAAAGTGGGCGATACCATTAAGTCGGCTTTTGGCCTGCTGGGTATTGATGTGCCGGAACGTATGTAATTTTAATCCCGACTGATTTTTGTGAGCCAGAATAAAACCTATTTTTTCCAGTCGTTTGCCATAGTAGCTATCTCCATAGCATCGCTCATGGTTTTTAAGCAGTTTTTGCCTAAAAAGATTTTTACTGAAACCACAGGCAACACCAAAAATGTGGTGATTGACAGCCTGCTCCTGGAAGCGGTGGAAGCCGAAGGCGGCAAAACGGAGGCAGACACGCTGAGCAATACTAAAATTACCTTCAAGGCTACCAATGGTATCAAATTCCCATCGGAGGCTTTTGAAGATTACAAAGGCTTTCAGCACCTGGTGGATTTTTATGAAAAGCTTGTTCAGCTGGAACAGTCTGGCCAGGGCAATGTGCGCATAGCCTACTTTGGCGACTCCATGACTGATGGCGATATGATAGTGAAAGACTTCCGCTCCGAAATGCAGGAACGCTTTGGCGGTGAGGGCGTGGGGTTTGTAAACATCACTTCAGAGTCGGCGCCGTCACGCACCACGCTGGAACATAAGTTCTCTTCCAACTGGAAAACGCTTTCCTACCTTAACGTAAAGAACCCTCGCAGCCCGTTTGGGGTTAACGGGCATGTATTCTTCGCTAAAAAAGATACAGCCAACCCAGTTTGGGTAAAATACAAAGCGCTGCAATGGCGCCACGTGAACCAGCTGAATGCGCCTACGCTTTTCTACGGGAAATCAGGCAACCGTAAAGCCAAAGTGGCATTTATTGTTGGCAAGGATACGATTTACAAGTCGCTGAACCCAGCCAATACTCTCAATACGGTACAGGTTACGCCGGGAGCCATTAAATCGCTTAAGGCCAATTTTATAGCATCAGACACCATACCTTTTTACGGCTTCAATTTTGACGACGGAAGAGGCTTGCATGTAGATAACTTCAGCAACAGGGGTAACTCCGGATTGCCTATCTCAACCTTTAATACCAAAGTGATGAAGGCATTCCACGAAAAACTGGGATATGACCTGATTGTATTGCATTACGGCACCAACGTACTGAACTACGGCTCTTATAACTACACCTGGTATGAAAAGCGCATGGCTAAGGTAGTGGAACACCTGCGCCAATGTTTCCCGGGTGTGGCGATACTGATTGTTTCAACCGCGGATAAGGGCACGAAATATGAGATGGAAATAAAAACCGACTCTGCCGTGGTGCCGCTTACCCAGGCGCAAAAGCGCTATGCGGTTAAGACCAATTCGGCTTATGTAAACTTATATACCCTCATGGGCGGTGACGGCTCTATGGTGAAATGGGTGGAGGAAGTTCCTCCGCTGGCCAATAAAGATTATACGCACTTTAATTTCCGTGGCTCGAAGAAGATAGCAGGGCTCATCTATAATCAGTTAAATGAAGGCTACGACAAATATAAAAAGCTGCGCGGTGTAAAATTGCCGGCTAAACCTGTTCAGACTGTTCCTCCTGCCCCGCAAAAAACGTTGCCCAAAAAAGATACAGTAATCCACAAAACCGATAGTACACATGCGCATTAAGGTTTTTATATTAATGCTCTTGCTGCTCAGCTTCCGCTCTTCCGCGCAGGTAGATTCGCTTGCTGTGGAGGTGGACAGCGTTGCCGTGGACACAGTGGATATTGAAGATGGCGAGGTGGTTATGGCTGATAACATTATCACCAATACATCGGCGTTGAAATTGCTGTTTGAAAAACTCTACCTGCTGGAACAGCAAAAGGCAGGCAAGTTGAATATAGTGCACATTGGCGATTCGCACATACAGGCTGATCTTTTCACTAAGCTCATACGCGAAAATTTGCAGCAAAAGTTTGGCAATGCCGGGGCAGGCTTCACGTTTCCGCACAGGCTGGCCAAAACCAACGGATCGCACTATGTAAGGTTTGAATCGAACACGTCGTGGGACAGCCGCAGGGTTATCTATCCTCCCAACGGAATGGCCGTAGGATTGAGCGGCATTGCGCTTTCAGGCAAAAATAATTTTGCTGTGGAGCTGGAGGTGCGCGACCCTAATTATACCTTCAATACCATAAAGATCATTACGCCGGGCAATGTGCCGTCGTTTGATGTGGCTACCAGTTCCAAAACCATAGTGCTGGAATCGACCGCGCCAAAAAAAATAACGCACCGCATTAAAAATGGTGAAGTGTTGGGCAGTATTGCCGAAAAATATGGGGTGAGTATTATGCAGATAAAAAAACTGAACGGACTGAATAATAATAATATCCGCGCAGGCAAAACGTTGAAGATACCTACTAACGAGAAAGAAACCCGTGAAGTAAAACGTTCAGAGTTTATCCCGCTGGGGCTTACGGCTGATAGCCTTGCCAACTATTACCACAGCGAGCAGGAACTTTCAAAACTGTACCTGCTGCCCAACAAACAGTACAAGGATTTTGACCTGAACGGCCTGGTGCTGGAGAAAGATGCTTCCGGCTTGTTGTATCACAGTATTGGTGTGAATGGCGCTAAAGCATCAGACTATATCAGATACCCGCTGTTCTTTGAGCAGCTGCCGGCATTGCAGCCTGATTTGGTGATTATATCGCTGGGTACCAATGAATCGTTTGATAAGCAAACGGAAGAAGAATACATGCAGCACCTGAACACCTTTATAGCCAACGTGCGCAAAAAATCGCCCGATGCTGCGATATTGGTCATGACACCGCCGCCATCTCAACTGCGCCGCAAGCAACCTAATACCTATGCTAACGGCTATGCCAGGCAGATAACCATGCAGGAAACGCAAAAGCAATATGCCTCATGGGATTTGTTCAATATACTTGGTGGAATGTATGGCGTAAAGCGTAACTATGCGCAAGGCATGTTGGCCAGTGACAGGGTGCATTACACCAAAGAAGGATATGAAAAGCAGGGCGCACTGTTTACGCAGGCATTCCTTGATGCTTACCAAACTTATAAAACCAACAGGAAGTAATGCTGAATGATTTTGTGCCAAACATTACATGGCAGGATGTAGAAAATTGGTTTACCTATAACCCTAAAGAGCCGTTGCTGTTTAATACCGGGCTGTTCCTGGGGCTGTTCCTGGCGTTTTATGCTATATATATCCTTACGCGCAATACCTTTAGGTTAAGGCTGGTATATGTTATCTGCTTCTCGCTGTTCTTCTATTACAAATCAAGCGGCGTTTATTTCCTGTTGCTGTTGCTGTCATCAGTGGTTGATTATACACTGAGCTATTTCCTGTACCGGGAGCAACGCACATGGCAGCGCAAAATATTTCTTTGGTTCAGCGTTATAGCCAACCTTTCATTTTTAGGATATTTCAAATACACCAATTTCCTGATTGGTAACTACAACGACCTGTTTGGCGGCAAGTTTGCCTTTTATGATGTGATACTGCCGGTGGGTATTTCGTTCTATACCTTCCAGTCCATCAGCTACATTATTGAGATTTACCGAAAGGAAATAACGCCTACCAAAAATTATGTTGACTACCTGTTTTTTGTGTCGTTTTTCCCGCAACTGGTAGCAGGGCCTATTGTGCGTGCTAAGGATTTCCTTCCGCAGATATACTCCAAACTGCATGTTACTAAAGATGACATCAACTACGCGTTGTTCCTCATCATTGGCGGGTTAATCAAGAAGACAGTCATTTCCGATTATATTTCCATCAACTTTGTGGATAGGGTGTTTGACTCGCCCAACAGCTATACAGCGTTTGAAAACCTTATGGCTGCCTATGGCTACACGATACAGATATACTGCGATTTTTCCGGATATTCGGATATGGCTATAGGCGTGGCATTACTGCTTGGGTTTAAACTGCCTACCAACTTCCGCACGCCTTACAAGTCGGCTTCCATAACCGAATTCTGGCGCAGGTGGCACATATCGCTTTCTACCTGGCTAAAGGATTTTCTTTACATATCGGTAGGGGGTAACCGTTATGGCACTTTTGGCGGGTTTTTGTTCCCTGCATTATTCTTCTTCGGGTTGATTGTTTGGGGCATCCACTATGCGCCAACCAGCCATATACCGCTTATCATCAGTGTGGCGGGGCTGGCCATATTTACGCTCACATTTGCATTGGCGAAAGACAAGGAGAAAACCATGTACACTAACGTAAACCTGCTTACCACAATGCTCCTTGGCGGGTTGTGGCATGGTGCCAGCCTCAGGTTTATTATATGGGGTGCGCTGCACGGCATTGCACTGGCAGTACACAAGCTTTGGCTGGAGTTTTTTTCATCCGGTAAAGAGAAAGAAAAAACGGCTGGTGGCTATGTGTGGCGATTCATCTCCATCCTGCTCACGTTCCATTTTGTGGCATTCTGCTGGCTGTTTTTCCGAGCGAAGGATTTTACCACCGCGCTGGATGTAGTGAACAACATAGGCCAGGTAACCTTTGATTTGCAACAGTGGAAAACAATCATTCTGGGGTATAAAAATGTATTTATCCTGATGGCGCTTGGGTACGTATGGCACTTCCTGCCAGATAGTTTTACTACACAGCTCAAAAAAGCATTTGATGCTACTCCGCTGGTTGTAAAAGGCGTATTGCTTGGATTGGTGTACTGGCTGGTTTATGCTGCTGCATCTGCCGGGCCACAGCCGTTTATTTATTTCCAGTTTTAACTAAAAACTCAACCTCACCATAGCATTCGGTGTCCTTTCTACCGAATAGGTATTCACAACCTCAATGGCATTTGTATCGCTGTTGATACGGTAATAGCGGTTAATGATATTCTTTTTGTTGAACAGGTTTAGCACCGATACGCCAAACTGCAGTTTCACTTTATCGGTCACTTTCCAAAGATAGGTGGCCGAAAAATTTATCTGGAAGAAATTATCAATATTCTCAGAGTTAGGGTCTTTGTATAATATAACCGGCATTCCGGCAAAATTTACGCTGGTTTCGTTACTGATAGGATTGGTTACCGGGCGGCCGGTAAACCAACGAGAACCTAATGCTACCTTAAAATTGTAAAATTCATATATGGCAGCCGAGTTGATGGTATGGGCAATCTCAAAATTGCTTGGGAACTTATACGGCGAGAAATCTTCAAACTGGTAATTGTTATTATTCCAGGTATAGCTAAGCCAGGTATAAAATTTCCTGAACTGTTTTTGCACCAATATCTCAGTACCCTGTACGGTATACCTGCCTTTGGCATCAATAGGCTCTAATTGGTCCTGAAACGATTGGCCGCGTGTAGTGATGCCTTCCACCTTTTTAATATAATGCTCCAGCGACAGCAGCCAGCCATTTTCTTTATAACTGATACCGCCTGATAGCTGCTGGCTTTTCTGTACCGGTATATCTTCATTATTGGCCAGTACCCATCGGCGGTTTTCCAGCCCAAGGAAATCATCCTGTAGCTCTACTATTTGCGATGCTGTCTGGCTTTTCATTTCGCCAAGTACTTCAAGGTTCCAGGCATCGGCCATTTTATAATTAAATTGCAGGCGCGGCTCAAAATACAGCATACTGAACTGTTCAATATAATTACCCCTGATGCCACCCCTCGCAAAAATAGTTTCATCGTCCGATGTAAATTGTAATTCGCCATAAACGGCATGTATGCGCAGCACTGTTTTATTAGTTTGCCTTATAGGCGAACTAACTTCTGTATTGTCTATGCTTGTTTGGTTAAACTGGTAGCCGCTTAGTACAGTAAAACCCGTTGAAAGGTAGTTGGTATTGGCAAGCCTTATACCTGTATCACGGATTATGTTTTGCTGCTCCAGCTCAGCATCGGTATCTATCGAAATGTTATTGGCATCAAGGTTATAGTACGAACTGTAAAAACTGATTTCAGAGTTGTCATTTTCATTCCATGCTGTTTTCCAGGTAGCCGCCCCACCCAGGGTAAGCTGGTTCAGGTTACTGAAACTGGTGGCGGTAAAAGTACCCTCAGTAAAATCCAGCTTATTTTTTATGCCAATAACATTTATGTAGAAGTTGTGCCTGGTACCTATTTTTTGATGGTATTGTGCCGTAAAATCATAAAAATAAAATTCCTTGTCACTTCGGTAATTCACATCGGTACTGTTATTCAGTTGTGTTACTATAGTGTTCTGGAAAATACGCTTGGAGTATTTGCTGTATGTGGGCAGGTCGATAACATCGGTAAACGAGCGCCTTGCAGAAACCTCAAAATTGGCATTGTCAGAAGCTTTTATGCGGGTGTAAAAATCGGCATTAATCATGTTGGTGCCTAATGTTGTAGTGTTGCCTTCAATATTTTCAGAGCGGGATGAAATGTCAATAGCGCTCGATACGCTTTCGCCATACATGGCCGGTGTGCCGTTTTTAGAAATCTTAATGTCGTAGGCCGGGTTAGGGTTCAGTGCAGAAATGAGGCCGAAGAAATGCCCTGTCTGGAACAGGCGTATGCCGTTCCACATAAACAGGTTCTGGTCGTGTGTACCACCACGAACGTTGATGTTAGAAACGGTTTCATCAACACTGTTTACACCCGGCAGTTGCTGCATGGTTGAAAGCACATCGGGCTCAATAAGGCCGGGAAGGATACCAAATTTTTTGGGCTTGATAACAAAAGTGCCATCCTTTTTTTTGGAGATACCAGATGTAAGGTAGCGCTCGGCCACCACTTCGTCCAGAAGCTGCATTTCACTATTCAGCGAAATTTCTTTGCAGTCCTTACCAAAGCTCAATGGATTGAAGGATTTGGTTTCAAACCCCATGAACTGTACAGTAATATTACCTGCTTCAGGCCTTGGCATTTCAAAAAAACCATCGGCAGCGGTGTACATCATGCTACCTTTGTTATACATTATTATAGCGCTTTCCAGCGGCTTGCCGCGTTCATCAAGCACGTAGCCGCAAATGGTTTCTTCGGGCAGTTGCAGGCTGTGGTACAGTATAATGTAGTTATTGCCCGACTCTTTATAGCTAAGCCCTGTAAGCCGTTCTATATAGCGCAGTTTGGCTTTAAGCGGAAGTATTTTTCGGGGAGGGATGAGGGAAAGGTCTTTCACCTCATTTTCGATATAGCTGAAGCGCACATTGTGCTGGTTTTCCATATCATCCAGTACTTTTTTCAGCCCCACAGTTTTTTCACCCTGCCCGAAAGCCGGCGCAAGAGAAAAAAAAAAGAAGGTAAGCAGTAAAAAGTTCCTGGCGGTTACTATCATTCAGCCGAAAGTAAAATGGTATTACCTTTCTTTTCTGATTTTAAATGATATAACGTTTGTATAATTTCCAGTGCTGAGTTAAGGTTATTCATAGGGATAGTACCTGTAAAAGGCTGGCCCTGCGGTGCGGCATTAAGCGTAATTTTCACGTTGTACTGCCTTTCCATCTCCTTTATCACATTTTCAGGCTTTTCGCCGGTAAAACGGGTTTCATAGCTTACCCAGCCCGGTTGGCGTATATCATTATCAGCAGGCACTGCTATGCTCTTGCCATTTTCAAAAGCAACGCTTTCACCCGGTAACAAATATACAATTTCTGACTGATATGCCACTTTTACTTTGCCTTCAAAACAATTCACTTCAAAGCGGTTATCCCTTGTGCGCACATTAAATTGCGTGCCCACCACGGTAACAGTGCCCATAGGTGTAACCACATCAAAAGTTTTGCCTTTGGCTACCTTAAAATAAGCTTCGCCATTTAGTTCTACATTGCGCTTACTGTTCCATTTGTTGGGCTTAAACTCTGCTTCAGAGCCTGCATTTAATAATACGGTGGAATTATCAGGCAATAAAAATTCGGTACGTTGGCCGGCATCGGCAAATTGTGTGGTTGTCTGGTTGGTATAAAAAAACCAGGTAAGCCCCAGCGCCAATACCAGTATTGCGGCCACACGGCCTATCCATAAAGTACGCGCCGGCTTTTGGGTAATGCCGCGCCTTTTGTTATCTTCAATCTTTTGGTATAGCGCATTAAGGTTAGCATCAGCCACAGTAAGCTGTGCCGAGTAATCCCTGATTTTCCTGTAGGTGTCAAATTCAGCCGATGCGGTAAACTCCTTAAGTTCCGCCTCGCTCATTTCATTATTGAGCCACCTCGCTAATTTGATATCATCTTGCATTTTGTCTTTCCATTTTGTTGTATAACAGCCAATACTTTAAATTCCCTACCTGAACCCCTCAATTTCTTTCCGTAGCTCTACCAAAGCTATGTGTATTCTTTTTTCAACAGCCTTTATGCTTATTCCCAGTATCTCGGCAATCTCATGGTATTTTTTGCCATCTATCCGGTGCAGCAGGAATGCCGTGCGTTGCGCTTCAGACAGGTTGGCTATGGCTTTTTGCAGTTTTACCTTAAACTGCTCTTCCTCTAAAATAAATTCAGGGCTTTCCTGCGTACTGTCGGGCAACGTGTTGTTTTTGGAATATTGCAGCACTACCTTTTGGTGGGCTATCTGGTTTAGCGTAGTATTGTTGGCTACGGTATACAGGAATGATTTGGCTTTATCAAGCGGCACCTTATCACAGTTTTCCCATAGTTTTATAAAGGCTTCTTGGGTTACATCTTCTGCCTGCTCCTCATTCCCAAATTTGTATAAAAGATAGTTGCGCAGCGTGCGTGCCTGGCTCTTAAAAAAATTGGAGAATATAATTTCTTCACAAATCCCTGCAAGCGAAGTTTTTTCCATGGGTTAAAATTATGCCGGCAAATTATAAAAAAATATTCCTGCGCGGCACGGTTTTATGTCTTTTTAAAAGCAAATTTCTGTAAAAATACATCTGGTGAAAATAATATGGAAAAATATGGATTTTAAGGTAGGGTATTTTGCTTTTCACCTGTTTTACGTGTATCCGAGTAAACATGTCTGAAAAAGAAATCTTATAATTTTTAGTTTTTCTGTGTGTAAAGCAGGCTTTTTACAAGCCTGCTTTTTTTTAACCGATAAGGTAGGGTATTTCCTTTTAAAATTGTTTTCAGTACATGAACGCCAAAAAGGCTTTCACAAGGCAATAAGTAGTTTTTGTTTCTTTATATTCAAATTTGTAAAAACCGGCAGTAGTGTCGGTTTTTTTATTTTATGCGGTAGGGTAAAGAGTATCTGTACTGTTTTTGTGTTAAATCCATTAACCTGAAAATCATACCGGTTTGTAATATCCTTAAAATTTCAATTGAATTTGTATCTTCGGCTTGTAAAAAAAATGAACTATGAAAAAAATATTCCGCACCTTTTCAGTATTCGCCCTGTCATCGCTACTGCTAACCGCCTGTGTTGAGGACGATTCTGCCACACCCGTAAATAGTGAAAACCCCTTTGCCCTTACAGCTGATTCAGAAGTTACGCAGCAGTTAGAGGCACTTTCTTCGGGCCAGATTGAATGCCTTGAGATGGCTTTCCCGATAACTGTGGCAACTTATACCGAAGGTTTTGTGATTGACCAGACTTTTACTTTTACCAGCAGTACTGAATTGATTGCCTTTTTCAACGGCCTTGGCGAAACCGAAACCTATGCCATACAATACCCATTTACCATAACAGCTAATGGGGAAGAAGTAGCTATAACAGGTAATGATGCTTTTCTTTCTACCCTTCAGACTGAAATGGAAGAATGTGCCGCAGGTACAGCCTGCGATACCGAAAACACCCCATTTGCACAGGCTTATAACAGCCTGACGGCAGGGGAGCAATTTACCATGGATACCTGGACGCATGAATATACCTTTAGCGTTAGCCAGCCGGGCGTGATTTGCAGTATTGGCTACAAAGGCGAAACGGCTACACTGGAATATACCATCAAAATCCTGGATGCCAATAATACCGAATTATACACCGGGCAGCATACATTTAGCGATACGGATATGGAATATATTTCTATACCTGATGTTGCATTACAGGCTAATACCAATTACACTATAAGGCGTTCTATACAGGGTTATGGTCCGGGTTCTTCAGGCATAGGAACGCTTAAGTGGGGGCAAAACAATACGCTGCCTGTTACACAGGGTGTAATTACCATACATCAGGCACGTTTCTTTGGCGGTGGTGGCAATACCGACCCCAACTTTGAAATGGTACCGATGATTGATTTTGCGTTTAGGCCCAATCCATAACAGCTTCAGTTTTTATATTACACATAAAACCGGTTCTGCAAGGCCGGTTTTTTTGTTGGGCAGGCCTGTACTTCAAAATCAAATCATTAAATTTGCAGCTTCATAAAATGAAACATTATGTTCGATAATTTAAGCGATAAGCTCGACAAAGCATTCCATATACTTAAAGGCCACGGTAAAATTACCGAGGTAAACGTTGCCGATACCCTTAAAGAAGTGCGCCGCGCATTGCTTGATGCCGACGTTAACTTTAAGATTGCCAAAGATTTTACCACCAAAGTAAAAGAAAAAGCCATAGGCGAAAACGTACTCACTACGCTACAGCCGGGCCAGTTGATGGTAAAGCTGGTGAAAGATGAGCTTACAGAACTTATGGGCGGTGATGCTGCAGGCATCAACCTTTCGGGCAACCCAAGCGTTATATTGATGAGCGGTCTTCAGGGTTCGGGTAAAACCACATTCTCCGGAAAGTTGGCCAATTACCTAAAAACCAAAAAGAACAAGAAACCGCTATTGGTAGCGTGTGATATATACCGCCCGGCAGCTATCAACCAGCTGCACGTAGTGGGTGGCCAGGTAGGCGTTGAGGTGTACTCGGAAGAGGGTAACCGCAACCCTGTGGAAATTGCGCAAAACGCTATCAAACATGCTAAGGCTAACGGCTTCAATGTAGTAATTGTCGATACCGCAGGCCGATTGGCTGTTGATGAGGAGATGATGGTTGAGATAGCCAACGTACACAAAGCCATACAGCCGCAGGAAACCCTGTTTGTGGTAGATGCCATGACGGGGCAGGATGCCGTAAATACAGCCAAAGCGTTTAACGACAGGCTTGATTTTGACGGCGTTATACTTACCAAGCTGGATGGTGATACGCGCGGTGGTGCGGCTATCTCCATCAAATCGGTGGTGAATAAGCCTATCAAGTTTATAGGTACAGGGGAGAAGATGGAAGCGATTGACGTGTTCTACCCTAACCGTATGGCCGACCGTATATTAGGCATGGGCGACGTGGTGTCGCTTGTGGAGCGTGCGCAGGAGCAGTATGATGAGGAAGAGGCACGCAAGCTACAGAAGAAAATTGCCAAGAACGAATTTGGGTTTGACGATTTCCTGAGCCAGATACAGCAGGTAAAGAAAATGGGTAATATGAAAGACCTGGTAGGGATGATTCCCGGGGCAGGCAAAGCCCTGAAAGATGTAGAGATTGAAGACGATGCGTTTAAGCACATAGAAGCCATAATACACTCTATGACCCCGGGCGAAAGGACTAAGCCAGCCATTATTGATGTAAAAAGGAAAAACAGGATAGCCAAAGGAAGCGGCACCAGCATACAGCAGGTAAACCAGCTCCTGAAGCAGTTTGACCAGATGAGCAAAATGATGAAGATGATGCAGGGCGGCGGCGGCAAAAACCTGATGAGGATGATGGGCGGAATGAAAGGCATGAGGCCGTAACGGCAAAGCCGGTAAAAGATAGTTTCAGGTTTCAGGTTTCAAGTTGCTACTCATGCTTTAAATATTGAGTGAGAACCTGAAACTTGAAACCTGAAATAATAATACACTACAACAACACAACACGCAACAACACAAATACTAACTACACAGTTTTGGGTATGAGTGAGAACTTTGAACCTGAAACTTTAAACCTGAAACAAAAATGATTTTACTTGACGGAAAACAAACATCGGAAGACATTAAGAACGAGATTGCCGCCGAAGTGCAGCGCATGAAGGACAAAGGCGAAAAAGTGCCTCATCTTGCCGCCGTGATTGTGGGTAATGACGGCGCCAGCCTTACCTATGTGGGCAGCAAGGTAAAAGCCTGCGAACGTGTGGGTTTTGAATCGACGCTGATTAAAATGCCAAGCACAACATCAGAAACCGAACTGCTTAAAAAGATTGAGGAACTGAACCAGAATGATGACATTGACGGTTTCATTGTTCAGCTGCCGCTACCAAAGCAGATTGATACCCAAAAGGTAATTATGGCGATTGACCCGGGCAAGGACGTGGATGGTTTCCACCCGGAGAATTTTGGCAAGATGGCGCTGGATATGAGTACTTTTATTCCTGCCACGCCATTTGGCATCCTGGAGCTTTTGGAACGCTACAATGTAAAGACCGAAGGCAAGCACACCGTGGTTATAGGCCGCAGCCACATTGTAGGCCGCCCAATGAGCATCCTTATGGGCCGCAAGGGTTTCCCCGGCAACAGTACCGTAACGCTTACGCACAGCCATACCAAGAACATCAACCAAATTACCAGCCAGGCTGATATTATCATTACTGCGCTGGGTGTGCCCAACTACCTGAAAGCTGAAATGATTAAGGATGATGCCGTGATTATTGACGTAGGCATTACCCGTGTAACCGATGAAACCAACGAAAAAGGCTACCGCATTACCGGCGATGTTGATTTTGAGAACGTGAGTAAAAAGGCATCGTATATTACTCCCGTGCCTGGTGGCGTTGGCCCTATGACCATTGCCATGCTGCTGAAAAATACGCTTTTGGCAAGGGAGCAGAAGAGGAGTTTATAATTTGATAAAATCAAAAGAAACCATCGCAAAAAAACGCGATGGTTTTTTATTTGGCATAAATCTTGTTTGTAGGAAAATAAACCAATTACCTATGCTTAAAAAATACCTTACCTTACTGCTCCTTTGTTCTGTAGCGGCTTTCTCCCAAACCAAAGAAGAAAAACAAATAATAAAAGAAGCAATTGCCAATCGCGACAAATACCTGTTTGCGGCAAAGCCTGCCCAAAAGAATTTCAATATCACCGTGCCGTATACTGATGCACATGATTTGATGATTGTGCCTGTGGTAATAGCTGGCGAAACCTACAACTTCCTGTTTGATACCGGTGCTGCAACCATAGTTTCGACCCAATTGAAAGAAAAGCTGGCCCTGAAACCGGTCTTCAGCAATAACCTTTCGGATGGTGCGGGTACGGTGCAGAACGAAGCCATGTACGCAATTGGCGATGTGCAGTTTGCAGGCATTACCTTCAACAATGTGGTTGGGCCGGCTATTGATATGGGTAAGTTTGAGAAGCTGTTTTGCATAAAGCTGGATGGCATATTGGGCACTAACATTATGCGTACCTGCCGCTGGAAGATTGACTACAATGCCAAAACATTAACCTTTAGTGACAAGAAGCTGAAGCCGGAAGGCAAAATGAGGGAAATGGATTTTGAGGAAGGTTTTTCGGGAAGCCCGATGATAAGGCATGTATTAGGCGAATATAACTATATGGCGCTGATGGATACCGGCTATAATGGCGGTTTCAGCATACCGGACAGCCTTTTCTTTAAAAGCCGGGTGAGCAAAAAGCTGGATTATAAAAAAGGCAGGGGCAACAGCTCACTCACGCTATTTGATAAGAAACCGGTGGACGAATATGTAACTGTAGCCGATACGATTTATGTAGGCAATCTGTTGGCGAAAAACCAGGTGGTGCGGATAACGCCGGGCAACTCTGTGCTTACAGGCAACGAGTTTTTTAAATCCTTTGGCGTGGTGATGATTGACTGGAGCAAGAAAAAAGTGTATGTGCCTGATGCTCCCATAAAAGAAAATGCTGAGATGAATACCTTTGGCTTTACCCCAACGTTTGTAGAAGATGTGCTGAAGGTAGGTATGGTGTGGGAAACTTCCTCTGCCGGTAAGGCCGGGATTGAAGTGGGTGACACTATAATCTCCATTAATGGTAAAACCATGAAAGGCCTGCCGCAGGACGAGTGGTGCAGTATGCTGGAATTGTTTTTAGAGTCAGGTACTTTAGTGAATAGTATGCAGGTGGTTGTACAAAAAATGGATGGCTCCCAACAAAGCCTGCAGCTGAAAAGAAGCAATTTGTTTGATAAGTAGCCTATAATAGTCAGCCTGACTTTATAAACAACTTTGTTAAAGGCGGGTGTAGTGTTTTAATTTATAAGTAAAATCTTTAACTTAGCATCAAAACACCCTTACCATGAAGCATTTACTCTCATGCATTGCAATGATTAGCTTTGCTGCCGGTGCACAAACCTACCCAAAATATACTACGCAGAAAAAAGATACCCTTATACGCAAGGCCGAAACTGTGGCAACCCCAATGCCTGTAAAAAGCAGTGACAAGCCTAAAGTAAAACCGGAACCAAGGTCAACAGGTAATTTTCAGGAGTTGATGAACAAAGGCGGTGCACAATCGGTTAACCAAAATCATGAACAGGCTATTAATTTTTTTACGCAGGCTTTAGCGGTAAGTACTGAAGATACTGCCTGGCGTGCTTTAGTATCAAGAGCTACAAGTTACCTGATGCTCAAAAAGTTTGACAAGGCCGTTGCCGATTATACCACTATGATTAACAACAACAATTTTCCTGATCAAAAAAAACTTGCCACTACTTACATGAGCCGTGCCCGTGCTGCGGCAGAATTGAAAAATATGGAGTTGGCGTGCAGCGATGTGCAAAAGGCTCGTGAGCTTGGCCTGCCCGAAGTACTTATTACAGATTTTGACTGTAAGTAAATAAACATTATTTTTGAAAACTTAGATTTATTTACAATGAACCATTTTCTTAAACGTTTCCTGCAACTGGTTATTTTGGTTATTGCCAGCTATCTCATAGGTTCGTTAATATTAAACTTTGCAACATTCAGCCACGAGACTGAAACAAACATTATTAGCTGGATGGGCGCTCTGCCACTGGTAATCTTTATTAGCATCATTATAGTGGACAGGATGAGGGTGAGAAAAAAATAAATCTCCCGCCCCTGCACCTGGGATATAGTAAATGGCGCAATAGTTAAAATTTTCCTAAAAATTTCTTACTGAAAACCAAGCGGTTTGTTTTGGCGTATTTGCATATATAAACTTTTAACAAACCGATTTATGAAAACTTCAAAAATTGTATCAGCAGTTGTACTGGCTTTTACTATGATGGTGGGAACAGCATCATTCGCTCAAAAAAACAAAATGGTAGGCGGTGCCGAAATGTATCCAACCAAAAACATTGTAGAGAACGCTATGAACTCTAAAGACCACACTACACTTGTAGCTGCGGTTAAGGCTGCCGGCCTTGTGGAAACGCTTAAAGGTAAAGGGCCGTTTACGGTATTTGCACCAACCAATGCGGCGTTTGACAAACTACCTAAAGGTACTGTAGATCAGCTGTTGAAACCTGAAAATAAAAAGATGCTTCAGGATGTGCTTAAATATCATGTGGTAGCGGGCAAATGGAGCGCGGCTGATATTATGGCAGCTATTAAAAAAGGCAAAGGTACGGCAGAGGTTACCACGGTGGAAGGTGGCAAGCTTTGGCTGATGATGGATGGGAAAGAGCTATGGATTAAAGATGAAAAAGGAGGAAAGGCCAAAGTTACCATTGCCGATGTGAACCAAAGCAACGGCGTGATTCACGTTGTTGATACCGTACTTATGCATAAATAATTTATGTGTTTGGTTTTATTGGTTGAAGCCCTGTAGTTTTCTGCGGGGCTTTTTTTAAATAAAAAACCTCCCGGCTGCCCGGAAGGTTTTTCCCCCAATTAAAATAAAGATATGCTTTACCAATGATTGATAATTATCAGGTAGATGCGTAAATACCTAAAAGGTTGCTTACTCCTTAATGCGAATCTCAAACATTTTGTCCCAGTTCTTACCGGTTACAAAAAGTGTTTTGGTTTTGGCGTTATAGGCAATTCCGTTTAACACGTCAAGCTCAGGGTGCTGGGTTACTTTGCGCTTCAACTCAGCCAGGTTTAATACAGCCTCTACAGTTCCGGTTTTCGGGTCTATGATGGCTATGGCATCTTTTTGGTAAATATTGCCGTAAATTTTCCCATCAATCCATTCCAGTTCATTCACCTCCTTAATTTTGGTATTGTTGGTATATACATTTATGTAATCAATCTCCTTAAGCGTCTCCGGGTTAAGTATATATATCTTTTCGCTGCCATCGCTTTGGTACAGGTTTTTGCCATCGTTGGTTAGGCCCCAGCCCTGAATATCCTTAAAGTAAGGGAATTCTTTTATTTTCTGCAGGTTATCGGCATTATAGATATAGCCGGTATTTTCCCTCCAGGTCAGCTGGTAAATCTTGTTGTTGAAAACTGTAATCCCCTCGCCAAAGAACTTTTCGCCCAGGTTTACTTGTTTGTACACCTTTCCGGTCTTGTAATCGGTTTTGCGCAGGTTCGATTCTCCATACTGCCCCGTGCCTTCAATCAGCGTGTCACGGTAAAACTCAAGTCCCTGCGTGTAGGCGTTGATATCATGCGGATAGGTATTCACAATGTCATACTTCAGCAGCTTGGGCGATACGGCGCTTACCAGCTCAATGCGGCCTTCTGCGGCAGCGTTCTCACCTTCATAATATACCTGCGCCTTTATGTTCAGGTAGCCTAATTTCTGCCCCTCCAGCTTCAGGCTATATTTGCCGTTGCCTTGTACTGTGCCAACTTCCTTATCATTTATAAGGTAAACCACTTTTTCAATGGTTTTCTTTTCAGGGTTGGCTACCTGCAGTTCTACTGTTTCGGTAGGGTTGTATTGTTCTTTCAGGTGGGTAGTGTCAATGCTGAATAAATTATTTTTATCTGCCGTGTCGTCCTTGCAGGAAAACATTGCTGCGCCCAACAAAATGAAAGCTAATAGGTTATGTTTTTTCATGGTGGTATTAAATAATGCTGTAATATACAAATGCCACTGATATTGGGCAATTGCTTTGCGAAAATACAAAAAGATTGTATATTTGCAGCGGCAAGTCCTACACGACCAGCTCCTGCAGACTCCTCCAGGGTGGGAACACAGCAAAGGTATGTGGTTGTAGCGGTGCGATGTAGGCCGCTTGCCATTTTTTTCTTCTTTTTACAGCAATCTCCGTAAGGGGATTTTTTTATGGCAGTTTAAAAATGATTTGAATTTCGTTACACTGCACAAATTTAACAGGCTTCGACAGCCTCAGCCAGATTACTTAATTTCCAACACGCGGAACCCTTACTCATACCTCAATGCCTCAACCGGATCGAGTTTTGATGCTTTAACAGCAGGATATGAACCGGAGAAGAGGGTAACAATTATAATAGTGATTAACGCTGCCGTGATGGCGAGCCATGGCATTGGGAAAGCTACCTGAAAAATCATAGATACCCCAAAACCTGTCAGCAGCCCAAGCGTTAATCCAACTAAGCCGCCAAAAAGACTGATGATAAGCGTTTCTGTAAAAAATTGCAAGGCTATGGTGCTGCGCTTGGCGCCTAATGATTTGCGTACTCCTATTTCCCGGGTACGCTCGGTAACCGATACCAGCATGATGTTCATCAGTGCGATAGACGAACCAAAAACCGTGATAAGCCCAATAACCCATGCAGATATGCTGAGCGCTTCGGTTTCTTCCAGCAATTGCTTTAGCAGTTCATCACTTCGCTCAATGCCAAAGTTATTTTCTGCCACGGGGTTCAGCTTTCGCACACGCCTCATGGTTAGTATCGCTTCATCAACAGCAGGGTTCAGCAGGTCTTTTTGGTTAATCATTACTTTAACCTCATAATCAATATTGGCTGCGGTAAATAGCGACCTTGCCACCTGTATAGGGATAATAAGCCTTAAATCCTGGCGCTTGCCAAAGGTGGAACCTTTTTCTTTAAGTACTCCTATTACCTTAAAACGTGCACCGCGTACCGAAATTATTTTATCAATGGGGTTAACATCTTTAAGCAGCCCTTTCTCAAAGTCAGAGCCTACTATGCATACATAATTATTATTGGTTATGTCAAAATTATTAAAGTTCCTGCCTTTGGTAGTTTCGAGGCCGGAGTTCGGCAGGAAATTCTCATCAGCACCCACTATGGTAATTTCAGGGTCGGTCTTTTTGGTTTCATGCTTTACTTCCACATTGCTGGCTGCTGTAAAGGACAGCGATACGCTGGAACTGGGGAAATGGTATTTCTCCTGGAACTCCTTAGCCTGTGGATAGCTTATTACGGGATTTATTTTGGCTTCGTTATCATTACGGCCCAGCTGTTCGCTAAAGTCGTAGCGGCTCATGGTGAAGGTGTTGGCTCCCATAGAAGAGAAATTGCCTACTATGGTACTTTCCAGTACCGTTACAGCAGCGAGTATGCCAACCAGCGCCCAAATGCCAATGCCAATAATGAGTACAGTGAGGATGGTGCGCAACAGCTGGCTTTTTATGGAGCCGAACGCGATTTTAGTATTTTCCCTGAAAAGGCTGAACATAACTTTTGATTGATGGCACTAAAATACGATGTTTAGTTGAAAGTTTTTGGGTTTGATGCCGCAAAGTAACAAAGTAGCAAAGTTTTTAAGCAGGAGTACAGCTAAATATGAAATCTTTAAATCTTCAATCTTTAAATCTGTAGTATATTTGCCTTTCTTAAAACAAAGCATACTACAATGGCACAAAAACCGGGAATACCAAAAGGAACGAGAGATTTTTCACCAGCAGAGGTGGCCAAGCGCCAATACATCATATCGGCCATAAAGCATCATTTTGAGGCATTTGGATTCCAGCCTATTGAAACACCGTCTTTTGAAAATTCCGAAACCCTTATGGGTAAATACGGGGAGGAAGGCGACAGGCTTATTTTTAAGATACTGAACAGTGGCGACTACCTGGCTAAGGCGAATGACGAGCACCTGACTAACCGCGACAGCCTGAAACTGACAGCGCACATTTCCGAAAAAGCCCTGCGCTATGACCTTACCGTGCCGTTTGCGCGCTACGTAGTGCAGCACCAAAACGAAATTGAATTCCCTTTTAAGCGCTACCAGATACAGCCGGTGTGGAGGGCAGACCGCCCGCAGAAAGGCCGTTTCCGTGAGTTTTACCAGTGCGATGCCGATGTGGTGGGGTCAACCTCGCTTTGGCAGGAAGTGGAGCTGGTGCAGCTGTATGACAGTGTATTTACAACCCTTGGACTTAACGGGGCAACCGTAAAAATAAACAACCGCAAAATACTTTCGGGCATTGCTGAGGTAATCGGGGCGAAAGATAAGCTCATTGACTTTACCGTAGCTTTAGATAAGCTTGACAAAATAGGTGAGGATGGCGTGAAGAAAGAAATGCTGGAAAAAGGCATTACGCCGGAAGCGATTGAAAAAGTGCAGCCGCTTTTCAGCTTTGATGGTTCTATTAACGAAAAGTTGGCCAAACTGGCTGATTTGCTTTCATCTTCAGAAGAAGGGCTGAAAGGGGTAGAGGAGCTGCGTTTCATTTGCGATAATGTGGCTGAGATAGGTTTGGGAAAATCAATACTTGATTTGGATGTTACTCTGGCGCGCGGGCTCAACTATTATACTGGCGCCATATTCGAGGTTACTGCTCCTAAGGAAGTGGCCATGGGTTCTATAGGCGGCGGCGGCAGGTATGACGACCTTACCGGCATCTTCGGGTTGAAGAACATGAGCGGGGTTGGCATTTCCTTCGGACTGGACAGGATTTACCTCGTGCTGGAAGAATTAGGCCTTTTCCCAGATACGGTTACTGAAGCTACCAAAGTACTGTTCCTTAACTTCGGGAATAAGGAAGCACTGTATGCTATGAAAGCCATAAAACAATTGAGGGAACAGGGCATAAAAGCCGAGATGTACCCCGATGCGGCCAAGATAGGCAAGCAGTTTCAGCACGCCGATAAACGTGGGATACCTTTTGCGGTTTTGGCCGGCGATGAGGAAATGGCCAACAAAACTTTTACCCTGAAAGACCTGGCCAGCGGCGAACAGCAGAAAGTCAATCTGGACGAGCTGGCAAAAGCGATAAAATAATATCAGCACAAAATAATCAATGCAGTGCTGTCATTCCGACGATAGGAGGAATCTCAATCAATAAAGGTTTGGGATTCCTTTTATCTTTAATGGCATAATCATTGAAATACACGTAGTGTAAATATTCACAAACCGGTTATTATTAACTGGTTTTCAACGGCTGCGCGTCCATAGCATATAAATGTATGGCACGATGCGGCTTTCGTTTAATGACAAAATGACTTACAATAGCTATGGCTAACCAGAAAATTTTAAATATTGACAGTTTGTCACTTCAGGAACTGGATACGGATGCGGAACTTATCCCGCTGATGACGCCGGAGGACGAAGAGGAGATGAATAATGAACAGCTCCCGGCTGAACTGCCCATATTGCCGTTGCGCAATATGGTATTGTTTCCGGGTGTTGTAATCCCTATTACTGCCGGTAGGGACAAATCCATCAAACTAATAAACGATGCCAATAATGGCAGCAAAATTATTGGTGTGGTGGCCCAAAAGGATGAGAATGTAGAAGAACCTACTGTTGCTGATATTAACACTGTGGGTACTGTAGCGCGTATACTTCGGGTATTGAAAATGCCCGATGGCAATACCACTGTTATCCTTCAGGGCAAAAAACGTTTTGAAGTGGACCGGGTTACAGCAGAGAATCCGTACCTTATTGCTACCATTAAGGAAGTGAACGAAACACGCCCTGAAAAGAACGATGCGGAATTCCATACCATTATTGAATCCATCAAGGACCTTGCAATACAGATTATTAAAGAAAGCCCGAATATCCCTTCAGAGGCTACCTTTGCCATAAAGAATATTGAGAGCGATTCGTTCCTCGTAAATTTTGTTTCCAGCAATATGAACCTGCCGGTAAAAGAAAAGCAGGAACTTCTGGCTAATAACGACCTGAAGGCACGTGCGTTGGAAACCCTGCGCTACATGAACCTGGAACTGCAAAAGCTGGAACTGAAAAACGACATACAAAGCAAGGTGCGTTTTGACCTGGACCAGCAGCAGCGCGAGTATTTCCTGCACCAGCAAATGAAAACCATACAGGAAGAGCTGGGTGGTGTGAACCATGACCAGGAAATTGAAGAAATGCGCCAAAAAGGGCGCAACAAAAAATGGAATGAAAAGGTAAATATTGCATTTGAGAAAGAACTTTCCAAACTGCAGCGTATGAACCCGCAGGTGGCCGAATATGCTACCCAGCGCAATTACCTTGAGTTATTGCTGGACCTGCCGTGGAACGAATACAGCACTGATATTTTTGATCTGAAGCGTGCCGAAAAAATACTGAACCGCGACCATTTTGGCCTTGAGGATGTGAAGCGCCGCATTATAGAATACCTTGCGGTACTGAAGCTGCGCAACGATATGAAATCGCCAATACTGTGCCTTTACGGCCCTCCGGGTGTTGGTAAAACCTCAATAGGTAAGTCGGTTGCTGAGGCGCTGGGCAGGGAATACATCCGTATTTCGCTGGGTGGCCTGCGTGATGAGGCAGAGATTCGCGGCCACCGTAAAACCTACATTGGCGCTATGCCGGGGCGCATTATTCAAAGCATTAAAAAAGCAGGTACATCAAACCCCGTGTTTGTACTGGACGAGATTGATAAGCTGACCAGCAGCAATCAGGGCGACCCATCGTCTGCCTTGCTGGAAGTGCTGGACCCGGAACAGAACTCTGAATTTTACGATAACTTCCTGGAGCTGGGCTTTGACCTGAGCAAAGTGATGTTCATAGCTACATCCAATAACCTGGGCAGCATACAACCTGCCCTGCGCGACAGGATGGAAATCATCAACATGACCGGCTATACTATTGAAGAAAAAGTGGAGATAGCCAAAAAACACTTATTGCCAAAACAATTGAAAGAGCACGGGCTTACCTCTAAGCATTTGAATATTGGCAAAAAGCAACTGGAGAAAATCGTGGTGGGCTACACTCGTGAATCAGGTGTGCGCGGGCTTGAAAAACAGATTGCCAAACTGGTGCGCGGCATTGCCAAATCCATTGCGATGGAGGAGGAGTACAATGTAAAAGTAACAGATGAGGATGTGCTGCGCATATTGGGTGCGCCACGCATGGAACGCGATAAATATGAAAATAACGAAGTAGCCGGTGTGGTTACGGGCCTTGCCTGGACCAGCGTGGGCGGTGATATATTGTTTATAGAATCCATCCTTTCCAAAGGGAAAGGGCACATGACCATGACAGGTAACCTCGGTTCGGTAATGAAAGAGTCAGCTACGATAGCCTTGGAATACATAAAGGCGAATGCTGAGCAGTTGGGTATAAGCCCTGAGGTGATTACCAATTATAATGTTCACATACACGTGCCTGAGGGCGCTACACCTAAAGATGGCCCAAGCGCCGGTGTGGCCATGCTGACATCGCTGGTGTCATCTTTCACCCAAAAGCGCGTGAAGAAAAACCTGGCCATGACGGGTGAGATAACCCTGCGCGGGCGTGTATTGCCTGTAGGCGGCATCAAAGAAAAGATTTTGGCCGCCAAGCGTGCCAACATAAAAGAAATAATAATGTGCGCTGAGAACAAGCGCGACATTGATGAGATAAAACCGGAATACCTGGAAGGGCTCACCTTCCACTACGTCAGGGAAATGAGTGAGGTAATAAAACATGCCATCACTAATGATAAAGTCAAAAACGCCAAAACGCTTTAAATATAAAAATGGCTGCCTGAAAGGCAGCCATTTTTGTTATACTCAGTTATTAAAAAATGTAAAGGGGCTATTTAAAAATAGCCCTTTTACAACAATCAACCAATAATAACTATTATTAATAAATAACTTTTTTGCTTGCTTTTGCCCCTTCGGTAGTGGTTACTTTCACTATCAGCATTTGTTCCTCTACCTTCAGGTCGCTTATAACGGTTGAGGCTGCATTTACATCATTTTTCTCCAGTATAAGCCTGCCCCTTACGTCAAACAGCTGTACCGTTTTTATAGTAGCAGTACCTGTATTTATATGCAGGTTGCCGCCATCTTTATAAATAATCATGCTGTTGGCATCAAATACAGTGGTATCAGTACCCAAAGCCTCATTAGTGTACACTACTTCAAAACGGGTGTTAAAAGTTCCGGTTTCAGTAGTAAATGTATAAGGCGATGCTTTCAGGTCATGGGTAACACCGGCAAGATTATCCTTAAGGTATATGTCCTGATCCAGAAGGAATAACCCATCTACATGATCAATAGATATGGTATGGCTGCCCGCTACGTTAGTTTTAAACTGTAGTGGCACCACATCCTGGTTATTGAAAGGCAGTGAGCGCCCTTGTATGGCATAAGCCTTTGCATCAAGGTAAGAGTTAAGCCCTGTAGCTACGTCATTTATAAATAGCGCATCAGTACCCATATCTACACCCATAGTTGCATTGCTCATATAGCCTACCAGCATTTGTGCTACCGGTGCAGTACCTCTATGCAGGTTTAGCCATATCCTGTGTTTTTCAACTACATCAGGGTTATTGCGCATCCTGAAGAATGAGGCATCATGGGTAGTTGTGGTTGAACGCATCCCATTATTGAATATAAGTGATGAAGCCATTGATTTTACTATAAAGCCCTGGCCTGTCTGCAATATTCCTTCAGGGTCACTTGCTCCCGGTTGGAAATTTCCGTTATAGTCGCCGTTAGAGTTTACAGTACAGTAAGCTGATGATACTGTTTCACTATTGGTTTTCCTCCATAAATACATAACCCCATCAGTATTGGTGCCATTGGCAGCAAAGAAAGCAGGTATGCTTATTGGCGACGGATAAGGGTTACCCAAAAGGTTATAGCCATTAAGTGCTGTTGATGTGGCTACAGTTTGGTTACCGTTGTTGGTTTTTCCGGTAAACTTACCATTGAAAACCATAGTATGCGTACCTGCCTGGTATTGTGCAGGCGAACCATTAATTGTGCCGGTAAGTGTAGTGTTGTCTGCAGCATAAGCACCATTTGGCATACGGATTAGGTAACCTGTACCAACATTAAAAGTAGTGCCGGACGATGCGCTTAAGTCAGGAACGGCATTGAACTGGTCAGTACCCGTATTATACGTATAGAAACGGTTAGCTAATGTAGCTGGCGAGAACTGGAATAAATTCTGCGCTGCTACCGGCGATGACCACATGGTATAATCCTGGCGCAATAATGGTGAACTGTCCCTATGTACTTCTGCAATACCGGTGCCTGTATTAGCCACATTGTTTACCTGTACCAGGTGAGCGTTATTTTGAAGCACGAGTGCAGGTACAAAGCCACTTTCTACTACAGGTGTTGCAGGGTTATCAACTATAGCAGCTGATGTTAATGACACCTGGTTTTCTACCTGTATGCTATTGCCGCTTTTCACTGTCAGTATGCCGCCCGTTTGTATTGTTAGGGTATTGGCATGGGCTGTTATGCCTCCTGAAATTTCTGGCTGTGTGCTTGTGGCAGGTATTACAACATTATCATACTGTGTTGGTACCTGGCCTCCGCACCAGTTGCCTGCAGTGTTCCAGTCATTGTTAATGGTACCTGTCCACTGCTTATCCTGTACCGTAATGTTTACGGCAGTGCTGTTAAGGCAGCCTGCACTATTGGTAGCTATAGCGGTAACTGTTGTGTTAACCACAGGTTTTACATATACGGTAGCCCTTGCATCGCCGGTATAGGCGCTGGTAGCGGCAGCGTCGGTAAACAGGCTGCCTACCTGGCTGGTTTGCCATGTATAAGTAGCCGGCCCGGTACCTTTTACAGTCACGTTGTCAATAGCCCAGTAATAACCCCATTCAGCAATATACCTGAAACGTATTTTTAGGTTGGTCATGCCTGCATAGGCAGAGAGGTCATAAGATGCCAGCACAAAATTGGTAGCTGAACCCTGAGTCGAGGTGATGGCGCTTCCCAGCAATGTCCAGCTTCCGCCTCCGTCAGTAGATATCTGAACCCTTGCATTGTCTGTGCTGTCGCCCCCATCACGATAATAATGATAGAAGGTAAGCGTAGGTGCAGTTATATTTGCTAAACTGAAAGTAGGCGAATTAAGCAATGTTAAAGTACTTCCTGCTTCCCCCTGCGCATCACTGTCGCTCATCATGAAGTTGGTGTTGTCATTACTGTAAAAGCTTGTATCGCTTAAATAAATGGCCCATGCAGCCAGTGAAGGGTCATCACCGCCGGTAGAATTGTTAGTTTGTGTCCATCCGGTAGCGCTGCCATTAAAATCTTCAGAAAGTAAAACCATATTATTGGTAGTGCCGCCGCTGGCAGTTAGCTGTTGTATCTGCCCTGAGCAAAGGTCGGCAGATGTAGGCGTAACATTTACAGTAGAAGGCTTGGCATTAACTGTTGCCGTAACCTGCCATGTCCTGCTGCAGCCCGAAACATTTGATGCTGTGAGTGTGTAAACTGTAGTTGCAGACGGGCTGAAGGTATATCCTGCCGATGGACTGCCTGATACTCCTGTTGATGGAGACCATACAAAGCTGGTATAGTCAGCCTGGCCTGCGGTTACAGTTATTGTGTTAGAAGCTTCCCCGGTACATACTGACGCTGTTGTTGCACTTAGCGTTAGTGTAGGCGGTGTGGTTACTGTAAATGTTTCGGTTGTCTCGAACGAGCCTCCGCTGGTAGTAACTTTTACCACACCCGAAATGCCTGAAGGGACTGTAGCCGTAATTGATGTGGCAGTGTTGGTTGTTAGCGGAGTTATGGCTGAACCACCAATAGTTAGCGTAGCACCGGCAAGGTTGGTGCCTGTTATAGTAATAACCCCTGATGTTGCGCAGTATGTTGATGGTGTAAACGATGTTATTGCAGGTGCCGGTGCAAGCTGTACATTTATAGTATAATCTTCAAATGTGCCGTATGTACCGGAATAACATGCACTCGATGGGCCTGCATCAGTATCTGTGCCGCCAATCCTCAACCTGTGCTGGCCAATAATGGCTGTACCCGGTACTGTAAAACTGCCAGACAAAGTGGTAGGGTTAACATCGGTTGAAAGCCCTGTGTATACCAACTCATCGGTATCGTTAAATATAAAGTCATCATTCCAGTCCACCCAAATCTTAGTGCCATAAGTATAGCCTGTAGCATAGGTGATTGAAAAAGGTACCGTAGCATTTTGTGCCGCATTGAATGACATGGCGCTATAATTGCCATAGTTATTGGTTTCGGCAGTTGTAGTGTTGTTTATGGTACCTATGGTAACATTGGTTATACCGCTGCCATCAACACTTGTAGGTGCCGGCTGGCAGTATCCTGTATAAAAATTGGCTGTTGCTGTAGCCGAATAGCTATATGTGCCATTATAATTGGAGGCATCCATAACTACAAGTGCCATTACATAATAGGTAGTGCTGGCAGAAAGCCCGCTTATGGTTACAGTTGTGCCATCACCCTTATATACACAATAGGCTGCAGCGTCTCCCTGGTAGGTGCTTCCTGTGCCAAATACAGTACCATCAGTATAAGTTGTTGGCGCGCTGGTTGGTGTTCCTGTTGTTACTGCGCTTCCTGATTTTACAAATACAAGCACTGTATGGTTGGCCGCGCTGTAAGTACCCGGCAATGTCCAGGTTATTGTGCCACCGGTAGTTCCGCTTGTTGTAGCTGATGCTGTTACGGCTGCCGGTTTTGTGGCAAAGTACACATAAGGCGCAGAACCATCAGTCTTAAAGTTAATGTTGGTACCGCTATTGGTATAGCTGTAATTTTTAAAATGATACATAGTACCTGCTGTGCCACCGGTAAAAGTAGCCGATGTGCCTGTAGATTTATACGATGCCGGTACCGTAGCCATTGATAGCGAGCCGGCACCCGGGTCAGTAGCATCAACAGGATCAGTAATTGTGGCTGATGTGTTGGCTTTCAGCAAATATCCGTCAGGTAGTACGGCTCCTGTTGCCGCAGTCCACGTTAAAGGTATTGTAGTGGTAGTGGCTGTACCCACTGCAAAATTGGTGGCATAGTTGGTTGGCTCCAGTTTAGAGGTGGTAAAGTTGCCCCCGGCCATCCACACGCTTGTATCAGCGCCTGCGCAATGCGCACGCACCCACCAATAGTATTGTGTGCTGGCAGTAAGTGTTCCTGTAATAGTTGCAGTAAGTGTACCTGCCGCTACGCTGCCCGATGCTGCCGGTAAGGTACTGTTAGGGTCTTCTGTAGAAGAAGTGGTATAGTAATAATCATATCCGCTTGACGGTGATGATGCCGATGCCCCCCATGATAGGGTAGCGCCAGAAACATTAACCGCCGATGATGCAAATGGGGCAACCGGCTCAAGGCAGCTAGGTATTGGCTGATATACTACATCATCAATATAAATGCTCCTTATTGTACCACCCTGCCCATGCTTAAAGGCAAAATAATCGTCTGTAGTAGCCGGCAAAGTAAAGGTATATTTTGTATGCGTAGTTGTTAGTGATACGGTTTGCAATGAGGTAAACGTTGCCGGATCATCAGGGTTACTCATCCTGCCGAACAGCAGCGTATAGCCTGAACCTCCTGCCTTAGCATAGAAGCTTACCCTGTAAGTGCCGTTGCCCAGGTCAACAGTTTGCGGGGAAATCAAAATATAGTTCCCTGCAGAGTCCGTATTGTTATAAATATAAAAGTTATTAGGGGAAGACTGGGCTCCTGTAGCAGTTACATAGCCATAGCCGGCACCGCCGTCATAAAAGCTCCAGCATTCAGGCACAGTTGGGTTGCCTGATGTGCCTGTGGCTGTAGAGTCAAAATTCTGGGTGAAACCCGATGCTATAGGGTCGCATTTGGTACGGAAACTTCCTGCGCTAACCCACGGGCTGTAATCTGAAACGCCACATACTGAGCGTACCCACCAGTTATAGGTAGTGTTTGATGTAAGCCCGCTGCTTATGGTTGCAGTTGTAACGCCCGCAGCTGTATTGCCTGATGCTGCCGGGTTGGTAGCGTTTGGATTATCTGAAGTAGAGGTGTAGTAATACTCATAACCTTCGGCCGGGGCTACAGTTGCAGCTGTCCATGAAATAGTAGCGCTGTTGATACCTATTGAAGATGATGCAAACGGCGTTATTGGAGCTTCGCAGGCAGGCGTTGGCTCAATGGCAAAATTATCAAATGCAAGGTAATAATCTCCGGAAGTCCAGTTGCCTGTAATCCTGATTTTTACATATTGCCCTGCATAAGCGCTTAGTGAATAGGTTTTACGCCTCCATCCGGCTACACCATCATTATTTACAGTTGCAAGTGTAGTATAGCTGGTGCCAAAGTTTGTTGAAACCGCTATTACAAAGTTTCCTGAACCCGATGCCGGAACGGCGTAAGGGGATGAGAAATTAGAAAGGATATAGTCAAAAGCAAGCCTGTCATTAGCTCCAAGCAGGCCAACGTTTATTGTAGTTACCTCACCTGTTGTAACACTACTGTACAGGTTTTTATATACAGTATTGGTAGTAGCGGTTATACCGGTTGGTACCCCAAAATTAAAACCGCTTGACCAGCCTGTTGGAGTAGATGTTGTTGCGAAACTTTCAGTCCATGTAACAGGTGTTACCTGCGGTGTTGCAGCATTTAAATTTGTTGCGGTAGAGTAGGTGTAGGTGCCATCATAATTACCTGCTTCCATCACCACATAAATACTTGCATAATAGGTAATGCCTTGTGTAAGACCGGTTATGTTTACGCTTGTTCCGTCGCCATTATATACGCAATAAGCAGCTGCATCAGGCTGGTATGCTGTGCCTGAACCAAAAGTGGTGCTTGCTGTATAAGTTGTAGGGGCATTGGTTGGAGTGCCAGACGTTACACTGCTTGATGCCTTTACAAATACTAGCACATTGTGGTTTGAAGCATTAAAAGTACCAGGCAACGACCATGTTATGGTTGCTGCTGTGGGCGAGGTTGGCGTTAGGGCAGCACTTGCTACAACAGCTGGCCTGGTGGCATAATTGAGCGATGGTACAGTGCCATCAGTCTTAAAGTTGATGAACGTACCGGTGTTTGTATAGCTGTAATTTTTAAAATAGTACATAGTACCTGCTGTGCCTCCTGTAAAGGTTGCAGATGTGCCTGTACTTTTATATGACGCAGGTAGAGAAGCCATTGATAGCGAGCCCGTACCCGGGTCAGTGCCATCAACAGGGTCAGTAAACGTGGCTGAGCTGTTTGCTTTAAGCAAATAGCCATCAGGTATTACTGCTCCTGTAGCAGCGGCCCATGTAACCGGTATAGTAGTGGTAGTGGCAGTACCTACTGCAAAAGCAGTGGCATAGTTGGTTGGCTCAAGTTTAGGGGTTGTAAACGTAGCAGCCGATGACCAAGTACTTTGCGGCCCTCCGCAGGTAGAGCGTATGTAAAAACTGTAGGTTGTGTTGGGTGTTAGGGTTGTTGCAAATGTTACAGTACCTGCCGCTGATGGCGTACCTGTTTCTATTGCTGAGCCTGTACCCGGATTTCCGCTGGTGCGAAGCTCCCATTCGTAGCCTGATGGCACACTGCCAACAGATGGCGCTGAGAAAGTTGCAGAACCTGCTGTTGGCGATGATGCCGCTGCGGTAATGCCTGTTGGCGGGTTACAATCTGGTGGTGTGGTAGCAACAATCTGCATTTGTGCCAGATCGGTAATCAACGTGCCGGACGGTGGCGATGCAGGGTTTGGATTGTTGGTATCGCTCCTGTAATACAGCGTCCTGTTGGCAGAGGCTGTTGTTGATGCCCATGTAGCGTTCGCAAAACCCGTAACATTTTCATCTACTGCTAATACAAGGTTGCTGGTGCCATTCCAAAGGAAAGGTGTGTTCAAAGTAATCTCAACCCAGTTGCCTGCCGTCATGGTTGGTAAGGTGCCTGAAAATACCTGTGTCATGGCAGATGTAGCTACCCAGTCAGCCGTGCCGGTAAATGATGCCTTAGCCGTATTGCCCATGTAAACTACCCAGTTGTTATATGTTGACTGGTCAGCAACTACCGTAGCCGATTTAAAGCGTATTTTAGTTATATAGGTGTTTCCCGGATCAAGCACTGCAGTAAGCTCGCTGGCAAGGTATATTTCCTGCGTGTAGCTATACCCCCAGTTAGGGCTCATAGGTACGTAACCACTGGTAGCTGTTCCTGCTCCCACCTGGCCTGGAGTTAATGTGGTAAAATTGCTTACAGAGCTATAGTAGGTAGTACCGCCGCTATTGGTGGCATAAGCCCTGTAGCAATAAGTAGTGCTGTTTGCAAGGCCGGATATTGATGCACTGAATGTACCGCCTGCGCTGCCGCTAAAGCCTGTGCCTGTAACAGCTGTGCCTGTACCATTTGGGAAAGAGGATGAAGTACTGTATTCTATACCGTATCCTGATGGTAGAATGGACGAACAGCCTAATGAGCTTATAGTAGCGCCGCTTATTGTTGCACCTGTAAGTGTTGCAGTAGCGGTACCATTTGTACTGATTGCCGGGGCTGTATTAACCCCTGTGCCTGATGCAGAAACGTTTTGGCTGGTAGCCCCCCCGCCACTAACTACAATGTTGCCGGTGTAGGCCGTAGTTGCTGTTGGGGTAAATTTTACATATACGGGAACACTGCTCAGATATCCTGAAGAAGGAGTTAGCGTAAGTGTAGAGGTATAGGTTCCGCCTGAAGAAGCGGAATAGGTATATCCTGTCAGCGCCCCTATAGTTATATCACCTGTAAGGTTACTGCCGCTCACGGTGAATGAATTTGGAGTTGCTGTGGTTGTATTGATACACTGGTTGCCAAAAGCAGTAAGTGTACTTGCGGTAAGTGTAGGATTGGTAGGGGGAGACCATGTAAATGTTTGCCCTGATGCAGGGAAAGCCGCCGGGCTACCCGATGTAAACCTCACTGATTGTGAATTTGCTGTTGATGCAGCTGTATCATCCCAGGATGGTGAGCTGTCCGGTACGGTAGTAGTAAGGTTACGCGATTTATAATCGGTATTGGTACTGCCACGTAAACCCACAATAGGCTGGTAGGTAGTGCTTGATGCAATATTTACTATATCTCCATATACCATTTTTATGATTCCTGAAGCTTTTGTAATCCTGATTTGGAAACTAAACCGTTCTACAGTATTCTGGTTCCACCTTGATGCGTTTTTCCACTGAAAAACAAGTTCAGTGCCGGTATCCATCCATCTTCTTTCATATACCTGAGTGGCCAGGCTTGTGCTCCTAAGGTCCATACCCAATACAGATATTACCCCCGTAGCCGTGCCAGTTGATGCCAAAGGGCCGGTGGTTCCGTTACCGGTGGTGGTGGTACCCGGGTTCAGCCACAATGCACCGTCAGAAGTCATGTTGACCGATGTAATTGTTACTGTGTTGAACACAAACTGCGAACCTGAAGTTAAGGTTATGGAGTTTCCGTCGCTGTCATAAGTAGTTGCTCCGGCAGTTGTGGTCACCAATTGTGTGCCTCCTGTAATTTCAGTATATGTTCCTGTACTTTGCGCAAAGGAATACCCTGAAACCTGCCCGAATGACGACATTGCTGTCAGCATTAAAAAAACTGCTATTATAGGTAGTAGCAGTTTTTTAAAGTTCAATACATTTTTGCCGTAGCCTGAATTGTAGTTGTAACTCATAATATTTAGTTATTGGAGGCTTAAAAATATAATGATTAACAATACATTAACATGCTTAACTATTATTTAATAAATAATTAGTAAAAACAATACTATTTAATAACTTAACTAAAAATGAGCTTATAAATGGGTGTTAAATTAACAATTGTATATATTATTGTGATTTTCAGCAAAATCTGTATTTAATATTTTTCTTACAAATGATAACAGTAAATGTTGTATTTCACACATTTTTATCGATAAAGTGTGAAATTTTATCGCCAAGCCGCATGTTTCAAAAAATAAAAAAGCTTTCCGTACAGGAAAGCTTTTGTTATAATTTATGTATAAATTTGTTTTTATGACGTCATTTTACGCAGGTTGGCCATCTTAATAGCCACTATAGCAGCCTCAGTACCTTTGTTGCCATGTATGCCCCCGCTGCGGTCTATGGCCTGCTGCATTGTATTATCAGTCAGCACGCAAAAAATTACCGGCACATCGGTCAGAACATTCAGATCCTTAATGCCCTGGGCCACGCCTTCGCATACAAAATCAAAATGCTTGGTTTCGCCCTGTATAACGCTACCTATGGCTATCACGGCATCCACGTTTTGGGTATCAATCATTCGCTTGGAACCGTAAACCAGCTCAAAGCTGCCCGGCACATCCCAACTGATGATGTTTTCCTGCGGCACTCCGTTTTCCAGCAATGCCTCAATCGCGCCTTTGTAAAGGCCAGAGGTTATATTCTCATTCCATTCAGAAACAACAATCCCAAACCGAAAGTCCTTCGCGTTTGGGATTGTGTTCTTATCGTATTCAGATAAGTTCTTATTTATCGTAGCCATATTATTCAGCCCTTGCTATGTAGCCATCAATGTTGATGCCTTCAGCAGATGTTTCGTATTTGTCTTTAATCTCGGTATAGTGCTTAAGTGCGTCAGCCTTTTTGTTCATGGTCATTTCCAGCTGTGCTGCTTTGAAAAGGAAACGTGGTGCAGTAAGCTCATTATCGGCAGCTTTAGCAGCCTTCAGGTAAAACTCAAGCGCATCTTCGTTTTTGCCTAACTGTGCAAAAGCATCGCCTTTACCACCTTCAGCCATGGCTGTAAGCACGTCATCTTTCGATTTGAATTTATCAAGGTATTCAACCGCTTCTTTGTACTTGCCTGTGTTAAGGTAAGCCATACCTGCAAAGTAATGTGCAAGGTTAGCAGCATCAGTACCACCGTAGTTCTCTATGATACCTACAAAGCCCAGCTGGCCTTCGCCACCTTTAAGCGACAGGTTGTAAAGAGAGTCGTTAGCAGTTTGTGCATCTACCGCCTGGGTAAAGTACTCCTCAGCCTGGAACATCTTGTCGGCCGCTTCCTGCTCTTTAGGCGTGGCAACAAATTTATCATACAACAGGTAACCTATTGTACCCACAGCAATAACAGCCAGTACAATAAATATTATCTTTTGGTTACGGGCTACCCACTCTTCTGTTTTGGAAGCGCCGGCGTCAAGGCTGTTAAAAACCTCAGCTGTTGTGCTTTTTCCGTCAAAAGTTTCTTCCGGTTCTACTTCGTTAACTTCTGCTACAGGTTTAGGTGCTTTGTATCCCCTTTTGTTATATGTTGCCATCTATCTTATTTTAGTGAGCCGCAAAAATAAAATTTTTATTGAATATTAAAATACCTTTTCCCTGATATTTTTTCAATAATTTGCGGCCACTTTTAAAAAAAGCCGTATATTTTAGTCGCTCACACGAGCAAATGCGTTGCCAATGTACCTTAAACACCTGTCACTCCTTAATTACAAGAACATAGCTGAGGCCGATTATGAGTTCGACCCTAAGATAAACTGCTTTGTGGGGCGCAACGGCGTGGGCAAAACCAATGTGCTGGATGCCGTGTACCACCTGGCCTATGGCAAAAGCTACTTTAACCCACTGGCCGTACAAAACATAAGGCACGGTGAAGAATTCTTTGTGATTGAAGGCTCGTTCCTGAAAAACGAACGTAACGAACAGGTAGTTTGCAGCCTGAAGAAAGGCCAGAAAAAGGCATTGAAACGAAACGGCAAGGCCTATGATAAATTCTCGGAACATATCGGTTTCATTCCGCTGGTTATCATATCGCCGTCTGACAATGACCTGATTGTGGAGGGCAGCGAAACCAGGCGTAAGTTTATTGACAGCGTTATTTCGCAGCTCAACAGCCAGTACCTGCAACAGCTTATTGCTTACCAGAAGATACTTGCACAGCGCAATGCTCTGCTGAAATACTTTGCCCTGAACCGCACGTTTGATAAAGAACAGCTACTTATATACAACGAGCAGCTGGAACCGTTGGCGCAGGCGATATTTGATACCCGTAAAAAATTCCTGGAAGATTTTATACCCATCTTTAACCGCCACCATAAAGCAATAACTGACTCTGCCGAAAGCGTGAGCCTGGTGTACGAGAGCCACCTGCATGAAAAAGGATTGCTGGAACTGCTGGACGAAAACCTGCAGCGCGACCGCGTGCTGCAATATACCAGCATAGGCATACATAAAGACGACCTGCTGTTTGAGATTGACGGCCACCCGATAAAGAAATTTGGGTCGCAGGGCCAGCAGAAGTCGTTCCTCATAGCGCTGAAGCTGGCGCAGTTTGAGTTTATGAAAGAGCAAAGCGGCGTGCTGCCCATACTTTTGTTTGATGACATTTTTGATAAGCTGGATGCTACCCGCGTACAAAAAATTGTCCACATGATTGATGATAAGGTTTTTGGGCAGATATTCATCTCGGACACGCACCCGGAACGTACCGAAGAAATTGTGAAGGCAACACACCAAAGCTACAGGATGTTCAACTTATAGGTTTAGGCGTTTGTCGTTTTTTGTTTAGATGGTGTGCTGGATTTTTGGCTATTAGATTTTTAGATTGTCCGACTTCTTTGTTACTTTGTTAGGCAAATACCAACCGACTTAACGACAAACTTTAAACAACAAACTTTACCGATGCTGCAAAAAGAAACCCTTCAATTCATAAAAGACCTCAAGGCTAATAACAATCGAGATTGGTTCCAGTCCAATCAGGACAGGTACGACCTGTATAAAAAAGATTACAAAGCACTTACCGCCGCATTTATTGCTGAATTGAGCAAAGGCGATGAAACCCTGAGCCAGCTGGAGTTTAAGGACTGCTCGTTCCGCATCAACAGGGATATAAGGTTTAGTAATGATAAGTCGCCCTACAAAACCAATATGGGAATCTGGATGTGCGAAGGCGGCAAGAATACGAACAAAGCCGGATACTATGTACATATTGAGCCGGGAGCGAGCTTCATAGCAGCAGGTATACACTGGCCCGATGCCGCCGACCTGAAAAAAGTGCGCCGCGAAATTGACGGTTTTTATGAAGACCTGGAAGCGATTGTTGAGGATGCTGAGTTTAAAAAACTGTATGGTGCGTTGGACAGGGACGAGAACAATTCGCTTAAAACAATGCCAAAAGGATTTGACAAGGAACATCCGGCCATTGAATTCCTGAAGCTGAAAAGCTTTACCGCCACTGCCCGGCTTACCGATAAGGAAGTGATGGATAAGGATTTTGTAAAGAATACGTCCAAAAAACTGCTGGTGCTGAAACCGCTGGTTGAATTTTTGAACCGCGCCCTCACTACCGAATAATTAGCGTATTTTTGCCCCGCAAAACAACCCGCAAACCATGGAAATTATCAAGGATTTTTCTTTAAAAGCATACAATACTTTTGGTATAGATGCCAGGGCAAAACAATTTGTTGCCGTACATACTGTTGAGGAACTGGCTAAGGTCCTGAAAACCCACAATGGCGAAAAGCTGTTTGTGCTGGGAGGCGGCAGCAACATGCTGCTAACTCAGGATATTGATGCTTTGGTTATCCATGTGGATCTGAAGGGCAAAGAAGTGGTACAGCAACAAGAAGGCCATGTGCTGGTAAAAGGTATGGCGGGCGAAAACTGGCACCAGTTCGTTTTGTATTGCATTGAGCAGGATTTCGGCGGGCTTGAAAACATGTCGCTCATTCCAGGTAACGTGGGCACAACCCCTATCCAGAACATCGGTGCCTATGGTATAGAAATAAAGGACACGTTTGTTTCCTGCGAGGCAATGAACATCGAAACCCAGGAAATACACAATTTTACGAAAGAAGAATGTGAATTCGGCTACCGCGAAAGCGTATTTAAAGGCAGGCTGAAAAACCAATACATTATCCTTTCGGTAACCTTCAGGCTTACTACCCAAAACCATAAGATAAATACTTCTTACGGCGATATTGCTGCGGAACTGACCAAGCATAACATTGCCATCCCGACCATAAAGGATGTGAGCAATGCGGTTACAGCTATCCGCCAGAGCAAGCTGCCCGACCCGAAAGAATTGGGCAACAGCGGCAGTTTCTTTAAAAATCCAATAATCACAATTGAGCAATTTGAAAAGGCTTGCCTGCAACATCCGCAGATGCCGCACTATACGCTGAATGACACCGAGGTAAAAGTACCCGCGGGCTGGCTTATAGAACAGGCCGGGTTTAAAGGCTGCCGCTTTGGCGATGCCGGCGTACATGCCAAACAGGCACTGGTATTGGTAAATTACGGCAATGCCACTGGCCGGGAAATTTTGGATCTTTCAAAAAACATACAGCAAACAGTATTGGATAAGTTTGGAATTGCCATAGAAGCCGAGGTGAATATTATTTAACCTGATTTCATAATTCAATTCATAATTGCGTGTAAATTTGCACACAGAACAAAAACAGAATAAGCCTATATGCTGAACATTATTTTCTTTGTTTTTATTGGGGTTGTGGCAGTACAGCTGTTTTATTACCTGGGCATTTTTTCTAAATTTGCCTTTGCAAAACCACAGTCTGTTACGCCGAAAAGGATTCCGGTTTCTGTAATCGTGTGCGCCAAGAACGAGGCTGAAAAGGTGAAGGAGTTCATCCCAATCCTTGCCACACAGGATTATCCTGACTATGAAATTGTGCTTATAGATGATGCTTCGAGCGATGAAACCCTTGATGTTTTTGAAGCGTTCGAAAAGCAGTATAGCAACATCCGCCTGGTGAAGGTGGAGAATAACGAGGCTTTTTGGGGCAACAAGAAATTTGCGCTTACCCTGGGCATAAAAGCAGCCCGTAAAGAGTACCTGCTGTTTACCGATGCCGACTGCTACCCGTCCAACAAAAACTGGATTACCAATATGACATCGCAGTTTACCATGAGCAAAACCATAGTTCTGGGCTATGGCGCTTATGAAAAGGTGAAGAAATCATTCCTGAACAAAATTATCCGTTTTGACAATATGCTTACCGCCACCCAGTATTTTTCATGGGCAAAGGCAGGCTTCCCTTTCATGGGCGAAGGCCGCAATATGGCCTACAAAAAAGAGGAGTTCTTTAAGGTAAACGGGTTTATTGACCACATGAATATCCGCACCGGGGAAGATTCTTTATTCATCAACCAGGCAGCTAATAAAAAAAATACCACTGTTTGCTATACGCCTGACAGCTTTACTTATTGTGAAGCAAAGCACAGCTTTAAAGACTGGTTTCAGCAGAAGCGCCGCAGCGTGTTTTCTGCGACTTTTTTTAAACCGTTCGATCAGTTCCAGCTTAGGCTGTTTTACCTTTCACAATTGTCGTTTATCATCTTAGCGATAGTATTGGCGGCATTGCAGTACAACTTGATTTTTTTGGTTCCTGTGGTTGTTTTCCGTTATCTCATCACATGGCTTACCATAGGGTACAGCGCGGCTAAGCTGAAAGAAAAAGACACGGTGTACTGGTACCCGGTTATCGAAATAATCCTTACCTTCACTCAACTGAATGTTTTCTTTACCAACTTGTTTTCAAAACCGGTACATTGGAAATAAACTCTGAGCTGATACAGGCCAATATTGAAAAAGCAAAAAAAGGCGACCAGGTGGCATTTACCTTCCTGCTTGATTTTTTTTGGAATGAGGTGTACGGGTTTATGCTGAAACGGACCGAAAACGAAACCGATACCGAAGATATAGTAATTGAAACTTTTGCCAAGGCGTTTGATAAGATAGCCACGTACAACCCCGAATACGGTTTCAACACCTGGCTGATAGCCATAGCCAAGAATGTGCACATTGACATGCTGCGCAAAAAACGCTCCTCGCACTTTATTGAAATAAACGATGAAAGCGATGCACAGGCCTACCGCGTGGCTGACAGCACTCCGTCTGTAGAAGACCAGCTCATAAAGGAACAAAACCTGAGCAGCCTGCTGAACTGCATAAAGCAAATGAAGCCGCAATACCAGGAAGTGATACAGCTGCGTTACTTTCAGGAGCTGAGCTACCAGGAAATTGCCGACCAGCTGGGTGAACCGCTCAACAATATAAAAGTAAAGCTGCTGCGCGCCAAAAAACTGCTTTCGGAAATCATCCGCAAAAAGTAAATCTATCGTGATATTTATTTAATGAATATTTATGAAATATCATACAATATTCGCATGCCCGAAAACGTTGTAGTAAATATAATTTATCTACCAACCTAAATCACTTTTATTATGTCAAAAGTAAGCGTTTTCGACTACGGATGGATTGACCTTGTTTTTGAGGGCCGCAACCAAAAGTATGGGGCGTACCAGCTGCGCCGCCAGGATTCAAGGACTACCTTAATTGCACTCATCTCAGGCATTGGCCTGATTGGCATGCTGGTGGGCATACCCGCAGCATATAATTACCTGAGTAGGGAAACTGCATCTTTAACTCCAGATGCGCCGGTTATTCCTGATGGAGGAATTTACGTATTTGAACTCCCTGATTTGCCAGAGCCACCAAAACCATCGCCTTCAGAAGCTGCAGCACCGGCACCAAAAAACCCGCAGCCTACTATTGAGCTAAAGCCGTTGGCACCAACATCCGGTCCAGTAGAGAAAGATCCACCAACTACCACACAGGTACAGCAAACAGATCCGGGCCAGCAAACCGACCCCGGCGATGGCAGCAACCGTTTTGCCATAGGCCCAACATCACCTGAAGGGAAACCTGACGGCACCGGCACCGGCAAACAGCCTACAGATGGCGATGGTGTGATAGACAGGGTGCTTGTAGATGAAGCGCCGGAATTTCCGGGAGGAATGGATAAGTTCAGGACTTATATAGGTAAAAACTTCAAGACTCCTGATGTTGATAATGTTACTACCATGAGGGTATATGTTGCTTTTATAGTGGAAAAAGATGGTTCTTTATCTAATATCAAAGTTCAGCGCGACCCTGGCTACGGAATGGGTGAGGAAGCTATAAGGGTATTAAAATCTTTAAAAACAAAATGGAAACCGGGCAAGGTTAAAGGGCAACCGGTAAGGACGGCTTACAATCTTCCAATAACGGTTCAGGTTCACTAACATAAAGGCTCTCCGGAGCCTTTTTTAACATTTTAAATCTTTCTTTAACTGTTTGTTAACAGTCCTTTTTTTACATCATAGTTATCTTTAGGAATTATACAATATTTACTAATTAAATACACAGCTATGATTAAAAAATTACTATCAGCATTTACTCTATTGCTTACTACTACGGCAGTATTTGCACAATACACCACGCCCAACACAGGTGTTAACTGGGGGCTGGATGAACTTATGGCTAATGCCCCAGACGCTATTGCTTTTTCAGGTGGGATTTACACCATTTCCCAGGATATAACAATTGCAGAAACAGATACTTTTACTATTGATGAAAGTGCAATTGTACATCTTGACCAGGGAGTGCTGATAACCGTAGCAGGTGATTTTGTAGCCAATGCCCCTTCAATCGTTTTTACAGCCAGCAACACAGCCCAGCCTTTTGATGGCTTTAGGTTTGAGAGCACCTCATCTGCCTTTTTCAGGAACACCTCTGTAACCTATGGTGGTGGCATACGGGTGCTAACTGGCGATTTTGATATGGATAACTGCATAGTATCTAACAATGCTTCTATTGCGGCTACGGCATCAGCCATACAGTTTTCTACCGGCAGCCCAATTGTATCTAACTCCCAATTTCGGTTCAATACAGCTCCGGCATTCAGCTCTGGTGCTAACCAGGTAGTTTCGTCTAGTTTGCTTAATAATATCCTTGAAGCCAATAACCAAACCAATAACAACCGCCCGCAAATAAACATGGGCCCGGGCGGGGCCGATACTTTGCGTATTGTTGGGAATACCATAATTGGCGCGCCAAACCTTACTTTAGTTGGCGGCGTAGCAGCATCGGCACTTCTTGGTGGTACAAACAGGGTAATAATTGATAATAATACTATTTCGGGCAACCGCTATGGCATTACAGTAATTGGCGGCACATCGTCAGGGTACATTCGCGGCAATATACTGGAAAACAATAACACCCAAAACCTGCCTATGAGCGGTGGCAGCGGCATATCGCTCTCCGCTTCGGGCGCCGGCATGAACATCATAGCTACCAATAACCAGATACGTGGCAACCTGTGGGGAATTACCGTAATAACGCAGGCCGGCATTAACCTTGGCAATACCGATCCTGACAACTTTAACCCGGGCGGCAATGTATTTGCTAACAACGGTAATGGCGGACAAACGTATGCGTTGTATAATAACACCCCAAATACTATTTATGCAATGAACAATTGCTGGATTGAGGGTGAAGAACCAACAGCTGCCGAAGTGGAAAGTGTAATATCACACCAACCGGATGATGCTGCTTTAGGTGAAGTTATTTATACTCCTTTTGGGTGCGACACAGCCGGAACACCGGATTATGCACTGGCAAACCCAGAAGTTTATCCTAACCCCAATAATGGCACCTTCAGCATAAAGATGCTGGAAAGCGGGACGGTAACCCTGTATAATGTTTCCGGGCAACTGGTATATGAAAAGTATCTGGCAGAAGGCGAAAACATGTTTCAGCTATCCTTACCTGCCGGTATGTATTTTTTAAAAGGCAGTTCCGGTAAGCGTAATTTCAACAGTAAAATAGTGATTAAATAAAACAAAAGGGGCTGCGTAATGAACAGCCCCTTTTATTTTACGCATTTCAGGATTACACGCGGCAATCTGCCATGCTTGTAAATAGCGCTAATTGAATTACAATTTGGCAAGTCTGGCAATCATAATAAACAAATCCATCCTTCAACAAATGAACTTCGCATAAAAATAATATCTTCGCATCTGCGTTATATAGCAGCAGGAATTATTACCACATGTTTAAAAACCCGTTTATTTACCTTTTTTTGTTTTGCACTGGTTTGTCGTTTGGGCAGATAGGCGGTAAATACACTTACCAGTTTTTAAACCTCGTCACTTCGCCGCGGCAGGCTGCTCTTGGGGGCAAAATCATTACGCTATATGATTATGATGTAAACCAGGCCATATACAACCCCGCCACCATAAACCCGGAGATGGATAACCACCTTTCTGTAAACTACGGCAGCCTTTTTGGTGAGGTAAGCTATGGTACCGCAGCTTATGCCTACACGTATGACAGGCATGTGCAAACCTTTCACATGGGGGTAAACTATGTTAACTACGGCACATTTGAAGGGCGTGATGAAACCGGATTATTGACGGGAGATTTTACCGGTAGCGAGATTGCGCTTTCCTTTGGTTATGCCATGAACATACCATGGACGGACATTTACGTAGGTGCCAACGCCAAACTGATATCCTCAACGCTGGAAAGCTACAATTCCTTTGGCGGCGCGCTGGATATTGGCGCTATTTATATTGATGATGTAAACGATATTAACATAGCTGTAGCAGTTCGGAATATAGGAACGCAATTTACTACCTATGCAGGGCAGTACGAGCCGCTTCCGCTGGAAGTGATTGCAGGCATATCTCAGGAAGTAGAGAACGTGCCTATACGCTGGCACATAACGCTGGAAAACCTCCAGCAGTGGAACATCGCCTTTAGCAACCCTAACAGGGCAGAACAGAGTATTGATGGTGGCAGCAGCGAAGAAAAAGTATCTTTTTTTAATAATGCATTGCGCCACGTAATACTGGGGGCAGAATTATTTCCCGGAAAAAGTTTTAACTTGCGCCTTGGTTATAATTTCAGGAAAGGCGAGGAGCTGCGCATTGTTGACAGGCGCAACTTTTCGGGTATATCAGGTGGCCTAAGCCTCAGGATGTTTGACGGCAGGATACGTTTTGACTATTCTTACTCCCGCTACACACTGGCCGGCAATACCAGCCTTTTCGGCTTAATGATTAATCTTCAATAGTTTTGGATAAAAAAATTACCATCGCCATAGACGGCTTTTCATCAACCGGCAAAAGTACGCTTGCCAAACAGCTGGCGCGCCACCTGGGCTATGTATATGTAGATACCGGGGCCATGTACCGTGCGGTTACTTATTTTGCCATGCAACAGGGTTTTATTGATAAAGAGCATTTTGATAAGGCGGCACTTATTGCCAAACTGCCGGAAGTGAGCCTGCAGTTCCTTTTTAACCCTGACCTGGGTTATGCCGAAATTTACCTGAACGAAGTAAACGTGGAGACTGAGATACGCACACTGGAAGTGAGCAATCACGTAAGCCGCGTTGCTGAAGTATCGGAAGTGCGGGCCAAGCTGGTAGAACAGCAAAAGCACATGGGCGACCATAAAGCCATTGTGATGGACGGGCGCGATATTGGTACAGTAGTTTTTCCTGATGCTGAGCTGAAACTATTTATGACCGCCAGCCCCGAAACGCGTGCGCACCGCCGTTTTGATGAGCTTACTGCTAAAGGCCAGCAGGTAACCTATGATGAGGTACTGCAAAACGTGCAGGAACGTGATTACATTGACTCGCACCGTGACGATTCGCCGCTGATGAAAGCTGATGATGCCATTGAAATTGACAACTCGCATTTATCGATAGAAGAACAATTTGAAAAAGTACTGGCACTGGCTAAAACCGCAGCCCAACTTTAACGTTATAGTTCTTTTGTATATCCTTTTTTTATTAATAGTTTTACAGCCTGTTAATAAAATGTTAATCCAATAAAACATATATGGGAATAAAAAATCGCCTGGTAGCCATGAGCTTCCTCCAGTTTTTTGTGTGGGGTGCCTGGCTAATCACTATAGCCAACTACTGGTTTGGCACCAAGCAGTGGGACGGTACACAGTTTGGCCTTGTTTTCAGCACCATGGGGTTTGCATCTATCTTTATGCCAACACTTACCGGCATTATTGCCGACCGCTGGATAAATGCCGAAAAACTATACGGCACGTTGCACATATTGTATGCAATAGTGCTTTTCAGCCTGCCACAAATCAATGACCCTTCAACTTTTATTTATGTAATGTTCGCAGCCATGTGCTGCTACATGCCCACAATTGCGTTAAGCAACTCAGTATCGTATACTGCACTTAAGAATAATGGTAATGATGTGGTAAAAGATTTCCCGCCAATACGCGTGTGGGGTACCATAGGCTTTATCGCCGCCATGTGGATTACCAACCTTACCGGCAACAAAGCCAGCGATTACCAGTTTTACATAGCCGGTATAGCCGCTGTGGCGCTAGGAGTTTATTCATTCACACTGCCAAAATGCCCGCCGCAAAATACAAAAGTGAATGCGTCACTAATGGAAACGCTGGGGCTTGAGGCTTTTAAACTATTCGGCACTTATAAGATTGCTTTGTTCTTCATTTTCTCAATGTTCCTTGGTGGTGCGCTACAGCTTACTAATGCCTATGGCGATGTGTTTTTGAGTGAATTTGAGAACTTCCCAAAATATGCCGATTCGTTTGTGGTAGAGTATTCTACCATCATCATGTCGATATCGCAATTCTCAGAAACAGCATTTATCCTTGCCATCCCTTTCTTCCTGAAGCGTTTTGGCATCAAGCAGGTAATGCTTATCAGTATGTTTGCCTGGGTGCTCAGGTTTGGGTTATTCGCTTTTGGCGATCCTACAACCGGCTTGTGGATGATTATCCTTTCGTGCATTGTGTATGGTATGGCATTCGATTTCTTCAACGTATCGGGCTCACTGTTTATCGAAACATCCACCAGTGCCAAGATACGCTCATCGGCGCAGGGAATTTTTATGATGATGACCAATGGTTTTGGTGCCGTATTAGGCAGCTTTACGGCAGGCTGGATGATTGATAAGTTCTTTACAAAATCATTCAGCAATACGGCTGATTTGGCTGCACACCTTGATACTACCGTAGATAATGCTGCTATGGCGCAGTTCATTGCCAAAAGCCAGGTGACAGTAGATGCGCAGGGTATTTTTGACAAAGCGGTAACCATGCGCGAGTGGCATGATATATGGCTTTCTTTCGCGGCCTATGCGTTAATTATAGCCATCGCCTTCGCCATTCTTTTCAAGCACAAGCACGACCCTACGGCGGTGGAGAATATTGCGCATTAATTAAGAATTTTGAATTAAGAATTATAAATTGAAGCCTCACAGTGAACTGCCCCCAAAAAGTTAGACACTATTTGGGGGCATTTTTATGGAAAGAAAAGTCAAGTACAATTATGAATTTAAGCTTCGTTGTGTTTATGAAGTTTTACAAAAGAATCGTTCGGTTAAATCT
>JAYRYS010000004.1:0-256064 GCA_041916875.1 Flavobacterium sp.
AATATATAAAGTATTATAACTACGATAGGATTAAACTTAATTTAAAAGGAATGAGCCCGGTTAAATACCGAGCTCATTATTATCAAACTTAATTATAAATTTGTCTAAACTTTTGGGTGCACTCTATTGTGGGGCTTTTTCTTTAGCGCATCGCTACCAATCTCCCCAAGCCGGCGCTGAATAAAAATACCATTACATAATTAGTTAGTGTTGGTTCAGTATAATAATACCCAAAACCCGCCTCATTGCGATAAAAGGCTTTGTAGAGGATGTTCTGCTCATTAAATTCACAAATGTCGCAAAACACTTTATTACATACATAGTAATTTACGGCTGCCAAAAGCAGGAGGCAGGCAGCAAAGGTTATCAAACCAAAAACAGTACTTTTTTTTACCATTAGCGTAACATTGAAAAATGCCCCTTCATTTCACGGCCATCCTGGCGTTTCACCACAAACCAGTAGTCGGTGGCAGGCAGGCGTGTGCCGTTGTAGGTACCGTCCCAGCCTTCGTAATTGGACCCGAAGGAAGTAATGAGCTTTCCGTACCTGTCAAATATATAAACTTTAAGGTCAGGTTCTGCCTGCGAGAATTTAATCCGCCAGCGTTCGTTTGTGCCATCGCCGTTCGGGGTAAAGAAACGCGGATAGGTAAGCAGGAACACATCTTCATCATCATGCCCACAGCGGTACATATCGCGCACAAATACTGTGTATGCTCCAGGTTCCAGGTTACTGAATACCGGTTCCGGCTGGTAATTGATCCCGTCAATAGAATATTCAAGATATTGCAGCCCGGTTTCCGGCCCGGCTGCTACGGTTATTACATTATCGCTATCTGTCCAGTCACTCACGGTAATACTGCTTATGTGCGGTATGGACGACTCTACCACCATAATGGCCTTGCTAGCTTCACAGCCGTTATTGTTCCATACAGTAAGCGTATATTGCCCGGCCTGGGTAACGGTTATGGCACGGGTGTTTTGCGTGGTGGTACCATTGCTCCACTCATAAGCGCCGAAGCCTGCCGGCGCGGTTATGGTGGTACTTGTGCTTTCGCAAAAAGCATAGGTATCATTCATGTGTATAACCGGTTTGCTGTATAGTTTTAGCTGGAACGATGTTATTGCCTGGCAGATGTTGGTGCCATCATCATAAGCCACCCGTGCGTATATGGTAGCATTTCCGGAGTTGTAGCTAGCGGGGAGTGGAGAAAGCCCTTGTTGCGCGTCAGGCAAAGTAGCGTGATAGGTAAGGGTATGATCATCCGGGTCCTGGCTGCCCAGTATAGTGTTGTTTTGGGCGGAAAGGTCAAATGTTTCAGTTCCGTCATTTCCCTGGTCACACATTTCAATCGTAGGTGCAGTATTGGCAGCTACCAGGGGTGGCAGGTTGGCTACATTAAAGCTTTGGCTACGCTGTCGCCCGCACGAATCTTCAACCTGAAAGGTATAAACAGCCGGCTCAAGCCCGTTAAAAATACCGCTGTTACCATTTTCAACTATAAAAGACTGTGTATTTTTGTTAGTGATGCGGTAAGTTATTGGAGGCACGCCGTTGGTAACTACTTCAATAGAGGATAATGGCCCGGGGCAGCTGATATTTTTAACTTTTTTTATTTCCAGGTTGCCGGTATAGTCAAAGTCATGAAGTACTTCTATACATTCTTTTACAGTTTGGTTGATACCATCGCCAAAAGACTGGAATCGTTTAATGATACGGAAATGCCCGAGCCACTCAATGCTGTAATTGGTTATACCTTCGGTCACCGCTGCCGAATTGCTTGTGGTGGGGGCGGTGCCTTCAGGATAAACTTCACCGGTTTCCGGATGGCCCCATACGCCGGGTGATACCTCTTTTTGCAGCCAGTGCGTAAGGAAAGCGCTGCCGGTACCGGTATGATTAAAAGTGAGGTCGAAAGAACCGCAGTGCGGGGTTATCTCCATATCGTTTTCAGATACCGAATAGCCCGAAAGTACAGCATTTACAGTAAGATTGGTTGAGCAACTATCATCGCCTTTAAAAGTATAAGCTCCCGGTGGCAGGTTGTCCATATACATAGAGCCATCGGCGGCTATGCGATTGGTAACATTATAAGGCAACGCATGCGGAAAATCAGCCGGGGCGGCAGTAATTGCCATGGCTACCAGCGGCGGGTTAAAGCTTGATACGCGCACTGTTCCTTTACCGGTACTGCAATCAGGCCGGTTATTGGTAGATAAAGATGAGGTGCCGAAATTAGGTATAACAGCCGTTTCGGTAAAACTGTTGCCACATTCGTCAGTCAGGTCAAAAACATAAGTGCCTGGTGGCAGGCCTGTCAGCTTTATTTTTTCTTCGTCAATCATTCCGGTCAAAACCTGTGGCAATGTCCCGCTATATGCGGCCGGTGCGCTGGTAAGCACGGCCGTAGCTAAAACATACAGCGGTATTTCAATCTGCATTTTTCCCAACTGGTTTACACAATCGTTATTGGATGTTGAAAGCAATGGGTCGGGTGGTGGTGGCGGGGTAAGTATTATCTCGCTGCTGGCGGTATGCCCGCAGGCATCAGTAAGTGTAAAGTTATATTGCCCAAAAGGTACAGGGTTTCCTTCGCTTCCATATTCCACTTTCTGTTCTGTAAAAGGGCCAGGATGGTTTGCATTCATACTATTTGGGTTAAACCCCACCGGATATGACTGAAAACTGATATTGTATGGAGGTATATAATTAAAAGGGCTAACCGTAAGTGTTTGTGTACCACAGCCGGCATCATCATATCCTGCCTGTATGCGTAACTGTTGGCGAAAAAGGTTGTGTTGTTTTAAAATAACACCGCAAGGGTGGGAAACCTCTATATCATAATAATAATCAGTATCATAATAAAACGGGATTTGTTCCACATGCTGTGCAGTAAGTTCTTCGCCTGATGTAACAGTAGAATTGAAAATAACCGGGGTTCCGCCCCCGGGCGGATATATAGTAAGCTTTACCTGCATTGGGTACGGTAGGGGTACATCATTTGTTGATGTAATGTTATGGCTTATTGAAATTTTATTGCATGCAGGAAGTACCGGATTGTCTATTCCGTATCCGCCAACCAAAATTTGCGGCCCATTTGTAAAAAGTGTAAAAGTGGCCACAGTGCCATCACCACACTGGTTTACAGCACGCACCTGGTAAACACCTTCAGGCAGGTTCGGGAAATTTGAGGAAGATTGTAGCGGCCTTGTTACCGGGCCTGATGTTATTTCATATTGTACGGCTGTTCCACCTGTAACGCCTATGCTTATACTGCCATCGGCCCCGCAGGTAGCATTTGTGCCTGTGGCATCTATAGTAAGGGGTGTAGTAATGTCGTGTATAGTGGCATCATCGCTAGCTACCACAGCATTGCCGCTTATAGTTTGTGTGGCCGTAACCAGGTATTCGCCGGCTTCCAGGCCACTTACGCTTGTGGCACCGGTCTGCTCAATAGCATTTGTAGCATCAGGGAGTAGGTACACTCTATAAGTAATGGGAAAACCCGGGTCAGCCCCTTGTACCGAGAATGACAGCGACCCATTGCCGCCGCAGCTCTCGTCAGTTGCGGTTACGGTAAGCGTAAATCCCTGTGAAAACGCAGTTGCAGAAAACAGTAACGCGGCAAACAGCCACAAAACATAGCTATTGTATAGCTGCCTGGGCTGTTGATAAGGGTTTGCCGTAATTGATAGTTTCATAATAAAATTAAGCTTTTACTTAATTTTAGTTTTTCTGCGCGACTAATATAATGAATATTGACAGATGTAAGTGTTAATATGTTGAATTGCTATATTGGTTTGAAGTTTGTTGTTAAGTCGTTAAGTGGATTTTGGCCTGGGATTTTGTTATTTGTGGTTTGCATTTTGGAATTTACTGTAAAATTGTTTACTTGTTTGGAAATCAAAAAAATAGTAGTACCTTTGCGCACCTTTTGGCAGGCAGGGTTTCCTTAAGGTTTATCAAATATTTTTATGTAAAACGCTTCTGCTGTTTTGCTGCTGCACGAAACCCGGTACAACGCAGGATACAAATTTAATTTTCAGCATGTCTGAGCAAACAAAAACAAAAGAAGAGTTCCTACAGGAGTTTAACTGGCATAACTTTGAAGAAGGTATTGATCCGGTAGATGAGCAAAACCTTAGGGAATTCGAAAATCTTGTTGAAAAAACTTTTATTTCAACTGAAGGTGATGAGGTAGTAGAAGGTACTGTAGTAAGAATCACTGACAGGGATGCCATTGTTGACATCAACGCAAAATCGGAAGGTGTTATCTCTCTTAACGAATTCCGTTACAACCCGAACCTAAAAGTTGGGGACAAAGTAGAAGTACTTATTGATGTTCGTGAAGATAAATCAGGACAACTTGTACTTTCTCACAAAAAAGCACGTACCATCAAAGCATGGGACAGGGTTATCAATGCTAACGAAACAGGTGAAATCGTTAATGGTTTTGTTAAGTGCAGGACTAAAGGCGGTATGATTGTTGACGTTTTCGGTATTGAGGCTTTCCTTCCTGGTTCGCAGATAGACGTAAAACCAATCAGGGATTACGACCAGTATGTAAACAAAACTATGGAATTCAAAGTGGTAAAAATCAACCACGAATTCAAGAACGTAGTAGTTTCTCACAAAGCGCTTATTGAAGCGGATATCGAAGTTCAGAAGAAAGAAATTATCGGCCAGCTTGAAAAAGGCCAGGTGCTTGAAGGTGTTGTTAAAAACATCACTTCATACGGTGTATTCATCGACCTTGGCGGTGTTGACGGTCTTATCCACATCACTGACCTTTCTTGGAGCCGTATCAACCATCCAAGCGAAGTTCTTGAGCTTGACCAGAAACTTAACGTGGTTATCCTTGACTTTGATGATGAGAAAACACGTATCCAGCTTGGCCTTAAGCAGCTTCACGCTCACCCGTGGGATGCGCTTGACGCTAACCTGCAGGTAGGCGACAAAGTAAAAGGTAAAGTAGTTGTTATTGCTGACTACGGTGCGTTTATTGAAGTTGCTGAAGGTGTTGAAGGTCTTATCCACGTTTCTGAAATGTCATGGTCTACACACCTGCGCTCTGCACAGGATTTCGTAAAAGTAGGCGATGAGGTTGAAGCTGTAATCCTTACGCTTGACCGCGAAGACCGTAAAATGTCTCTTGGTATCAAGCAGCTTACACAAGACCCTTGGACTGACATCACGTCTAAATACCCTGTAGGTTCCCGCCACACAGGTATCGTTCGTAACTTTACCAATTTCGGTATATTCGTTGAGCTTGAAGAAGGCATCGACGGTTTGATTTACATCTCTGACCTTTCATGGACTAAGAAAATCAAGCACCCATCTGAATTTGTAAACGTGGGCGATAAGCTTGATGTTGTAGTTCTTGAGCTTGATGTTGAAGGACGCAAACTTTCTCTTGGCCACAAACAAACCCAGGCTAACCCTTGGGATAAGTATGAAGACAGCTTTGCAGTAGGTACTGTACACAATGGTACAATTGCTGAGATTGTTGACAAAGGCGCTACAGTAGAGTTTGGTGACGATATCGTTGCTTTCATCCCTACACGCCACCTTGAGAAAGAAGACGGCAAGAAACTTAAGAAAGGTGATGTGGCTGACTTCAAAGTGATTGAGTTCAATAAAGAATTCAAGCGCGTTGTAGCTTCTCACACTGCTACTTTCCGTGATGAGGAAGAGAAAAACGTAAGGGCTTCACAAGAGTCTAACAACGTTTCTTCTACTCAGGCTGAGAAAACCACCCTTGGTGATATCGATGCTCTTGCTGAACTGAAAGAGAGAATGGAAAAAGACGAGAACAAGTAATCCTTGTACTTGAGATAAATAAGAGCCCTTCCGGAAACGGAGGGGCTTTTTGTTTATATTTGGGTTATGAAAAGTAAGAATGTTGTTATAGCATTACTAATTATAGGCAGCTTTCTGTTTATTCATGCAGGATACAATCATCCTTATGATACTTTTCTAGAAGGTTTATTATGGATTATAAAAGAAAATGGCATTACATTTAAATATGATGATTTTCCTTTTCAGTTCATTTTAGTAACGATATATTTTTTATCAGGGTTATTTTTCAAAAAAAGTATATTGTTCCTTAGTGGTATATTCTTATTTATTCTCTTACTTTTATTTTGGATATACATTTTAAGTAACAGTATAGTGTTTAGTTACTTATCTATGATGCCATTTTTTATAATATCTATTTTAAGTATAATTCAACTTCTTAAATCAAGAAAAAATGAATAATGAAAAACCACATATGACTGAAAATCAACGAAAAATTGCCGAGGTGCTTAGTAAAGTGCGTGAGAATCTCATAGCCTACAAAAAGAAAATGAACAGTGACCTGGTGATTATGAAAGATGGTAAAATCGTCAGGATAAAGCCCGAAAATTTATAATTCAAAGCCCCTCCGGAAACGGAGGGGCTTTTTTATTATTGTCTTGTCCTGAGAATTAGCCATTGCTCAGCCTGTTCCAGAAATAGTCACTCGTGTTAAAAATCGGTGCTTTTGGTTACAGTTTCCCAGGTTTTAAATTCCCTTTTGTAAAGGTCAGCTTTGTTATTTGCCATTTCATAAGCATCGCTGCCCAATAGCAAATACAGTGGCGAGTTTTCGGCGTCGGCAGCTTCAATAATAGCAGCCACGCCTTTTACAGGGTCCCCCGGCTGGTTACCGTTAATCTGGTTTTGGTGCATGTCTTCCGAAGCTCTCACATCCGCATATACATCCAACGGGTTTTTAGGGCTCACAATTGAGTCGGCCTCCAGGAAGTTGGTCCTGAAATAGCCCGGCATAACCACTGTAACATTAATACCGAAAGGCTTAGCCTCAACCGAAAGTGCTTCTGTAAAGCCATTCACCGCAAACTTGGTAGCGCAATAAATGCCAAAGCCGGGGAAGTTGCCACTCATCCCGCCAATAGACGAGAAGTTGAAAATATGGCCTGACCCCTGTTGGCGCAGGTAAGGCAACGTCTGGCGTATAACATTCAACGAGCCGAAAACATTCACATCAAAGTTCAGGCGTGCTTCAGCGTCGCTCAGTTCTTCCAGCGCGCCAAACAGGCCGTAGCCGGCATTGTTAACCACATTATCAATCCTTCCGAATTTTTCCACCGTAGCTTCAATAGCAAGATCAACGCTGTGCTCGTTTGTTATATCCATCTGCAGCGGCAGAAAGTTTTCATGCTCTGTAGCCGCGGCATCTTTCAGTTGTTGCAGGCTGCGGGATGTTGCGGCAACCATTTCGCCTTTTTCAAGCAATTGCTTAATAAATTCCAAACCGAAACCTTTTGAGGCGCCGGTAATAAACCATACTTTTTTTGTACTCATGATGTTTAAATTTAGTTGTTGGTGTAATCGGTTAATGGGGCAATGCCTTTCGACGCTTCTACGTCGGTCTTAAGTAGTTCTGTTTTGGCTACAGCGCGTTTCAGTGCATCGCTACCCAAAAATAAGCGCACCGGCGGATGTTCCTCAAAAGCTGTCTGTATCATTAGTTCAGCAGCTTTGTCCGGGTCGCCTGCCTGTTTGCCATCCAGCTGTAAAAGCCTGCTTTGGGATTCCCGCATTGTGGTATAATCATTAATTGATTTTTCGGCAATAACAATCGAATCTTTATCCAGGAAGCTGGTGCGGAAACCGCCCGGCAATACCACAGTCGCCGTAATGCCCAGTTCGCGCACATCGTCTGCCAGTACTTCGGTAAGGCCGGTAACAGCAAATTTGGTAGCTGCATACGCTGCCCAGCCGGTGCTCGCCGCAAAGCCTGCAATAGATGAAATGTTGATGATGTGCCCGCTTTTTTGTATCCTCATGTGAGGCAGCACATTGCGTATGATATTAATCGTCCCGAATACGTTAATATCAAAGCTATTGCGAATCTCCTTGTCGGACAATTCCTCAAGGCTGCCGCCAATGCCGTAGCCAGCGTTGTTTACAGCCACATCAATGCGGCCAAAGGTTTCAACAGTTTTAGTTACTGCCTGCGCTACCGATGAATCATCAGCCAGGTTTACGTTAAGTGCAAGCAGGTTAGGGTTTGTGCCGCCTGCTGCTGCAATCAATACATCAGTGTTGCGGGAAGTTGCTGCTACTTTTTGCCCTTTGGCCAGCAGCTGTTTTACTATGGCCAGCCCCAACCCTTTGGAAGCGCCGGTTACCAGCCAGGTTTTTTGATTTTCAGTTTGCATAGTGTACTGTTTTTATTTTACAGTACAAAGGTAGGTGGCCTTCAAGCTCCAAATCTTACGCTATGCAAACCATTGATTGCGAAAATCAAACATTTCTGAAGTTGGTAGGCGTAAAGGTGGTTTGCTTCTTAAAAAAGTTATTGAAGTGCGATGCTTCCTCAAAGCCAAGGCTGTTGCTAATTTCGGCAATGTTCCAGTCCGTATGTTTCAGCAGTGCTTTGGCTTCGGCTATAAGGCGTTCTGCAATAAGGGTGGAGGTAGTTTTGCCGGTCGTATTTTTTATGGCACGGTTCAGGTGGTTTACGTGTACCGATAACGATTCTGCAAAATCACTGGCAGAGCGAAGGGTAAATCGCTGCACGGGCGACTCAATAGGAAACTGCCGCTCCAGCAATTCATGAAATACAGAAGTGATGCGGCTATTGGCATTGGGGTGGTCATAAAGGTTTTCAGCCGGTTCGGTTTTTAAAGCCAGATGGAAAAGCTCATTAAGGTAACTGCGCAACAAGTCATATTTAAAAGCATAATCAGAGTTGATCTCGTTATGCATTTTGTCGAAAACAGTTACAATGGCCTGTTCCTGAGCTTCATTAAGGTTGAATGACGGCTTGCCACCAATAGCAAACATGGGCAGGTCCTGCAGGTTGCCTTTTATTTTTTCGGTAAAGAAAGGCTCGGTGAAAATGCAAAAGTAGCCGGTGGTTTCGCCCGATACCGACTCCCACGTATAAGGTACGCGCGGGTTGAAGAAAATGAGTGTAGTGCCGCTGGTCTCAATGCTCTTATCAGCATAGTGGTAGCGGTTTCGGCCACGGATAAGGGTTATCTTATAATAATCGCGGCGCGCATATTGTATAGGCGTTTCACGGTTCAGGCAGTCTTCCAGCTTGAATACATTAAAGTGGCCTACCTCACCATTCATGTTCTCCGGGAACTGTTGGCGCTTGTGCTCGTAAAATTCCTTCAGGCTTTCGGTTTCCATAAATTGCAAATTTCAAACAAAGGTACGTAATATTTTTGTTTGCAGTAAGCTCGCCAAAAACATACTTTACTTTAAGAAAACTGACGAATTAAAATGAGTACACCAAATTATAGCTTTAGCTGCTTCGTCTTGGCCTGCTATTGTCAGAACCCGGCCTTCTATTGTTTTTTGCGTTGCTGAAATTTCTTGGATTGCTTCTGGTATTAGCGGGTTTCCGGTTTTCTGTATTGTTTTTCCCCTTATTAGCAGGTTTTGGCAGGCTTGCTTCTTCTGTTTTGCTGGATGGTTCTATCAGGGTATTGAGCTCCTTGATTTCGGCATCGGTAAGGTCTCGGTAGCGGCCTACAGGTACATCAAGCGAAATGTTGATGATGCGGATGCGTTTCAGCGCTGTAACTTCATAACCTAAATATTCGCACATACGGCGTATCTGCCGGTTAAGTCCCTGGGTCAGCACTATTCGAAACACATACTTGCTTACCTGTTCTACCTTGCACTTGCGGGTTACGGTGTCCAGTATTGGGATTCCGCTGCCCATACGCAGTATAAAACGCTCGGTAATAGGCTTATCAACGGTTACAATATATTCTTTTTCGTGGTTGTTGCGGGCACGGAGAATTTTATTGACAATATCGCCGTCATTGGTCATAAATATAAGCCCTTCACTGGCTTTATCCAGCCTGCCGATAGGGAAAATGCGCACAGGGTAATTAATGTAATCTACAATATTGTCGCGCACATCCTGGTTAGTGGTACATTCAATTCCCACAGGTTTGTGGAATGACAGGTACACCGGCTTTTCTTTTCGGGCGCCTACCAGCTTGCCGTCAATCCGCACTTCGTCAGCCGGGCTTACTTTTGTGCCCATCTCGGCCTGCTTGCCGTTTAGGGCTACACGGCCTTCTTCAATAAGCCTGTCGGCCTCGCGGCGGGAGCAGAAACCGGTTTCTGAAATGTATTTGTTGAGGCGTTTCAATTCTTCCATGGGGCAAAGGTACATATTATAAAAAATTGAAAGGAACAATAATTATGAGATTGAATTATGTTATCTGGTCCTTAAATGAATTTTTCACAGTCCTTCCACGTCTAGTCAAAATTATTTCAACATCATTCTTTACTTCTATTAGTCCTGTTGTTACTAAATGGCGTATCGCTAGAAGAACTTCATTAGTTGTAAATATTAATCCTTTACGGGCTAAATCGCTTTTAATCATAGACAATATTATTGAATCATTAGTGGGTATAGATACTAGTATTGACTTTACAAGTAATTCGCTAACGACTGTATCTTTGACCAAATTATTTATAAATTTATCTGACTTGCTAATATTGTCGCCCGATAAATTTGAATAGTACTCAACCCTTCCCAACAAATTAGAAATCTGATCATTTAATTCGCCAATTATTTTTTCATAGGTGTTTTTTTGATCAGTTAAAGTTTTAGTGGCGACTTGAATTTGTGATTCATAATTTTCCTGTTGCTTTTTCAAAGCTTCAGTCAAATCATCAACTTTTTTTTGTTGAGCTATTTCAGAAACATTTCCATTTTTTGCTTGTTGGATTCTAAATTCAGTAAGTGCAAGTTGTTCTTTAATTTCAACTAGATTGAGAGTTTTTTTATCTCTTAGTTTTGTTCTCTCTGTCGTTACTTTGTTAAGTACCCAATCTAAAAGCCACATCAACAAAGGTGCAAGTATAGATATGACTAAAGCTTTAATTAAGGGACATAATATTCTCAGCCAAGTTTCACCCTCAAACTCTTTGTTAATGTAAGCGATTCTATCTTCAATATTTTTGTTAGACAAAAAGAATATTGCTAAAACATCCCAGTTGTACACTATTAAAATTATAGTATATATTGTAACAATTGGGTATTTAAGTCTTTCTTTAACAAGTTTTATAAGTTCATTTGTAGTGTTTTCCATATCAAATTTGTTAATATGTAAAATTATATGTTTCAACAAAATGGAAATATGTAATTTGAAATTTTGTTTTTATTGTATCAAATTAGGTCAATTTTTTTGAACTTTTTCCATCTACTTAAAATCAGTACCGAAGATAAAAAGATAAATTTTGCGGTACAGGCCATCATCATGCATACTGTGGCCTAATCCTTTGGTAGTAATAAATTCAGCTTCGGGCCAGGCTTTGGCTATCTTTTCGGCTTCGCGGTACGATACTACGGTATCATCCTTATCATGTGCCAAAAAGCCCTTAATCTTGATTTTTGAAGCAAAAAGGCTGCCTGAAAACTCACGGGTGCGTATGCGAAAATGCTTCAGGAAATGTTTTTTCAGCATGTGGAAAACCTTCTCGTTAAGGCTCAGCATGCCTTTGTAGTTATCCAATATGGTGTCCAGGTCGCACGGTGCACCAAGGATTACCATTTTTTCAATGGCTTCATTAGGGTAGTGGGACTGATAATATAGTGAGGTAGCACCGCCAAGTGAGTGCCCAACCAATACCTGCGGGCGATACCGGTTTACCACTACATCTATAAACTGTGCATAGCGCGGAATATTAAATTCTGTGCCTTCAGTAAGGCCGTGTGCAGGTGCATCCAAAGCTATGATGGTGCTGCCCGATGCTTTCAAGTAGCTTATCATCTGCTCCCAGCGGGAGGTATTGCTTTCCCAGCCATGTACCAGCAGTATTTTATTGCTATTGCCGGACCAGGTATACATCTGGAATATAAGGTCGCCATCGGTTATCATTTCAGCCTCGGCTTCCTTCAGTATTTCCGGCAGCTGGCCTTTCAGCAGCCTGCCGTCTCTGGGCTCGCTGAAAAACTTGTAGGCCAGCCGTGCCGCCTTTTTGGGGCGGGTAAAGCTCAGGATGTTGATGTAAAGGCCAACGGCTTTTTTTATAAGGTAAGAAATAATCTGCGGCATAAACAAAAAAGCCCCCTGTTCAGGAGGCTTTGTGCATTATATGTTGGCGAACAATTGTTCCATTTTTTCTCTTTCTTCGTCAGCAAGCGAACTGTCAACCAGTATCCTTCCGCTGTGCTCATCAGTAATGATTTTTTTGCGCGATGCAATTTCCATCTGCGTTTGCGGCGGTATGGTGAAGAATGAACCTGCCGATGCGCCCCTTTCGATAGAAACAACCGCAAGGCCGTTCCTTACGCTGGTGCGTATCCTTTTATAAGCAGCAAGTAGCCTTTCCTCAATCATGCCCTGGTATTCAGCTGATTTTTCGATAAGGAAGTTTTCTTCTTTTTCGGTTTCAGACATGATGGCATCAAGCTCTGATTTTTTGTGCTGAAGGTGGCTGCTTTTGGCTTCCAGCTTCTCTTCACTCTGGGCAATCACTTCTTTCTTATTTTCGATAGAAGCTTTCATTTCCCTTATGTGCTTTTCAGCCAGCTGTATTTCAAGCTCCTGGAATTCTACTTCTTTGCTCAGTGAGTTGAATTCGCGGTTATTGCGTACATTCTTTTGCTGTTCTGTATATTTTTTGATGGCTGCCTGGTGGTCATCAATGGCGTTTTTCTTTTCCTTGATCTGGTCATTTATCGACTCCAGGTCGGCTTTTAGCTTTTCAAGCCTTGTGCCCAAACCTGCCACTTCATCCTCAAGGTCTTCCACTTCAAGAGGCAGTTCGCCCCTTACATTCCTGATTTCGTCTATCCTTGAATCAATTAACTGTAAATCATAAAGTGCCCTTAGCTTGTCTTCTACACTTAATTCCTTGATGTTCGCCATAATTTATAAGTACTTAACTGGATTTGTATTTTCTTCCGATAAAATGATTGCAAAATTAGGCATTTTTTTCGTAAGATAATCAACTATATAATTTTTTGTATAGCGTTCGCTTTCAAAGTGGCCTATGTCGGCCAACAGCAGGTTTCCTTCGGCCTCATAAAACTGGTGGTATTTAAGGTCGGCCGTCAGGTAAGCATCAGCACCTGCGGCAATTGCATTGCGAATGGCAAAGCTGCCCGCACCACCCAGCACCGCTACTTTCTTCACCGGCCTGCCGGTAAAAGCACTATGACGAATGCCGCCGGCCTGCATTTTTTGCTTTACGAAATGCAGGAAATCCTGCTCGTCCATCGGCTCTTCCAATTCGCCAACCATGCCCAGCCCAATATTTTGGTGGGAATTATTCAGGGTATATATTTCATAAGCCACTTCCTCATACACATGGTTGCTGAAAAGTGCTTTCAGTATCTTGCTTTCCAAATGCTTTTCAAACGTAACTTCAATCTTTATCTCCCTCGCCTGCATAAATTCACCACGTTCGCCAAATTCCGGGTTACTCTCCTGGTTGCCCTGATAAGTACCCAAACCTTCGGTATTAAAGCTACAGTTCTCATAATTGCCAATGTTACCGGCACCGGCATCAAACAAGGCATTGCGCAGCTTCTCGTGGTTTTCGGGTATGGTATAAGTCACCAGCTTGCGGATGAAGTTTTCCTTTGGCACCAATACCTTAGTGTTTATCAGCCCAAGCGCATCGCAGAAAATTTTGTTTACGCCATGCTTATGGTTGTCCAGCGCTGTATGCACTGCATACAGGGCAATATCGTTTTTGATGGCTTTTATCACGGCACGCTCCACATAGTTTTTGCCGGTTATTTTCTTAAGGCCGGAAAAAAGGATAGGGTGGAAGCACACCACAAGGTTGCAATTTTTAGCAATGGCCTCATCAATCACACTTTCCAAAGCATCATGGCATACCAGTACGCCGGTAGCTTCGGCATTGGCATCGCCAACCAGCAGGCCAACATTATCAAAATCTTCAGCATACGCCAAGGGAGCCATCTCTTCAAGAACAGTAAGTATATCTTTGATTTTCATAAACCCAAAGATACAAAAACAAAAAAACTGCCCTAAAGCAGTTTATTATTTAAGACGATGCCCTGCAACTTCCTAAAGCTTGTGCTGTTTCAACAGCTTCATCATATTGTTCCTGGGTGTTAAAGTCGTCACGGCAGATGGTATATTCATCTGAATTACCACTTATATCAGTGCTGCATACTACGCAGCGGGAACTGACATTGTTGTCATTATTGTCGTCTGAATTGCACGCGGCAAAAAAGCATAGTCCTGTCATCAATGCCACTGATAAGATTGTCTTTTTCATAATTTGTAAGTTAATTGTTAGTAGTATAAAGTTCAGCATTACGACAAGCAATCACAATAAATTTAGGCTAACCTTAACCCCTTTGCTATTATATACTACATTTGTAGTATGAAGCACCTGCGTAAATTACTGTTCCCCTTTGCCATACTGTATGGTATTGTTACCGGCATACGTAATTTTTTGTACGATATCGGTATCTTCAAATCCTATAGTTTCCCAATTCCTGTAATTGCTGTGGGCAACCTGAGCACCGGCGGTACCGGCAAAAGCCCCATGACAGAATACCTTATACGCCTTTTGCAGGATAGGTATAATCTTGCAACGCTAAGCCGTGGGTATAAGCGCAAATCAACCGGATTTGTGCTGGCTGATGATAGTGCCACTGCCGAAACCCTGGGCGATGAGCCGTACCAGTTCCATACTAAATTTCCGGATATTCAGGTCGCGGTTGATGCTGACAGGGTAAAAGGCGTTACGCAATTATTATCGCTTCTGCAGAAACCTGAAGTGATTGTGTTAGACGATGCCTACCAGCACAGGCGATTGAAAGCCGGTTTCTATATACTGCTCACCGCTTATGGCGATATATATGCTGATGATTATATACTGCCTGCCGGCAACCTGCGAGAAAGCAGGGGTGGGGCCAGGCGGGCTGATGTTATTGTGGTTACCAAGTGCCCGCAAAACCTGCCGGTGCACGAACAAGAGAGAATTAAACAAAGGCTGAAACCGCAGCCAGGGCAGCAAGTGTATTTCAGTTATATTGATTATGATGATACCCTGTATGCCGAAAGCAAGCAGCTTAAGGTGGCCGATGTGCTTTCTTCTCCAAAAATACTGGTGGCAGGCATAGCCAAGCCACAACCATTTTTCAGCTATTTGCAGGGTAAGGAAAGTGAGTGCAGGGCATACCCGGACCATCATGATTTTAGCGATAAAGAAATAGAGGAACTAAAATCATTATCACAAAACCATATTATCATTACAACCGAGAAAGATTATATGCGGCTACAGGGCAAATTGTCGGGGAACAAACTGTTTTACCTGCCTATCAAATGCTCATTTATTGCTGATAGCACTCTGTTTAATGATGTAATTCTGCGCTACGTTAATCAGGAGGCATAAAAAAATGCCGTTATCAATAAATAACGGCATTTTATAATTTTAATTAAGCAGTGGTTAATTCACCATCTTTTTATTGTGGGTAACACCATCAGCGGTCTTTACTTTCAATAACAACACCTGGCTTCCAAATCCTGAAGCATCTACATTAAATGAATTGTTGCTTATACCTGCAGCAGCAAATACCTGTTTGCCCGATACGTCATAAACTTCAACATTGTCAATTAATTGCGTATCACTGTTTATAGTAAATGTGCTGTTAGCCTTAAATACTATAAGGCTTTGGGCAGAAAATTCATTTACGCTTCCGGTAGCCTGTATGTTTACAGTATAATCTTCAGTTTCGCCATATGTCTGATCCGAATCACATGACATATCCCATGTAGCGTCTTCTGCACCTACGGCTGCCACACGCACCCTCATCCTTTTATTGCCGCCGGCTGCTGCGGCCGGTATGGCAATATTGCCGGAAACAGTACTTCCGCTGCCAACAGCTATAAAAGTAAATTCTGACTGTTCAAATGTGCCGTTAGAGTCGTAATCAATCCATACGCCTACAGCTTCGTTGAACCATCCGTCACCAACTGTAACTGATATGGGGTAACTGGTGCCGGCAATTAGCGTAGGTGCTGGCTGAGCGGTAAAATTATTATATCCGCCGGCACCACAGGTTGTAGTGTTGTTTATTGTAGCGATGGTTACATTTAGTATTACATCGTCATCAGTACAATCCAGTGTGGGAGTACAGTACGTTTGCGCACTGGCTGTTAGGCCTGAAGCCAACAGCATAAGCCCAAATATTGATTTTGGCTTAAAGAGATATAAACTGCTTTTAAGAGTAATTTTTTTCTGCATAGGTAAAGTTTTAAGTTTAGAAATGGTTTAGTACGACGTAAATGTAAGAAAAAAATTGCGAAATTGTGTAAGTTTGTTATATAATGTGTTCAATTACAGTGTTTTTGTGAAATTTTAAATTTATAAGTTAATTATTTTAAAATTAATAAATGCTGATTTGGTTATTTTCTCTTTTTGATAAATGCTATAGCTAACTTAATAATCATTACTTTTGAAAGTTGGATTTAAGTATAAAAACATAATAAAAATGTGGGATAAAGTACAGGAAACCGTAAAATATATAACTGATAAAACAGGATTTACACCACGCTATGGCGTTATATTGGGTAGTGGCCTGGGCAGCTTTACTGATGATATTGAGGTAGAGCATGTGTTGCCGTATAATGAAATACCAAACTTCCCCACAAGCACTGTAGAAGGGCACAAGGGGGCTTTAGTGTTTGGTAAGATTGGGCAAAACAATGTTGTGGCCATGCAGGGCCGCTTTCATTATTATGAAGGCTACAGTATGCAGGAGGTTACCTTCCCGGTTAGGGTGATGAAATACCTTGGCGTGGAAAAACTGGTAGTATCTAACGCTTCAGGTGGGGTGAATAAATTTTATAAGGTGGGTGATATTGTACTGATATACGACCATATCAATATGATGCCTGAGCATCCGCTGCGTGGCAGGAATGATGAACGCTTTGGCCCAAGGTTTCTTAATATGGGCGAACCGTATAGCCGCAAAATGATTACCAAAGCTAAAGAAATTGCCGTTGCCCAAGGCATTGATGTGAAGGACGGTATTTACCTGGGGTTGCAGGGGCCTACTTTTGAAACCCTTTCAGAATACCGCATGGTTAAGATACTGGGGGCTGACTGCGTAGGTATGTCAACCGTGCCGGAGGTTATCGTAGCCCGCCACATGAATATGGAGGTTTTCGGCATTTCGGTAATTACCGATATGGGCGATGAAGACAATATTGAAGCCGTGAGCCATGATGAGGTATTGCAGGCCGCCCGCAATGCTGAGCCGAAAGTACGCAGCCTTATAAAGGAATTGATTGTGAAGTATTAATTCGTTTCAGCTCCTCTATAATCAACCTTTTATAAACTTCATTCGTTTTGTGCCGGCTGCTGTACTTAAGTTGATAATATAGTTGCCGGCTGGCAGCAACGAAACATCAACGCGTGAATTTTCCTGATTTGCATTTGCGGGTATTTCCTGCCCTAAGAAATTATAGATTTTAATATCATTGATCTCAATATTTAAATCTGCCTTTATGTTTAAATAATTAATTACAGGATTTGGATAGATCATGAAATTTTGACTTAATGCATCTTTTAAACCTAAATTGCCATCGTTTATAAGCCTGAGAACATTGTTGCGCCCTTCTCCGTTATACGAGTTAAATTTTCCGGAAATCAAAATTTTATTATCGGCTAAAACTTTAATATCAAAAATTACAGGTATGTTGGTGTAATAATGGTTGTTTACTGCTATTCCATTACCAGTGTTAAACGTCGTATCTAATGTGCCATCTGTATTTAACCTTTTAAGATGCGACTCACCGCCGAAAATAATTTTGCCGTCTTGTTGCAATGCGATTGAATAGATACGGTCTGATGTATTATTTGACGGAGGTACAAAGGAATAATCCAAATCCCCATTAGGTAGAAGCCTTACAAATTTGTTAATGTTACTGTTATTAACTGTATTAAAATTGCCGCATATAATTATTTTACCATCGGCTTGTATTTTTATATCTATAACATTTTGAATTGTAACCGTCGCAAATCCTGAATCCGTTGTACCGTCACTATTAAGGCGTTTAACAGATGAGCCTGTAAAATAAACAATTTTATTATCCGTTTGAAGGATAAATTTTTTCTGGGCAGATTGTGGAGAAAATGTAGCATCAGCTGAGCCATCCTGGTTAAAGCGCTTAAGCTGATTAGTTGAATCAATTAATAGAATTTTACCGTCAGGCTGTGAGGCAACATCAACAACCTGCCATTCACTTGAAGCTGGAGCAATGGTGAAAGCGGTATCCAAAGCACCATCAGGATAAAGGCGAAGTATTGATTCTTTTTGTACACCATTATAGGATTTGAAGGTGCCGGAAATTAATATTTTACCATCCGGCTGAAAGGATATAGTGTTAACCGCACCGTTATGTGAGCAAGTAAAATAGTCCCATACGTCACCATAAATTCCGCTTCCCGTCATGAAACTATTATCAATGCTTCCGTCAATATTTACTCTTACAATCCCTTTCTTGGCAACTCCGTTAAAGTCTGTAAAATTTCCTCCTAAAATTACTTTTCCGTCAGGCTGTACGGCCGAGCATTTTACATCGCCATTGGCTCCTGTACCGGTGCCAAAACTTCCCACTTCGCCATTGCTGCTCAATTTAACGATTCCGAACCTGGTGAAATTATTGACTGATGTAAACCCTCCGATTGCAAAAATGCTTCCATCTGTATTTAAATGCAATGCATCTACTGACGCAAAATTGTCATAAAGGGTAACAGCCCTTACAATAAAACCTGTACCAATATTAAATGAAGAATCAACAGATCCGTCCTGATTAAGCCTGATTAGTCTACTTGCATTGCCGTTGTCATATTTGTCAAAATTTCCTCCTATTATTATTTTACTGTCTGGCTGAATTATAAGTTTATTGATTTCTGCGGGGCTCACTAAAGGTGGCCCCATAACTGTTTTTGTGTAAGTAAATCCGTTTCCTGAGGTAAATGAACTGTCTAAACTGCCGTCAGTATTAATTCTTACTATGCTTTTGGCAGATACGTTATTATAACTGGAAAATTTCCCGGCTACCAAAATTTTACCATCTGCCTGAATTGCTACATCTCCAATGCCAACCAAATTTGAACTTGGGTTTGCAGATGAGAAAGCAAAGCCTAAACCGGGATCGAAACTTTGATCTAAAGAACCATCAGGATTAATGCGTGCTACAAAGTTTCGGCCTACTCCATTATAAGCTTTGAAATTGCCCGATATAATTATTTTTCCATCGGCCTGCAATGCAGCCGCAGCGATACCTTCTTCAAAGCCAGATACTGCTATTCCAAACGTAGCTCCTGTGCCCGGATTAAAACTGGTGTCAAGAGACCCATCAGCATTAAGTCGGGCAATACCCTTACGCGGTGTACCATTATAGCTTATAAAATCGCCTGTAATCACTATCTTTCCGTCAGGCTGTATCAATATTCTTGAAATATTACGGCTAATATTTGTGCCTGGGCCTAATTCTATATTAGTAAAGCTGGTATCTAATGTACCATCTGTATTCAAACGGACTAAATTTTGATAAGAGGTGTTAGAGGTGTAGAAATTAAAATCTCCGCTTACAAGCAATTTTCCGTCTGCCTGTATATTCATAGCTGATATGTTAGTTTGATAAACATTGGGAACATTAATTCCAAAACCCATATCAACTGAACCATCAGGATTTAAACGTATTATTTGTTTTTTGTTGACACCATTATAGTTTGTGAAACTACCTCCCACAATCAATTTACCATCAGGCTGTTGGAGTATGCACGTGCCAAAGCCGCTCCTGTAATTATTAAATCCGGTGTCTTCAGGATTAAAAGTAGAATCTAAGTTTATATTTTGGGCCTGGCAAAAAACCGAAGTAATACAGTATATAAATAGTAAAATCTTTTTCATAGGGAGAATTTTATTTAATGACATCAAGATTAGATAAATATATATCAATTTATAATATAAATTATGAATGTTTAAAATTTTATTTTAAGTACAAGGTCAATAAGCCTTGATGAGTATCCAATCTCATTATCATACCAACCAACAATCTTTACCATCTTATTAATAACCGATGTAAGCTGGGAATCAAACAAACAGGAGTTGCGGTTGCCCAATATGTCAACCGATACTATGGGGTCTTCCGTATAGGCCAAAATACCTTTTAGCGGGCCTTCTGCGGCAGCTTTAAACGCCGCATTTATCTCTTCAATACTTACTTCGCGCTTTACGTAACATGTAATGTCGGTAAGTGAACCATCAGGCACCGGTACACGTATGCCACCACCACCTATTTTACCTTCAAATTCAGGAAAAACTTTAGTAAGCGCCTTGGCGGCGCCGGTGGTTGTAGGTACTATGCTTTGTGCTGCCCCGCGAGCCCTGCGCAGGTCTTTGTGCGGCTGGTCGTGCAGGGACTGGTCGGTTGTGTAGCTGTGAACTGTCGTAATGTAGGCCTGCTCAATACCACAAAGGTCATTGATTACCTTCATCATTGGGGCGGCATTGTTCGTAGTACAGCTGGCGTTGGATAGTATGGTTTCCGTACCATCAATTATATGGTCGTTAACGCCAAGCACAATGGTTTTTATGCGGTCATCTTCCGCCGGGGCAGAAAGTATCACCTTTTTAGCGCCAGAGGCAATGTGCCTGTTGGCATCTTCCAGAGTTTTGAACTTGCCTGTAGCCTCAATTACAATATCCACATCATGCTTTGACCAGTCAATATCCTCAGCATTTTTGTGGCGAAGGAAAGGGTAGGGTGTGCCGTCAACCACAATGGCATCGTCAGAATGTGATATTTCAGCCTGCAGTATGCCGTGTATGCTGTCATACTTAAGCAGGTGTGCCATGGTTTTGGCATCGGCAATGTCGTTTATAGCAACAACTTGTATGGTGGGGTGGTTCAGCAGCAGGCGAAAGAAGTTGCGCCCTATGCGCCCGAAACCGTTTATGGCAATTTTAGTTTTGGTCATGTCAGTTTATTTGACGTATATTTTAGTAAATGTACGTTTTATGGGGATATTCAATTCATTAAACAAAGCGGGATATTCAGCAGCATTGCCCCATAGGCCAAATTTTTTAAGCTTCCTTACATACTGCGTTGTGTGTGTGTTTGGCAAGCCTTTTAGCCCGGCAAGTAATTTTTCAGAAATTGAGATGTATTCATCTGTACTTTCATTGTAGCGGAGGATAATGTGAAGGCTGTCCTCAGTCTTCATCAAAGCTGTAAACCTGGCTACTGACGACAGGAAACTATCTGCCTGCGCCTCATCTTTAATCTTGTCAACGGGCAGGTTATACAGGTAGCGATTATTGCCTTCTTCAAATTGTTTCCTGAACCGTTCTACGCGGCGTTCCAGCTTTGCCATCGCGGGAGAACCGGCAGTTAGGTCGGTTTCGTGAAGCATTACGGCATACGGGTATCTTTCAGCAATGATGTTTCCGTCAGCATCTTTAGTAATATTTTCCAGGTAATGGCTGAAGTGCGTCTTGATGTTTTGGTTTACATATTCCAAACCCAAATGTGCCTGTGTATCCAGCCAGTCAAAAGGATAGCCTGATTTGCGCAGGTGTAATTTTTTCAATATCCAGGCAGGGTGGCAGTCGCATCCTAATGATATTACAGGCTTATCAGCAGTATGGCCGGGCTCAATATGAAGGAATTTTTTAACCTTTGTCCCTGGGATGTATAGCAGTGGAATTTTCATTAGACTGCTTAGTGGACTAACTTTATCGTTAAATTTTCAGAAGAAATGTATTTTTTTGTAAGATACCAACTTAACATCTGGCGCATTGTGCAATCGGTAGTGGGTCGATATAATCCATCAAATAGTTTGTGCGGATAGATTTTTAGTAAGCCAAAAGATAATTTTTCAATAATCCAGATTGGAAGGAGTAAAACGCCAAGATTAAATGCTTTGTTATTGAATAGCTCACCTTCGTATAGAAAATGTTTGCTATAATCAAAACTTTCGATATCCAGATTGTATTTGCTTGCAAACTTTTCCAACAGCTCAAAATTATCATCACCATACATTCCCAGATCTTCTGCAATTGCTGTTTTCAGGATTACGGTTTCGTTATCCCAGGCTTCTGCTTCTATAAAAGTTTTTACTTCAATATAGGCCTTCCTCAAAGTGACAAAATCAGCGGTGTAAACTATTTTTTGCATGTTATTTAACCTGAAACTTTAAACCTGAAACAAAACTAAAGTATATGTTTCTGCGCTTTGTATGATGAACGAACCAGCGCCCCGCTTTCTACATGGCGGAAACCAAGGTTCAAACCTATTTCCTCATATTTCTTGAATTGGTCAGGTGTTATAAACTCTTTTACAGGCAGGTGCTTTTTGCTGGGCTGCAGGTATTGGCCTATAGTAAGCACATCAAGGTTCACATCGCGTAAGTCATGCATGGTTTGTATTACTTCTTCCTCGGTTTCGCCAAGTCCAAGCATAATGCCTGATTTGGTACGGTTGATGCCCGTGGCTTTCAGGTACCGCAGTACCTCAAGGCTGCGCTCGTATTTAGCTTGTATGCGCACCTCGCGGGTAAGCCTTTTAACAGTTTCCATATTGTGGGAAACCACCTCAGGGGCAACTTCCACAATACGGTCTATGTTGCGCTCTATACCCTGGAAATCAGGTATAAGGGTTTCAAGTGTAGTGGTAGGGTTCATCCTGCGGATAGCCTTTACGGTTTCTGCCCAAATGATAGAGCCGCCGTCTTTAAGGTCATCGCGGTCCACACTCGTCACTACTGCGTGCTTTATGTTCATCAGCTTTATGGAGCGTGCCACTTTTTCAGGCTCATCCCAGTCCACGGTTTCCGGCCTTCCGGTCTTCACGCCGCAAAAGCCGCAGGAACGCGTGCATATATTACCCAGTATCATAAAAGTAGCGGTACCTTCGCCCCAGCATTCGCCCATGTTTGGGCAGCTGCCGGAGGTACATATAGTGTGCAGGTTGTATTTATCTACCAACCCGCGAAGTTCGGTATATTTTTGTCCGGTTGGCAGTTTTACGCGCAGCCATTTCGGCTTTGGTGTCAGCAGCCCGTTGGCGGCTGTAGGCCTTGCGGTATCTAAAACAGTTTCCATAAGCAAAACGTTAGGGTGCAAAGATACGGTAAATTTTTAATGGATAGAGTTTTTGGATAATGTAAGGCTTTTTACCCTTCGGTCTGTTTTTTAATGATGAATATTTCATAATCCATGAGTAGTATTGAGGTGGTGATATTGTTTATCTAAATTTTAAATGAGCAACTCAATGTTATAAATTAAGATTGATTTATTTTTTTAGTAAAATTATTTGCTGATTCATATTTTATAGGGAAAATATTTCTCATTGTATAAACTTTTCAACACGAAAACGTTGTAGTTGCAGTGTTAAAAAAATGTTATAATGTGTATTCATAAAATAGATGTAGCTTTACTGTAAAGTTAATGTTAAGATGTTTGCAACGTCTTCATTTTTAACTTTATACTATCGCAAAATGATGATTTATGAAGCATGTTTTACTATTTTTTATTTTTTGCATTTTTAGTTCAGGCTATGCGCAGATAACCTTGGATTATGATACGCAAACCGGCAGCTATAATGCTACACGCACCGCCAATACCAACGGCTCTTATTTTGCCGGTGCTTACAATAATGGTTCTGCCGAGATGGGCCTTTATGCCAACGGCGGTGGGGGTGGCTACACCGGCGATCCGGGTGTGGCGGTGTTCCGCACGTTTACTACAGCTGCCAGCGGCAATAACGGTTCTGCCCGGCCTATGCAGGTAGGCGATGAGTTTAGTATAACCTGTTATGTTGGTAATTCCACTTCGTTTTTTAATGGGTCAAATGCCGGAATTTCGTTTAACGGAGGTACTTCATCATCGGCATTCAGCAATTACAATTCACTGCAAAGGGCAAAATTCCAAATCAATAAAAATGACGGTGGTGTAAACGGCAACTGGTTTTCGGCAGCTTCAGGAAATGGAGCCGGCTTTGCCACGCCCGGGCAGGATGTTACTTTCAAAATAAAGCTTACGTCGGCCAAAACAGTTAATATGACCATATCATCTGCCAATGGTGCAACAAGCTATGATATGGTGCTGGCCAACTCTCCCGGCGCTTCGGGCAACATACAGAGTTTTGTAATATGGAACCAGACCAGCGGGGGCGGAAACGACATGTACTGGAAAAATGCCTCGCTGAAATCAACCGGTATTGTAGAGATTGGTAACGGAAACGGCTCATCTACTTTTGATGGCGCGATTACAGATGGTTTTATACCCAACTCTACCACTGTAGGCAATGCCAACGCGGTTACCAAATCAGGTACAGGCACAATTACATTTTCGGCTAACAATACTTATACTGGTAATACCCGCATTAATGGCGGTAGTATAAAGCTTACCGGCTCCGGCACGCTGGGTGTGGGTTCTAACGTATATATAAGCAATGGCGCATCGTTGGACCTGAACGGCGTTAACGCCACAGTAGCATCAGTACAGGAAACCGGCAGCGGCAATGGCGGCACTATAGCTTTAGGTAGTGGTACACTAACAGTTTCCGGTGGGTGGAGCGGCACCGTTTACCAAAATTCTATCTCGGGTACAGGCAGCCTTGTAAAGCAGGGCAGTGGTACCATGTCATTATACGGCTCCCAGGGCTTTAGTGGCAGCGTTACGGTTTCAGGTGGTGAACTGGCATCTTCGGTAGCTTTGGCGTCAACCAATTATACTATAAATGGCGGTGCGCTGAGCTGGAATACAGCCAACATTATACCTGATGCAGCATCGGTAAACCTATCATCAGGCAGTTTAAACGTTAACCAGGACGAAACAATAGGCAGCCTTACCCTTACCGGAGGTACACTTACGGTGGCAGCCGGCAAATCGCTTACTATCAACGGCACATTAAACCTTTCATCAGGTGTTACCCTGTCTTTAGGTTCAGGCGCATCAATAAAATATGGTTCAGGCGGTTCGTTAGTTTATACTATTACAGGCAGTTATACTGCATCAGCTGAGTGGCCGGCAGTTTCAGGCCCGGCAACGGTTACAGTAAATAGTGGCATTATTACCCTTAGCGGTAACAGGACTATCAGCGGCAATCTTTCCGTTTCAGCCGGTACGCTTAATATGGCTGCATATTCTCTCAACAGGGCAACTTCCGGCGGCAGCCTTACGGTTGCTGATGGTGCCACTTTAAAAATTGGAGGCACCAACACATTGCCGGGTAACTTTGCCACACATACTATAGGCACTTCTTCCATTATAGAATATAGCGGCAGCAGCCAGGTAATAGCACAGCTTAATGCTGCCGGATATGGCCAGTTGGTAATTTCGGGCACCGGGACTAAAACACTGCAGGGCAATACAAATGTAGCAGGAAGTGTAGCAGTAAATGCCGGTATACTTGACCTTGCCACTTATACACTAAACCGCGCCAGCGCCGGCGGTACATTTACCATAGCTGATGGCGCCACGCTAAAAATAGGCGGAACCAACAGTTTCCCGGCCAACTATAGCACCCATACACCGGGTGCAGCCAGTACGGTAGAATATAATGGGGGCATACAATCCGTTGCATCGCTCAACGGTTCTTACGGACACCTGATACTATCGGGTACTGACACTAAAACACTGGCAGGCCATGTAACGGCCCAGGGCAACCTTACGGTAAATGCAGTACCGCTAACTGTAGCCTATGGACAAAACCTTACGGTAAATGGCAATGTGGCCAATAGCGGCGGCACTATAACTTTTCAAAACAACGCCAACCTTTTGCAGGGCACGGCAACAACAAGCAATGGCAACATGGGTAATGTAAAAGTGTACCGCAATGGCTCGGCGCTTTACAGGGGCGATTATACCATGTGGTCATCTCCTGTAGCATCGCAGGTCCTTTCGGGTTTTTCCCCGGTAACTCTTTCAGACAGGTTTTATACCTATAATACCACTACCAACCAGTATAATAGTGTTTCGGCATCATCATCTTTCGGTAGTGGCAAAGGTTACCTTATACGCATGCCCAACGGCGCTTACCTGCCAGATGGCGAAACACCTGCGGGTACTATCTCCGGGTCGCCGGCAGCTTATCAGCAGGGTACAGCTACCATGATATTTAATGGGCTTTTTACCGGTGTGCCCAATAACGGTAATATTGCAGTAGCCCTTTCTACCGATGCTGATGGCTACAACCTTGTTGGCAACCCTTATCCATCACCCATAAGCCTGGCGGCTTTCCGCTCCGGTAACAACGATGCTATTGATGGTACTATATGGATATGGCGCAAAACCAACAGTTCGCCCAATACGGCCTATGTAACTGTAAACAGTGCAGGTATATATACCGGCAATGGCGCACCCGAGCAGGAAGACCCTGAAGGCATTTTGCGCACCGGTCAGGGTTTTATAGTAAAACTGAAAAGCGGGTATACTGCTACCGATGTGGTATTTACCAACAGCATGCGCAGTACCGATACGGCCAACCAGTTTTTCAGGATGAATAACCCGCAGGCCAATGCCATGCCGGAAAATCATGGTCTGTGGCTTAACCTTAACGGGCCGGGCGGCATTTTCTCGCAAATGTATGCCGGTTATATTGACGGGGCAACCCAGGGGGCAGATGCGGGCCTTGATGCACTATATATAAATGACAAGCCGGTAGTGCTGGCTTCGCTAATCAATACTAAAGAATATGTTATACAGGCCCGCGCATTGCCGTTTGATGCGGCTGATGTAGTGCCGCTGCAGCTACGCACAGTTACCGCCGGCAATTACACCATAAGTATAGATCATGTAAATGGGTTGTTTGCCCAGGGGCAGGCTGTTTATTTAAAAGATAATTATGCCGGCATACTTCATAACCTTTCTGATGGGGGCTACGCTTTTGCTACAGCGCAGGGCACGTTTGCTGACAGGTTTGAGGTGGTTTACCAGCCACAGGCGGCATTGGGCAGGGCAGAAACTGCAAATGGAATGCGCAATGTTATAGTATATGCGCAGCAGGGCAGCATTACCATAAATGCAGGTCAGGATGAAATAAAGCATGTTACGGTATTTGATGTGCATGGCAGGCAATTGTATGGGGCTGAAGTGAATAAAACTGCCCTTACTATTGGCGGTATTGCCGCGCAAAATCAGGTGTTGCTGGTTGAGGTTGTAACCAATTATGGAAATATAACAAAAAAAATAGTCCTCAATTAGCAAATATGTCAGATAACCCTGTATATATTTGCAGTTGTTAAAATTTTGAAATATAAATCCAGATATTAAGATATTTCGTATAGAATAATTGCGCCCCAAAAATTTAAAAAACCCGGGCAAATTAAGGTAAGGTGTGGTTTACCGGGTTTTCCTCCCGTCATTAAGTTGGCGGGAGTTTTTTTATATATAGGGTTAGTGTTAAGCAGATGTTATTCGATTTTTAATGTTAATTTATTTAAAATATGAATTATCAGTATTTACGGGCTAAAACAGCTATCTTGTTGATAGTATTAACAATAAAGTAACATTTGTTTAAGAAATACTTAATTGAAAATTAATTTTGGTAAGAAAAAAAAATTAACTTTGCCGTTTGGCAGGAATGGGGAAAGCCTGCGCTAACGCACATTATAAACTATTTATGATCAAACAATTACAATTTAGGCTGATGTTCCTGGTGGTAATGCTGACAGGTACAGCAATGTGGGGGCAGTTAACGCTTCCGGCAGGCACATCTTACACTCAGGATTTTGATGGTATTGGTAGCGGATTACCTACAGGTTGGACAGTTAGGACCGGCGCTACATCAGGTGCAAGGGGCTCTGTTGCAACTTTAACCACAGCAACAACAGTTTGGAGCAGCACTTCGGGCAACTTCAGAAACGCTGCTTCTTCTGAAGGCTTAACATCATCAAGCGATGCTACTGCACAGGCCGCATCATCAGATAGAGCTTTGGCAGTGAGGATGAGTGGTTCTTTTGGAGATCCGGGCGCAGCTTTTGAATTGCAATTGGCTAATACAACCGGTAAAACCGGATTCTCTATTCAGCTAAAGCACCAAATGCTTGAAGTGCAGCCAAGGACGAATTCCTGGTTGGTTCAGTATTCTACAAATGGAACTGCGTGGACTACAGCCGGCACATATACCGACCCGGGTACATTTGGCAGCACAACAGGAAACTATAGCCTGGGCAGTGCCATAGATAATATTGCTGGAAATGTTTATATAAGGGTTGTAACGCTGGCTTCAGCGGGAAGCGGTAACCGTGATACCTACGGAATTGATGATTTTTCATTAACATGGTCAAACGGTACTACCCCAACCATTACCCTAAGCGGCTCAACGCTTACCGGCTTTACTTATGTGGCGGGCAGTGGCCCTTCGGCTGAGCAATCGTTCACAGTAAGCGGTACTAACCTTACTAACAATATATCGGTAGCAGCAACTACCAATTACGAGATTTCTACAGGCACAGGCGGCAGCTTTGTAAGCCAGCCTACCATAACTTTAACCCAAAGCGGTGGCACAGTAAGCACAACTACTATTTACACAAGGCTTAAGGCCGGGCTTAGCGCAGGCAACTATAATAGCGAAGTGGTTAATGTAACCAGCACCGGTGCTACATCAAAAACCATGACGCTTTCAGGTTCGGTAACAGCGCCGGTAATTTCGGCTGCATTGGGCGGTACCCTGGGCGAAGTAGCGCTTACGGCAGGCACTGCTACAGCTACCGTAACCCTTACTAACGATACTTATGCAGCTTCGCTATCTACAGCAGGCTTTACATTAAATAATGCCCCTTCAGGGCTTACCCTTTCATCGGTTGACCGTACAAGTAGCACAGTGGCTACACTGCACTTTGCCTATACAGGTGATATTGACTCTAACGTTACCAACTTTAATGTTACGGTGGCTACCAGCCAGCTTACCACTTCGGGCAGCGCGCTTACTACAGGCAACCTAACTATAACTGCGGTAAACGAAACGCTAAGCACAACCCCAACCAGCGTTACAGGATTAAACTATATTTTAGGTGCAGGCCCTTCAACAGCGCAAAGCTTTACCGTAGGCAGCGGCAACAACCTGCAGGCAGGCGGCGGCACGCTTACTATTGCTGCACCAAGCAACTTTGAGGTTTCAACAACAAGTGCAACCACAGGTTTTGGCACATCTGCCACACTTGCCTATACCGGTACCGGTACTATTTCTCCAAACACGGCATGGGTAAGGCTAAAGTCAGGCCTTTCGGTAGGTACTTATACGCAAAACGTTACCGTATCGGGCGGTAAAGCCACCGTAACTATGAGCGCCACCGGAAACGTTACGGCACCGCCACCGGCAAATGATGATTGTACCGGCGCTACAGCGCTTACGCTTAATGCGGCTTATGTGCAGGGCACGCTTGAAAATGCTACCCAAAGCATTGCTGCTATAACCTGCGGCGCTACCGGTAATGCTGATGATGATGTTTGGTACAGCTTTACAACTACAGGTGCAGGCGATTATACTATTACTGCTGATGGCGGTGCAGATATTGACCTGGTGCTTGACCTGCGTTCAGGCGCTTGTACAGGTACCAACATTGCCTGTGCTGATGATACTGCCGGCAACATTGAAACGATAACACAGGCGCTAAGCGCATCTACCACATACTACGTGCGTTTGTATGATTATGATGCTAAAAACACGCTTACAAGCTTTACCTTCAATATTAAAGTTTCAAAATCTTTATCTGCCCCGGTGGCTACAGCAGCTACCGATGTAACTACCAATAGCTTTACGGCTAACTGGAATTCAGAAAGCGATGCTACAAGCTACAGGCTTGATGTATATACAACCACAACTGAGGCGGCTACTGCAACCGAAGGTTTTTCAGGTGGTACTACAGCTCCTGATGGTTATACATTTACAGGCATAGGAAGTACTTATACATCAACAGGCAACTATGGCGCTGCATCTCCTTCAATAGGATTTGACGCTACTAATGACAGGGTGGAAACACCAACCTTGTCTGGCCCTGCTACATCGTTAAGTTTCTGGATCAAAGGCCAGGGAACCAATGCAACCAGTGCCTTACTTGTAGAAGGATATAACGGTTCATCATGGGTTACTATACAGAATATTACTTCTATTCCAACTACAGCAGCTACCAGGACCTATACTTCGGCATCATCGCCTGCACTACCGTCAAACATAGTTAAGTTCAGGTTTACTTACACAAAATCTTCAGGTAACCTTTCTTTTGATGATTTAGTGATTGATTACCAGGCAAGCGTGCCGGTATATGTTACCAACTATAATAGTAAAACAGTTACAGCAACATCTGATGCCGTAACCGGGCTTACAGCAGGTACCAACTACCACTACAGGGTAAGGTCAGTAAACGGTGCGGTTACATCATCTAATTCAAATGTGATTAATGTAACTACGGGTGTTGTAAATACATGGAACGGTACAGCATGGTCTGCCGGTACAGTGCCTACCCTTGCTGACAATGCAGTAATAGCAGGTGATTATACAACCGCTACAAACGGTGCTTTCAGTGCTAATATGCTAACGGTGCAGAGTGATACGCTTCGCGTTTCGCCTAACACACTGCTTACCATAAGGCGTGGTATTACCCTTCAAAATAGTGGAGGCTTGGTTGTAATGAGCAATGGTAACCTTATACAGATTGATGAAACAGCAACCAATACAGGTACATTTACAGTATTTAGGGACAGTAACCCGCTACAAAGGTTTGACTATAAAATATGGTCATCTCCGGTAAGCGGGCAGGTTATGAACGTGTTTTCACCACTAACTGATTCAAGCCGTTTCTACCAGTATGTTACCGATAGCAACAATTACCAGGCTATATCAGGCGGTAGCCAGTTTGCCTTTGGTAAAGGTTACCTGATACGCATGCCATGGAACCACCCAACGGCGCCTGCGGTATGGTCAGGAAAATATGAAGGTGGGCTGAATACCGGTGAGCACAGCGTAACGCTTGACTTGAACGACACCACACCGGCCGATAGTTATAATGCAGTGGGTAACCCTTATGCATCGCCAATAAATGCGGATGACTTTATTGATGCCAACAGCAGCAATATTGAAGGTACGCTTTGGTTTTGGAGGAAAACCAATGGCAGCGCTACTGATACGTATGCTACCTATAACAGGGTACTTGGCGGTAACAGCACCACTGCCGGTGTAGCTACGCCAAACGGCCACATACAGGTAGGGCAGGGCTTTATAGTGAATGCTACAGGAACCAGCCTTACATTTAATAACGCCATGCGCGAAAGCAACTTTGCCAACCAGTTTTTCAGGAACGGCAACCAGGGCGGTAGTGCTCCTGAAAGGCACAGGATTTGGGTAAACCTAACCAATGCCGACGGCGCATTCAGCCAGGCGCTTGTGGGCTATGCAGCAGGCGCTACCAATGGCCTTGATACAGGTATTGACAGTAAGTACCTTGCTACTAACAATGCATCTTTATTCAGTGTTATAAACGGCGGAAAATATGCCCTGCAGGGCCGTGCATTGCCTTTTGTTACTACCGATGTTGTTCCTATGGGCTACAAAGCGGTAACAGCAGGCAGCCACACGCTGACGCTTGACCACGTTGACGGATTGTTCCTTACAACCGGGCAGGCAATATACATTAAGGATAATGTAGCCAACACGGTTCATAACTTACTTGACGGTGCTTATACCTTTACTACAGGTACAGGTACATTCCTTGAAAGGTTTGAAATTGTGTATGCCAATGAGGCTCTTGGTACTGATAGCCCTGTGCTTAACGCTGATAGTATAGTAGTTTATAAAGAAGGCAGTGCTTTAAAGGTAAACGCCGGTACTGCTGACCTTTCTGAAATTTCAGTATTTGATACCCGCGGCAGGCTCCTTGCCAGCCAAAAGGTAAATGGCGCAGAAGCTACAATAACTAACATTACTGCCCAGCAGCAGGTGCTTATAGTTCAGGTAAAAACGGCCCAGAACGGCACTGTAAGCAAAAAGATTATTTTTTAAAGTTTTTTAATAGTTAAATAGTAAGGCCCCTGTGGAAACACAGGGGTCTTTTTTTTGTGCATAACAGATATTGAAACAGTAAACTGTAAGGTTTAATATTGCTGTTATTATTTTGAAAACCAGTAGGTTGGCTAATCTTAAAGGAATGCATTTCATCGAACGAAATGCTACTTTGGTCGGACGATTTCACAATATTTCCGGTGTCATTTTTCTCTGAATTTACTTTGTAATGTGTAATCAGTGAAAAATGATACGTTATGAAAATCAATTACTTAACCTCAATTATTATGCTGTTTTTAACAGTATTATCCGTAAACACTGCATACGCACAAACTAAAGTTTATGCTTCTATTCAAAGTGTTTCAGCAGAAAGCCATATTGAAAATAAAGCTAATGCTGCAGATAGCGACCTGACTACCCGTGCAAGGATTAAAGCCTATTCGGGTATAGTGGTGGTTGGCGGGGCCTATGAAGGGTACATGGAGCTACAGTTTCCTACAACCCTGGCGGCCAATACAACATCGTATGTAAAAATTGGCGCTGATGATAATATACTTGCTCCACTTGTGGGTGGTACGCTTGGCGGCCTTTTAAACACAGTGGTTGGTGTAGTGTTAACAGGCAGCCAGCAATTTACCGTTCAGGCTAAAGATGGCACCAATGTAGTGCTGGAGGGCAGGAGCGAAGTAGCAAATGCCTTTGCCGGCGACAAGCTGCGTATTGCCCAGAATGATTTGGGCGAGTATTTTGTGGTGATTACTCCTGATGTGCAATATAATCGTATCAGGCTAACTAACAGGCTGGGCGCACTAATTGCTTTGGGTGTAACCAAGCGGCTTGATGTGTATGAAGCATTTTATGTTTCAAATACTGCCGCTTGTGGATTGGGTGCGCTTACGTCCTACAGTGGCGATGGTATTTCGCTAAGCCTTTTACAATTAGGCACAGCAGGAGTTTTTAACGCTAAAAATGCTATTGATGCCAACCTTACCAATTCATCTCAGCTGGGGCTTGGGTTGCTGGGTGTGGCGGCATCGGTTCAGCAAACGGTTTATTTTGAAGGCCCGGCTTCAGCCTCTGATATGTATTATATAAAAATGAGTGTCAACCCCGACCTTATTGCCCTCGGGCTTCTCAGTAACATTACAGTTGTGGCGCATAATGGCTCTACACAAGTGGGGCAGCCGGTTAGTATAAACTCCTTGCTAAACCTGGATTTGCTGGGGTTATTCAACCAGGGGCAGGTAGTGTCAATACCTTTTACGCCAAGCGGCGCCGCAGACAGGATAACCCTGAAGCTTACCGGGCTGGCCAGTGTTGAAATTAACCAGACTATTGACCTGTATGGTATTGTAAAAAGCAACCTTGGTGTATCTATCACCGGGGGTGGCAGCTATATGGTTAATGATAGTGTAACTTTGGTATCAAATGTTACAGGCTGCAGCAGCCCATATACTTACTTATGGTCACAAAGCAGTACTACTGCCAATATTACTGCTCCTACGGGCACACCGGGAACCTTTACCTATACGCTTACCGTAACCGATAAATATGGAATTAGCGCTATTGCGCATGCCGATGTAGTGGTTGAAGAACCTCCTGTAGGTGGTACAATAACAGGATCTCAGGCACTATGCCCTGGAAATGTGCCTACTGGATTGTCACTGTCAGGCTATACCGGCAACATTATCCGCTGGGAAAGCGCTGCTGATATGACATTTACTATCCCGGTAACTATTAGCAATACCACTGCTTCTTTATCAGGCGCGGCTATAGGGGCAGTAAACGAAACAACCTATTTTAGAGCTGTAGTGGGCAATGCTATGTACCAGCCGGTATATTCTGACGTAGCTTCGGTAACTGCCAAAAAAACCACCTGGAACGGTACTTCATGGAACAATGGTGTGCCGGATATAGATACCGGAATTTATATGACCGGCAACTATAGCGAAATGCAGGACGTTAATGGCTGCTATTGCCAGGTGAGCAACAATGCTGTGGTAGCGATACCTTCAGGAAAAACAATTACATTACATGGCGCATTAGATGTAACCAGCGGAAGCTTTACACTTCATAACAATGCCAATTTGCTGCAGCTTACCAATGCAGTAAATACCGGTAATATTTCGGTAAAAAGGCAAACAACACCACTTTATCTGTTGGATTATACTATGTGGTCATCGCCGGTTACGGGCACTCAAACGCTCAAAAGCTTTTCACCGCAAACCGTTAACAACCGTTTTTATGTGTATGATACCCAGCAGGACAGTTATTTGGGCAGCAGTACGGGCACAGTTAATCCGCTAACCGATGTTTTTGCCCTGGCAAAAGGATACCTTATACGCATTGGTGCTAATCATCCTGCTTATGTAAACAGCACCATACCCGGCACGATATGGGAAGGGGTATTTACCGGGGTGCCAAACAATGGCGATATAAGCTACACGCTTTCAGCTGCCTCCAGCGGATACAACCTTATAGGCAACCCATACCCATCACCTATAGATGCTGTACAGTTCTTAAACCAAAACCTGGGTACGCTTGAAGGTACATTGTATATATGGCGGAAAAAAAATGATACTACCACGCCACAGCATTATATAGCAATAAACAGTTTTGGAGTATATGTAAGCAATGGTGAGCCCGGTACGGAGGTAGACCCTAACGGAGTTATACGGCAAGGGCAGGGATTTTTGGTAAAAGTAAATTCAAACCCAACCGGAACTACGGCCAACTTTAATAATGGCATGCGGCTTAATGATACTTCCAATATTTTTTTCAGGAATGGACAGAATGCCAATACAGCACCCGAAAGGCATGGTATGTGGATAAACCTTTTGCAGAACAACAAGTTTGTATCACAGCTATATGCAGGATATGTAGAAGGGGCAACAGATGGCGAGGATAATGCTGATGCTCAATACATCACCCCAAGGGCTACGGCGTTGTCATCCTACATGAATAATAAAGAATTTATTATTCAGGGTAAGGCACTTCCTTTCCGTCAGGATGATGTTATCCCGCTAAGTTTTAAATCGGCCGATACAGGCACTTTTAAAATTGAGATAGACCATACTGAAGGGGTATTGCTGCAAAATACGGTTTACCTTAAAGACAGTTATACCAACATTGTGCATAACCTTACGGAAGGCGCATATACTTTTGATACTGCCGCGGGCACTTTTAATAACAGGTTTGAGATTATTTACAATAATGTTGCCCTTGGCAATAAAGATTTTGCTGATGATAACTCAGTCATAGCTTGGGCCGGTAATGGTAAGGTAAATCTTAAATCCGGATTTGAGGCAATGAAAAAGGTGGAAGCATTTGATGTAAGCGGAAGGCAGCTTTATGCCGCTGAAGTGGGAACTACAGAAACCAGCTTTAATTTATTGCCGGTAAAAGGAGAGGTGATAATAATAAGGATAGTTACCGAAAATGGTACATATAACCGCAAAATAATTATGCAATAACTAAATAAAAACTACTGAAATTTTCCCCACATTTTTGAGCCTGAAAGTTGACAACAGTTAACAAAAAGAATGTATCTGAATCGGTTTTATACATTTTTTAACAAGCATAGCATTACTGCAGCCAGTTAAATCATGCTTGTTTGTTTAACAATTGTTAATTTTTAGGCCTTTTTGTTATTGTTTTCTAACTTGCAGGGTATATATATTTAAATATATTTAAAAAATAAATATTTTGCCTATGATTTTATCATTACCCAACTGCAAGTTAAAATTGTTAATTTTATTGCTGCTGACCTCATTTTGGGCAGGTGCACAAACTACCACTGTATTCAGTGATGATTTTACAGCCTCCCAGGGTACAACATATACCAATGTTAATGGCCCCATAGGCGCCAGTGCCACCTGGACTATGCTGCGCAGCGGAACCGATTTTGGTGCGGGCATTAATGGCGGAAGGATGGTACTAAGCAATGATGCATCAGGCTCATCAAACGCCAGCGGATGGGTTTTGGCTTATGCTGCCACAGCTTCATTTGCATCTCCATACACTGCTACTTTAAATTCCAATGCCGGTTTGGTAACCTGGACATTTAATATGAGGCAAAACCGTGCTAACCCTTCAGGCCCTGCATCAGGCTATTATGCCCCGGCATTTATACTGGCAGGCTCATCGGGCACTACGGCGACTGCCGGTACAGGCTATGCAATTATACTGGGCCAGTCGGGCAGTATTGATCCTATAAGGCTTATACGTTATACGGCAGGTTTAAGGACATCTACCAATATACTGACTTCCAATACCAGCGGGCTTGCCGATTTTGGCAATACCTACCTTAGCATAAAAGTAACCTTTGCCCCGGCAACAGGTACCTGGCAGCTGTTTGTAAGGAATGACGGCAGCGCTTTCCAGGATCCTGAAACCGGTACGCTTACCTTGCAGGGTTCAGCAGTAAACACGGCCAGCACAGGGACATCATTGCCTTTGATGGGGACTTTTTGGAATGCCGGTAACAAAAACAACCAGACGGCTTATTTTGATAATGTAAAAGTTACTGTAGCTACCCCATACATCAATTCATTGTCGCCTACATCACGCGTGGCAAATAGTGGTGCATTTACCCTTACAGTAAATGGCAGCAATTTTTCTTCGGGTTCCGTAATACAGTGGAATGGCTCTAACCGTACTACAACATTTGTATCGGCCACACAGCTTACGGCCAGTATTCCGGGAACTGATATTGCTTCATCGGGTACGGCAGCTATAACTGTGGCAACGGGTACAGCGGTATCCAACTCGCAAACTTTTACTATAGACCCTCCCGCATCGCCTTCACTATCTACATCAACCAATGTATTGGCAGCTATGAGCACCACAACAGGTACCGCTTCAGGCAGCCAAAGCTTTACGGTAAGCGGGGCTAATCTTACTGCCGATGTAATAGCTACAGCGCCGGCTAATTTTGAGGTATCGCTAAACAACACCACCTTTGCCGATTTTGTTACCCTTACACGTACTGGCAATGTGCTGGTAGGGCAGCCGGTAACAGTTTATGCAAGGGTTAAGGCATCTGCCCCCGCCGGGCTTTACAGCAATAATATAACGCTTACTACCAGCGGTGGAGCTTCGAAACTTGTTGCAGTTTCAGCCACAGTACTTTCGGCAGAGCCGGTTTCGTCGGCAGCTAATGTTACGTTTACCAATGTTACTTCATCTACCTTTACCATTAACTGGACAGGTGTAGGAACTAATCACCTTGTAGTAGTAAAACAAGGTAGTGCGGCAACAGCCACACCGGTTGATGGTACAGGTTATTCTGTAGGTACTATATTCGGGCAGGGGGCTGATATTGGCTCGGCAAGCTATGTGGTATATAATGGTATAGGTACATCGGTTACCGTATCTGGCCTTACCGCAGCTACTGCCTATTATGTTGCCATATATGAGTTTAATGGTTCGGGCGGTACGCAAAACTACAGGATAACATCTCCGGCTACCGGTAACCGCAGCACAATAAATGCACCCCTTGGCCTGCAGGTTACAACCACTAACGAGGCCTATAATATAAATTTTGATACCACTGTAGATGGTGTGAATAACAGCCAGTATGACGGTGGGGGCGTGAGTGCCGTAGCCGGATTGGGCGAACTGAGCTCTAACTCCTGGGCATTTACTGGCTTTAGCGGTGGCAACCTTGCATTTGGCGGTAGCAGCCCCGAAGATTCATCATACGAAAATGGCGATTCAACCGGCGGCGAAACAGATGGTGGCCTTTATGCATTTCAGGTATCAGAAAACAATTTTGCGTTGGGAGTACAGCCGGCAACAGGCGAATTTGCACCCGGCACTATCACCTTCCGCTTCCAGAACCAAACAGGCGCAACCATTACATCGCTAAGTATAGGCTATAAAGTATATGTTTATAACGACCAACCAGGCAGCAGCAGTTTCAACTTCAGCCACTCAGCCAATAACAGTACTTATACCACTATAACAGCTCTTAACGAAACTACCACTGCCGCCGCAGATGCGGTACCCGGCTGGAAAGCTTATTTTAAGGTGGTTACTATAACGGGGTTAAGCCTTGCCTCTAATTCTTATTATTATCTGAGGTGGAGTGGCGCTACGGTTTCTGGAACTGTTTTTGACGAAATAGCGCTTGACGATATTTCGATAGTTGCCAACCCAACCACCACGTTTGCCTCGTTCAGCGGCACAGCCGAAAACTTTACGGTATCAGGCAATGCTAACCTTACGGGCACAACAGGTGTAAATAACAATATCACTTTCCTTAACAACAGCTGGCTGGCCCTTGGTGCAAATACGCTTACGCTTAGCGGTGCGGTTACTAATACTACCACCGGCGGGCTTAGAGGTAGTGCATCATCTAACCTTACAGTGAATGGCACTACAGCACGCACCCTTAGCTTTGACCAGACCACAGCCGGTACTACCAATTTACTTAATAGCCTTAACATTGGCACATCGGGCACAATTACCACTACTCTTGGAAACAATGCGGTAGTGAATGGTACACTAAATGTAGATGCCGGACAAACATTTAACCTTGGTACTAATACCTTAACAGGCACGTTGGCTACCATAACCAATGATGGTACGGTAACTACACAAAATACCACTGCTACACCTTTTGCATCGGGCAAAACATGGTCGGGTAGCGGTACCCTGAACCTCAATGCCGCATCGGCAGCACAAACACTGGTTGCAGGTACTTATAACAATGTAACCGTAACCACAACCGGTGGTGCCACAGCTACAGGAAATGTAACTGTAAATGGCGCGCTCAATTTGCCAAATGCCAATCCATCAGCCACTAAAGGGGCTTTTGATACCGGTACATTTACACTTACGCTTGGTACTCTTGGTACCAACACAGGTACAGGCGATGTAAGCGGTATAGTAGCAAGAAATACTATTTTGCCCAATACGAATTATACGTTTGGGCACCCTAATACCAACATCATTATACCGCCTATAGGCACGCTGCCAACATCATTAAGCCTTAAAACTGTATTAGGGCAGGCACCGGCCGGAAAAACGGATGGTATATTAAGGACCTATGACTTTATACAAACAGGCGGTGGCGGCACAGGCAGTGCAGCTACCAAAGCTATCATCAGGGCACATTACCTGGATAGCGAGCTGAATGGAAATACCGAGAATAAGCTTGTGGACTGGGTAGTGGTTGTATCCCCACTCACGGTTATAGAGCAGGGCAGGTCCAATTATAGCACATTTGCTAATTATGTAGAACTGTCTAACGTTAACGTATCATTTTTCCAGTCATCTTTTGGCCAAAGGCTGCTTACGCTGGCAAACTCTCAGGTAAGTACGGCTACATGGAATGGCTCTGTTAGTAACTCCTGGACTACAGCAGCCAACTGGACACCTAATGCCGTACCAAGCGACGCCACTAATGTAATCATACCAGATGCAGCCACAACACCTAACGACCCTATACTAAATCCTACTACAACCATTGGTACACTTACCATTGAAGCAGGGGGCATACTGGATTCTCCTGCCGGGGGTGAGTTTACAATAACAGGCACTACAGGTGCCTGGATTAATAAAGGTACTTTTAACCCTTCAACCGGTACTGTAACTTTTAATGCCACCAGCGCCGATGCTACCATAGCCGGTAACACCACATTTAATAACCTTACCATAGGCACTGGCACATTGCTGAGGACATTAAATAACAATGTTATTTCTGTAGCAGGTGCATTTACAAAGCTCGGAACTTTTATAACCAGTGCGGCTAACAATACATTTATTTATGCGGGTACCAACCAAACTATTGTTACGCCAGACGGTTATGGTTCTTATGATAACCTTATCATAAGCGGCACAGGCGCTGTTTTCCCATCTACGCTTATAGTTAAAGGGAACTTTACTACAAATGCTGCAGTAAACCTTTCAGGAACCACTTTAACGCTTAATGGTATTGACACCGGAAACCAGATAATTGGCGGCACGGTGAGCCCTACATTCAGTAATCTTATAATCAACAGGACTACAGGTAACGTTAGCCTTGGTGTTGATGCTACGGTGTCTGGCACATTAACGCTTACATCAGGATTGCTGGAAATTCATAATTTTAACCTTACCCTTGGCAGCGCTGCCGTGGCAGGAAGTTTTTCTGCCACAACAATGATTGTGGCTGATGGTACAGGCACAGTGCGCAGGCCATATACGGGCACAGGAAGCTATTTCTTCCCGGTAGGCGAAATGACAAGTAACACATCATATTCTCCTATAACCATTAATATTACCTCAGGTACATTTAATAGTGCCTTTGTTGCGGTAAACGTGGTTGATGCCACACACCCTAACAACCAAAGCACCGGTAGCTACCTTACACGCTACTGGAATGTAACCCAAACAGGCATAAGCAATGCTGTTGCTACAGTTACAGGTACTTTTATCGCCGGCGATGCTGTAGGAGGAGCTTCTACACTTGCTGCGGCACAGCTTAATGGTAGCTTTAACCAAATAACCAACCCGTGGGTTAAGTATGGTGTGCTGGGCGCTACCACACTTACTGCTACAGGTGCTGTGCTTACTTCAGGTCAAACATCAGTGTTTACAGGTATAGCAGTTCAGGATGTAGTTGTTTCGGTTATTGGTGCAGGTACTTTTTGCCAGGATGACACTGTAACGCTTACCACCCAGGTAACCGGAGGCACAGCACCTTATGTTTATGAATGGTCCGACGGTTTGGGCAATGCTTCAAGCGCAATGCCATCAACAGCATTGGTAGGAAACACAACTTATACCCTTACAGTGCGCGATGCAAATGGTATAGTAGCTACTGCTACTGCTGATGTTACTGTATCGGCAGCACCGGTGGCCGGTACCCTTTCGGGTGACCAGGCTATATGTTCGGGTACTACGCCATCGGTAATTACACTTTCGGGATATTCAGGAAGTATAGTACGTTGGGAACGTTCGGTTAACGATACTTTTAATAACCCTTCAGCCATAAATAATACTACCGCTACCTTAAGTTCGGCACAAATAGGTGTAATTACTTCAACACGTTATTTCAGGGCTGTAGTACAAAATGGTTCCTGCCCGGTAGTATATACTGCGCCTGTTGCTATCACGGTAAGTTCTACAACCTGGAATGGCTCTTCATGGAGCAATGGTTTGCCTACATCATCCATTGCAGCTGTTTTCTCGGGCAATTACACCGCAACCGGCAATATTAATGCCTGTAGCATACAGGTTACAAATAATGCAGAAGTGATTATTCCTTCAGGCAATACAGTTACTACTTATGGAGCTATAACTGTGGCCAGCGGTAGCTTTACTTTAGAGAATAATGCTAACCTTATACAAACTTCAAATGTTGCCAATACAGGTAATATCATTGTAAAACGAAACAGTTCGCAACTATTCAGGCAGGATTATACCATGTGGTCAACACCGGTTAGCGGCAACAAAACACTACAGGAATTTTCGCCGCTTACACTTTCTTCGAGATTTTTTGTTTACGATACGGCTAATGACCAGTACAATGCCGCCAATGCAGCAGGCACATTTACGCCTGGCGCCGGCTACCTTATACGCATGCCGAATGGAAGCAGCATATCCGGTTATAATTCAGGTGCTGTTTCCATAATCTTTCCGGGTATTTTTGAAGGTGTGCCTAATAACGGAAATGTGGTATGCACGCTATCCAATTCAGGCAACGCTTATAACCTTATAGGTAATCCATATCCTTCGCCAATCAGCATCCCGGCATTCTTAACGGCTAACAGCGGCGCTATTGATGGCATTATGTGGATATGGAGAAAGAAAAATAATGCCAGCAGCCCTAACTCGGCTTATATTACTGTAAACAGTACCGGGCAATATGTAGGGAACGGCGAACCGGAAGCCGAAGACCCTAATGGTATTCTTCGCACGGCCCAGGGTTTTATTGTAAGGCGAACCGGTACAGCCAATGTTACATTTACCAATACCATGCGCTCAAGCGATACCTCTAACCAGTTCTTCAGGATGAACAATAATAATCAAATGCCTGAAAGCCATGGTATATGGCTGAACCTTACCGGGCCAAACAATGCTTTTTCGCAAATGTATGCCGGCTATATTGAGGGTGCCACACAAGGGGAAGATAACGGCATTGATGCAAGGTACATAAATGACAGCCCTATAGTACTGGCCTCTGTAATAAGCGGTACCGAGATGATTATTCAGGGACGTGCTTTGCCATTTGCACCGGCTGATGTTGTGCCGCTTGTGTTAAAAACCAACACGGCGGGTAATTATACTATAACAATTGATCATGTGGATGGGTTGTTTACCGGCAATCAAAACATTTTTATAAAAGATAATTTGCTAAACCTTACCCATAACCTTAAAGAATCAGCCTATGCATTTGCAACTACCGCAGGTACCTTTACCGGCAGGTTTGAGATTGTGTATATGGCCGAAACATTAGGTACTGACAATCCAGCCCTTACGGCAGATGAGGTTATAGTGTACAAAAATGGGAAAACCCTGCATATAACATCCGGTAAGGTGCTTATGGATAATATAGAGATATTTGATACAAGGGGAAGGCTTATTTACACAGCTAAAAATATAAACACATCTTCAGTAAGTATAGATAACCTTACAGCTGAAGAACAAATGCTGATAATTAATATAGATACCGAACGTGGAGAAGTGAGCAAGAAAGTAATTTATTAGAGGATAAGTTAAATATCTGAGATATGGTTTTTAAATATGTATTTCATCGATAAAAACTGACTTACATCGTTTAGTATTTAAAATTTAAATATATAAAACCATACCTCTTATTTTTATCTCACATTCAACATAAGGTATTGCCGTGTATCGGCGTTTACTAATGTGTATTACTAATTACAGGTTCCCCAACCTTAAAACCCCTGCCTACAACTGCAGGGGTTTTTAATTTTCAGCCTGTTGGCCGGTAGGGTGTGTAGGAGAGATGAAAATTATTGGCAGAGTATTTTTATAAATCAAAATTAGTAGTATATTTGCAACCTCTTTAAGAGAACGGGGTGTAGCGTAGCCCGGTCATCGCGCCTGGTTTGGGACCAGGAGGTCGCAGGTTCGAATCCTGCCACCCCGACTTTGAAGTCCTTCATTGGCTTCAGTTGGCCCGCAAATACTCAGTATTTGCGGGCTTTTTCGTTTTATACCCTAAAATGAAATCGGCGTTTATATCAATATTTTTGTGAGTAATTAGGTGAGTAAATTTCAATGCGAAAAAATTTACTCACAAAAACAGGTTTAAAAAATTGAATAACAATCAGTTACGGCGATTTTTTAACATTTATTACTGCCAAATGTAGCCTCTTGAAGCCGCTCACGATTCACAAGCATTTTGAATCGGTACTTAATGTCATGTTTAATTTAAACCACATTTGGTATGAAGAGCACAAACACCTTTGGTATCCAGTTCATAATCAGGATTCCAAAAAATGAAAAAGCAACAGAGGCAACTGTCTATGCACGAATTACTGTAAACGGCCGAAGGTCTGAAATTTCACTTAAGAAAAAGATTGACCCAAAATTTTGGGACGAAGCCAAAGGACGGGCTAAGGGAAAAAGGGACGAAAGTGCCGGCCTTAACAACTACATCGAGCGAATCAGGAGTATAATAGCCGACGGCTACCATAACCTTATACAGGAAAGAAAACCAATTAATGTTGACAGTGTCAAAGCGCTGTTTACAGGCCAGGATGAAGATGCTATAACAATTAAGAAACTTTTTGAATACCATAACCAGGAGGCAGCTTATAAACTTGCACCGGGTACTATGAAGAATTATGGGACGACACAGCGCTATATCGGCAAGTTCCTGCGGGACAAATACCACCGCCATGATATATTGCTCTCAGAGCTTACTTATCGTTTTTTACTGGACTTTGAAAGCTATCTCAGGTCATACGTGCCAAAAGACCACCAGCAGCGGCTGCACAACAATGGCATTATGAAGCACATTGAAAGGCTTCGCAAGATGGTGAACCTGGCCATTAAGCTCGATTGGCTTGAAAAAGACCCTTTTGCCCATTTTAAAAAGCATTTCGATAAGGTAGAGCGCCACTGCCTGACCGCTGAAGAACTCTCGCTGCTGGAAAAAAAAGTTTTTAGGATAGAAAGGCTGAAAAACGTAAGGGACATGTTCCTGTTCTGCTGCTATACCGGTTTGGCCTTTATAGACCTCGTCGGCCTGACCCCTGATAATATCGTTACGGGTATTGATGGAGGGTTGTGGCTCTACACGAGCCGTGCTAAAACTGATACCAGCGTTCGTGTACCGATTTTACCGCAGGCAAAGCGGATTATGGACCAATACAAGGATAACCCCAAAGCGCAATCGAGCGGAACCGTTTTTCCTGTGCTTTCCAACCAAAGGATGAACGGCTATCTTAAAGAGATTGCCGACCTGTGCAATATCTCCAAAAAACTAACCTTCCATATCGCAAGGCATACTTTTGCGACAACGGTGACGCTCAGCAATGGCGTGCCAATCGAAAGCGTATCAAGGATGCTTGGGCATACCAGTATAAGAACCACACAGATATATGCGAAAGTACTTGAGAAGAAAGTAAGCGAGGACATGGCCAGGCTGACAGAGCGGCTATGCGGATATGAAGCCGATAATTTAGCTATTGCCAAATCTTAATTATAGCCATGGAACCAACAGCAACAAATGAGTTGGCGCAGAGAATATCTCTGCTGCTCACTGAAGCAAGGGGCAGGATTGTTCAGTCGGTAAACCATACTATGGTAATGACGTATTACGAGATTGGGCGAATGATAATCCATGAAGAGCAGAACGGAAATGAACGGGCTGATTACGGAAAGCAGCTGACAAAAATGCTGTCAATAAAGTTAACGGCAGATTTTGGAAAAGGTTTTTCACAGCGAAATCTTGAGCAGATGCGGCAGTTTTACCTTGTATACTCAAAAGCGCAGACACTGTCTGCGGAATTTGAGGACGATAACAAAGTCGTCAAAAAATTCCAGTTAAGTTGGTCTCATTATCTCAAACTGATGCGTATCGAAGATGTAGAAGAAAGAAACTTTTACGAAATTGAATCATATAAGAATAACTGGAGCCTCAGGGAAATGGAAAGGCAGTATAATACGGCACTTTTTACACGTCTGTCACTAAGCAGAGATGGATTGCAGGTTCGAAGGCTAGCCAAAGAGGGCCAACTATTGCAAAAGCCTCAGGATGCGATTAAGGATCCCTACATCTTAGAATTTATAGGGCTACCAGAACAGTCCATGTATTCTGAAAGCGAACTGGAACAGAAGCTAATTGAGAAACTGGAACATTTTATGCTGGAACTGGGGACTGGGTTTACTTTTGTCGCACGGCAACAACGAATCAGTTTCGATGAGAAGCATTTCCGTGTTGACCTGGTGTTCTACAATCGAATTCTTAGGTGCTTTGTACTTATTGACCTAAAGATCGGCGAACTTAAGCATCAGGATATCGGGCAAATGCAGATGTACGTAAATTTCTACGACAGGAGAATGCGGCTTCCTGAGGAAAATAAAACCATTGGTATAATCCTATGTCAGGATAAAAGTGAAGCAGTTGTGGAATTTACATTACCTGAAAACAATTAGCAGATATTTGCAAGTAAATATACGACGGTGTTGCCAAGTAAAGAGAGCCTGGCTAAGCTTTTAAAAATTTAGATTAAACAAGTGAAATTTGTAGTGCATATAAAGCCTTTAAATAATTTTTAAAGGCTTTATATGCATATTATCACCCTAAGATTGTAGAGTGTAGCTTTCTATATATCTATTTTAACTTCATAATTACAAGGCATAAGGAACAAAATTGTTACAATTTACTAAGAGCTAAATCAACAAAATCATCACCATTAGTGACTAGTTCTAACTTAATGTTTGACTTTGTAATCTTCGATAATTCTTCAAAATGCTTCTTGCCGCAATCAATTTTACCTTGTTCGGTTGGTCGTAGAAAATCATATCCTAACGTACCCTTGCTTTCTACAACAAAGTATAGTTGCTCCTTACCGTTTATTTCAAATAATACAGCCCAATCCGGATTATAATTTCCCAGTGGTGTTTCTATTTTAAACCAAGCAGGGAGCTTTGTATAAACCTTTATATTTTCATTTTTCTCAAACTCTCTCGATAGTTCTTTTTCAATACCGCTATCATATATTGTATATTCAAACGGAGACTTAGAACTTTCAATCATGTTAGATTTTAAGTAACCGGTAAGTTCTTCATTCTGAAATAACTCCTGACTATAGTAATCATTTTCGCCAATACGTTTGTATACAATACCATCTACTATATGCAGACGCATTTGTTCATTGATGATATCAATGCAGCCTTCAATAAATTTTTGAGGATTGATTTTAAAAAAATTAAGATTATCACATCCTTTAAGTATTTCAACAATTGATTTTCGCGTTAAATTAGTTTCGTTTTGCAAGTAGCTAATGATGTCAGGCAATACTAATACTTCCTGTTTGACAACATCATAGTTCGTTTTTGGTTCATTGAATGAAACTCCACTTTCAGTTATATCTAATTTAATTTTATTGTATGACAGCTTACCACCATTCACAACCAAGCGATTGCTTATGTTTTTTATACATTCTTTAATTAGAGCATCACTTTTAAAATCAACGGAATAAGTAGTTTTAAACTTTATTTTATCCCAAAGACCCTTAAACTCTTCACTAAGAAACACCTGCTTATTTAACTTTACAGCCTCTTTTGTAGCGTTATCTTTTATTTCCAGTTTACCCGCTGTACGCGTTATTTCTTTTAAGATTTGTTCTTCAATATGCTTTTCAAATTCCTGACCAAGATCCACCGCACCTTCTTTAATGTCCTCTTTTAGTAAATCCTGGATTTTGCCTCTAGTATTGATATAGCCTTTTAAAAGCATGTGATTGAATATTTCCTCCGATTTATGATGTCCCAGATATTCCGGTTCATTACCGTTCATGCTTACTACCACGTTGCTAAAACTGTGCAATTGTAATATGCCAAATTTAATTCCGGTTTCCTCTTCAATATTTTTCTGAAGCTCATCTACAAATTGCTCGTAGCTGACACTTGCCATTACAGTAAGAGTATTGATTTCAAAACCGTACACTCTTTCACCTTCCTGATTTACGGCTAAACGGAGGCCGCGGCCAATTTCCTGTCGTCGCTTATTGTCTGACTGTCCGGCCTCTTTTAAGGTACAAATTTGAAATACGTTTGGATTGTCCCAACCTTCTTTTAATGCAGAATGCGAAAAAATAAAACGAAGCTTACTGTCAAAGCTTAACAGCTTCTCCTTATCCTTCATAATCAGGCTGTATGTGTCTTCATCCGCTTTAACGGAACCGGTAGTATCCTTAAAATATTCGAATTTATCCTTTTTATTACTCGCTTTTGATTGTTTGTCGATTGAGAAATAACCATTATGAACTTGTGATACTTCACTATCTAAATCCTTCACTTCGCTAAAAAGTGACTGGTATTTCTTTAACCTGATAAGTTTTTTATATTCATCTTCGAAGATAGATGCATAATCGCCATTTCGTTGGTTTCCTTCTTCATCATAGACACGATAATGCCTCACTGCATCAATAAAAAACAAACTTAGAACCTTTATCCCTTTAGGGTTTAGCCTAACCTCTTTATCCAAATGTTCTTCAATCGTTTTTCGTATCTGGAAACGCTTGATCATTAAATCATCGACTATCCCAATTGAATGGCCTACATTGATTTCAACCCCATTTGTAAACTCTATATATTCCTGGTCTACATATATATCTTTCACAAAATAATCCGCATATTGAGGCAACTTAGTAACCTGCAATAAATCGGTATTTTGCTTTATCTCCTTAGTCTCCCTTTTTGCTTTGCCATCCCGCCCTTTTACTTCCAGTTCCACCTTCGCAGATATACCGTTTCGGTTTTGTAATGAAATCAACTTTATATAGGCTCCGCTGGTTGCAGCCCCGTCAACCATAACCGATGCTACTTCAATTTGTTTAACCAATTGTCTGTTATAGGCATCCACCGCATCCAGTTTATACATGAGGTTTATTTTATCAACGTGTGTAGCTGAATACCGTAATACTGCTAATGGGTTAAGATTTTTAATCGACTTTTTTTGTAATGGGCTGCTCATTGTAGATTGCGGCTCATCAACAATTACAAAAGGGCGCGTGTTTTGGAGCAATGAAATAGGCTTGTAGCCTAACTTATCATTGTAGTCTAACAGTATTCTATTGGTCTTACTTTTACTTTCATCAATATCCTTGGCGAATGCCTGGATATTGATGACCATTATTTGCAAGCGGTCGTTTATAGCAAAGTCTCTTACACTCGACAAATCAGAACTATCATAAACAAAAAAACTCTTTTCGTTATAGATAGCTTCAGGATAATGTTCATTAAAATGATCAAGAGTCATTTGTAGTGACTTAAAAACACCCTCTTTGATTGGTATTGAAGGCACTACGATAATAAATTTTTTGAAGCCATACAAGCGTTGCATTTCCATGATTGTCTTGAGGTAGACATACGTTTTACCTGTTCCTGTCTCCATTTCTACAGAAAAATCAAGGTGGTTTATGTCTATTTCATTTGCTAAAGAAGGACGCAGTCCATTTTTTAACTGTATTTTTTGGGTATTGTCTAGAATTTGAGCTTCTGTGATTTGCAATTTATTAGCATATCCTAACTCATTTTGAAATGTAGTTGCCTGCTTGTTTAGATAATCAGGTGAAAACACGGTAAAGTTAGAAGTACACACTTCTTGGCCTTTAAATATATCTACAATGGCTTGTACTGCATCTTGTTGATGTTCTAAACCGCTTTCAAATTTTATCTTCATTTTTCTTTTTTATTACGGTATGAAATATCTACTTTCTCATATTTATTGAACAATAAGCAGACTTAAATAAATAGCTCAATTGAGCTACTTAATGTAATAACCTCCTGTTTTTGGAGCGCCAATAAACTCAATTAGTCCATGCTCTCGTAAAATTTTCAAGTAACGTTCTGTGCTTGCAACACTTTTATTCATTTGCTCATTTAACTCACTTGCTTTCTTACCCGGGTTTTTCGAAATTAAATGAAATAGTGCTTCTATTTCTAATCTCACTCCTTCATTTACTCCCTCAATATTTAGACTTACTCCCTCAATATTTAATTTTACTCCCTCATTTACTCCCTCATTTACATCTTCATAACGGTGTTTAATTTCAGGGAAAGTTAATTCTAAAATATTGTCTTTATTTTTCCATACAGGTACTTTAAAACCTTCAACTTTGCAATTCCTAATCATTCTTAATGTTCCTGTACCTAACATTTCGACTAATCCATTATAGAAACACATTTGAGTAATATCTGGATTTCGTAATATAGAATTATGCTCTGTTTTTAAATCTTTAACGGTTAACTCATCGGGCAAGCCACCATAATTACTTATTACTAATCTGTCTGAAAAAACAGAAATAGTTAAGAAAGCTTTGAATACACTGTAATCTCTGTGAACAATCGCATTAAGCAAACCTTCACGTAATGCTTTTTCAGGGTACAGTTTTCTTTCTTCTCTGTAAATTCCTTCTATTTTTATTTCTTTACCAATTATACCATCCAAGTCAGATAAAATATCTCTAATATTTTGAAATATATTTTCTGAATAAATTTTATTTTCTTTGAATGTATCACTTGGAGTAACTCCCGGATGAACCACTAACTTAATCCTTGATTGGGGTATAAACTGCGTTGGGTTTCTACCAAACAACACTATGCAAGCATTGGTAATGTTACCATTTACGATAAGTCCTGTATTCACTAAAAAGTTTTCGGCATCATTAATCAGTTCGATAGAAGTATACTTTTTATAAGCTTCCATCGATCTATTGACCTCAGCTAAATCTAAATCTTCAATTGTTGCCCCTAAAACCGCTTGCCTTTCCCATCGTTGTTCAGAATATCTTCTTTCATTTAAAAGGCTTGCAGTAGTAGCATCTTTACTAATTAAAGTTCTTTCTCCGTTTCTAATAAAAATTTTATTTTTATAATGATATGGTTTGTTTGCCCCTTCCCAAACAGAAATCATAATGAGCTTCTTTTTTTTATATGTTTCAATTCTTGAAAATATAGGAGCAATTGGTCTTATCTCATTTATTAAAAAAGCCTCTAAATCAGCTTTAACATCTTCAGTGAAGATGTTGTCAGACAAAGTTTTATCATCATTAACACCTATCAGTAAATCACCCCCTTTGGTATTTATAAATGAAGTAATCACTTCAGCTATAATATTTTTATTAATAACCGACTTAAACTCCAGTCTCTCTCCTTCATTTTGCTTTAAGAGGTTGCTTATGATTAGATTATCTTCCATTTTTGTCAGTATTTAAAAGGTTGCTAATGAAGTTAAAATCTAAAAAATGTGATTGAATATAGATTAGTGCTTCACTTGTGTAAAAGAATTCTTGTGCCCAATTACCATTTCTTAGTTCCAAATGAGATTCATGATCTTTAATTACAAAATTGTATAAGTCAATTGCTTTTTGGTCTATATACCTATTTTCTTCAAGTTGATTTTTTACTTTGAAATCGTCTTTATGTTTATTAACAACAATTTCTCCTAAAATATTAGAAGCAAAAGTTACATCACGATTAATGAAAAACCACCTTTGTTTCTTTAAGCCGATAGCCTTTTTTATCTCTTCTAAAGTTATGTTTTTATCATTAATATTACCAGTACCATAATAAGGACGAACAATCCCCATAAACCAATCCGTTTCCTCAACTGCTTGTAAACAATTATCTAGGTTTGATAATTGAGGGTTTACTTTTATTGAACCATGAAACGAATTGAGAACATTGAAATTTCTATGTTTAATATCGTTTACGATTTTTGATAATTGGTCCTCAAACCCATAAACTGTTGATGCAACCATAATTTTTAAACTTTCTTTTAGTTTTTCATAAAAAATGGTGTCATAAAAATTATTAATCAAATCATCTAATCTGTAAAATTGTTTAGGTGCATGATAACCATAATCGTCAGGCTTCTGCTTTAAAATTTCTTTGTATATGTCAATAGTTCTCACATCAAAGAAAAATATGTTTTTTGATGTGATTACATCATTTTCATCTTTAGACAAATCTTTAAGCAAATTTCTAGTAAAGGTAACATCACGATGCACTGAATACCAATACGGCATATTCAATGCCATTGCGGTTTTTATCTCTTCAAGGTAAATGTTGTCAACATTGATGTTAAATTTTGCTAGTTTTGGGTTGATTAGTCCGAAAAACAAGTCGCATTTTTTTAATTCTTCTAAATGTCTTTCTAAATCAAAACCCGATGGATTAGCATTTGAAATGAGCTGATTAGAATACACAATTTGGTAATTTTTGGATAAAATAGCTTCGATTTGTCCTAAATCACCATCAAATAAAGAGGTGGCGCTTAACCATATTTTTAACTTTTTTTTTGCCATCAAATTGTATCTTAAATACCATTCACCTCTTAAATACTATTAACCTCTTCAATACCAAACCTTTTCAAAATCTGCATTGTGTTAGTCTTGTCTTTATCTGATTCAAAGCCGGTATCTTTAAAAATTACTGTGCATCTAATAGGGTTAAGTTCTTGTTTCCAGGCGCCTATACCTTCGGAAACAACTAATGTGATACCATCGGACAGACAGATAAATAAAGTGCCCTGACCGACACTGAATACTTTTTTACCCGCAATTAATTTTTCTTCGATAGGAACAGTCAAATCTAAACCGTACTTTAAAAGTATTTCGAACAAAATATCCTCTTCAGTTCTATCGGCTTTTATATTATTTGCAAAAGCATCCAGTTGCTCTTCCAGATTATCCGGATTGCCGTCCCAAGCCTGAATGTTACTGCTATCTAACTTAAATGCTTTAAAACCAATATCCAGCTTATTAATACCTTCTTTGTCCTTGTTCTCCACTTTAATTTTTTCTCCAGCTCTACGAATGCGTTCCTTAGTTATTTCAGCAATGGTTTTGTAACCCGCTTTGAAAGCCTCACTTTTTTGATCGGTGGGTTCTGGTAGTTGCACAGAGATGCATCTTCTGTTTCCACCATCTTCTGCATTGAGTTGCATTACCGCGTGCGCTGTAGTTCCAGAACCTGCGAAGAAGTCCAGAATTAAAGATTCATTATCACATGATATTTGAATAATTTTTCTAATTAAAGTGGTAGGCTTAGGGTTGTCAAAAGGTGCGGAAGTTACAAATATGCTTTTCAATTCTTTACGTGAAAAATCAGTATGACCAACTTCATCATAAGACCATAAGCTTGTTGGTATTATACCTTGTTGCACCTCGTTAAGATATCTTTTTAACTGCGGTGCTCCATCACCTTTTTGACCGAAGAAAACTCTTCCTTCAGCAATCCATTTATCGACAGTTGCAGAATTTGTTAACCAGCTTCTACCTTGTGTTGGCAAATATTTTTTGTTTGTTTGTGGATTAGTTATTTCGTATAGATAATTTTCAGATATTGTTTTTACAGTTAGATTGTCTGGTCTCCATAGACCTTTGCCATCATTACTATCAAATTTATATAAAGAATCCTGTTTCGAAGTCCTAGGCAACAAATTTCGCTCAAACTGATTACTCTTTTGATACATTAAAATATGATCATGCATGGAAGGAATTCCTTTAGCATCATTAGAGGCAGCATATCTTTTATGCCATATTATATTGGAAATAAAATTCTCCTCTCCAAAAATCTCGTCACATATTTTTTTTAAATTAGCCTGTTCATTGTCATCTATCGAAATGAAAATAACACCATTATCATTCATTAGGTTTCTCGCCAAACGTAAACGCGGATACATCATATTGAGCCAATTAGAATGATAACGACCATCACTTTCAGTATTGGTACTCGTTTTTTTACCTTCCTCGTCCGTTTGTCCTGTAATACTTAAGTAGTTTCCTAAATTGTCTGCATAGTTATCTTTATATACAAAGTCTTTACCCGTATTATAGGGTGGGTCTATGTATATCATTTTTATTTTATTGGCATAGCTTTTTTGCAGTAGCTTTAATACTTCAAGGTTATCTCCCTCTATAAAAATATTGTTGGTAGTGTCCCACTCTTTGCTGTCTTCCTTACAGGGCCTTAGCGTTGCAGTGGTCGGTTTGTTGGCTTCAAGACGCGCCTGGCTTTTGCCTGCCCAGGTAAACTGGTAGTATTCTTCTTTATCTTCAACGGTTTCACCCAGCAAAGCTTTCAATTCATTAAAATCGATAGCCCCCTCTTTTATTATTGTAGGGAATAATTGCTTTAGAGTCTGTATGTTGTTTGCCACTATATCGGCACTGGCAAGTGAATTAATTTTTTCCATTTATGCTGATTTAATCGTCCCATTCAACTTTTCAGTCAATTGCTGGATTTCAATTCTGTTCTCGTTAATTTTTGTGTTCCATTTTACCATTTCAGCTACTTGTGTTTCCTTCCTGGCCATATTCTCCAGGCTATTTATTTGCTCCCGTAGAGCCTGAATTTGCTCTAAAATTAAAACATTTTCCCTGCTCTGTTCTATAGGGCGAGCAACAAAAGTACCGTTTATTTGCGCGGTTTGCAACCCAATGACCGCCTGTATAAAATGATTATAATAATGCCGTAAATCGAGTTTGTTAGCTTTGTCAAAAGTCAGGTTCTCAAAAAAATGTTCCTGCTTTTGGTCTAAGGTTTCCGTTATAATTGTGTCTGTTATATACTCCTTTTCAATTACCCGTTTTGTAGCATCGTTACTGTTTATTCTCTTTTCGGCAACACTAAAAATTAGTCTATTGCCCCCATAAATTATTAATAATATTGGGTTTGGTATATACTTTTGTACAAATTGGGAAATTTTGTACTTCTGCTTATCAAATTGTTCGCTAGTCGTTTCTACCGCTAAGATTACTATTTCCTCATAACTGGAAGTTGGTTCTATAAAAGAAGCAATGTTTGCCGTTTCCGGATTAACCAGTGCTAAAACCTCCATTTGCTGTATGATTGAGAAATCCTCCAGGAGCTTTTTCTCTGAGAGTGTAATTTCAAAATTCCGCTTAAAGAATGTTTTCGGAAGTTTTTGGTTTACCCAACAATTATCAGGCAGTTTTAAGAATTTGTACAATAATTCTTTGACCATAAATTACTTGATGATTAAATAGGAAATCAATTCATAAGGTGCGTTTGTGCTTTTACCTGATAATCTACTTATTCCTGGTAATGCCAATGAGTTAAGCCCCATTTCTGTAATGGCTCCCCTGCAATGCTGCAGTGCAACTTCTAATAACTCTTTATAGCCTTCCATATAGCGCCCACTCTTGGTTTGCTGGTTAAATTCTGCAACTAAATTTGGCAGCACCTGGGTATGACCCAGACATAGTTTTTTATAATAATCCAGCCCTCTTTTCGGATTTGTTGACGGGATAAAAACTGTTCCTTCACTTGTGATATAACACAAGGTATAAGGATAAATGACGTTAGTACTTAATTTTTCCCCATCCACTGCTGACTGCGTATCTTTTAAACAAAAGATAATGCCTTTACTACCACCTTCTACATTATTTTCAGTTAGTGAAAAAATACCTCTCGGTGTCAACTGGAATGCTTCTCTTTCGCTTTGGGACAATCGATCGGCATCAATTTTAAAGTCGTTAAATGTTAAATCGGTGATAGAAATTCCACCTTCAATATCTTCGAGATCCAACACCTGACTTTGTAATTGTTTGAGCTGTTTACGGCGGTATTCCAAATCCTGATTCTGATGCGCTGTCTCATCAATTACATTGTCATCTCCGGTAGCAGAAGTGTCTAATAGCTGCATACGCCCTTTTACACGACCAATTAGGTCTATATAACTATCTAACGCTAAATTAGGAAAGAAGTTTACTAATTGAATCTTCTCGTTAATAGAACCAATACGGTCTATTCGCCCAAAACGTTGAATAATTCGCACCGGATTCCAGTGGATGTCATAGTTTACCAGATAATCACAATCCTGTAAATTTTGTCCTTCTGAAATACAGTCTGTACAGAACAAGATGTCAATTTGGTTTCTTTCATCAGGATAGATGGCATTACGTTTTTTCGACAAAGGAGAAAAATGGATTAGAATTGAATTTAAATCCAATCGGCAATTCGGCATATTTGATTTATTAGCGTCGCCTCCGGTGACCAATGCGGAATATAAGCCATGTTCTTCCAACAGCCAACCTGCCAAATGATCGTGAAGGTATAATACAGTATCAGCAAAGGCCGAAAATATAATTACTTTTTTATTTCCTTTATTGATAGGGTTTTTTAGTTTTTCAAAGATTAAATTTTTAAGATCAGCCATTTTAGCATCGCGAGAAGGATCTACCACATTAGACATAGCTAATAGTTCTTCTAACCTTTTTTTATCATCATTAATATATTCTTTAAATTTTATCAAATCTAAGTCCTGTAGCAAAACTTTTACTTTACCTCCGATAATTAAATCCTCTAACCGATCATCATCAAATTCAATTTCATTAATATCAAATTCAGAATCAAAATATTCGTTTTGGCGGATAGTTTCTATTTTATGCGAGAGGTAATCTACCTGGTCCAATAATGAATTTAAGGTTAGGCGGAATGAGTGGATAGAACTCTCCAGGCGTTTTAAAAGATTAACCCGCATAAGATGGATAAGACTATCCTCACGTTCTATCTGTTTGAAAACGGAACCCGTTGACGTGGTATAATCATACTTTTCTTCATAGCTTTTCTTTTTATCATCCCGTACAAAATACAATGGAGAATAAAACTTTAGGTTTAGTGCATTTAGCAGGTTATTGACATTGTCCATTTGTGGAAATGCTTTTCCTAAATCAAAATCAGAATATTTTGCAACTGGTTTTAACCTTACAGGAAATTTTCCAATATCTGTAATATCATAATATTTTTCTATATGCTTTCTGGATCGGGCTATTGTCAATAAGTCTAAAATTTTGAAATAATCGCCATTTAAAGATGTTACTAAGCTATCCCGGTTTGCGTTTTCGTTATGGTTATCCTTAAGCCATGTGTTAAATTTCTGTTGGGCTTTTCTCAACGTTAGATTTATACTGGATATACCATATTCTTCTAATGCGCTATCATTCTGTTCAGTTATAAAAGCAATTTGATTCTTTATGTCGTTCATTCTCGTATTTACTGGAGTAGCTGATAACATAAGTACTTTTGTTTTTACCCCCGTCTTAATTATATCGCGCATCAGTCTTTGGTATCTTGAAACAGTATTTTTTCTGGTTTCATTGTTCCTAAAATTGTGGCTTTCGTCGATTACGACCAAATCATAGTTCCCCCAATTGATAGTTTCTAAGTTTATCAGGCCTGAAATTCCTTTTTCACGAGATAAGTCAGTGTGGTTAAGGACATCAAAATTCATCCTGTCTTTCGCTAAAATATTTCTAACGTCAGATATTAAACTATAGATAAGCCAGTTTTCCCTTAGCTTCTTTGGGCATAATACTAATATTCTATCATTTCTCAAATTGTAGTATTTCATTACCGCTAAAGCTTCAAAAGTTTTACCTAAACCCACGCTATCGGCAATTATACAACCTCCAAAGGTTTCAATTTTGTCAATAGCTCCAAGCACAGCATCTTTCTGAAAATTAAAAAGCATTTTCCAAACTTCAGATTCCTTAAATCCTGTCCGGCTCAAGCGTTGCTCTGAAATTTCGTCTATAGTTTTATTTTGAAAGATGTTATGAAGGGTGAACTTATATAATTGCTCTGGCGAATACTGTTGTGCTAACTTGTATATGCTCTTGAGAATAATGTCCTTTACATCACGCTTGCTATTATTCCATACGTTATTGAAAATGGATAAATATTGACTATTTGTGTCTACGAAAGAGTTAATGAAAATTGGCTGCTCAGTACCTATAATTCCTAACGAAATCAGATTTAAATCATGAGGTACTAACATGAAATAATTTGTCAACTGATTTGTCTCTGTTAATATAAATCTTTGACCGCCCACACTTCCTTCCCTTATTTCAACTTTGTCTTTAATAAGCTGGTAAACTTTCTCCGCTTTAAATTTTTGGGTCAGGTTATGGAAGGATTTGAGTTCTTTGTCATCGTATGAAAAACGCAAATCTGTTTCTAACTCGGAATTATCTATCAAAACCTTAATGGCTTTAATAGTGTCTAGTTGTTCAATTAATTCAAATATAGCAGGGATTGAAAAATAATTTACCGCAATATATATGGACGAATTTTCATTTAAAGATGATTTTAATTCGTTGAGTAAAAGGATATCTTGGTTGTTAATTATCTTCATTTGGTTGATTTTGGTATTTTTCAAACTTACCAATAAACTTTGAATTATCCCTTTTTGATTACAAGAGTTTTTTAACACTTCCAGCAAGACTTTATCTATATAGCATTCCTATTAACACACAAGTATTAAGGGAAAACTATGATCATAAATAAAAGTAGATTTATAAGAAACTTTTCCCAAGATAAACCGGTAAAAGGCAGCTAATGTATTGCGGGGTAAAGCCAGTGGTAAAAGCAAAAGACTACGGCATAATGGTTTTGCTCGCGCACTCACAAACCCACCCCCAGGGACTTATTCCGTTTCCTTTTGTTTTCCCGCTTTACCCGCACTGTTTATCTGCTTTCTTTTTCCGGTTTTCTTTTGGGAAAAAGTTATGCGGAGCGCAAGCGAGGCAGGACTGTAACAAATTGGAGAACTGGTAGGAGGCACAAAAGGATTGTATCATTTAAACAACAACGATTATGACAATTATCGGAAGAGTGACAAGGAATGCGGAAGTGCGCAACCTGTCAAACAACAAAAGTGTGGTGAGTTTTTCGGTAGCCGTGAACCACGACTACAAAGCGAAAAACGGGGAACGTGTAACCCAAACGGAATTTTTCGACTGTGCCTATTGGTTTTCGACAGGCATAGCGCAGTACCTGACCAAGGGCAGCCTTGTAGAACTTGCAGGGCGTGTGTCTGCCCGTGCTTGGATGGGCAACGATGGGCAGCCTAAAGCGGGGCTGAATTTCAACACCACCGACATTAAACTGCATGGGGGCAGCAGCAAAGCCGAAACGCATGCAGGACAGCCACAAACTGAAAAACAGGCACAGCCTGTAAATCAGACCGCAGCAAACGCAGCACCCGTGTACGAAGCCGAAGTAGTACCCAATGGTACAGCCCCTGACGATGACCTCCCATTCTAAAAATTTTTAACCTATAAATTTTAAATATCATGGCACATAATATAAATTTCAATGAAGCAACAGGACAACACGCATTTATGAGCGTGAAACAGCCCGCATGGCACGGATTGGGGCAGATTGTAGAAAACTACCCGACAAGCCGTGAAGCGATAGCCTTTGCAGGCTTGGACTACGAAGTAACTAAAGCCCCGATATTCGCCAAAGGCGCAGGTGATTTCGACACCTACCCCGTACCTGACCAGTTCGCCACAATGCGCACCGACACCAAAGTCGTGTTTGGCGTGGTAGGCAAGGATTACCAAATCGTGCAGAATAGTGATGCGTTTGCTTTCTTCGATGGCATTGTAGGCGGTGGAGACGGCATATTGTATGAGACTGCAGGCGCACTCGGCAACGGGGAACGCATTTTTATTACCGCTAAGCTGCCCGGCTATATCCGTGTGGGCAATAGCGATGACGTTTCGCAGAAATATATTTTCCTGACCACCTCCCACGATGGCAGCGGAAGCATAACCGCAGCATTTACGCCTGTGCGTATCGTGTGCCAAAACACGCTTAATGCTGCGCTGCGCAGTGCAACTAATGTGGTACGCATACGCCACACCGCAGGGGCAAAAGAACGTTTGGAACAGGCGCACAAAGTTATGGGCGTTGCCGATACCCTTTCGTTGCAGTTGGAGGGCATATTTAACGAGTGGGCAAACGTGCGTATTGAGGATAAACAGGTAAAGCAACTGATACAGTTGGCACTCTGCCCCAACAAAGAAACCTACAGCCTTTTAAAGAAAGGGGCTACCGAGGAACTTTCGACCATGTACAAAAATGCATGCGATGCTGCCTTCGAGTATGCAGTGGCGGACGATACCCAAACAATGGCGACCACAAAAGGCACCTTGTTTGGTGCCTACAATGCCGTGACGGGCTACTACCAAAATGTACGCAGCTTCAAGACGGGTGAGGACAAACTCAAGAGCATCTGTTTTGGCGGTACGGCACAGGCAAGGGGACAAAAAGCTTTTGACTTGTGCGGGTACTTTGCCAAAAACGGGGCTGTTGCCCTGCAATTCAATTGATAGTTAACCGCTGCACCGCTAAGCGGTGCAGCAAAAAATTTTTAGTTATGAGCGTATTAGCACAAACCACAGAACGCAAGGCAGTAACAACCCTAAAAAAAGTACTGCCAATTATGGAAAGGCTTGACCATGTTGCCATGAGCGCAGCCGATGCCTTTGACACCGCAACCGCCCTGAACCTGATTAGGCGCGTTATTGAAAGCAACCCCGAACCGAAACGTAAACCCAAAAAATAAGACGTTATGCCAGTTACAAATTTTTTCGCCCATATCGCAGCCATACCTTTTGAGGGTTGCCTGAACATTACCATTAGAAAGGACGGTGAACAACTGATTACCTCGGTACTGCTGCAAAATGACGGTTGCGGGGATGCCGCTAAGAACCATATTCCCCCGCTGATACTAAAGGGTAGCGCAAAGGAATTATGTGAGGGCTTCTTTGATGCCGTTACGACACCGCTTGCCGAAACCTCACAACTGCTCGTGAACATGGAGCAGTACCTCAAAGGGCAGGAAGCTGCGAAAAAGAATGCCGCTATAGAGAAAAAGAAAACTGAAAAAGTGGACAAGGCTACAACCACCGATAAAGCGGCAGCACCTGCAACCCCCGAGCAGATACAGGAAATGAAATACAACGGCATAATGGCGAAAGTCGATGCCCTTGAAAAGGAGGGCAAGTACAGGGATGCCTGGGTAAAAGTCCCACAGCCTGTGGAGTTCCCTGAAAAAGCCGATGAAATCCGCAAGCGCAGGGCAAGCCTGTCCGCAAAGTTCGACCCCGACCTTTTCGGTGCTACTCCCCCTGAAACAGAAGAAAACAATGTTGAACCTAATACTGATTACGATGCTACAGAAGACACTGATGCCGAGGGTATTCCTGATGAAGGAGAAAGGGAATGATATTTCCCTTTCCGATCCCGACCCGAAATGGAGCGTAGAAGCCGTGATGAATTTCTATGCCAACACCTACCCAACACTAACCACCGCCAAGACGGTAGGCCCTGAAATTACCAATGATACGGTTCAGTACCGTTTTGAAACCACGATGGGGACAAAAGGATAATTAAACCCTAATATTATGGATTATGCAAAAGTTAATAGCGGGGCAGTTACAACTACCCCAAAACAAAAGGCAAAAGCTACTGCACAAAAACGCAGGCGAGTTCCTGATAAGCCTGCAGCGCAGGAAAGACACCGCCGAAGTGCTTGCCGACCGCCTGACCTCGACCCCTGCGGGGATGCTGCCTATGGTTTTCTGAAAATCCGCTTTCTGCCCCACTATATGGGGCAGGCTATGACAGGAGGTACAAGGAAAGATAGTTTTTACCGCAGCTTAAAATTGGTGTGCGAACATTATATGGTAAAACCTGTGGACACTACGGCGTTTTCCTATCCTTATGGCAGGGAGGTTGCCCTGCACGAAGCAGGCAGGCTGCTCAATGAGAAATATTCCCAACATATCGGTTTGGAACTGTTGGAGCATAACGGCAGCTTTGTAATTCAGGCAACAGAAACCTGCTATACAGGTAACACGCTGTTTTATATCCCTGTGCTGCCTGTGCACTATATGATGCAGGATAGAAAGCACAGAAAAGCAGCCCGATTGCTGTTGTGTGTTTTCAGTTACCTGTACCATAACGTAAATATGCCGTATTATACCGAGGACAGCTTTTTGTACTGGCAGTATGAATTGGTGTCCGAATGGGTAAGCAATGACCCCGATGATTGGGAAGAGAACGATTATAATGACTACGTAAGCCAGTTACGGGCTGCCCTGCATTACGGGGAAACAATGCTGCGCAGGCTATGGAATACGGTACACCTTGACCATTTTGGGGAATGGCTTGCGGATTTTAAACCCAATGAACCTTTTGATATGGAGTGCCACCGCATAGCCCAAAAATTTTACACGCTGTGGCAGGATTATCCTAAAACTTCCATATACCGCCATGCCGATACCTACTGCCTGCCCGACTATGAAAACGATGATTATGACGATTACGAATGCATTACGATGGAAAAATATATCGGCTTTGTGGCTGCTACTGAGGGATGGCTGTATGAAAACGTACAACAATCGGTTAACGCCTACTTTAATGAAAGCGTGTCAAAACAGGAACCTGTCCTGAAACGCTTCTTTGACGGGCAGGCGCAGGACAACGATACCCTTGATTTTGAGTGCCGTCTGTTCCCCCTCTTAAATGAATTGTGTTACCTCTTAAATAACTCTGATTATGCCAACGAACGTACAACTCTATCATCCTAAAGTAGCCCTTGTAGTTTTTACCATAAGTGGTTTTGCCACACCGTATATCGAATATTATGATATGGACGAAACGGGCAGCCCCGTAAACCCGCACCCGCTTACGGTCAGGGAAGCCCAAAGCCTTGCCAAAGCCCTCGATACCCGAGAACAGGCAGGCAAGGCATTCCTGCGCCCCGAGGGCATACTGCCTGCGAGTGTGCTGCACCTTGACCCGTCCGACAATGGCAGCGTAGTATGGTACACCAAGCCCCAAAGGCAAAAACTCTACTTTGCCGAAAGCCTAGGCTTAGCCAATGGAACAATTACCCTGCCTGCGCTCGTATGGAAAGCCAATAAAAAAGAGCTGCAACTCTTTGCGCTCAAAGGCAAGACCAAGCCCAAAGCGGAAACACCGCTATACCATGCCCCGTTCTTTAACCTGTACCAAAAGGGCAATGTGTGTATGGGTAATGTAAGCGTTGCCATTAAATCGGCTGCCACCTTAGAGGAATTCATTACGGCATGGCAGGGGTATTTCTTTGAAAGCTATTTTTCCCACCACATCAATGACCACAACCCCGTAGGTGTTAACCTGTTTAACCTCTACAAAGAACTGATGGCAGACCCTGAAAAGCCATTCCCGACCGACACCCTAAGACCTACACCGTTAACCCTTAAAAATTTATTGTAATGGAAACGAAAAAAGCCCACTTTATAGCGCCCGAACTATTAAATCCTACCAACCCGATTACTGTTTGCCTTATCGGGGCAGGCGGTACAGGCTCACAGGTGTTGACAGGCTTGGCACGGATGTCGCACAGCCTGCAACAGTTAGGACACGCAGGCTTTCAGGTCAGCCTGTGGGATGATGATATAATTACCGATGCCAATCGTGGCAGGCAGTTGTTTGCTGAATGCGAAGTGGGTTTGTCCAAAGCCACCGCCCTCATTACCCGTACCAACCGTTTCTTCGGTACTGCTTGGAAAGCCATAGAAAAGCCCTTTACCGTTGATACAGCAACAGGCAGGAATACTGTTTACATTTCCTGTGTGGACACCGCAGCAGCCCGTTTCGGGATAGCCGAAGTGTTGGAGGATTTAGATTTGAGTGCACACCGTGCCGATACGCCCCGCTACTGGATGGACTTCGGGAACAGCAGGGACACGGGGCAGGTTATCCTTTCCACAATCGGCAGTATTAAACAGCCTGCTTCGGAAAAGTTCACACCTGTGGGCAGCCTGCCACAGGTTACACAAGAGTTTGCGGAACTGCTAAGGCAGGGTGACATTGAAAACCTGCCGAGCTGCTCCCTTGCAGAAGCACTCGAAAAACAGGATTTGTTCATCAATTCGGTTTTGGCTCAGATGGGATGCAGCTTGTTATGGCAGCTACTCAGGCAGGGACTGACTACCGAAAGGGGCTTCTTTGTGAATTTGGGGAATTTTCGCAGCCAACCGTTAGCGGTTGGCTGATTAGCCCGCATTTTCAGCTTAAAAAGGCAATCCCTCCCTATGGTTGGGAACGCCTTTTTGCGTTTGAAAGCGGATGCGCCCGTACGGCAACAGCATTGGGGAAACCCCTTGCTGCATTTGACCGACGGGCGCGTTTTATTTTGCCGCTGCACCAACACCGGGTCTCAGGTATCGCTGCCTTCTCTTCGTTTATGAAGGTAAAAGCAATATCCTGCTGCAATTGGCTGTAATTTGCCGGATAGTGGACGGTTTCTGCTTGTAAGATATGGCTACACCAGTTATACATTTGAAGGTATAACCATTAAAAATTTTACTTATGGCTACACCAGTTAATTTTAAGGGACTGAACCATTACGCAACCGGTAATGCAGCCCTTCGCAGTGAAAAGGACGGAATAGTCCTGGAAGGCTTTAAAAACTCTTTCGACGGGATTACCATTGAAACCAATGGAGCAAAACAATGGGAACTCACCTTCAACCCGGTGGAGATTAAAAAAGAGGATGTGTTTGGCATTTCCTACAATGCTCTGGACGGATTAAAAAGGGTTAAAACCGTGGCACAATACGCTATAACCTACAGCCCCGATGGCAAATATGCCTATCTGGCGGTCAATAGCCGCTTGGAAGGTGACAAGATTGAGCTGGTAGGGATGAAAGATGGTAAAGAAGTATTTAAAGAAGTTTATGACAAACCGGAAGATTTAGACTGCAACTGGATTGTTATTGCTATCTTAGTACTCGCAGCAGTATCCGTTGTCGCTTCTAATGTGGATTATGAAAATGAAAGGACAGTAGTGACCCATCCCAACGGTACCAAAACGGTAACGGTCAGGACCAAGAAATCGTTCGGGGGCGGCGGTGTCGTACAGCCCGTAGCCAAAGCAGCAGGTACCAAACCGGAGCCCGGTAAAGGGGAATACCCATTTGACCACCTGTACATAACCTCCGAGCGCTGCTATACCGAAGATTCGGCTGATGAGTTGGATGGTCCTATTTCTCAGGTTATATTTACACCTAAAGTATCAGAACAAATTTATATTACGGATGAAGTTTACAGGATTTAAATCATTAGTATATTGCGTACGATTTTTGCCGCTGGCCACAGCCCTTGCAATTTTTACAGGGCTGTCCGGCTGCGGGCAAAAGAAAACGGCTCCTGAAGAAGGTGATGCCATTTATAGTGATGGCAGGGATTGGACGTATAATGTCACGTTTAACGATTCGACAGGTACTGTCCTTAGTAACTGCACCCTAAAATTATCGGTGGGTTCCTCCAGTGTTGCATCAGTTTTAGCCGGACAGAAAGGGATTACCTATAACTATACTAATTGTGATTCCAACCAGTCTTTTGAAGAAACCACCGGTGTGGATGAAAGTACAGATGGCATCTTTTTGCATCCGCCAAGGCTGGGCGCTTTTGCCTTTACAGAAGTAGTCCCGTTTCCCAGGATCAACTATCCGCCGGAACAGATCACTTCCTCTGAAGTGGAACTGACGGTTAGGAAATCTGCGTTTAAGCCCGCTGAAAATAAAACGTTTCAGCATACTATTGAAAGGACTGTAACTGATACGCTGACGTTTAAAAACAGTAAAGTTGTCTGTTATGTGGTAGAGGGCCGAAACACCAACTATATAAAAGAGATTGGGCAATACAAAGGCAAGTATTGGTTCAGCCCGAAATATGGCTTTGTCCGGCTGCTTTATTATAAACCCGATTCTTCTACCGTTGACCTGGTTTTGGTAGACACTAATTTTTAATGTTGCGGCTACTACTGCATTTAGATCACTCCATCTTTTAAATAAAGATAATTTGTAAGGTAATAGCATACTTCGGACAAAGAGCGAATTTTATTAAGTGGAAAAATACAAAATTTACGACCGGGATTTTAAATTGAACGCCATCAGACTGGCGCTTGAAAAAAATCGTTTTAAAGCTGCTAAAGAACTGGGCGTAGCGTCTTCGAATATCTACAGGTGGCAAAAGGAGCTTCAAAAATATGGTAACGACAGCTTTTGTGGAAAGAACAATTTTAGAAATCCAGAGGAGAGAATATTTTCCGAGCTTAAAAGAACACTTAAAAAGAAGCTTAAAGAGTCAGAGCTTCAAATCGAAATTTACAGGAAAGCAAGTAAACATATTGCTGCGGGAAAACCTATGATTTTTCATTTTATTGAAGACAACCTGGATAAGTACCCCCTTTGGAAAATGTGTGAAGCTTTAAATATAAGGACGGGTACCTATTATAGGTGGAAATCCAATATAAAATCGCCAAGGCAACTCCAGACAAGTTTATTAGAGGAAGAAATAGCTTCGATATTTCATGAGTATAAAGGGATTTATGGCAATGGAAAGATTGCTGCAGAATTACAAAGCCGTGGCTTCAAACTAAAACTTGGCCAGGTTACCTCCTACATGCGAAAATTAGGGCTGACGAGCAAGGTTAGTAGAAAGCCCAGGAGCGGCTCCAATTCACTATATAACCCCTGCATCTTTCCTAATATCCTAAACCATCAATTTAAGGCTGAAAAGCCCTCGCAGGTTTGGGTATCAGGCATAACCAGTTTAGAAGTAAAGGAAGGGCTTTTATTTCTTACCGTTATTATGGATTTATTTGACGGGAAAATTATTGGATATAGTGTAAGCAGTGGACTAACCACCAAAGAGACTGCTATGCCGGCCTGGGAAATGGCTACTAATACCCGCGAAATCGGGAAAAGATTAGTATTTCATTCTGACAGGGGTCCTCAGTATGCCAACAAGTTGTTTACTTCTAAATTAAATTCTTATAAATGCATCAGGCGAAGTATGAGCCGGCAGGGAAATCATCTTGATAATGCTATACCCAGAGACTTTTTTAACGCGCTTAAATCGGAATTAGCACGATCCGGTACCCTTCGAACGAAAAAACAAATGGGAGAAAAAGTTTCTGAGATTATTGAAGGCAGGCACCAAGGACAGGCTGTTCTACTATAAGTAGCAAACGTACAACTATGAAAAGATATGAGCGGGCTTTCAAAGAGAATGCCGTTAAATTAAGTTATAAAAGAGGCAAGGGGCAAATCGCAAGCCTTGAAAGAGAACTGGATATAACGCCAAGTTGCCTCTATAAATGGCGGCAGGAGTTTGAAAAATTTGGAGCAGGAAGTTTTTGTGGCCCCGGCTACTTAAAATTAACCCCTGAGCAGGCAACAATTACTAACCTCGAAAAAAAAATCAACGATTCAGAAGTTACCTTGGAAATTTTAAAGAAGGGGACAAGATCTGTTTCTCAGGGAAAAATAGCTACTAAACAATTTATTGAAGATAATAAATCTAAGTTTTCAATTTCAAAAATATGCGCGGTATTGGAAGTTTCAAGAACCACCTATTACAGAAGAAAAAAACAGGAACTATCTGATACCGAATCCCGGATAATTTTACTAAAGCAGGAAATCATGTCGATATTCAACGAGTTTAAGCAGGAATATGGGTGCATGAAAATTACAAAGGAACTTCACAACCGGGGATTTAAAATACAAAGTTCACAAGTAACCGTCTATTTGAAGATGCTGGGCCTGCGTTACAAACCTAAAAGAAAATTCATACCTACAACCGATTCAACACACAACAATTATATTGTCCCCAATATCTTAAACAGGAAATTTACAGTGGATGAGCCGGCAAGAGCATGGGTTTCAGACATCACTTACGTACAAACGATTAAAGGCTTTGTGTATCTTACCATCATTATGGATTTGTTTGATAGAAAGATTATTGGATGGAGCCTGAGTAACGGGATGAGCACTAAAGAAACTACGTTACCCGCTTGGGAAATGGCCGTTAAAAACAGAAAAATTACTAAGAATTTAATTTTTCATTCCGATAAAGGCGTTCAATATGCTAATAGGATGTTCTCTGACGCAGTAGATGCTCACAAATTTGTAAGGCGCAGCATGAGCCGTAAGCGAAACCATAATGACAATGCCGTTTGTGAAAGTTTTTTCAAGTCTTTTAAGGCGGAATTAATCCATGGAAGTACCCTGCAAGCGAGAAAACAGATAAAAATTGAAGTACATGATTATATCGAAAATTGGTACAATAAGAATAGAAGGCATTCTTTTTTAGGTTATAAGACAATTGAAGAATTTGATAAGATCAATAAGGTGATCTGACGTTTATATAAACGATATTATTTGCAGTTAGTGGATATGGCGCAAGCGGTCTATCATCGTCTGCGAGATAAACACCTTGTGTCAATTTTAAATTTTCATAATTTAACGAGAGTATTTGGTAACGTTTCACATTTTCAATAAGTGTGGAACTACGTACATACACATTTTCCAATAATAGCTTTTCTTGCAAAGAAAATCGTTATTTTTCCTTCATTTCTTGAATCCACTATTGGCTGTAGTGCTACATTTTCAAACCCAATTTTTCAATAAATATTTTATTTCTTAATTCGGCTCTCTTCAGTATTGAGCTATATTTTAGAACTTCGGTATAAATTGCGCCATTTTCTTTTCCATCAAAGCCTATTACACGTTGTGAAGGGCTAAACAAGTAATCTAAATGGTAAGAATGTTCGAACGTACTAACGCTACCTTGTACATCTTTTGCTTCAATACCCTCTCCAATTAAGTAACCGTAAAATGTTTTGATCTCAAATTCATCGTTTGTGTAGTTCCTAATTAAAGACGCATATTTATTAATCTGCGTTAAATGGTCAGAAGCGTTAACAAGTGGTGCTTTAAACTCAATTATGATGCATTTTCCTTCTTCTGGAAAAAGCAAAACGTCGGGCCTTTTGTCTAACCTACTTTCACTTAACGATTTTAAATATTCCAACTCCTCTTTTTCAAACTCCTCTTTAAAAACCTTCTTCCCGTCTAATTCAATATCCTTAAGTTTAAATTCAGAGCTACCTTTAAAATATATGAATTCTTCGTTCAAAATCCACAAGTCACTTCCATATGTATTGGTTGATTTTTGATGAAATAATAGATTATGTATTAAAGCCTCATCTTTTTCCCTTGAACCATCATTTTGAGTTTTTAATTTTTTGTCATTAATTTTTGAAAACAATTCTATTACTAATTTTCTTCTGGCGACATAATGACTTAACGTACGCTTGTTTTGCTCAGGAAGAATTTTTACAATGGCATTTATTTGCTTTTCAAGTTCCTCTTCGTAGTTACCGGCACTTGTGTCTAAATTTTCCAATTTATCAATGGACTGTTTGATAGTTGCGTCAAGCTTTGCTTCCTTTTTTGCTTGTGCTTCATAATATTTTTCTAGGATTCTTTTACTGTCGTCATTTAAGGAAATGTCCACTTCTTCCTCATCCTCAATGAGAAACATCTCTTTTAGCTCTTGAAGTTCATTACTATGCTTTTCTATTATTTTTTCAATTTCTGGATATAAATTTAAAAGCTTATCATTTACACCTTCCTCAATATCTTCCAGGAAAATTACTTCACTATTAAATGCGTTGAAAGCTTTTGGAGTTCGTGACTGAATGTCCAATTCACCACGAATATTTGTGTCTTTATCGTCAATATAGTTTCCTGAGACCAAAACCAAATATTTGTTTCCAGCAATATTATCGTTTTTTGAAATACCCTTTAAGCTTATTTTAGATTCTTCAACAACTTCACCTTTAGAAATTAGTTTGAGGTCATTATGATCCAAAAGGTTTTTTGGTATTTTAAAAGTTGTTATATTAAATTTTTCTTCTCGATCAGTTTTTTCTATTGTTTTTGCATCATTACTTAAACTACTGTAAGAAACACTAAAGTCTTCTTTTTTATCGAATTGCGGAATATCTGTCCTTTCAATTCGTGAAGTTGATTGTAGTTCTCCGAAAACATAAAAGTTAATTTTTATATCTGGTAGAGAATCAGAGTTAAAACAAAAATAATGGAGATAACGCTTGAGTAACTCCTCTTTTAAACTTATGTCGCTTAGTGTATTATAAGTATTGTTTGGTTCTAAAAGATTATTGAAAGAAATATTTGTGTACGTTTTTTTCTCTTCAGAGATTAAACAATGTAATGATTTTACTATTGCGTTTTTGCTGAGAAATGGTTGACTTTTTGATACTATAAACTCTCTTTCATAACATTGACCATTTTCTTCGAAAACACTTTTAATATTTGTTTTGTCGAAATAATGAACATATTGCAATCTTCCAGAACCTAAATTTTTGTATCCTTTTGAATTGTCTTTAAAAGTATTAAAACGTGAAAATTCTTTTTCATTAAATCCTATACCATTGTCTCTGATTGATAATGATTTTAAATTGGTTGTGCCATCAGTCAATTCTTCAGTGTAAATTGAGATATTAATTTCACCGTTCGTAAAATCCTTGTCGACATTACGCTTAATCTTTATAGCTTCTAAGGCATTTGTAAAGGCTTCAAAGATTGGCGATAGACTTGTTCCTGATTTTCTTACATCATGTAAAACACCTGTGAAAGATAAATCTTTAGCAATCAAGAATTCTGGTTCATTTCTTATCATTAGGTATGATTGTTTTGAAGCATTGCAGCTAACTTAAATATCCCGCTACATAACATCTATATCTGCCTCATTAAAGGTGTATGTATGCTATATAATTACAATATTAAACAAAAACTCAATACTAAGATCGATTTAATATAAATTGGAGATTTCTTTTTTATGGAAATTCAGTTATGAAATTTATGAAGTATAAAAGCAGTTGGAATCTGATGGTGTTTTTTATCTATTCTGTGGTGACAAGGTAGTGAAACTATAATATTATAAACTGAAATTGTAGTTTATCAGAAAAAAATTATTTTTTAAAATAGTTCTGGATCTGCTCAAACTCGATGAATGCAATCAGTTCAGTCATACACTGATTTTTAAATCCTCTGAAACATGTAAATTTCGAAAGGGGGATTTCCGTCAATTGCCTCACGGTATAAATTTCTACACTGGAAAAAAAATTCAGCATTCTTTTACTGAAACGAAAGTCACTTTCTAAAAGCTGCATCTGGAGTTTTGCGTCAGGGTTTACCATGTCATTCCATTTTGATGAAACTACTGGTAAGTGTGACCCTGCATTGTTATATGGATTCTTTCCCTGCCTAAAAAATAGGCGCAGGCCACCACACTTACGGACACTGAGGCACTGGTATACCTAGACTTCGCATAAGCGAGCGCCCACGCCGTAGCATGAGCGTCTCTACTTAGCCTCGAAGTCTTAAAAATTACCAGTTTTCAGTGTCGAGACTTAAAGCAAAAACACTTTAAGATTTTCAATATGTACACAAAGATAGCAACCTTTGCCATAATGTGCAATGCCACATCGGCGATTGCCACCTCAGAATTTCAGCCGGAGCTTTGTCAGGGGCTCTGCCTTTAAAAGTTCTGAATTTCGTACTTCAAGCCGCTGCCCACGGCCGCCGTTCTTCTCGACCAGTTCAATTTCCAGTACCTGCCCCTTGGTTAAGGTAAAGACATCCAGTAGGTACACATTCCTTTCTTTACTATGGCCTTCAACAGTAAGGAGTGGTTTGTACAAACGCAGGGGTTCCAGGGTACGCTCCTGGACTACGGTGCGCTTTGCCACCTTGCGGTCAACAATAGCGAAGCGTATAAAATCCGGCGTAAAGGGAACATGTGTGGTATTTTCAGTTTGGATATGGAAATAGTACTTTCCCCCATGTATATAGATGCCCCGCAGTGAGAGGGCAATTCCATAGCCTTCCGATTTCGCTTTCAGCTGCCTTTCGTTCTTGTTATAGAGTGCCTCCATTAATAAGCCTGTCAGCGTTGCCGGCGTTGTGCCGAGCGCTTCAAAACGTATGTCAGCAGCCTCTTTCCTTGAAGATGACCGCATGCCTTTCGAAAGGTTATGGCCCAGGATTAGCGGGTAGTCGCTATAGCACACGTCAAAGCTGTAGAACTGCCCATCTTCAGTGATTACAGAGAAATTGCTTTCGGTTTGAAAGCCTGCTACTGTCGCTTTCACGCGTAGTACATTATCAGCATCTTCCGCCTTACCGGCAACAATGTTGTCGCTGCCCAGATCCACGTACCGTATGCCGGAGGGAAAAATAATATGGGTGGTCTTCTCATAGGTTACTTCTATGGAATAGGGTTCCACTTTTCCTAAGGCGATCACCTCATCAGGGTGTACCTGTGCCTGTGTATTATGTATGATACCGCATAGCAGTACGAGCATTGCGATGGTAAACTGTTGTATTTTCATTGGATTTTATTTTAGTTATTTTTCTTTTGATACCAGGAACACCTGGTAGCCTGCAGTGAGGTTCGCCTTCTGGGGCTTTACCCTTTTGGAAAAGTAGCCGGAGATGCCCTGTAGCAACCCCCTTGTGGCATCCGAAGTAAGCTGCTGCCCGGCATTCCTGTTGATGGTGAAGCTGCCGCCGGCAGCGTTACCCATATTGGCAAAGGTGCCATTCACTGCGGTCACTTCCGGTGCGTACGGCAGGTTAAGCCCTTTCTGCCCGTCAAGGTCATAGGCCGAGAGGTCTACCGGTATGATCCTGCCATCTGTTTCAAGGGATACCACCTGTAATTGCAGGCGGCTGGTTTGGAATTTCGCTGTGGCTGTTACGATATACCCTGCGGGAAGCGTGGCACCGCCAAGCCTTGCAGGCTGCAACAGGCGCAACTGCACGGTGCCCTCGCCGGTTATTTTTACCGTCTGGTGCACACAGGCCCTGAGCGAATTGGCAGGCTGTACCATAGCGGCTGCTTTGCCCGCACCATAAAAATTACGTTGTGTTGCCCGGGCTGCTTTTTGTAACGCCAGCGAGTCCGGTACATGTTGGACGAGGCGGGATACTATAGCCTTCTTTGCCGGCAGCACTTCCAGATAGTTGCGGTTTTCTTTCTCTTCGGCTTTTTTGCCAATACTGTCTTTACTTCCTCCTGTTCCCGTGAAATATTTCGCTGCCATCTGGTACGATTTTTCCATGAGTTGCAGCCGGTCGAGCGAACCGTTGCGGGACGGGCTTTGCTGCCCGAGTTGCTCCCTGAGCTTTTCATTTTCCTTACGCAGGGCTTCCTGTTCCGGGTTTCCCCTGTAGAAGCTGCTTAGGGAACGTTGCATATTCTGGTAGCTGCCCAGCGCAGGGTTAGTTGCCCTGCCCAGGGGAATATCCGGTGCTTCTTCAGGGTCAGGCTGCTTAGCCGCACCTGCAGTGCTGTCCGCGTGCCAGTAATCCGATAAGGTCATCAGCGCTTCACGTTTTGCCTTTTCCTTTTCCCTGAGCATTTCCTGTTCATACGCCTTGCCCTTATCCGCGGGCAACGCATCCTCCGTGGCCTGCGGTACCGCATCGTTGATGCCGATCGCAACAGCCTCTGTAGGCTGTTGCTCGGAATCCCCTCCGAAGATGAGATACATGCAGGCTATAAATAGGATCGCCATTACACTGAACACCAGTGGCTTTTTAAGCTTCTCCTTGCTTATCTTGTTGTGATTCCCTTCTCCGGCAGGCTGGCCGCTATCCAAAAATTGGCCTTTTGCTTGTTTACTCTCTTTCATTGTTTCCGTTTTTAAGTTCTTTAGTATTTTTTACCTCCGTCACCTTATCCATTCCGTTTGCTAAGGGGTTCGTGATGTGCGTAACAGGCATTTCCCTTTGTTGCCCAACCTGCATTATAACCTGTACAAGTACTGCCAGTGTGATAATCAGGTAGCCTGCGAAACTATACAGTACCACACGCTTCCTTTGCACCTGCGGCAGCTGCTTCCATTGGCTGTCCAATTTGTCCAGCCATGGTTCTAGTGATAATTGAAGCTTTTTCATTGCTGTCTTTTTAGCGTTCCACAACTTCCATATCCCTGTTCTCCAAGACGCGGAATTGCTCCATCGTGAAGCCCTGCGGGTTTTCATCGGAGCGTACCGAATTGACCAGCAGGCACGAAGTCACAAGGCTTCTTCGCGTAACATTGCTGGAACGGATGATGTATTGCCTGGCATAGGTTCGCACCGTGTACGGGTAGCGGTCAAAGTCGCACTGCACGCTGTCCACCTCCGTACGCTGCTGTACATTTCCGGAGATGATACGGCTGTAGTAGCCTTTTTCTGCAAGGTCCTTGTAATAATTAAAGGCGCTTTTATCCGCGAGGTTGAACGCCCTTCGCATATTGCTCTCGATCGCAGCCTTATCCGGTGCGAGGGTAAAGAAAAGCTCGTGGAAGCGCCTGACGTGTTCCCGTGCCTCTACCGGGCGGTTCACCGCTGCATCCTGTGAAAGTGCGACCATCAGCGACTTCCCCTGGTCCAGTACATATACCTTCTCACGCTGTTCGCGGGCAAAGCGGTAGGACTCCCAGACCGCATAGCCCGTGATGCCCAGGCAAACTGTGGAAAAAATAATGGCATACAGCCGGATCTGCCGGAAGCTGTTCTCTATGTTCCGTAAGGTTTTAAATTCCATAATTCCATTTTAAAAGTTATTGGTTCATAAGCCTCCCGCTGATATTCCCCGTAGCTGCTCCGGTGGTTGCGCCTGCAATATTGCCCGCCTTCTGGGCCGCCTGGTTGACATTCCGGGTATAGTTCCCCGCGCCGCCGGCCTGTATGATCCAGCCGGTTACTGTCGGAATGGTAAAATAGCCGATAATGCCGATGATCATAAAAATGATGTACACCGCATTGGAGGTATCCGGGATAAAAGTTGGGTCGGAAAGCTGTTCGATGTCACGCTCCAGTATGAGGGATTGTATCTTAGCCAGCATCGCGCTGAACAGATCCGAAACCGGAAGCCACAGGTACACGCTGATGTACCGCGTGAGCCATTGGTGCAGGGTCGACTGGAAGCCGTCCCAAACCGAAATGGCAAAAGCGATCGGCCCCAATATCGACAGCACAATCAGGAAGAATGTCCTGATGGTATCAATTACCAGTGCCGCTGCCTGAAACAGGATTTCCAATAGTTCCCGGAAGGCATTGCGTATATCCTGTTTCAGCTGATACATCCCTCGCTCCAGGTACATCCCTGACATGGTGGCAAGATCCGACGGTGACCAGCCCAGCTCTTCGAGCTGCCGGTCGAACTCCTCATCCGACACCAGGTACGCCGTCTCGGGGTTGCGCATCATCGCCTCATGCTCCAGCTGGTCTTTTTGCGCCTGCAGGGCATTGAGGTCCAGTACCTGTCCCTCCAGTATGCCATGCGTGCCGGTAACCACCGGGCTCAGCACCGCGTTCATCGTACCCAGTACCATAGTGGGGAAAAACATGATACACAGTCCCAAGGCAAAAGGCCTGAGCAGCGGGAACATATCGATCGGTTCGGCACGGCTGAGCGCCTGCCAGACTTTCAGTGCCACGTAGAACAGCGCACCCAGCCCGGCAAGCCCTTTGGCGACAGCCGCCATCTCTGCCGATAGGGGCAGCATCTCATCATAGAGCGCGCGCAGCATCTCGTGCAGGTTGCTGAATTCGATTTGCAGCACCATGGCCTACCAGTATTTTTGGCCGGAGGTGCCGTAAAGTTCCAGTACGCGCTGGGTATCGTTCCTCTTTTTGGCCCTTATGAAGCTGACCGATATGTTCTTGTGGGTATAGTAGCGGACCAGGTTGTAATAGTCACGTACTTCCTTGTACACCCTCTCGATAATGTCCATACGCTCTTTGTCATTAAGGGAAAGCGACGAGGCATTGATGATCTGGCTCAGCTCATTGAGCAGCTCTGTACTCTCATTAAGCAGCCTGGAATAGCCAAAGGCTATGGCGCTGAGCTCCTGCGGGCTGAAGTTCGGGTCATTCAGCATATGCCCGAAATTCGTGACGTACATATCCGAGATATCACCAACCAAAAGTACGGTCTGCTGTACCTTGCGCGCATCCCGGACCAGGTTGTTGACAGCTTTCAGGGCGTCATAATATTCCTTGCCCTGCTCATACACTTTTTTCACTTCCTTAAAGCTGTCCAGCGTGTTGCTCGCCGTTGCCGAGGCTTCTATGATCTGGTCGGCGGTGTTGATAATGCTCTGCGCCAGGTTGCCCGGATCGGTTACCACCCATTGCGCCCTTGCCGGTGCGGCTGCCAGCAACAGGGCAGCCCACACCAAATAAAATGCTCTTTTCATAGTATTGATTTTAAATTATTGTAATTATGTCTCTCGGCGCTGTGCCGCGATACGCCGGATGGCGAGCTCTACGTTGCCACCTAATTCCGCGGCCAGTTCCATCACTTCCATCTTTTCGCTTTCCTCAGTGGTATAGGCGAGGTACTCCTCAAGGCTCACTTCAGTGGCATACACCGCCGACTGGGTGCCCCCAAGGCCGATCCACACTTCTTTATAGAGCCTGGAGGGGTCATTGTTCAGGTTAATGGAAAGCACCTGCGCCTTTTCTTTCTCGGTAAGCCCAAGCATGGCCTGTATGTCGTCAAACTTGTTCATGTATTTGCGCTGGTCCAGCAATATCTTACAATCCGAATTGTTGATGATGCTTTCCTTTACAATCGGCGATTGTATGATGTCGTCAACCTCCTGGGTCACTACGATGGCCTCGCCAAAGAACTTCCGGACTGTCTTGAACAGGTACTTGATGTATTCCGCCATACCTTCCTTGGCAATGGCCTTCCACGCTTCTTCGATCAGGATCAGCTTGCGCTGTCCCTTGAGCCTTCGCATCTTGTTGATGAAGACTTCCATGATGATGATCGTCACGATCGGGAACAGTATCTTATGGTCCTTGATGGCGTCGATCTCGAACACGATAAAGCGTTTCGACAGCAGGTCAAGCTGCTTTTCTGAATTGAGCAGGTAATCGTATTCACCACCCTTGTAGTAGGGTTCCAGTACATTCAGGAAATTGGCTAGGTCAAAGTCTTTTTCCCGTACTTGCTTGTCCTCCAGTACCGCCTTGTACTCGTTGCGCACATAGTCGTAAAAGCCATTAAAAGAAGGGTGTTCCTGCTGACTGATACGTCCGATATAACCGCTTACGGCGTTGGAAAGCGCCACCTCTTCCGAGCGTGTCGGCGGCTCGTCATCCCGCTTCCATAAAGTCAGGATCAGGGTCTTAATGCTCTCCCTTTTCTCAATATCAAATACACCATCATCCGTGTAGAAGGGGTTAAAGGCAATCGGGTTATTTTCCGTATAGGTAAAATACACCCCATCCGCCCCCTTGGTCTTCCCATGGATAAGTTCACACAGGCCCTGGTAACTGTTACCGGTATCAACCAGTAATACATGGGCACCCTGCTCATAGTACTGCCGCACCATGTGGTTCGTGAAAAACGATTTCCCGCTGCCCGATGGCCCCAGTATGAATTTATTACGGTTCGTAATAACGCCCTTTTTCATCGGCAGGTCGGATATATCCAGATGGATGGGATTGCCGGTCAGCCGGTCAGCCATCTTCAACCCAAAAGGTGACGGGGAATCTCGGTAGTTGGTTTCCTGAGTAAAGTAGCACAGTGCCGGTTCGATGAAGGTATAAAAGCTTTCCTCGCTGGGGAAGTCGCCCGCGTTGCCAGGGATGCCCGCCCAATACAAGGTGGCTGCATCGGTGGTATTGTGCCTGGGCTTGCATTCCATCAGTGCCAGCGCGCTCCCGGTATCGTTCTTGAGCTGCTTGAGTTCCACCGGGTCATCCGACCAGGCCATCACATTGAAATGGGCGCGGATGCTCGAAAGTCCGAACGAATGGGCTTCGTTCAGGTAGCGCTCAATCCATTCCTTATTGATCTGGTTGCTGCGGCTATACCGTGCCAGCGAGTGCATGTTCCTGGCGGACTTTTCAAACTTCTGGAGGTTGTCGCTGCTGTTATCCAAAAACAGGTACTGGTTGTAGATATGGTTACAGCCCAAAAGCAGCCCGACGGGCGCGGCAAAGGACAGCCGGCAGTCACTGCGGTCAGTAGAGAGCTTTTCAAACCTGGTATCGGCACTGACGCTGCCCGGCAGGTCATCAGTATCCGATAAGGTGTGCACACACAGCCTCTTGTTGCCAACACGCACCTCTTCCCCGTGCAGCGCTATATCCTGCAACGGTTCGGCTTCTGCGGTGGATAAGGTCAGGTATTGTTCCAACAAGCCCGGTCGTTCGTGCGTACCTACAATATCTTCTTCACTCATCCTGGTGATCCTGACAAGCCCGGAATCGTTAATAATACGCTCGAACTGTGCCACCGCTTCCATAAATTGGTGCACCGTTTCTTTATCGCGGGCCTCTTTAGGGACCAACCTGCCACGGCACAGCGATGAGAAATTGCTCTGCATCCGCATGCGCTCCTTCGTGGTCTTGGTCAGGAACAGGTAGCAGTAATGGTTCAGGAACGGACGCTCGTTAAAATGCTGCTTGTACGACCTGCCCAAAAAGCTCAGCCCGTCTTCTGCAAGGCCGGGTGTGTAGCTCTCCTTCATATACCAGTCTTGTTTGTGCACCACCGAATAATCGGGCAATGTCTTGACCGCTTTATGCCAGGCGGCATGGATGGCCTCATATTCCGATGAGGCGACTGTAAAAAGTTCCGGCAGCTGCACCGTAAAGCAGGCTGTGATATCAGCATCCTTGCTCAGGATGCAGTTCTCCTCGACAGCCAGCAGCGGGAACTTTTCTTCAAGTGTCCTTTTTTTCGAAGTATTCCTCATGGTTGCTCTTTTTTAAGGTTGGACCTGATAAACCTGCCGGGCGTCCTGCCGCTGGTGATATACTTCGGGTGCCTTTTCATGGCAGCGAGTTTCATAAGCCCATGCTCTCCATGTTTCCTATTCAGGGCAAAGGTTTGCCAAACGAGCAGTGAAGCGCCACCGACTCCGAGTCCAATGCAGCCGAAAGAACTAACCCCTGCTATGTAGAGGATCATGACCAACACCAGTATGCCGAGCAGCCCACCGGCAAAAATGAAAAGGTACTGTGCCTTCAGCCCTTTAAACTCCACCGTCCTTCCAATCCCTTTATTGATATTGTACTTGTTCATGCTCTCCAGGTTATAGGAAAAAGGATTGCAGGATCGTAGCCGCGACAATTAGGAAGATACAGGCTCCAAACCAGCTGGCCGCTGTTTTGCTGGTGTCCGGGTCGCCACTGCTGAATTTGTTGTACACCTTTACGCCTCCGATGAGCCCGACCACTGCGCCTATGGCGTAGATGAGTTGTGTGGCAGGACCGAAGTACGAGGTGACCATCTGGGTGGCTTCCGTGATACCGGCAGAGCCGTCTCCCTGGGCGAATGCCCCCGATACTGCCAGCAGCAATAATGCCGTGAACAGTAATTTTCTGTTTTGATTTCTCATAACATTTACCGAATTAATGGTTATTAATTACCTGCCGGGTGCAGGGTTAGGGCAAATGTCTTCTGAATAGAAACTCTAGCTTTTTAATCGTCTTCTACTGGCTTCAATTGGATACAGGTGGCTTCAGGCCGGGCAGTAAAATCCTGGATAAATGCCGCAGTTTATCTATTAATAATAATCTAAGCCAATCTTGAAAAATTCTAAGATATTCCCCCCGAAAAGACAAAGGTTTTTCGTACCCCTTATCTTTTTGTTAACTATCTTTGAGTGTACTTGAAATTTATAGACCATGAAACAGGACAAAATAAAAAAGCAACTTTTAAGCGAATATCTTATAGAGGATATGCAGCGCTCTCTTGAAGAAATGCCAAAGGAAGTGGCCAAGCAAATAATTGATTCAATGAGCGAGAGAGAGATTTATATCAGACTGAGCAAAAGACAAATGCAGGAAGACTATGTTGCTGATTATATCGACTTTTTATGGGATATCAGCAGGGATGCATTCTGGAAACACGTATCAGCAACATTTGATATCAAAGAAGGGCTATTGTGGGGAGGCGATATGCTTTACATTGAAAAGATTTGCAAAAATGAAATGCCAAGGTTTCTATTAGAAAAGATTATAGAGTTTTGGGTGAATTATAAAACTGAATACTCAGGAGATTACGAAATGAATATTAATGGATTAGGCTGCATCTTAAAAGCGCAATCGCTACGTTTCGGACAAAAAGCGAATATCCTTAAATACTTAGGTGAAAAATATCCTGAACTCTTGCGGTCTTACGGTGAACAGTTGGATCATTTTATAAAAAGCGATTGTCATTACAACTTTTACTAATGAACTACAACCATTTTACCGTACGATATATAGAATGTCTGGAAAAGCATTTAAAAATTACAACGCTGGATGGGGATACCAATTTCTTTCCTGATTTTGTAACAGCTAACGATATTAAAGACTTAAAAGATGCCTTAGATGTTGTCTGGGACGACTCGCATACATCAGTCGAATTATTAGTTCAAAAAAAAGGAGCTAAACTGCAAGCAGCGTTATTCGGGCTTGTTGAAAATTTTGATTTGGCAATCAAGGCTGGCTATATGATTGCAGACCGCATCGTACTTATTGACTTTATCTATCAGAGGATATTACAGAACCTTGAGAACCTTGATAAAAATGTACTGGGGGAAGTCGCAAGAAATTTGGTGAAAATGAAGAATCTCGCCCAGGAAGGCCGTTTTGTTATAATCCCATCGCCGTTTTATTGGAATAGTGACACAAAAATATTTTTAGCTGAAGTTTCCAAAAACTATCCATTAACACCAGATATCGTTAGCCTTTTAAACGTGTTGTCTATCTGCAGGATTTGTAACCTACAACCTTACACTATTGCAGAAGATAAGATTGACTTCGACAGGCTTTTGAATAAAGATATAGATTTAACAGGTTTGGCCTCCAGGACCGTTTCAATAAGTTCCTATCATTCGATTATTGCCGGACTGATGTCGCAAAAAATTTTAAAAATTAGCGAATTGGAATATTTGGGCAACATACCGGTGGACAAATACGCTGCAGAGATTAGGGATAGCGAAAATTTCTATAATGAGTATTTGCGCCTGATTACGCACAATGGTGCTATGAACTTTGAAAACAATTTTGAAGAACTCCACAAAGAAATTGTTCGTGCCGTGAAAGAAGAAAATGTAACCAAAGCGAAAAAAATTCTGGATAGGCTTTCAAAAATTTCAGGTGTAGGAACTGCAGGAGTCGCTATGGCAGGGACAGTTACTGTAATTTCCGCACCAATTTTGATAGGAGCGGCCGCGGTAACGTTAGGAAGTAGCCTCGCATCCATGTTTGCACCATCAGGCAATAAGGAAAATGTCGTAATTTCAGTTCTAAAAAAATTAGGCACTACATAATTTATAATTAAAGGCAAATCAACTGCATGTTCTATGGGCCTATGAATTGGCATATAACGATGTAGACTATTTTTTAACAAAAAAAAAAACATATCGGGGATTAAATTAAACATAATTCCCGATATCAAAATTATCTTCATCATCATTCCGCAGATAGGAAGAACCCAAATCCGATTCGGAGTCGTCAGCCAGGTCAAGCAGCATTGCTATCCTTTTCGAGGCATCCCCTACGGCAGTTTCCAGCATATGCATGAGTTCGGTTCCGTCAATTTTAGAAGCTAAACTTACCGTGAGCTCTTTTTCACATGCCTGAAGCACATTACGCTCAAGCATTTTTCCCATGGCAGCAAGCTCATCATAGGTAACCCCTGTGGCTAAACCATCATCAATGCTGTAAACTGCATTTGCAGCATACCCTTTCATATCCTCCTCTTCTTCTTCCCAGTCGGGTATGTTTTCTTCATCTGGCTCTTCCTGCGGAATCGGGAGTTTAGTCTCCCGTTTATTTTCAGTATCAAAATTATGCACTACCGGTGCACTGCTCTTATTTTCGGCCTCAATGGCCTGTTTTGGCAGCACAGGGCGTCCGCCCAGCTTAGGCCTGCCCATAATATCGGGAACTCCCGGCAATGGATCATATTCTTTTTTGTTTGAGGCGGGGTTATTTTTTACCTTTGCCCTTAAGTAAAGTAAGGTGGCTATTACTCCTAAAATCACAGCTATTATTATTTTTTCCATAACTACAGTATTGGTTTATATTTATTATTAAAACTTTGAGTTATTTCATCACCAAACTCCTTGAAATGATGATCCAATACATTGTCCATGTATTCAAAGATGCTTATCTTGTCTTCACCAATGACCTGCACCATACGTGTAAGCCTTTCGTGAAACTCAGGCCGTATATACACCACCTTGCCGGCACGCGCACTACCGTCCTTATTCCTGAAAAACTCTTGCTCGTAATTTTGTGTACCTCCCGTTTTGCCTTTTGCTTTCGGTTTAGTTACCTGCTTGGTTCCAATATTTTCAACTGAGCTGGTATTAAGCGACAGCCCCTCTTTCTGAACACCACCGGCCATCATAGAGATCAGGTACTGCTCATCAATATCAGCGTTTTTGTCTTTCTTATCCTTTTCCATCGTTACCCTCATTTAGTAGAATTATCAATTCATTTATTAATCCATCAAGATTACATCCCTGTAGCAGCTTTTCATCAGCCGGAAGCAAAGTAGACCTGAAAATTCCCCGGCTGTCTGTATCATTTTCCTTCCTGAAGCGCACACTGGCCGCTACCGAAGCACTCATAACTTTAAGGTTGAGTGTTTTGATAATGGACTCATACTGTTCATAAAGCGGATTACGCTCGCGCCCATCGACCTGATTCCAGAACAGGTGAATCTGCCTAATCGCCACCTGCTTTTGTTTCATCAGCACATCCGTGACCAGTTGGGTAAATACCAGGGTGCTTTCCATCACTACACGGTCCGCTACAATCGGGGTAAAAATATAGTCCATGCCTGCCAATGCTTTAATAATACCTGGGGCATTTACAGTACCGGGTAAGTCGAAGAACACGATGTCAAGGTCTTTTCTCACATCCGCTGCCATTTGCTCCGCAGCCTCCAGTGCCGTATCAGGTTTCTGCTGTATAATAGGATAGGCTTTTTTGCCCAGCGTCTGAAACTGCCGGTGCGCCAGCTTTTTTATCACATCATTTTCCATAACCATTTTCATATCCCGCTCACGCATTTGTACCAGGCTGTACTGCGGGTAATCACAATCCATTACCGCTACAGTGTAGCCCAGGCGGTAATGAAGGAAACTCGCGACAAGGCTCGTAAAGGTCGTTTTGCCAACACCTCCCTTTTGGGAAGCGAAGGCCACAAATAGTGTTTTGCCAAATCGTTCCATATGTTTATAGGTAAATAGTTAATTACTTACTAGGTACAGGTGTATGTAGCTGCATACCCATGTATACAGGTACAAGTATACAGATGTGCAGAGGTATAGGTTTAAGTACCTGCTTATACAAATACATGCTTACACGTGTACCTGCACAACTAAGTAAGTATATAGATAGCCCTATACCTACATCAATACTCACACACTTACCTACCTGCATGGGTAGCTGTATATTTAAGTGCGTATTTGCGTAACTACGCATGTACGTACCACACCCATCGGTACAAAGTAAATCAGAGATTATTCAGGGCTTTTGATCCTGGTACGGTTTAGCCTTCACAGTCAGGTTTTGGCCGGGTAGCCGATACTGCTGTTGATAAAAAGGTTCTCTTACTTTGTCAGTATAGAACTGACAGTTTGGGATCTAAAGTAAATGGCCTGAAGCCGTTTTCCCTTGGTTCTCTGCAATCCGCAGTATCAGGTGGATTTCCTTTCGCGGGAAAGGAGCAAGTTATGTTTTGAGGCACCCGAAATGTAATCGGTGCCTCAAAACAACTTGCCCTTGCAGGGGGCTGGAACATCCCTCCGAAGTCGGGTGTTTTAACTTTAAAATGGATTGATGATGAAAGAACAGGATAATGAACAAAGGAAAAAAGGGGGGCGTAAGCCAAAGCTTAACCCAAGTACCCACAGGCATGTGTTTCGTCTGAATGACGAAGAAAATGCAAAGCTGTTGTCGCTGTATGAGACTTCCGGTATGCACAACAAAGCAAAGTTTATCATTTCACTTTTGCTGGAGAGGGAAATTAAAGTGGTGAAAATTGATATGCAGGCGATGGAGTACCATACGCAGTTAACAAAATTCTACACCATTTTCAGGTCATTAGGCGTAAATTATAACCAGGTGGTTAAGATATTATACCGCAACTTTACTGAAAAAAAAGCGGCAGCTTACCTGTACAGACTCGAAAAACAGACCCTTGAAATGGCTACACTTTGCAGCAAAATTATTGATCTAACCAAGGTATTTGAGTCACAATACCTCAATAAGGAACAGTAAAAAATGATTGCCAAGATTGGTAAGGGAGTAAATATTTTTGGCGCTGTTTCCTATAATCAACTAAAGGTGGAGGAGGAAAACGGCAAGGTATTGCTTACCCATAAGATACCTGATGCATTTGATGGCCACCTGACTACAGCGCAGATCTGTCGCTCCTTCGAGCCGTACCTATTGGCTAATAACAAAACGGAAAAGCCGGTTAGGCATATCTCCCTGAATCCTGATCCCTCCGATAAAGTCAGTGACGATCGCTTTATGAAGATGGCAGAGCAATATATGAAAGAAATGGGGTATGCCAACCAGCCCTACATCGTCTACAAGCACACCGACATTGAGCGTACCCACATCCATATCGTGACAACCTGTGTACAAATCGATGGACGCAAAATCAACGACAGTTATGACCATCACCGTTCCATGGCAGCCTGCCGTAACCTTGAAAGGGAATTTAACCTAAAACCCGCGGATGAAAAAACACAGCAAAATGACAAGCTTTTTTTCAAGCCTGTTGACTATGCCAAAGGCAACGTTAAAAGCCAGCTTGCAGCAGTAATCCGGTATTTGCCCCAGTATTATTTGTTCTCAAATGCCGGTACATACAATGCACTACTTTCCCTTTTTAATATTACCAGCGAGCAGGTAAGCGGGGAAGCCTATGGCAAACCAAAAAAAGGTTTGGTCTACTTTGCCCTTGATTCTAAAGGAGAAAAAGCGGGTAATCCCTTTAAATCTTCCTCGTTCGGCCGACATGCAGGCCTGGATCATCTCGAAGCGCATTATGAAAAGTCCAGGACGGAAATGGCAAAGCATCCTTCAAAGGCAATACTTAAAAATACTATTGAAGCTGCTATGCATATGGCCGAAGGGGAGTTTGATTTTAAAAAGCAGCTACTCGGACAGGGTATCAATGTCGTGGTACGTCGGAATAATCAGGGAAGACTTTATGGGATTACTTTTATCGACCATGAATCCCGAAGCGTATGGAATGGTTCGCAACTAGGTAAAAATCTTTCGGCGAATATGTTTAACGACTGGTGGAGCAAAGGGATTAAAACAAATTCTGCCCAAGGGCCTTTTGATAGGCAAATTCCCACCGTGAGTAAAGAAGACGATAAGGGTGGGCCTTTTCAATTTTTATACACTAACCGTGACGATAGATTCCTTAGTGTTTTAGTAGGCCTGTTGCCGGAGAGCCAGAGTGAGGATTACGAAGAACGCGATTTTGAAAACCGGATGAAGAAAAAGAGAAAACGTAGTAGAGACATATAAGCAAACGCAATCTATTAGTAAATTAATATCACAGATCCTCTTTTTTTGAGGTAATCAAATATTGTTTTTCAGGATGTTTTCATTCACAAAAGTTGTATATATTTGAGGTTATTTGCTAATTAGCAGGCATTTTATAACGACACAGCATCAATGGAAAATAGACTTTATCCAACTTGGCAACAATTAGAAGAACAGAATAATCCGTTGACTGTTGGAGAAAAGTCATTGATAAAATTCTTTGATGACAACTTACCAAAAGACCCAAATTGGAAACCAGCACCAGGACTAAAAAATCTTAAAGACTATAAAGGGTGGTTAATATTTGCTCAGCCTTTTTTAAACGGGACAAGACCAGACATTATAATTTTTAACCCACAAGTTGGCCTTGTTATTTATGAAGTAAAAGATTGGAACTTGGACCACTACGAATGGAGAAAAGGGGAAGGTCTTTTTGTAAATGACGGACGTGGTTCATACCCAATTAAAAGCCCAATTGACCAAGTTGAACATTACAAAGAAAGACTGATCGGACAATTAGTTCCAAACATTGGTGAGTCAATTGACAAAAATAAAAAAAACTTCGGCTTAATTAAAACAGGGGTCTATTTTCACAAGGCACGGACAGAAGTTTGCCAAGAAAAAATCGGAGCGAAAATCCAAGACTTTAAATACTTTCCATTTTTTGGCTATGATAGCTTGTCAGAAAATCGTTTAAAAGAAATTGTCCCTGATGTCCACATAACAAATAGTAAGTACTGGAATAAGGAATGGAATGAAGATATTTTATTTTGGCTTATTCCACCTTTCCACAGCATTGAGCAAGGAACAGTCTTAAAATTGCGTGGCAACCAAGTTAAAGTTGCTGAACCTAAAAGCGGACATTTCCGTGTTCGTGGTGTTGCAGGAAGTGGTAAGACCCAAGCTCTTGCATATAGGGCTGGAAAACTTGCCTCGCAAGGTTATAATGTTTTAATAATCTCATTCAATATAACTCTTTGGCACTATGTCAAAGATATGATTGCACGTTCGCCTTTTGCATTTAGTTGGGGACAATTTACCTTTACCCATTTTCACGGCTTTTGTAAAGACAGGTTAAATGAATTTGACCAAAAGTGGCCAAAATCAGACGGCATTTCAACTGAAGAGTTTTTTAAATCAGTTGTTCCGAATGCAGTCATAAATGCAGTGCAAGGAAAACAACAACAAAAATATGATGCAATTCTAATTGATGAAGGACAAGATTACCATTACGAATGGTATTCGATGCTTGACAAGTATTTTTTGAGTAGCCGAGATGAAGTTTTAATTGTTTGCGACAAACGACAAAACATTTTTGAACGAGAATTAGATTGGCTTGACAAACGTGTAACCAAAGCAGGTCTTGAAAAATTTAAAGAACCTTACATTGACTTGACAGTAACTTTCAGACTTCCTAAAAAAGTAGCAGTGATGTCAAACGAGTTTAGTGAAGTCTTTGCCTTAAACCAAGAGTTAAAAGTTGGCAAGATAGAAGATAATCCTGTTTTACTACATTCTCATCACATTGTGTGGCTAAATATCACCGAGGATGATTGGAAAGATTTTATATTCCATTCATTTCTGCGTTTAAAGAAAGAAGGTTACAGCCCCTCTGACATTGTTTTACTATTGCCAAATCATAAATTGGGGAAGTTGGCAGTTGATTTATTCAAAGAAAAAAACATTGAAGTGAATCACGTATTTGAAGAAGACACAGAAACTAGCTATCACCCACATAAAAAAGCATTTTGGATGGGTGACAGCAGACTTAAAATGTCAACAATCCATAGCTTTAAGGGCTGGGAACTCTTGAATATTGTTTTGTTTATACCGTCAAAAGCACCTGAAAGCAATACTAAACTTGACGCAATTATTTATACAGCATTGACACGGACAAAGGAAAATGTAATTATTTTAAATGCGAATAAACGATATGAAAGCTTTGGAGAAAAATTACCAAAAAAATGGAACGAGCAATAAAACTGCGCTAACATCGGTTTTTGCGTCATTTTAGCGGAACGAAAACAAAAAGTATTAATCATAAAATAATTAAACTTATAAGTGTTTAATTTATTCAAAGAAGTGTTGTAGGCTTCCCTTCTTTAGTACGATTTAAAAGTTTTACCTCGCATCAACTCTTGTGGTGTATTGATAGTATTGTGTCCCGAAATCCTTCACTGCGCCAAGCTCCAAACTTTTAATCCAATATTTTAAAGTATAGAAAGTCGAATCAGTCCAATTATAGCCGAGTAATTTCTTGATTTAAAAGGAAAATAATTGTTGATTATGATGCCTACCTATTTCTATTAGCGTTGCAAAAGGCCAACTAGTGCATCTGAGAGCCATACACTACGGGAATAACTTTACCCAACTTTAAAGTTTTTAAGTTCAATCCCTTGAATTAAAAAAGTTGGAACATGCAGGGAGAAGATGACATCAGGGCGCTTGCCAAAATAATGGCGTTTATGAGGGCGGTCAGCATTCTTATTTTGCTGATGCACTTTTACTGGTTTTGCTATGGCTGGTTTTTAGATAAAGGCTGGACATTAAATCTTGTTAATAAGATACTATCTAATTTCCAGCGTACGGCGGGATTGTTCTCCTATGGGCTGTATACGAAGATTTTTACAATAGTACTTTTAGCGTTAAGCTGCCTCGGTACTAAAGGGGTTAAAAATGAAAAGGTAACATGGACTTGGATTAAGGGAATAGTACTCGTCGGCTTTTTGTTTTTTTTCTGTAGCGGCTGGATGCTTTCTTTGGATAGCGGGTGGGCCGTAACGGCGTACATTGCAAGTGTTGCGACTGGTTACATTTGCCTGATGGTCGGAGGTGTATGGTCATCACGGCTTTTACGAAACAGCCTTATGGATGACGTTTTCAATACCGAGAACGAAAGTTTCCAACAGGAGACCCGGCTTATGGAAAGTGAGTATTCCGTCAATCTGCCAACCAAATTCTACTACAACAAAAAATGGAATAACGGCTGGATCAACATTGTCAACCCCTTTAGGGCAACTATAGTATTGGGTACGCCCGGATCGGGTAAGTCCTTTGCAGTGGTTAATAATTACATAAGGCAACACATCGAAAAAGGCTTTTCCATGTACATCTATGATTTTAAGTTTGACGATCTTTCGACTATAGCCTATAACCACCTGCTCAGGCATGCTGACAAATATACAGTCAAGCCGAAGTTCTATGTCATCAATTTTGACGACCCGCGCCGCAGCCATCGCTGCAATCCCATCAACCCTGATTTTATGACCGATGTCTCAGATGCCTACGAATCGGCTTACACTATTATGCTGAACCTGAACCGCAGCTGGATACAAAAACAGGGCGATTTCTTTGTAGAATCCCCCATCATCCTGCTCGCTGCGATCATATGGTTCTTAAAGATTTATGATAACGGTAGATACTGTACTTTTCCGCACGCCATAGAATTGCTGAATAAAAAGTATGCGGATGTTTTTACGATATTGACTTCTTATCCGGACCTTGAGAATTACTTATCTCCCTTTATGGATGCCTGGCAGGGCGGCGCTCAGGACCAGCTTCAGGGACAGATTGCCTCGGCAAAAATACCACTATCAAGGATGATTTCCCCGCAGCTCTACTGGGTGATGACCGGTGATGATTTTTCCCTGGACATCAACAATCCGCAGGAGCCTAAAATACTGTGTGTAGGAAATAACCCAGACCGCCAAAATATTTATTCTGCTGCCCTCGGCCTCTATAACTCAAGGATTGTCAAGCTGATCAATAAAAAAGGGCAGCTGAAAAGCTCGATTATAATCGATGAGTTGCCTACCATTTACTTCCGTGGGCTGGACAACCTTATTGCAACCGCACGTAGCAATAAAGTAGCCGTATGCCTCGGTTTTCAGGATTTCTCGCAGCTTACAAGGGATTACGGGGATAAGGAGAGTAAAGTGATACAAAATACCGTTGGGAATATCTTTAGCGGCCAGGTTGTCGGAGAAACCGCCAAGACCTTGTCGGAGCGCTTTGGTAAGGTGCTGCAGAAACGCCAGAGCATGACCATCAACCGGACCGACAAATCCACTTCTATATCCACACAACTCGATAGCCTTATCCCTGCCTCTAAAATTTCGACCCTTACGCAGGGTATGTTTGTAGGTGCAGTATCGGACAATTTCGATGAACGCATCAAACAGAAGATCTTCCATGCAGAGATCGTGGTGGATACGAAAAAGGTTGCAGAAGAGGAAAAAAATTACAAGAAGATTCCAAACATTAGAAATTTTACTGACAACAAAGGGAAGGATATACTTAAGAGGGAGGTGGAGGACAATTACAGGCAGGTAAAGCTGGACATTGTAAACATTGTTTACAGTGAACTGAAGCGTATTAAAAATGACCCTGATTTGGAACACCTTACGCCTAAAAGCTAAACGGGGCTTGCAATCACAAACCCCTTTAGCAATATATTATTTTTCAAAAGAGAAAGCAACCTTGTGCTCATCGCTCAAGATCAACCGTGCATTAAATTTTTTGCCGGATTTACTGACCATTCCCTTAAGTACATTCGTGGTGCTGTTCTTGACCAGATTTTCAATTTCTGCAGCAGGTAGTATCGTACCGCAGACTTTTCTAAACTGAAGCCAGCCACATTGCTCAGCGGGGCACCTTACCACTTTGTCGGAAATATGCAGGTGGTGCTCCCCGCACTTAGGGCATAGCAGTTCCCGGACAGCTTCTTTTTTAACAGGAGCTTTTAGTAACTCCTCGGTGATACTTTTGGTATAAGCCTCAATGTCAGATTGGAACTTTTCGCTGGAGAATGTACCCTGTTCAATACCAGCCAGTACGATTTCCCATTCTGCTGTCATGGCTACCGAGCATATACGCATATTTGCCACGACATCATATACAGCAAGTCCTTTTAATGTAGGGATGAGTGCTTTACCCTTGCGTGCTATATATTGCCGCTCCAGCAGTCCATCAATAATCGAAGCCCTTGTGGCGGGCGTACCCAGGCCAACCTGCTTTAAATCCTGCTTTGACGCTGCGGTGCAGTTTTCGGAAATGATATATTCCATTGCGGATAAAAGGCTGGCTTCTGTATACAGCTGTGGCCCGGCATGCTGTTTTTGCTTTATGGTGCTGGATGTGATAGTTACCCGGTCACCTTCCTTTAATTCGGGTACATTTCTTTCCTCATTAGCAAGGTCGTCAAAGGCGTGTTGTATGGACCGCCAACCCGGCTCTGTAACTTCGGAAGCGGTCAGGCCGAAATCATAATGCAGCACCTGCAATGTAATACGGCGAACTTCTTTGATACAGGCCTCCGAGACTGATTCCAGTAATTGCAGGGCTATCATTTTGTAGATTACATCCTCTTTTACCGACAAGGCAGATGGTAGCTTTTCCGTAATAAGCAGGCCATGGTGGTCGGTAACCTTACCTTCGTTGACAATGTGCCTGTTAAGCCTGCCGAATTTTATCTTGGCAATATGCTTGCCTAGCTCCGGGTCATGTTGAAGGCCTCTGATGAGCCCGGGTATTCTTTCCCATACATCCTGCGTCACGTATTTACTGCCTGTGCGCGGGTAGGTAATAAATTGCTTTTCATATAAGCCTTGTGCAATTTCAAGTGTCTCGGATGCTGTTAACCCATATTTCCGGTTGGCTTCCTTTTGCAGCGCTGTAAGGTCGAACAATAAGGGCGCGGGTTCATGAACAGTTTCCGATAGTACGGCGGATACTGTGGCATGGCTCTGGCGCTGTACTGATTTTAAAACGTTTTCGGCTTTCTGCTGCGTATCGAAATGTAATGCACCATCGCTCCTGAATTCTATAAACGACTTGCTATGTACAAGCTGAATCTGCCAATATTTCGCCGGTTTATGGTCACGATGTTCCAAAAATCTTTTGCAGACCAACCCCAGGGTAGGCGTTTGCACACGGCCAAGGGAGTAAACTCCTGTACCTGCTGCGATACTGAGCGCCTGCGAAGCATTAATTCCGACCAGCCAGTCGGCACGGCTGCGCGCCCTGGCGGCGAGATACAGGTTTTCGAAATCTTCTCCCGGCAATAAGTTGGCAAAACCCGCTCTGAGGGCCCTTTCGGTCAGTGAGCTGACCCAAAGCCTTTTAAAAGGTTTCCTGCAATTTAGGTACTCGTATATGTAGCGGAAGATGAGTTCCCCTTCGCGGCCGGCATCCGTCGCAGCGATAAGGCTTTCGCTTTTTCTGAACAGCTCCCCAATAGTAACCAGTTGCTTTACGATCCTTTTATCGGGCAGCAGCCGTTCATTTCCGGACCCTTTTCGCGGTGTGAGCATAAAGGGGGAAGGGATGATGGGGAGGTTATCCTTTTCGAAACCGCTCAGGCCATAATCTTCAGGCAGTCCCAAAGTCACAAGATGCCCCAGGGCCCAGGTCACATAATAGCCGTTTCCCTGAAAGAAACCTTCTTTTTTTTCCATAGCGTTTAGCAGCGCAGCCAGTTCACGGGCCACGCTGGGTTTTTCTGCAAGTACTGTAATCATGATCGTTCATTTATGTTTTACATTTTCCTGCCTCTCTTTTTTGTAGGGGCATCTTCCTGATCCGGCTGTTTTTCAGTGATATTTTCCTTTTGCTGTTTCTTATCGTCTTCCTTTGTAAGATTACGATCCTGGCCCATTTTATTTTCAGCGGTAGTTTGCGACGTTTGCGGGCTAGTCTCATGCAAGGCCTCCTCTTTTGACTTGGATGGGTTATTAAAGGAAAAGCCAACTTTTCCGCTTTCGCTGTTGTAGGTGATGTACCCTTGGTACTCCTTATCATTCTTGTCGATTAGCCCTGTGATATAGACAGTCATTCCTTCTTTGAACTTACTGTATTGTTCCTCGGTCAGTTCTTTGCCCCTGAATTCCCTCGGTGCTTCATCATACGTTTTGCCTTGGGACTGGTTCTGGCCCTGGTTGCGGTCAAATATAAATTCGACATAGCGTTTGTCGGCATTAAACTGCACCGTGGCGTCAAAGGGATCCCCATTCTTGGAGGTCATCCCCTCGAGATAAAGGGGCTTACCTTCCTGCAATGCCTGTTTTTGCTGCTCATCCAGCTTTATGCCCTTAATCTCATCAGGTATCTGCATCCACTCTGCCTTGTAAGCAACAAGTTCGTTGGTCTTGCGGTCCACACTTATGACTGACGGCACAAATTCACTCGTCTTTTGATTGTACAGGTCGACGACCCTTCCCATATTGCCTGTTTTAAGCAAATTCTCTTTATCTTCTTTGGAAAATTCATGTCCAAAGAAGGGATAGTTTAAATTGGGTTCCTTTCTTATCCCGTGCACGGCAACGACTACCTGTCCGGCATCGTTGGTTTGAAGCGAAAGCCTGGCATCCAGTTTCGCTACAGCATCACCCATAGTGAGCGTTAATGGCACCAGGTCGTTGGTCTTAAATCCTTTAAGCAGGGGTTCTATCAGGTTCATCTTTTCCAGGCGTTCCCTGCTTAGTCCTAAATTATTCAGGGATTCCCAATTTACTTGCTCGGGCTTAAATTTGTATTCTTCTGTTGTTTCCATTGTAGTATGATTTTTATGTTGATATTCGGAGTTAATAGCATATTTTGAAAGCAGTTGCTGCGCATCTGCCCCCAGGTCATTGAGGTAACCCTGCAGTTCGCGGGCAATTTCTAATCCGAGGGAGAAGGGTACGCGGAAAAAATCAAATCGCGTTGGTTCTTTGAGTTGCCGCGTGAAGTTGCCGAAGAAGTTGGAGAAAAAGTCACCGTGGCGTTCAATCCGTAGAAAATCAGGTTGATTCTTATCGTTTATTTCCGCTGCTTTTACCTCGCCGTTCTTCGTTAGCTGTGTTACAGCCCGCATTTTATTTTGCTTCTTGTCCAGTACAAGCAGCATCTCATTCAATTCATCAGGATGTCCCGGTATTTGTTGATTGTCTTCCATAGCTGCCGAATTTGCATTTTAAAGCTATGCCTTTAGGAATTTGCAAATGTGCGTGGGAAGCCTGAAGCAGGGCTTGTCACTCCCTGGCTTTTAATCCCGGTAATCTTTTTTGGAAACTGTCGCGGATAAATTGGTGTACATCGGAAAGCTTGTAATAGAGTTTTCCGCTAATGGTGTAATAGGGCAGCCTGCCGCCGGAACGGTAGCGTTGAAGGGAACGCGAGCTGATCTTCAGCATCTGCAGTACGTCCTGGTTGTCCAATAGTTCTTCGCCATCAATAGCTGTATGGCGCTGTTCCACCTGTAGGATTTTCTCGGCCAGCAAGTCAAAGCGTTGCATGACACGTTCCATCCAGGCATGAAATTCATTTCTGTCGATGTTCATGATAGTACGATTTTGAATTAAACTAGCCACAAGTTTGTCATTACAGTAAGCTTTATCTGCCAAGGTGTGCCAATGGGCAGAATATTTTTTTTACGATTGCTGTAGATCATAAAAAAAACAGCCCATTGGCTGCTTCACTTCTCTAAAGGTCCTTGTCCATATAGTCTTCCAGGGAGTCCCGTAATTGGTCAATAAATAACGTCCGCTTGCCGGAGCGGTCTTTCATGCGGTGAAAGGCGTGATGGATATCGCCCAGCGAAATTTTAAAGAGGTTTTGAAAAATAAGGCTCAGCTTACGGATGCCTATCTTTCCATGGGAAAGTACCCCGGAAATATATAGGGCGTAAATGAGCTCTATAAGGGCATTTTTAGTGCCCGTCCATTGCAGGTCCTCCGGAATATCCAGTAAACCGAAGTTAACCGGAGTTTCAGGGTCAATCCTTGACAAAAGATAGATGTAGGTATGGTCCTGGGCTATAAACCGTGCGACCAGATGGTCATAATAGGTGGAATACTGGCTGTCCATCTCAAAGTAGAAGCTGTCTAAAACGGTAGCATAATGTACCTGCTCCCGCAAAAAATAGTCCGCATCTTTATCTGTCCTGCCCGAACGGTAATACCTGTAGAAGTCCATATCCAGCTGGCTGGCATTATTCTGTTTTAAAAGCTTCAGCTGGCCCTCAAAATATTTGCGGTATAGCTTGCCGCTCCTTACGGGGCAGGTAGTTTCAATTCTGTAAACATTATTGTAGTAGATGAGTTTACCCAAAACCAGAGGCTTCACTTCCTTAAAAAACTCAATTTCCTGCATTGCATCGGCAAATCCGGCTGTGCGTACCTGTTCTTTAATGCGTACAAGAACCCCTTGTAACAACGCGATCATGATCCCGGACTGTTCAATAAGGGATGTATCGCCGAGCGACAGTTCCTGCTCCCTGGTATCTATTTCTGATAGTATCTCCTTAAAAATCGCTGAACGTACCATAGCTCAAATAATTGATATAGCCGTGCACCGACAATAATGAAGCACTGTTATCTGTGCATGCCTGTTATTTACCGTATTCTTTTCTATATTCCATAGGCGTTGTATCTGTTTGCCTTTTAAAGAACCTGCTGAAGCTCCCCGCAGAAGTAAAGTGCAGTTGCTCGCTAATGGTTTCGATTGAATGTTGTGAACTCATCAGTAAATATTTTGCTTCGCTGATAAGTACCTCTGTAATACATTTTATAACTGTTTTTCCCGTTACCTCACGCACGGCTTTATTGAGGTAGCCGCTTGTTACAAATAGTTGCTTTGCATAAAATCCGGGGCTGTGCTGCTCCCTGTAATTTTGGATCAGCAGTTTCAGGAACTGCATGGTAAGCAATTCTTTCCTGTTGAACGATGTATTGGCCAAATTTGTGTCCTGCTGCCAGGCTGCCTGAAATATCAGCAGGCTCAACGCTGCGGTAAAAGATGCCTGCGGAAACCGGTTCGGACTTGTAGAAGTTTGGTAATAATAGTGAAGCAGTTTCATAATCCGCGCTAGGACCTTCGCATCAAACAAATCGGGCAAAATTTTAATACTCTGCTTGCTTACCAACACTTCTATAAATTGGCCGGACATTTTTATGTCCGTTATAAACTGCCATTGGACCCTTACAAAATAGCAGGCCATTTTTGTGTTGTAACTCAGCACTTGGTAATAGTGCCGGCATAATGCTACAACCAGTTCATTAGAAGTGCAGGAAATTTTATTCCCGTCGATCATGGCCCTGAAAACCCCTGACCTGACAAAAATAAAGAGGAAATTTCCGCTACAGGCAACCCTATCGTTTTTAGGATTATTATCTGTTCCGGTAAAGAAATGCACTTCTGCCGGGAACTTGTCTGCTATATCTTCCATATGCAATGAATTATAAAGCCCGACGGTTTTCCGCGGGCTTTAAACAGTACTACAATTGTATTTTTTCCAACCCGGCAATACTTGTAATTAGTGGGTATTCAACAGCTGCCTGGTTACTTTCCAGTGCACCCGCCAGTGCAGCAATAATATTACCCACCGATTTTCCCCAGTCCGTGTCCTCACAACACGAGTGGTGCAGTGAGTAACGGGTTATGGAGGTGACTGCAAGTATTATTCGTTGCTCTTCAGCTGACAAGAAAGCTGAGTTTAGCGTACTGCTTTCAATAGCAATAATGTCGCTGTAAGCTTTGCCAAATGGTTCACTTGCCCACTGGCTGTAGTTATCAAAAAATTCCGATAAAATGGTTATAGCGGGTTCGTTTAGTGAAGGGCTCTGCAGGATCTGTTCGAGTGCAATATCAGGGGTAGTCATACACGCGGCTAATAACTGCTGCTGCGTAGTAGTTGCCGTTCCCGTAATTGTAGGCACGCTGCCAAACAGGTTTTGGACAAGCAGCACGATATCTTCATAATTGCCAGGTGTGTGAACGCCTGCCTTATAAAGTGACAATGCGTTTCTGTAAGATTGTCCAATACCATCATAGGGATTCGCTCCGTTACCGGCACTATTGCCAAGCTTCTTGAAGTATGTATTTGGTTTATTATCAATGCTATCAATGCTACTCAGTTGATCGGTTTCGTTTGTACATGCGAACAGAATAACCCATAAGAGGCCCATCGGGATTAAGTTGACGATTTTCATTTTTTCATGTTTAAATGTGACTGATTCGTTTTAATCAGTTCATTCATCCGGATGACAAACTGGGTGGGCTGCGGGCAACCCTTGGCTTGTGAATTCGAAACAAAGCTATGGGCATTGCTGAGGCGCGGCAAGCGCATCAGGTTGGGGATTCTGAATTCTCATTGTGGATTTTCTGAAAATTCACAGTCTTAAAATGTGTTAAATGAGAAGTGAAAACTGGGATATTGGCTATTTTTGATTTACCCAACTTTACATAGAATTTACTAGCGCTGTGTTTTAAATATATTGCTTAGAATTAAATTACCGTTTCAAGAAATGGCAATCAGTCGCATATCTATTCTACTCGCATTCTGTATTTTTATCATTGCTTCCCAGCAGTCCTTTGGGGCGTCTGAACAGGACTCTTTAAAAAACAGAGATTTTAAGTATCTGTTCACCGCAATAAGTAACTCTAAAGAACAGCCTGTCCGGCAGAAAATATACTTACAGGCGTTCCTGGCAAACGCAAAGGCAGCCAAAGACTGGGAACTTATTGCAACAGGTTATAAAAACTATGCTGATTACGCTGATGAAAATTTGGCTATCACTTATACCGACAGCATGGTTTACGCGGCTAAACAATCAGGTGATAATAAATTAATAGGATCGGCATACCTTTCAAAAGGAATTGCTTTCTATGCCCTTAAACGGCATGAACTGGCTTTGGAGAATTATCTCATTGCCAAACCCTATATTGAAAAATCCCGGGATGAGTATTTAAAATACAAACTCACGTATAATATCGGCCACGTGAAATATTACCTGGGCAAAAATGAGGAGGCTATCAGGCTCTTTAATTCCTGCCTTCAGTATTTTAAGGACACGAACTCCAGGGGCTACCTAAATTGCCTGCATTCTTTGGGTTTAGTTTATAATAAGGCCGGCGACTATGGAAAATCCCTTGAAATGGTCAGGCAAGGTAATGCGGCAGCCAAAGCCTTAAACAATCATAGCATGGATGCTTATTTCCTTCACTTGCAAGGCATAAATGAATATTTCAGGGAGAATTATGCTTCGGCCATAGAACATCTCAAAGAATCTATACCCGAAATAAAGGCCAATAAAGATCATGGAAATGTTGCAGTGGCTAATTTTTATATCGGTAAGAGCCTTTGGGATTTGAAGCGACGCAGGGAAAGCATACTATACTTGAAACATGTTGACCAGGCACTGATCGACTACGATTATATCCGGCCTGATCTCAGGGAAAGTTATGAGTTATTGATCGATTTTTATAAGGATAAGGGGGAGCTGAAAAAGGTACTGTATTATGTGGACCGGTTACTGGTCGCCGACAGTATTCTAAGAACCACCCATGATAAATTGTACGACAATATCCATGTCAACTATGATACGGTGGAACTCCGGCAGGAAAAAGAGAATATTGAAAAGCAGCTTAGCCAGGAGGTTACTCATAAGAAATTTTTAATAGTAGGATTTGTTTGCCTTGCTATAATTATCATTGTACTTGCAACGGTGTTGTACAGGTACCGTAGGCGCAACCGAATTTTCCGTGAATTGATGGAAAATAAAAAACCTACAAATAAACCTGTTAGCGACACACCCAAAGAATTGGTAATCCCGCAGGAAACAGTAGACAAAATCCTGACTCGCCTGGAAAAATGGAGACAGTCCCTGCGGTATCTTGAGCCAAATATTACCCGTGCCTCAATGGCGGTGTATCTTGAAACAAATGTACATTATGTCTCCGATGTGATTGCCCATTATTACGGCAAGAGTTTTACCGAATACATCAACGACCTCAAGATAGATTATATTATTGAGCAACTGAAAACCGATAAGCACAAGCGGATGTTTACCCATGACGCATTGGCTAAAGAAGCAGGGTTTGGTACCACGCAAAGTTTTGTTACGGCTTTTAAGGCGCGAGCGGGCATTTCTCCTAACTTTTTCAGTGCGAAGATTAGGAAGGAGATGGCGGAAAGTAATATTAATCCAGTGTAGTGGAATCTACTAATGCTATTTTAATTTTTTTATAAATGTCTATAATTGGACTTTTATTAAGTTCCGTTGCAATATAATCATGTAGACTTTCCATATCACTATCACTGGGCTTTAAAATTTGTAATGCAAAATGCTGCCATGTTGGTGTAATGCCGCTATTGTAAAAGTCATTTCTTATAAGACTAACTTCGGCTGGATTGAATTCTATTGTTCGTATTTTATCCTTTTTTTTTAGAAGCTCATTTTGAAGTTCAACAATAAGTTTGATATACTGGTCGGGTCGAAACATATCTTCAAATACCACAGTTATCATTAAATTTGGATCTATTGGGCAGAGATATTGTCTAAATCTATCATTTCTGCTTTTTGACAGTTCAAATTTATCGTCCAAGTATTCTGGGACTTGTTCGACTTGCGAAATCACATACTGGACAAAGTTCTTTTTTACTGCTTCTATTTTACAAATCTGATCAATATGTTTTCTGTAAAAATCAATGATACATTTATCCATTAAGTTAGTTGTATTAATTATGTTTTGGTAAAAATCTTTGAGAAATAAAATATACTTGTCTGAACCTTGTGCAAAATACTTGGGAAGGTTTGCTATTACCGTTTCAAGCAATTCTAAGTGAGTGATGTATAGGAAATTTCCGGATTTTCTAACGCTGCTATTATGTAGCACTAGGAGAATACCGATTTTATTCTTTATATTGACAGAATTCCAGTAATCGTCAAGGTCATTTGCTAAATGATGAAATACCTTATTTTCAATAATGATTGCTTCTTTGTCATTAGCAAGCAAAATATCAATACGACCGTTCTTATCTGTAACCCATTCTGTTTCGACACAAAAGGGTAGTTCAAACTTGAACCTAGGTTGATCATTATTTATAAGGCTTAGCAGACTATATATAAATAAATCTTTTAGGTTATGCTCTGCATCAGTTCTAAAAAAGAATGCGTAAATATTAGACCACACTGTCTCAAAATGGGGCTGTTTGGTGATACCTAAAAAAGTTAGCGGCTTATCCTTTACAGGAGGAATCACCTCTTTTTTTAAAAAATTGTCGAGAGCAGATATGTTTTCGTTCGTCATCAGGTAAATTGACTTATTCTATATTATTCTTGACTAAAATCAAGTGATGGATTAAAATTATATATAATAGAAATTTCTGAATCTTTATGACCAACTATAAAACCAAAATTTTCAATTAAATAATTTATAATAACAGCAGATGTAGGATGATTTCTTTTATCTGAAAAAGAATAATCCGGAAAAAGGTTCTTATTTTCTCTCGCCCAAGCACGGGGAGCTGTTATAACATAGGTTCCGCTACCACGTTGATAGTAAGTAATAAATTGTTTAGCCATTATCTTCTTTTTTTTCATCTATACGTTTAATCTTGACCGTAGGCTGATACATATCAGCAATCCTTTTTATTTCTTTATATAATTCATCTTTTTCCTCTCCTTCAGGAAGGCTTTGGTATTGCTTAGCAATAATGTCCATATAATCTTTAATTGGATTTTTCATATTTTTAATTTGGTTAAAATTGTAATTTACAAATAGTATCTCTCTTCGTGTTTTACAAGCTCTTGAAATGCGGCGATGGTTTTTTCATTTAAAACATGGTCAGTAATTTGTTCTAATAGTATTTCCAAGTCTTCTCCTGCAAATAGTACTGCCGGATTCGATCCAAAAACACTTAGTAGATCTTCGAGGTAACTCCGCATTTTCTCAAATATGTGATTATTTTCAAGAAATTGAATATACTTGCTTTTAAGTCTTTCAATATCTTCATCAGATAACTTAATAGATGAGTAATGTCTAAAATAAAATAAGTTATCGTAGTCCTTTTGTCCTGAACTTTCTCTTTTACTGCAAAAGCATTTGTCAAATTTGCTTCCTTCATAATGACTTTCGAAGATGCATCCTGAAAACTGCAAAATTATCCAGGATAAAGTCCTTTTTATGTTTTTTGAATTTGCTATGATATGAACATAAGGTTTGCCAATTTCATAATAATACAGATTTTCAGACGGCACAACAACATTATTTCTACAACCTATAGAAACAAATCTAATATTGGTGATATAAGTACTTTTGTCCGCATTTGCCAGTAAGTACACTAAAACATGACCCAATTCATGATAAATAATTTCCTTTATATCTTTTATGGTGAACATACTTTAATCTCTTCCACATAATTTTTTGAACTTATCAATGACATCTTCAAAAGTAGGGCCTCCAATTTCCTTTATTTTTTGATAGGAGTCTTTGCCCCTTTCAGTCGACATGGCACTGTAATAAAACTGTTCTACTTTTTCGGCGCTGACCTGTTCATGTAATCTTGCCCTTGTGATATTTACTTTCTTTTTAATTGTTGGTGTAGCTTTCGGATTATTTTCAACTGGTGTAAGAACATTGTCGTCCAGAAATTTAATTAGCTCGTCTTTGGTTGGTTTCATATTGTATTCTTTATGTTGGAGATTTTATTGTAGAATTCTGCCTGTGGTTTTTTTAGAATTGCTTGTTCCATTCCTCTAATGCATTATTATAAGCTTCAAGATTAAATTCTATGAGATGTCCAAGATAAGCCACAATTTTATCCTGTTGCTGCGCCGCAGCTGCCATAGTATCTTTAAAGGATGTATTGAAAATGCCATTATCTTCCAATTCTTCATAAAGGTCGAGACCATCTTTAAAAAGCCTTTTTGCATTAATTGCAACACCCCTCTCTACCATAAAGGGACTCTGATTTAGATTATGTACAATATTTAGGACGACAACGAATAACCGCAAAAAGGGATGAGGGTGGGTATGTTCTGCATAGTAGATTTCGGCCAGGTTATCGCAAAAATTAGCAATATGGTTTAATAAGAAGGCTGAAAAGATTGCAATTGTCGTTTCGGCTTTCGCAATAGTGAATCCATCACTAAGGTTCTTTTCAATGAACTGTTGAAAATGCCCTGCCAGTGCAATAGCTGCAAAAGAATCAGCATTTATTTCCAAAAAATGTTTTACCTCATCGTATGCTGATCCCTGCTCGTCATGTTCCTGCAACGAATGTTCTGTGCGCTCTCTATTGAATTGTACAAGATGGCCTAGCTCATGATAGTATGTAAATTGTGTCGCAGCTTGAAAAGCCAAGACAGACGGTGGATTATCAAAATGAGCAATAACTTCGGGATGTTTTTGGTTCAGGAAATCGTCTAAAGCAGCATTATGGAGATAGAATTCTTCACACCTTTTTATTAAGCCGAGATTAACTGTAATCGAAAATATATTATTCCCATAGGCCGCTCTGGCGTTGGAGCTAAAATAATTGCAGTAGATGAATATTACAGGTTCAACACCAAATTTTCCCGATTGTATATCCAGGTTTTCTCGACAAAACTCGTAATAATTTGAAAATAATTCTTCGTTTGGGGTATCTTGGTAATCGTAAATGTCTGCATAAGGCAAAATTCCATTATCTCTCGCGGCTTGAATCTCTGTATTATAACTCATACTAAGGTTTTAGATTAGCTAACATATAAATCTAAATCTTTAATTATTGACAGGCATTTATTCTTTCTTAATCTCAGACCAAGTTAGAGTCGCTCCATATGAATCTTCTTTCATTTCATCATTTAAAGTTTTATACTTTATAAGTGTCACATCATTACCTGAAAAATCTAGTCTAAAATCTACAATGCTTTCATCATTTGTGGTTACAAAGTAAAATTCACTATCCGCCCTGTTTATTTCAACACTTTTAAGTTGAAGGAATTTCTTGATAGCATTTCCTGCATTAATAATTTGATTGTTACTCAATTCTGATTCACTGTGAATTCTGCCAATAATATTTTTCATAAATACAAACTTAAATTACGGATGCAATATCTCTTAGTATTTCAGCCATTTCTGAATTACTCAACTGTTTTTTTAAAATACTCTGCTTAATCATCAGTTTAAAATCTTCCCAAGGGATTTCACCGGATCCGGCTTTATTAAACCTGCCCGTTGTAATATTATCGTATCTGTTTCTAATTGAGAATTCAGTAGAATCCCATGTTGCCTCACCCCATTCAATGGAATGGCTTGCTGTATTTTTAAATTTATCTTTTACTTCCATATTTGTTATTTAAAGACTTTAAAGTTAAAGCTAAAATTTATTTTAATATAGGTAAAAACACCTGGTTTATTCCGCTGAGTAAATTTATTTTCCAACAAACACTGCAGCGCCAATACTTAAAGCTCCGATTATAAATAGTAACCAGCCAACGGACATCATGATACTTTCGAAGATAGGGTGATTACGGCGTTCCTGTATTTTTGAATCCCTGAAAGCCTGCCTGATTTCTCCTGTAAAAACTCCTTCTGCCCAGAAAAAGGCGAAGTGCTATCCCTAAAGAAAGGGCATCTACTCCAATTACAATAAAGCAATATTATTACGCCCTAAACATCATTTAAAATTTTATTTAGATAGACCATTAACCATATTGTAATTCCGGTTTTAACCTTTAAACTTCTTACTTGGTTTTCAGTAATTCCAATATCAGGCTGATGAATATTACAAAGAATAGAATAGCAATTACATACATACTGTATATCATTCTTAGTAAACTCATCTAACATGCCAAATTTAAACTTCGAAGTAAAATATTCTATTTTTCTATCTCTTGAGATTTTTACAAACTCTAACTTTTGTTTACCTAAACGATATCTTCTGAATTCTTTTTCAAACATTTCGCAATCCTTTAATTTACTTAATGGAGCAAGCTCTTCATCAATTAGATACTCCAAAATTGTGCGAAGTGAAATTAAACAGTGCCTTAATCTATCTGGATTGTGTTCGGATTCTAAAACATAATTGGCACCTAACCAAAGTAGCTCTAAACCCAAATCTTTTAAGTAAGGTAGAAGGTTTTTATCCAGTAGCTCTTCTTTTGATTTAATATCCTCATCCGTCAAATCAGTAATCAAGGATTCTTTTAATTCTTCTGCTGATTTTAAATTTAAAATTTCAAGGTCGCTTATAAAAGCAAATTGTAATTCAGGATTATTTTGAATTCTTTCACCTAATTGCGAGATCCCTTTAAGGGTTTCAAAAAACTGATTATTAATAATCGGTGGTATCACTGGGATTTCAAATTTAGGAAAATCAATCTTAGGGATGTCAAATGTTGGAATCATGGATTTGAATTGTTTTTGTACTTCCATCATTCGCTTAACACTTTCTGGAATATAATCCAGTTTGTTCATTCCTGCAATCTTTGCTAACTTATCCATTTTTCAAAGCCGCTAACATTCCAGAATATTTCAATTTATAACTGTCATTATAACTATTCTCAAAATGATTAATTTCATCACTGCTTTTCAAATTCCAATAATAGTACATATGCCTATTATTGTTCCGCTTTGAGTGGAGTAATTCAAAGCTATTTGTATCAATATCAACTGGCATTCCTTGCATTATCAATCTACATTGTCCAGGTTGGATTCTAGGAGTACCCGTTTCATTGTCAAGAAAAGCTTGCACGTATGCATTTCCATAAATAGGATTTTTTTCTATGCCGTCAAATTCTAATTTGTCGTGATAATTAAAATGACCGTAGGCAATAGAAGTTGTAAGCATAAAATTGTTTTGAAGCATACTTATATTAATAGTTTTTACAGCTAAAAGGATATTTGAAAGTCGTTCTTGATGAGTTCCCACTCGAGCGAATAAAATTCCACAATCTGAAACAAAAAATCCTTCAACTCCATTCTGGATACGCAAAGCATCATATCCAGCTTGGTAAAAGATACGCAAGGCATTTAACCCTTTTACATTATCTTTCATTAACTCTTTAAATCCCGATATATCGGTAAATGCAACAAAAGTGTCTCCTTCAAAATTTTGAACTGGCATATTTCTTTACTATTTTATTATCTATCGAATTTAAGATTTTCGGGATTTACTGGTATAGGTAAAAATACCTGTTTTAAAGAAATGTTAAAATACCTACTAATAGGTATTTATAAAAATAAGAAAAGATGCATGAGCATCTTTTCTTGTTTAGTATTTTATTTTGTATTTCCGTTCAAATTCTGAGAAGAACTGAGATAACGGCATTTCTTCTTTTTTACAAATTTTTACGATAGTTTGAAAAGGTAAATTATACCCTTCAGAACTTGCTATTTTTGTTATAGTACTTTTTGCGAGATCACATTCGTCTGCATATTTAGCTTTACTGACAGGACGACCATTTGAATCGAGTCTTCCATTGATCCACTTATCTGCAATAAAATTGCATATATGCTTTAAAACAAGCATATCATTAGTGGATGTAGATTGATTCTTTTTGTCTTTCAACTGTATACTATTTTCAACAAAATAAAGTGATTGCCTCAAAAAAATCGTTCGCGATAGCGAACGGTAAATATTTTATATATATATTTGTCTGGAATCCAATAGGGTTTGTATTTTTGCGATACTTCATAATAATAATTGAAGCATTCGCTTTGAATCTCGTTTTCAAAAACTGGTACTTTTTAAACACACGGGATGATAAGTGCAAATGCTCACGCCATACGGCGTGGGCTCACTTATTTGTGTGTGGGTATACCAGTACCTTGAAAACGATAAGTTGAGTTTAAACCCACGCCTCCTTTTTAGGAGTTTCTTCTACATTCTCAGCTTGTATTCTTAGCGGTTTCTTCATTTTTTTTATCGGGTTTCGCAAACGTTGTAGTGTAACCTTTAACCCGTTTTGCGTATGGTTTAGTTTTTTCATAGTTAAGTAGGCCCGGCCGGTACTGGTATTCCCATTTTCGAGTTGGTTAGGGAAAGGCCGGGTTTCTCTTTTCAGGTTCATAAAAAAGCCCTCCGTGTAAGTTTGGCGACCCACGGAAGGCATAGACCAATAAAACCCAATGTCTCATTAATCTTAACCAATGTTATGAAATTTATTTCAGCAAACAAAGGGCTAAGGGTGCTTTTCTATTCTCTTGTTTTAGCTACCCTGCCTATCAGTGCCTTAGCCCGGGCACATGCTTCACCAATTTCCGGAGCCTATTTTCAGCAAACCATTTCAGGAACCGTCTCCGATGGCTCAGGTCCTTTGCCGGGCGCGATAGTTGTCGTCAAAGGCACAACACGCTCGGTGGCCACTGATCCTGAGGGTAACTATGCCATTGCCGCGACTGCCGGTGATGTATTGGTATTTTCGTTCACTGGTTTTAAAACCGTTGACGTAATTGTCGGCTCACAGAGTACGGTAAACATTACCCTTGAGGAAGATGCTTTACAGCTTGAGGAGGTAACCATTAATGCCGGGTATTATAGTGTAACCAAAAAAGAGAGCACCGGTAGCATTGCAAGGGTTACGGCAAAGAACATACAAAACCAGCCTGTGACCAACGTGCTTGCCGCAGTGCAGGGCCGCATGGCGGGTGTCAACATTACCCAGAATTCGGGAACCCCCGGCGGTGGCTATACCATACGGATCAGGGGGACAAACAGCCTGCGGGCAGATGGCAACGCGCCGCTCTATATTATCGACGGGGTGCCCGTCACAGAGCAAAATGCCTCAACACTGGCAGGAGCCGTCCTGCCGGGAGGTACCATCAATCCCCTGAATGCAATCAACCCCAATGATATTGAAAGCATTGAAGTCCTGAAAGATGCCGATGCTACTGCCATTTACGGGTCACGGGGCGGTAACGGCGTGGTGCTCATAACTACAAAAAGGGGAAAAGCAGGCAAGACTTCCTTTAGTGTGAATTCAAGCTACGGCATAAGCAGCGTGGCCTCGCACATGGATATGATGGATACCCACCAGTACCTGGCGATGCGGCGCAGCGCCTTTACCAATGATAATATCTCCACAATCCCTGATTATGCTTATGATATAAACGGCACATGGAGCCAGGAGCGTGATACCGACTGGCAAAAGGAACTCATTGGAAGGACAGCCAATTCTTCGTCATTGCAGCTCTCCATAAATGGGGGCAGCGAGAACACCGGGTTTATCGTGAGTGGCAGCCACAACGAGCAGACGACTGTTTTTTCAGATGATTTTAAGTACAGGACCAGTAATCTTTCCACCAACATACGCCATCACTCCGCTGACAACAAATTTCGCATGAACCTTTCCGGCTTTTTTGCCGCGCAAAGCAACAATGTGGTGAATGATGATTTTACCCGCCAGGCATTATACCTTAGCCCTAATGCGCCGCAGCTGTATACCCAGGATGGGGCGCTTAACTGGGAGGACAATACGTTTACCAATCCTGTAGCCGCTTTTGAAAGCAAGTACTCCTACGAAAGCAAAGGATTCAATACGAACCTTAACCTGTCCTATGAACTGCTGCCTGCACTACAGCTTAAACTAAACGGGGGTATAAACTATTTGTCCTTTTCGGAAAACTCGCTCCGGCCGCATACCATGTACAACCCCGCATATGGCTTAACATCTGCCAATTCCATGGCTTTTAAAGGCACCCAAAACAGGTTTTCCTACTTGCTGGAACCGCAATTGCAGTACGATCTGGGTATTGGGGATCATGATATTGAATTCCTTATCGGAAGTACCTACCAGAAAACCACGAGCGATGTGCTGAATGCAGAAGGGTACGGCTTTCAGAGTAATGCCTTGATAAGTAACCTCTCTGCTGCCACCACGCAGGTGGTATCGCAGGACAGCCGTACAGAGTATAAATATGCCGCCATCTTTGGAAGGGTAAATTATAAATTCAGGCAAAAATACATCCTGAATATTACCGGGAGAAGGGACGGTTCGAGCCGTTTTGGACCTGAAAACCGTTTTGCGAATTTCGGTGCGGTCGGCGCCGCATGGCTTTTCTCAAGGGAAGGCTTCTTTGAAGGTTCTTCCTGGCTGAGCCATGGTAAGATTAGGGGCAGCTACGGCACCACGGGTTCTGACCAGATCGGTGACTATCAGTACCTGGATACCTATCAGGTTTCCCCAAACCTCTACGGGAATTATACAGGGCTTTTGCCCTCGCGGCTGTACAACCCTAATTTCAGTTGGGAGAAGACAACCAAGCTGGAGGCTGCCCTGGAACTTGGTCTTTGGGAAGACCGCCTGAATGTCTCGCTGGCTTGGTACCGTAACCGCTCCGGAAACCAACTGGTCGGGATTCCGCTGCCGGGTACAACAGGCTTTGCAACGATACTGGCGAACCTCCCGGCTACAGTGGAAAATACAGGTTTGGAAATCGAAGCTTCCTTTGACGCACTGCGCTCGGATGCGTTCAGGTGGCAGACTTCGGTCAACCTGAGTATTCCCCGGAATAAACTAATAGCCTTCCCCGGGCTGGAAGGATCGACCTATGCCAACCGCTATGTGATCGGGCAGCCGGTCTCCATTGTAAAGCTGTACAACTTTGAAGGCATTGACCCGCAAACAGGCCTCTACCGGTTTACCGATCGGAATGGTGACGGGACAATTACCGCTCCCGATGACAACACAATTACCGAAAATGTTGGCGTACGCTACTTTGGCGGCTTCTCCAATAACCTGTCGTACAAAAACTGGAATCTGGCCTTCCTTTTTCAGTTCGTTAAACAAAGACAGTGGAATTATAACAGTATGATGCCCACACCGGGCAGTATGAACAACCAGCCAGTCGAAGTGGGTAATGTCTGGTCACCCGAAAACCCTTCGGGAACCTATATGCCTTATACCTCGGGCGCAGATCCTGTAAAGAACCAGCTGCACGGCTATTTCATGGAAAGTACAGCGGCAGTGAGTGATGCTTCGTTTATCCGCCTGAAGAACATACAGCTGAGTTACAGGCTGCCGGTTAACGGTTTTGCCAGTGATGCTGTGCTATACCTTCAGGGGCAGAACCTGCTGACCTTTACCAAATACTTCGGGCTGGATCCCGAGTTTACGCAACTCGGTTTTATCCCCCCGCTCAAGACCGTTTCTTTCGGTGTACAATTAACTTTTTAAATCTAATACAATGAAGACTACTATAAAACTACTGGTAACCTGCCTGCTGTTGGTTATTGCATCATGCGAGGAAATGGTTGAGGTGGATATGCCAAACAACCAATTGGGTACTGAGCAGGTTTTCGCAGATGCACAGACGGCTTACGCCGCCCTGTCCGGCCTGTACAGCGACCTGCGTACGCAGTCACTGCTCTCCGGCAACAATTTTGGTACGGGTGCCTTACTGGGTTCTTATGCTGATGAACTGGATTGTTACTTCAACGACCTTAACGGCTATGAAGCCATTGCATCCAATACGCAGTTACCCACCAACAGCGTGATACAAACAATATGGAACAACACGTACCGCCAAATATACGCTACCAATGCGATTATTGCCGGTGCTGAAAACGCTGTAGGGCTATCCCAGGCGGACCGGGATCAGGTGATCGGGGAAGCACTGACCGTACGTTCGCTGCTGTATTTTAATTTACAGCAGCTCTTCGGCGCCGTTCCCTACACGAGGTCAACGGACTATGAACTTAACCGCTCACTGACTAAAACCGCCTCGGCAGCGGTATTGTCAAACCTCGAAGCGGACCTGAGCCAGGCGATAGGGTTATTAACCGATGCTTATCGTGACCCGTCACGGATTTACCCGAACCGTAAAGTAGCAGAGGTGGTACTGCTCAAAGTATATATGTCGCAACAGCGCTATAGTGAAGCCGAGCAGGTTGCACTTCAGATACTGCAATCCCCCGACTATCAATTCCAGCCGGACATCAACCAGATATTCAACTATACCGGCAGCCATATCCTGTGGCAGATAAAGCCGCAATACACCGGCGACTCCACTCAGGAAGCGTCGTTCTACTATTTCGATAACGCGCCGCCATCGGCCTATGCTTTATCGGAAAACCTTATTGCTGCCTTTGAGCCGGGTGACCTCAGGCGGAGCCTTTGGGTGGCAGATGTTACCGTTGGCGGGCAGCAATATTACCGCCCTTTCAAATACAAGAACCTCTCCGGCAGCAACACGACCGAATACTCCGTTGTCTTCAGGCTGGAAGAAGTGTACCTGTTATTGGCGGAAGCCCTGGCAATGCAAAACCGGGTCAGTAATGCGCTACCCTACCTGAACGCCACAAGGCTGCGTGCAGGGCTCGCAGCATTGGAGCTCTCGAGTCCCACAGCATTGCTCGATGCCATACTACAGGAGAAAAGGTGTGAATTCTTTACCGAACAGGGCATCCGTTTCACCGATCTCAAAAGGAACGGCAGGCTTGGACAGCTTAGTATGGTAAAGCCTAACTGGGAGCCCCATAAAAGCGTATGGCCGTACCCTCAGAATGAATTGCTTCTTAACCCAAACCTTGCACCACAAAATGAAAACTATTGATAGGATAAAGGTAGTATTGGCAGCTGCCCTTGTCCTTTTCGGCATACAGGGCATGGTGGCACAAGGGCGTTATCAGGATGCAATAGCGCTTGCAGAAAAGTTCAACTGGTTTGAATCCCTTCAGATGAGCCCTGATGGGGAGCATTGTGCGGCGAGGATCGCTTACGAACAAAACCAGGACACGCTGGTAATATTTGGTGCAGGCAGTAGTATAGCCCTTGGAAAAAAAGTGGTCTTAGGGCAATACTATTTTTTGGGATCAGGCCTGATGCTGCTGCCACCAACGGGTGGTAAGGCAGAACTGTGGGATATTAAGAGGTATCGCAGCCTTTTTTTTGACAATACCACAGAAGTAAAAGCTATGGAGAAAGATGGAATGTTCGTTATCAGGTACGGCGAGGAGAAGCAGAACAGGCTGGAACTCTATGATCGTAATGGGAAGGTGTTGGGATCTATCGATCATGTAATACAATACGATTTGTTGTCCGAAGGCAAAGTCGCAGCGGTTAGGAAAGCGGAAGGTGATACCGTATCAAATATATTCCTACTTGACCGTAAGGGAGCTGTTCCGGTACATGCGACAAAAAACAGTATACAGTATGTGGTGCCGGGATATGAGGATTCGGAACTCCTGGTTTTTGAACGGGATTTGCGAGGTTTACCTTTTTTATACTGCCTTTCCGAAGGTAAGCAATATGCACTCGGCGATATTATGCAGGTAGCTTTCGATGCTGCTTATGTTCAGAAGACAGCGGTTAAAGGCACTTATTTTCTCAAGCTATGGTCAAAGGAGGAAAAAGCGGAGGAGGTTGTCGATATCTGGTACACCAATGACCGGGACCTTGAAAATAAATACGAACATCGCGGCAAAGAGCGCTATTACCTTTGGGAACCCCAAAAAAAGGCAATCAGAGAATTGGCAAGCGATAAGGAATATACGGTATTGAATACCGGAAGCACTGAAAACATACTTGCTTATAACCGCTTCCTGCTTAATAAGTATATTGCCAATGCGCCCGATATCGAACTTAATGTCTGTCAAACCGATACATGCAGGCCTGTTGATATTTTTTCTCCGGAGATTTATGTTTCAGGTATGGGAAACTATGTTTTGGCGCCTAAGGACGGGCAATGGACACTTTATGATTTGGCAGCTGGCAAACAAACAACTTTTGGAAATCAGTCCCTAAAGGTGCCTTTCTTTACAGAAGATGAAAAGACAATTTACTTTGGCGGCGAAGGCGGCCTTTGGTCGTACCAGATTCAAAAATCAGTTCTTTCAAAGTTGATTACCAAAGAAGGGCTAACGGTATCGATTGTAAATGGAGAAAACGTATGGTTAACGAATTACAACCTCTACAAAAATACGATAAGCACGCAAAGCGGGCTACTCTTAAAACTAACTGAAGACAAGGCTAAAGTTACCTCCTATGCTAAATACTATAACGGTAAATTGAAGGTTCTGGTAGCACCGACCGAAAACCTGATCACTGATATAAAGTTTGATAAGCAGCTCAACAATATCGCTTACCTTGAACAAAATTTTAACCTTCCGCCAAGGCTGGTGTATAAAAGGGAAAACAAGGCAGGCAGGTTGTACTGTAATGACTGGCAGGATGCTGGTGCTGGCCACTTACAACGGGAAATTGTCCGGTATTCCGACAGTAAAGGAAACATGATAGAAGGCACATTATTTTATCCCGCAGGGTATGACCCGGACCAAAGCTATCCGATGGTCGTATATATCTATCAGCTACAACGATACCGTAAACACACCTACCTGTCACTGTCCTTTAGCGATACTGAAGGGTTTAATACGCGAGCACTCATCGAAAACGGGTACTTTGTTTTCTTTCCTGATATTACCGCGGGAAATGACGGGGCGGGTTTTGGGGCGCTACAGTGTGTTAGCAATGCGTTGGATGCGCTTGAACCGGTTTCAGCAATAAACAGGCAAAAAATTGGCCTGATAGGGCACTCCTTCGGTGGTTATGAAACCAACTTTATTGCCACCCAATCCAAACGCTTTTCGGCCTATGTTTCCGGATGCGGCAATATTGATATTATACATAACTACCATAGCTTCAACATCAACTTTGTAAGGCCATCCTATTGGCGCTATGAAACCCATCAGTTTTATATGAATGGCGCTTTCACTGAAAATAAGGAAGTATACTACAAAAATAATCCCTTGTATGAGGTAGATAAAATAACAACACCCATACTCTTATGGACAGGGCTTGAAGATGAGAATGTAAAATGGGAAGAAACCCGCACCTTCTACAATGCCTTGCGCAGGAACGGCAAAAAAGCAATAGCGCTTTTTTATCCGGGGGAAGGCCATGCCTTGGTAAACCCGAAAGCCAATCGGGATTTATCAATCCGTATTCTGGAGTGGTTCGACTTCCACCTGAAAGGAAAGCAGGATATTGAGTGGATCAGAAAAGAAATGGAAAAGGGAGCATAGCTCCCTTTTCTTTAATTAACCCTGTACAGCTGTATGCCGCAGGTTGCATCATTCACCTTTCGCTGAAGGTTATGGGTCACATTGTTGGCATCCTTCCAGGTACACAGAGGTCCTGGTACAGTTTCACACTGCACTGAAGTTGCAATACATTTGATCATCGGAGCAGCGCTGTTAAAATAATAGCCTGTTTCCGGTACTGCTGCTGTGTTAGCAGGTTTGCTGGTGGCGAAGGCAGCGCCCACGCCTGCTGTAATGACTACAGCCGGTAAAAGAAATCCTCTTAGTGTTTTCATGATCGTAAAATTAATTATTCTGCCTACTCTGTTGGTTTTTCGGCTTCCCCCTCTGAAATACCCCAATATCGTTGCGCAACCGGTAACGAAGTATTTCATTGCCGGACAAGGCGTAAAAATACCTATCCGTCAAAAGCATCTGGGCCATTTTATTTTTACCGCGGTCATTTATAAAAAAACTACCCAAATAGCGTTGTTCATCAGTGGCATACATATCCACTATTGAGGCGTTATCCCATATTTCACGCGATTCATATCTGCCCATAAGATTGGACTGAATCAGTAAAATCCGGTTGTAAACGGTCATATTCTTATTTACCTGTAAAGGCGGCGCTTCCATCTTGTAGGTGCCGTCAGGCAGCTGCCTGACCTTGACCTGCGCCTTGGAGACCGTATCAATAGTATTAAGCCTGCGTAAAAGTTGTAGGTTGCGGTCCATAACTAGGAATTCATTCCGGTAGAAATAGCCGTAAATTAAGTTATCATCACCCTTGTTGCGCAACAACATTCCGTCTGTGTCGAAAATTCCGTGAGCCTGTTTCTCCAAAAGGTCGTAATGAAGTGACACGTCAGGTACCTCATTTAAAGCTACTGTCCCCAGTATATTGGTTTTTTCATGGCTACTGAGTGTCTTAAAAGCGAAGTAATTGGGCGTAATTATTTCCAGTTGGCTAAAATAGGTATCCATAGCCGTCTTTTTTGCTTCCATAGTATCCAACAGGCCTTTAAAGACTACGGGTAGGCTTCCGTCATACACAAAGAAGTAGGGGTATTCCACTTTTATTTTTGCGGAACGGAAAGGTTGCCGGGATACATCAAGCCTGATAGTCCTGCTTTGAGCCCGGGTAAAGGAACTGTCAATGATGGTAAGGATGTTAGGCGCCGTATAATTACCAAGGTATATCTTCCCCTCATGGCTTCCCGCAAAATAGTAAGAGTTAAATTTCAGGTCATAAATTTTATCCTCCAGCACCGGGTGCTGTAAAAATCGGCGGGTAAAATTGTTTTCGCGTTTTATGATATGTTCTGAAGAGAGAAACAATACTACTACTAAGCTGGTACCAATAAGTACACTCAGTAATGGAAACAGTACATTCCTCCACGATTGTTTATGACAGGGCGTCGGGCTTAGTAGCAGAGCAGCCAGCGCCAACACTACAAACACGATGTTGAATATAAGATGTTCGGTCCATCCCATTTTCTCCAGTATCCCTCCGCAGGAACAGGGAATAAAGTCGCTATAATTCAGTATAAGGTAAATGTAAATGGTGAATGCGCTCATCAATCCCAGCGCCAGGTAAAGCCCAATTTTTCTCAACGCAGGTTTCCACAGCAGGAAGACAATGCCATACTCAACCAGTATAACAGCCGGTGCGATAACGCCTGCATAAGCGCTTAATAAAGGGGATTGCGCAATCTGGACCCGGAAATTACTGAAGTCCAGTAATTTTGAAGTGGCTGCATAAATGAAGAGCAGTGTATAGAGCAGGCAGACAGCTATTATAATATTTTGTTTAAGCGAAGCTTTCATCTTCCAGGCATATATTTATTATATGCAAGGTAAGTGCTATGAGAGTGAAAGTACTGAGCCAAAACAAGCCAAAATCACTCAGAAACAGTCATTTAAAAAGTAACACTGCTTATGCCATCATAGTAAGATTTACAGGATCGTCGCAACGTCAGTCAGTGCTTCTTCGCTTAGAAATGAAGAAATAAAAGTAATGGCATCATCCTTTTTTATGGAAGGCGTGATAAAATGATGAATATAAAAATCTTCCCCATCATCATCGAAATGGATGATATCGGTGAAAGACTGTGCAATGAGGCTTCCTGTAAGCTTGCGTATTTTTCGTTCAGTAGCGGGATCGATATCTTTTGGGATCCTTAAGCGTATAGTGGTAGTCATCTATCTGATTATTGTAAGTGCTTCAAAGCTTTTATCTCATTTCGGAGGCTGTTAAACATATCGCGGATGCTTTGCGGCTCCAGGCTGTCCGGCTCAAATTCGTTAGTGGCAATGCTACAGGCATATTCCCAGATCTCCAGGACTTCAGATGCCCTGACCGAATACGGCTCGTAGAAAGAATTGTCGGAGCTCAGTACCAGGCTGTTCTTGCCGTTCTTATTCAGGCGTTTGTATACAATGCCCTCGTTTTTGGTCAGCAGGATATAGGTCCTGCCATCGCGTACTTCCCCAAGGCTTTCCACATACTTTCCGATAATGAAGGAACCGTCCCTGTGGGGCGGCATGGAGTCCCCGGACACAGGAAAAGCCCTGAACTTTCCGTTTTTAAGGAAAGGCAATGATATCTGCTGCAACCCTTCGATGAATTCGGGGTCACTATACCCGTTCAGGTAGCCCGCCTTAGCTTTCTGGGGTATGATCTCTATTGTATTTTCCCCGCCCGTGTCTATGGTAATAGGTAACAATATGCGGTTGTCCTCAAGTTTCAGAAGCCCATCCATATCGATCTTGCGCAGGTCGACATTCAGCAGCAGGTCGATACTCACATGGTAAAACTTGGAGATACGTTTCAGTATATCATAGGGGGCTTCAGAAGTCCCGGACTCATACTTTACATAACGTGCACGCGCGATTAGCAGCGCTGAGGCAAGCTTTTCCTGGGAAATGTTCTTTTGGATTCTCAGGAACCTGATGTTGTCGGAAAATAAAGACATACGCGAATTGTTGCTATTTGGAACAGCAAATATATATTATTTTGTTCTAATCTGGTCTAATTTTGTTCGGTACTAAATGCTATGATTATGGAACGCTCGGTGGTACACATGGACCTTGACACGTTTTTTGTTTCCTGTGTAAGGCTGCAAAACAGCGCCTTAGAAGGTATTCCCCTGATTGTCGGCGGTGGTGACCGCGGCGTGGTGGCTTCCTGTTCTTATGAAGCAAGGAAGTTTGGCGTGCATTCCGCAATGCCGATTAAATTGGCTCTTAGGCTGTGCCCTGAGGCGAAAGTCGTAAAGGGTGATATGGAATTGTTTTCCCGCTATTCCAATACCGTCTCACAAATTATAGAAGAACGGGCACCAGTCATGGAAAAAGCCTCCATCGATGAATTTTACCTCGATATCACCGGTATGGATAAGTTTCACGGTTCGTATAAGTGGACTAATGAACTTTCCGCTACCGTCACCCGTGAAACCGGCCTGCCGATCAGCTTTGCGCTTTCGGTAAATAAAACGGTATCCAAAATTGCGACCGGGGAAGGGAAACCCAAAGGCAACCTGGAAATACCGCAGCCCATGGTACAGCAGTTTTTAAATCCCTTATCGATCCGTAAAATACCGATGGTAGGTGATGCTACTTTCAAGTTGCTGTCCCGTATCGCTATCCGCAACATACAGACTCTTGCCGAAATGCCCGTAAATGTGCTGCAGGAGATGATCGGCAAGAACGGTATTGAATTGTGGAAGAAAGCAAACGGTATCGACAATACCCCGGTGGAGCCGTATCGGGAACGTAAATCTTTATCGACCGAAGATACCTTCCACCAGGACACTACAGACATGGTATTCCTGCGGTCCGTGCTCTGCACCATGGTGGAAAAATTAGCCTACCAGCTCCGCAGCGAGGGCTGGCTTACCTCAAACGTGACCGTAAAGATCCGGTATTCCAATTTCGATACTGAGACAAGGCAGGTCACCTTAGCCTATACCTCGTCCGACCATACGCTCACCAAAGCCGTACTCGAAGCCTTCGGGAAACTCTACCAGCGCCGTATGAGCCTGCGCCTGGTAGGGGTGCGCTTCAGCAAACTGGTGCGGGGCTCCTACCAGATCAACCTGTTTGAGGACACCCAGGAAATGATGTCCCTATACCAAGCGATGGACAGGATCAAAAACCGTTTTGGTGCTAATGCGGTAATGCGCGGCAGCGGTATCTTCCAATCAAAAATGATGTGAGTATGTACCTTAATTGCCATTCTTTTCACAGCCTGCGCTACGGTACCATACCGGTGAGCGATTTGGTAGCCCAGGGAAAAAGCCTTGGTATTACTGCTATGGCACTCACCGACATCAACACGGTGACCGGCATTTACGAGTTTTATAAAGCCTGTAAGGATGCGGATATAAAGCCCTTAGTCGGTATGGAATTCCGTGAGCAGGGTAAACTGCTTTATATCGCCCTTGCAAAAAGCCGTACCGGGATTGGGGAGATTAACCGCCATCGCACCAAATACAACCTGGAAGGTTTGTCCGTACCTACAATCGCACCCGGTTTTAAAGAGGTAGTTGTGATTTATCCTGTTGAGAATGTACCGGATACGCTGCGGGAGTTTGAATTTATCGGTATCCGCCCTGAAAACCTGTCGCTCCTGATCCGTCCCGAATGGAAAAGCAGGCTTTCTAAAATGGTGGTGCTCCAGCCGGTAACTTTTCGCAGCAAGACCGAGTATAACCTGCACCGGATATTGCGGGCTATTGACCTCAACACGCTGGGAAGCAAACTAGCCCCTTCTGACTATTGCGGTGCGGATGAGCAGATGGCGCCCCCGGAAGAGATCATGGTACGTTACAGCCAATACCCGCAGATAATAGAAAATACGTTTGCCCTTATCAACAACTGCCATTTTGAGTACCAATTCGGCGTGCCCAGGAATAAAAAACACTACACGGCCAACCGTGACACCGATCTGGAATTATTGACCAGCCTTGCACATCAGGGGCTGGCAAGACGCTATGGCACCGATAATGCTGCGGCGCGGGAGCGGGTAGAAAAGGAACTCAAAGTGATTCACCAGTTGGAATTCAGCGGTTACTTCCTGATCACCTGGGACATTATCCGTTACAGCAATTCGATGGGATTCCTGCATATCGGACGTGGCAGCGGAGCCAATAGTATTATAGCGTACTGCTTGGGTATTACCGATATCTGCCCCCTGGAACTGGACCTGTATTTTGAGCGCTTTTTGAACCTGAACCGCAAAAGCCCGCCGGATTTTGATATCGACTGGTCCTGGAAAGAGCGCGATGTGATACTGGGCTATATCTTCAGGCGCTATGGTGCTGAACATGTGGCCTTTTGTGGCACGAATGTCGAGTTCAAATACAAATCCATTTTCCGGGAAGTGGGTAAAGTCTTCGGCCTCCCGAAAGAGGAACTGGATGCCTTATCGGGTACCGCCATGGACCAGCACGATAAAAATGAAGTGGTCCGGCTGGTGCACCGGTACGGGATGATGATGGAGAAATATCCCAACCAGCGCTCGATGCACTCCTGCGGTATTCTTATTTCTGAAGACCCGATAACGGATTTCACCGCATTGGAAATGCCGCCCAAGGGTTTTCCAATCGTGCAATTTGATATGCATGTGGCGGAAGAGATAGGCTTTGATAAGTTCGACATCCTCTCCCAGAGGGGGATTGGACATATTGATGATACAGTCAAGCTCATCAAAAAAAACCGCGGCATTACCGTGGATATCCGCGATACGTCCCTTTCAAAAGACGAAGCTGCGTGTAATGAGTACCTGGGCAGGGGAAAAACGATTGGATGCTTTTATATTGAAAGCCCTGCCATGCGGGGGCTGCTCAGGAGGCTGAAATGCAACAATTACAAAGTACTGGTAGCCGCTTCGTCGATTATCCGCCCCGGCGTGGCCCAAAGCGGGATGATGAAGGAGTACATTTTTCGGCATAATTATCCTGATAAGTTTGAATATTTCCATCCGGTTTTCGAGGAGCAGCTTGGTGAAACCTACGGCATTATGGTATACCAGGAAGATGTGATCAAAGTCGCCCTGCATTACGGCGGGTTGGCAGCAGCCGATGGGGATATCCTGCGCAGGGCCATGAGCGGTAAGGGACGTTCCAAAGCAGCCTTACAGAAAGTTAAGGATAACTTTTTCGCTTCCTGCGCGGCTAAAGGACATCCCGAGCAATTAAGTGCGGAGATTTACAGGCAGATAGAGTCCTTCGCGGGGTACTCATTCTGCAAGGCACACTCGGCATCCTATGCCGTAGAAAGCTACCAGAGCCTGTACCTAAAAGTACATTTTCCTATTGAATTCATGGTCGCGGTAATCAACAACCAGGGCGGCTTTTACCGCACCGAAGTGTATGTGCATGAGGCGCGGATGTCAGGTGCTGCGATCCATAATCCCTGTGTAAACAAGAGCGAGGTAGAGACCACATTGTATGGCAAGGATATTTATTTGGGCTTCATGCACCTTCAGGGGTTGCAGGGGGAGGTTGCAAGGTGTATCGTGGAAGAACGCCTGGCTAACGGGCAATACGCTTCGTTGGAAGACTTCATCAAGCGTGTGCCTATAGGGATTGAAGGGCTGCAACTGCTTATTTATATCGGGGCATTCCGCTGTACAGGTAAAAATAAAAATGAGCTTTTGGTCACTGCCCGCCGTATCATGATGAACTTTAAGCCGGAGCACCGCCAGCCGCAGCTCCTGCCGAAACCTGTACGCGAATACAAGCTGCCGGAACTAAAGCGCTCTCCCTTTGAGGATGCTTTTGATGAGATTGAACTGTTAGGCTTTCCGGTATCGGTAACGCCCTTCAATCTCTTGAAAACCGGCTACCGGGGTGATGTTATGGCATGTGATTTGGTGCATCACCATAAGAAACAGGTAAAGATGCTGGCGTACCTGGTTTCCCGCAAGCACGTACCTACTAAAATGGGCGCCATGTATTTCGGGACATGGATCGATGCTAACGGGGAGTTTTTCGATACAGCTCATTTTACAGGTAGCCTGAAAGAATATCCTTTTAAAGGAGGGGGCTGCTATTTATTGTTGGGTACGGTTGAGGTGGATTATCATTTTCCCACCATTACCATATCCAAAATGGAGAAGATGCCTTTCATCGCGGACCCGCGTTACAGGGAAACCGATGCCGAAAGCACACATACACAAGCGAGGCTTCGTGAAGATGTTTCCATGACACACCGTGCCCCATACCCGCAGGAACAGGAGATTAACCTGCCAAGGCATAGGATGAATACGACACAGGAGAAGAAAGCAGGATGAAAAGACAACAGGCTATAGGAAATATTGACTTCAAGCCTGAGGCGACCTCAACCACTAAAAAGCACAGCTATGACACTCTTTAACGATACCGATCTTTTTATAGTGGGCACCAGTCCAAAGAAATACTTTGACCTGCCAGACTTAGAACTGATGCAGTATGATGGCTTCATTCCAAAAGAAGAAGCTGACCATTACTAGACAAAGTTACTTCACGACACACCATGGCACGGGTACCAAATGCCCATGTACGATAAGGTGGTGACAGCACCGCGAATGATTGCCTGGTATGGGGAACAGGAAGAGGCCAGTGAAGGTACCCAGCCCTGGACACCCGAACTTCTGGGGCTTCGGCAAAAAGTCGAACAGGAAACCAAGCTAAAATTTAACGCGGTACTTTTAAATTTATACCGCGACGGGAATGACAGTGTAGCCTGGCATTCGGATAAAGAGCATAAGATTGGTAACAATCCCAATATAGCGTCCTTGACCTTTGGACAAACACGTCCATTCCGCTTTCGGCATAAGACCAATAAAGAAATTGGGCAGGTTGAAATACCGCTGCATCATGGGACACTACTTCTAATGTCAGGAACTACAAATACATTTTGGGAACATCATATACCTAAATCATCTAAAGAGATGTTGCCAAGGATTAACCTCACTTTTAGACTTGTGAGATAACAATGAATTCAATCAGCATTTCGGTAGGTTTTAGCACGTATAATTGTACTATGAATAATTGTGGCAACATTGTGGCAATTTTACCGCGAAGGCACTGCCATAGCTGGGCCACAATAAATTAGGATAATAGTTCGACTAAATATCTTCCCAAACTCAAGTTTAATGACTGCTATAGCATTAAGTGGGATAATATTTACTTACATAGCTCATAGACTAAATATTAAAAACAATCTCCAAAGCATCATCGTATCATCTACGCTCCATCTATCACTGCTGTAGCTCAACGTTTTAGCACCCCATGTCTCGCTCATGTTTCTTCTACAGCCTGTAAGCAAACACCTATGGGGAAGAAAAGTTGTACTCTGATTCTTAACTTACTTTTCCTATTGCACAGCTAACATACGATTTTGCCTTATTCATAAAAGAGTTGTTGCCAGGTTCAGGATAACCAAGTTCGTAAAGCTTATCTAGTATTAAACGTGTTTCCACGGCTCCTGTAATTTTTATTGTTCCTGTTTCAAGGGTTATTGCAACATCCACAACACCGGGTATTTTCTTCAATGCTTTAGTGATTGTATTCTTACAACCGCCGCATTTTATATTTTCGACAGTAAATAGTTGTTCCATTCTCTTAAATTTTGTGGCTATACAGGATTTGGACCCGTATATCCAATTAATTTTTATAGCTTGGGTTAAAAATTATTCAACAACAAGTTTTCCCTTCATTATAGAAGAATGTCCGGGGAATGAACATATGTAATCATATGTCCCTTTTTCAATGGTAAATTCTATTGTATCACTTTCTCCACCGCCAATTAATTTGGTATGTGCAACTACTTTATCTTTTTCAGATGCAGGAATGAATTCTGTATCTTTCGCGTCTGCGGCTTTTAAAGAGAAATCACTTATATCAGTACCGGGTTTTAGTATCACAAGATTGTGCCCCATCACTGCTTTGTCCATTTTTCCTATATGTTTCAGAGTTAGCGTAACAGTGCCGGCTGCTGATTTAAGTTCATTCTTTGTGTACTGCATCTGGTCGGTACATTCTATTGAAAGTGTATTCCCCACGGTCTCCTCTGCCGCTTGTCCGGGCTGGGGCTCACTCATGGCTTCTTCATATACCATTGGTTCATCATGATTGTGGGCAGCCTCTTTCTTATCACCACCACATGAACTTAAAGCAAAGATTGTACAAACTGAAAGGATTGTAATTTGAAAAAACTTTTTCATTGTATTTAATTTATTTATAAGGATTATTCCAATTATTATACAATGCAAATTTATGTAAGGCAGAATGTAGAAATTATGACCGAAATCATACACACAAAAGTTTAATGCAAATCTTGTCGGATTGTAATACTACTGCTTGTGAAGGCTGCTATAATCAATATTAAACCCGCCGGTAAAAAAATACTGGCGGCAAAAAGAAGTTTATAATAGGCGGTTGCAGGGAAAGGATCTTTTAGCACAAAAGTGTTGAACCCCTGGATGAAAAGCAGTAACTCCGTAGTTATAAAGCCTAAGTAAAAAATGGCTGCTCCGGCCATGGCAATTTTACTCGTAACATGTATTACAAAATAGAACAAAAAACCGGTTATTATTCCAAGCATCGCAAGATGTATAAAACCTATCGTAAAATTCCGGACTGTATGAGATGCAGCAGCAAACTGCGTAAAGGCGGTCACCGCCTGTAGCAACATCTTTAATAATAAGGAAAATAAAGGTAGTAAGGGCAAGAGCCGGTTATTAGACATTAAGACCGATATTGGGCCTTTAAAAGGCGAAAGCACTTTAATAAGGGCTCCTAAAGCTATTAACTGGATAACAACCCCTATAGTATTGGTAATTTTTAGCAGGGAATAAGAATAGTACCAGCTAAAGGGCAATGCCAGCGTTAAAATAGTTGAAACAATAAGCGAAACATGGAAAACGCTAAACCAATTGTTATTGATCTGGACGGACTTGTTCTCCAGATACTTTAAAAAAAGTGCCAGCACTGCAAAAATGAGCCATCCGTTAAACTGAAAGTGCAGGAAAAACTGTAATGATGAATAATAGAGCGGAGTGCCTTTGCCTCCTGTAGCGCCAACAGCACCTAAAGACCATGCGCCTATTGTAGATAGCGCCATGAACAGTAAAGATGCCCGTAGCATGTATTGTGAAGGGCTTTTATCTTTTTTTAAGTCGTTACATATCTTGTAAAAAAAGTAGTAACTGCAAAGAATATGGAGCGTGGAGAAAGTAATAGAAAACGAAGCATACCCCTGCAAAGGAAAGCTGATCATCATACCAATTACTGTCAATTGTGTAATCCAGAACAAAGTATTGTATTTGGATACTTTTTTCTTAGGGACAAAGTATTTAACAATCAAACAAAAAATCATCATATAGGCCCAACCAAGCATCGCAGTATGCGAATGTGCATGCATCATGTACTGGTAATTGATGCTTATGGGCTGTATGTACACAAGCCGCAGCAGCAAACCCATTAATGCAGCTATTAAAAAATTGAGAAGGCAAACCAGCAGCCAGCTTTTCTTCATAGCAAGTAAATTATCCCCTAAAAATAACCTGAATATTTGAGGCTTTAAAATCTTCTGCAGTCAAATTTTTAAGTGAAGGGGGTAAATTAGAAAGTGTAGGGGTACCATTTATAAAATGCTGTACATATAAATTACCATTATACCCTTTACATTCCAGGTAATTGACCATTTCTGCAAGATGCTTTTTATCTATAAGTGATAAATGTACTGTGGTGCGTACTTCAAATTGCATATCATGCTTTAAAAGGAGAGAGAGTGTTTGTTCAAATTTACTGAAAAGGTTGCTTAGCGTAATGGCCTTAAAAGAATGGGGCATTGCTTTAAAATCGAGTGCTGCATAATCAATAAGATCTTGTAATATTAAGTTCTCCATTAATAAAGGTGTGGAACCGTTAGTATCTATTTTTATTTTGTAGCCACGCTCCTTTAATTTGCCAATAAAGTCGGTTAAACCTTTATGCAGGGTACACTCGCCACCGCTAAGTACAACCCCGTCTATGAGTTTACCTCTCCTGTCAAGGAATTGTAAAGCATCATCATAACCCAACTTTCCTTTTCCGGTTACAATATCAGGGTTATAACAATACAGGCACCTCATATTACAGCCTGCAAACCATAGGATGCAGGCTGTTTTATCAGGATAATCCAGTAATGTAAAAGGTGTAATATTATATATTGGTAATGAAGCCACTATTTCTCTTCAAAATGCTTTCGCTGGCGGTGTTCACCCTTTTTACCAATGTTAAAGCTTTCTACAGGCCTATGATAGCCCATAACTCTTGTGTATACAAGGCACTTATTTCTTTTGCCTGCATTTTTTTCGAGGATTTCCTCACGCTGTTGTGTGTTCATGTACTAGCTGTTTTAAGTTATTATTTAGTATTTCGTCATCACATTTTGGGCAGTACTCATGCTCGCCGTTAAGGTAACCATGCACCGGACAAACACTAAATACGGGTGTAACGGTTATATAAGGTAGCTTAAAGTTTGTAAGAACCTTTTGTACAAATCCTTTACATGCCTCGGGAGTGCTTATTTTCTCCCTCATGTAAAGGTGTAATACAGTGCCGCCTGTATATTTACATTGCAGGTCGTCCTGTAAAAGCAAAGCTTCATAAGGGTCATCTGTATGGTTTACAGGTAGCTGTGAACTGTTGGTGTAATAAATGTTTTCTTCATGACCTGCCTGTATAATATCAGGAAAACGTTTTTTATCTTCTTTAGCGAACCGGTAAGTAGTTCCTTCGGCAGGTGTTGCCTCAAGGTTGTATAAATTACCGGTTTCTTCCTGGAATTCTTTCATCCTGTTCCTTATATGTTCCAGTATTTCAGAGGCAAAACCAATACCGGTAGTTGTGGTTATGTTATCTCTGCCACTTGTAAAGTTCTGTATCATTTCATTCATGCCATTAACCCCTATTGTTGAGAAATGGTTCCTGAAATGCGGCAGGTACCTTTTAGTGTAAGGGAACAGTCCGCGGTCATACATTTCCTGTATAAACACCCTTTTCTTTTCAAGGGTTGATTTGGCAATGCCCATCAGGTAATCCAATCGGTTGTACAGTTCGGTTAGGTTGCCTTTATAAAGGTAGCCAAGTCTTGCCATATTGATGGTTACCACGCCTATGCTTCCTGTCATTTCGGCGCTGCCAAAGAGGCCGTTGCCTCGCTTAAGCAGTTCCCTCAGATCCAGCTGGAGCCTGCAACACATACTGCGCACAGCATTTGGTTTATAAGCCAGCGGATTTTCAATCCTGTTACCCTGTTCATCCGTTATATATTGGCTGCCAATGAAATTCTGGAAATAAGATGAGCCTATCTTAGCCGTGTTTTCAAAAAGCAGGGCTACATTTTCACCCCCCCAGTCAAAATCTTCTGTAATGTTTACGGTGGGTATAGGAAAAGTAAACGGCTGCCCGTTGGCGTCACCTTCGGTCATTATGGTATAATAAGCTTTATTGATGAGGTTCATTTCTTCCTGAAAATGCTCATACCTCAGGTCCACCAGCTTTTCAACACCCCTTTTCCGCGCTTGCGCAAGCAGGTATTCATCATTAAAATTTGTAAAAAGATGGTTATCCTCTTTTGTAGGTATCTGTTCCTTAAGGTCGGCAGGCACCATCCAGTCCAGGGTTATGTTTGTAAAAGGCGACTGGCCCCATCGTGCTGGTACATTAAGGTTATATACAAAACTTCTTATAGCCTTAACTATGTCACCATATTCCAGTTTGTCTTTAAAAACATAAGGAGCAAGGTAAGTATCAAAAGAACTGAAAGCCTGCGCTCCCGCCCACTCGCTTTGGAGTATTCCAAGAAAATTAGCCATTTGCCCCAAAGCTTCCCTAAAGTGGGAAGGAGGCTTGCTTTCAACCCTGCCCCTTACACCGTTGAAGCCATCGTTAAGCAAAGCCCTGAGGCTCCACCCGGCACAATAACCTGTTAAGCAGTCAAGGTCATGTATATGGATATCGCCGTTACGGTGCGTGTATCCTTCCTCTTTAGAATATATTTTGTCAAGCCAGTAGTTTGCTATTATTTTACCAGCTGTGTTGTTTACCAACCCGGCATTGGAATAAGAAGTATTGGCATTGGCATTTATACGCCAGTCGGTTTGGTTAATATATTCCTCGATGGTCTGGGTGCTGTCAACGTAAGTGGTATCATCATTAAGCCCGTTTACATGCTCACGCTGTAACTTACGGGTATGGCGGTATAGCATAAAGGAACGCATGACAGTAAAATAATTCTTCTGGTATAGCGCTTGTTCGATTATATCCTGTATTTCCTCAACTGCCCATGTATCTTTAGATGCAATTTTTTGTAAAACTGATGAATAGACAGAATCGTCAAGAGGAATGGTTGCGCTTGCAAAAGCTTTAGCTATGGCCTCTTCTATTTTATAACCCTCAAAAGGTTTGTAGAAGCCGTTTCGCTTTATTACATATTTTTCCATAGCCTTTAGTTTTGGAACTCTTTTTCCATTGCTATAGCCCGTGGGAATAAAATATTGTTTTCCAGATGGATGTGTGTATGCAAATCCTGCTCAAATTCCTGTAGCATGGCAAATGTTACCCTGTATGTGCTGCACGCATCGGCAGGTGCATTATAGTTATCTGTAAGTTGTGCTATAGCTTCAAAGCGTTCTCCTTCGGTAGTATGTTCATCTTTCATCATTGCTACAGGGTTTTCTACGGTACCAAAGTGAGGCATCTCCAGCGGTTGCCTTTCTTTTTTAGCCTTTAGCATCTTTTTGATGAACGGGAATAATATCAGCTCTTCTTTCTTCATGTGTGCGGCGAGATCGCCAGCCGACTGAAAGAACAATTCATTAATCCTGAAAAGCTCCGGGTGCCTTTCACCATGTACCTTGCAAAGTTTATTCAGGAATTGTAAAAGCACAGGTGTTTTTTCTTCTACGTACCTGTGATGTTTTTTCTCAATATAATCTATCAGCAGGTCCGACGGCCATGATACGTAATCGGTTGTACCGGATGATGTATTTGAGGCATGGGTTAATTCCTCTACCAGTTGTGTTACCGATATGTTCTTCTTGTCGCACACTTCCTCCAGTGTTCTGTGCCCTTTACAGCAAAAATCGATTCCATACTTTGAGAAGACCGATGCTGCCCTGAAATCTTCTGCTACAATTTCTCCTATTGTAATTTTAGTGTCTACTGTCATTTCCATTTATTTAAATTGCTATTAAATTATTTTTTTTGGCATTTTCTGCTATCAATGATGCCGCAGTAAGCATATTTGTAAATTCTACAAGTGGTATCGATATATCCTCACTCTCAAACAAATTTGCAGTTATCCCTTTTAGATGCTTAATTTTCTGCACCGCCACAGCTTTAGCTTTCTCATCGCCGGCATAATAATTTGTCATAACCTCCTGTAGTTCTTTTTTCAATACACTTATTTTTCTTGAATCAATTTTTACAGGAATATTCTGGAATTTATTTACATATACTTTTGAGGAAAAAGATATATCATCTATGCTACTGCAAACTTTTTCGGCTGCCTGATGTGCGAACACAACTCCTTCCAATAACGAATTCGATGCCAGCCTGTTCGCTCCGTGTAAGCCTGTTTTTGCGCATTCTCCTATAGCAAATAGGCCATTTACTGTAGTATGCCCATTTCTGTCCACAGTAATTCCGCCACACTGATAATGTGCTACCGGTACTATAGGGATAAGATCTTTAAAAGGGTTTATATTTTTACTTTCACAATAATCAAGTATTACAGGAAAGTGCTTTTTAAACTCCTGAGGGTCGAGGTGCCGGCAGTCAAGAAAAACATTGTTTTTACCGCTAATTTGCATTTCCGCGCCAATTGCCTTAGAAACAATATCCCTTGTAGCTAGCTCGCCCCTTATGTCATGTTTAAACAGGAACCGTTTACCCTGCTCATTAACCACATAAGCCCCGAAACCGCGTAATGCTTCGGTAAGCAGGAAATAGGGGTTATTGCCGGGCTCGTAAAGAGCAGTAGGATGAAACTGTATATACTGCATGTCTTCCACCAACGCATTTGCACGATAAGCAATGGCTACGCCATCGCCTGTTGCTATGGGTGCATTTGTAGTATTTTTAAATACCTGCCCGCATCCGCCGGTACAAAGCACGGTTACCCTTGAGCGTATGTGTCTTATTTTGTTGCCGTTATCGATATAAAAGGCCCCTATACATCTTTTATTATATTTGTCTTTATCAACTACCAGGTCTATAACAAAATGTTTTTCCAGCAGCGTAATATTAGCAAGCTTGTTTACCGCGCTTAGCAATGCTTTTTCAATTTCTTTTCCGGTACAATCAGCGTGATGGAGTATCCTGGGGCGTGTATGCCCGCCTTCAAGAGCCAGGTCCCACAAGTTGTTTTTACCCTTATCAAAGTTTACTCCCAGCTCTATTAGTTCCTGTAGCCTTTCCGGAGCCTGCTGTACCACCATTCTTACTACTGCCTCATCACAAAATCCGCCACCGGCTTTTAAAGTATCATCTATATGATGTTCAAAACTGTCTTTTAGATTATCAATAACCACCGCAATGCCTCCCTGTGCATATTGGGTGTTGCTTGTTTCTGCTTTATCTTTTGTCATTATGGTAATGTGCAGGTCTTTTCGTTTCATTGCTGCTTTAATGGCAAATGATAGCCCTGCAATTCCTGTCCCTATTACTAATATATCTGTTTTAAGCATGTTCTAAATGTTTATGAGAGTTCCAACATTCGTTGTATAGGCACCAGCGCCTTTTGCCTTAAATCATTACTGATATTTATTTCCGGGTAACCGTTTTTAAGGCACCGGTATAGTTTATCCAATGTGTTTAATTTCATAAAGGCACATTCGCTGCAGGCACACGTATTATCTTCATAAGCCGGTGCGGGTATCAGCACTTTGCCGGGTGCATCCTGTGCCAGTTTGTGCAGGATGCCGGCCTCGGTAGCTACAATAAAGGTTTTAGCATCACTGTTTATTATATAATTCAACATACCCGATGTAGAGCCTATATAATGTGCTACCTGTAAAACTTGTGTTTCAGACTCAGGGTGTGCTACAATTTTGGCTTCGGGATGTTCTTTATAAAGCGCTATAAGCTTATCCATCGAAAAGGCTTCGTGTACAACACAGGAACCATCCCACAGTACAAGATCACGATTGGTTTCCTTTTTTAAATAGTTGCCAAGGTTCTTGTCGGGGGCAAATAATATTGGCTGATTTTCAGGAAACGATTCTATTATCTTCTTTGCGTTTGATGATGTGCAAACAATATCGCTCAGTGTTTTTATTTCGGCGCTGCAGTTGATGTAAGTTACCACTTTATGGTTTGGATATTGTTTTTTCATCTTAATAAAATCTTCAGCTTTGCAGCCATCGGCAAGCGAGCATCCTGCTGTAAGGTCAGGTAATAGAACTGTCTTTTGGGGATTTAGTATCTTTGCAGTTTCAGCCATAAAATGAACTCCTGCAAATACAATGGTATCGGCATTTGTAGCAGCCGCTTTCTTTGAGAGTTCAAGGCTGTCGCCAACAAAATCGGCAATATCCTGGATATCTTTTCCCTGGTAATAATGCGCCAGGATTACCGCGTTCTTCTCCTTCCTCAGCCTGTTTATTTCCGATTTTATTGTTTCTTTTTCCATTTATAATATTTCCTTCTTTTTCAGCCTCAATTAATTTGCATCAGTAAAATTATCTAGCGGCTGAAAAGTATTTTATGACTAAAATCATAACACTCAAAAATTGTGGATAATAAAAGCGCGGCTACAAATTGTACCCGCGCTTAAGTAAGGATTAGTAAGAGTATGTAGTGCTATTGTACCGATATTGTATGCTGCAGTACAATTTCGGTTTTAACAGAGTTGGAAATTAAGCAGGCTGCTTCTGCTTTTTGCATAATACGATCTGTTTTAGCCCTCAAGTCCTCATTTGCAATTGTAACTACAGGCTTTAGTAGTATTTGAGTCATAAGATATTTATTATCTACTTTTTCGAGGACACCTTCACCGGTACAATCAAAAGCTTCATAAGCAAGGTTTGAGTACTCGGCTATTGCTAAAAAAGTCGTCATATAACAGCTTACCACAGCTGCTGTGTATAAATGTTCCGGCGACCAGATACCAGGCATTCCTTTATCAAACTCGGGTGGTGTGGCTACTTCAATGGCAGTGGATAGTTCTGGTGAAGATAGTGTCCCCTTTCTCTGCTCATCCCATTTAAGTGAGATATTATAAATATGTTTATCCATTATCTGATAATTTGTTTAGCAGTAGCTACAGTTAGCAGCTACAGGTACAAATTTCGGATTTGGTTTCTTACAAAAACATGATTGAAATCATAAGCAACAAATGATTATCAAAATAAGTTTGTAAAAAAATATATCATGCTACACAAAAACACATGGTTTTACATGTTTTGCATTGCAGCCTTATTTTCCATTTTCATCGTTTACAATACCAATCTTTATTTTAGTGACACAACTGCTTCGTCGGCTACACTAAGCAAACAGGCTGTGTACGGCCAGGAACTATGGCAGCAAAATAATTGCTTTTCGTGCCACCAGCTTTATGGCTTAGGAGGTTATTTAGGGCCTGACCTGACCAATGTTTATTCTGAAAAAGGCAAAGGTGAAGAGTATATAAAGGCTTTTTTGAACAGCGGTGTAAAAACAATGCCCAAGTTTAACTTTTCGGAAGAAGAAAAGGCAGCTATAGTATCTTTTCTTAAAGGAGTAGACGCCACAGGCTATTATCCAAATTATAATTCTGTCATCCACTATAACGGATGGGTTGAAATAGATACAAAAAATGAAAAATAAAGTTTCAATATTGTTTTTAGCCGCTTCATTAGTGGCTTTGTTATCGGGAATGTTATTTGGCATACTTGCCGGGCTTCAATATATAATCCCACACTTTATAAAAGAAATAATGCCCTTTAACAATCTGCGGCCCATGCATGTTACCAGTGTAATAAGCTGGATAATACTTGCAGCAACGGGTGGCATTTATTATTATTTATCCAATATTGCCCCCCATAGGCTGTTTTCAAAGTTGCTGATGCAGGTTCACCTGCTCATTTTTTTAATTACCGGCTGTTTAATATACTACAGCTACTATACCAAAAGTTTTGGAGGAAAGGAATATCTTGAGTTTCCGCCGTATCTTATGTTGCCTGTACTTGCCGGCTGGATACTCTTTGCTATAAATTACTATAAAATATTAAGAGGAAACGTAAAGAACTGGCCCGTTTATTACTGGATGTGGGGTACAGGCATCGTACTGATGATATATCACCTAAGCGAGGCTTATCTCTGGCTGCATCCTTCAATAGGTGGTGATTTTATTAAATCCCTCGCTATTCAGTGGAAAGCAGGCGGATCGTTTGTAGGTTCCTGGAACATGCTGGTGTACGGTACTGCTATTTATCTTATGGCTAAAATAAAGGGCGATGACACTACAGGGAGAAACAGGACAGCGTTCTTTTTTTACTTTTTAGGGTTAACAAATTTAATGTTCGGGTGGGCACATCATATTTACATTGTACCTACATCGCCCTGGCTAAGATATTCGGCCTATGCAATAAGTATGACAGAATGGATAATATTGGGCAGCATGATATATCAATGGCGCAAATCACTGCCTATTCAACAAAAAATAAAGAACCTGATGCCCTACCGGTTCCTTATTGTAACTGATATGTGGATATTCCTTAACCTCATCCTGGCACTGTTGTTCTCTATACCGGCCATTAATTTTTTTACCCACGGTACGCATACAACTGTAGCACACTCGATGGGAACAACAATTGGCATTAATACAACAATTTTGCTTTCGTCATTATTGTTTATAGCAAGTAAATCTTATCCTACAGTATGCAACAAATTTACAACAGCCGGCTTTACGATATTTAATGTGTCGTTACTGCTGTTCTGGATAAGCCTGCTTACAGCAGGCGTTAAAAAGAGCATATGGCAATATTTTGATAATACCATACCTTTCAGTGCTATGCAGGACCAGCTTTACTGGGTATATGTAGTATTTCTTGTTTTTGGAGTGGGTATTTTTACAGGATTATTCCTCATTGCCTACCAGCTGTTAAGGGCTTTTATTTTTGTTCTGCAGGGGAAGCCAAAAAAATAAACGATGCTGCCATATAGGCAACCATCGTTTATAATTGCATACGCTAGGCACTAAAACGTATTAGCTTATGCACAGCCCCCAACTGTGGACATATTTAAAGTTACAGTTATAAGTTAATTATAAATTATAAGGTTGAAGAAAAAGTTCCTCCCTGGACGGGGTATATTATTCCAGTCACCAAAGGTGGAGTAGTGTGTGTCAAACATATTTTCTAAACCTGCCTTTGCATTCAATTTGTACTTACCAATGTAAAAGAGGTAACCGGCATTGTAATTTACAACTGCAAATGCTGGAGTTCTGTCTTCTCCGTAATCGGGTGCATACTGTGTTTGTGTTGTATTTCCATGCAGTATAAGCTCGCAGTTAAACGACCTGTATTTATAAGTTAATCCGGCGGTATAACGAATTGGGCTTGTCAGCGGCAGATTGTTTTTGTCATTATCCCTGCCACGGCTGAAAGCAAGCTGAGATTTAAAGTTAAGCCGTTCACTAAGTTTATGCTCAGCATCAAGTACCGTGTTAAAGATGGTGGCATAGGGCAGTGCCGTATATACTTTAATACCGTTTGCCCCAATAGTCATTGGCAGTAATGATTCATCTGGTTTCCCAATAATATAATCCTGTATATGAAAGTATGAAGCTGATAGCTTTATTTTACTACCTTCTTTGCTGTAACCCACTGAGATATTTCCTTCTACTGATTTTTCGTTGTTCAAATTAGGGTTGCCTATGTAATCAAAATTGTCGAAGCTGTTAAACAGGTAAAATCCATAAGCTTCGGAAACAGACGGTGCCCGCTCACCATACCCGGCTCCTATAGTAAAGTCAAGTTCTTCTTTATAGGTATATGAGGTGGCAAAGCTCTTGAGCAGCCTGTTATTGGTTTTAGGGGCTTCAGGATAAAATATCTGCAGGCTTTCAAGTCCTTCCCTGCTTGCTACAGTATTTGTATGCATGCCTATGCTGCCTGTGGCTTTTAAAAAGGAATGGCAGTTAAATTTGTAGTTATCTTCAAGGTACAAACCATTGAACAATGTCCTTACATCAGGCCAGGTAAGCATAAACATACTATTTTCCTGAGGGTTTGATGGATACATAGTCATCTCTGCATAAGACCTGTTATAATATAAATTTAAGGTAGACTTGAATGTGTGCTTATTAATGTTACCGGTAATAGAAGAATAGCCGCCATAGGTTTGTGTTTCACCGGGCATATCCATGTGTATGGGTACAGCCGGGCGTTTGGTATCATCCATAATATGGGTAACAGTATTGTAATATAGTTTTATTTCCCATGTTTTTACGGTTAAACTATCGGGCTTTACCTCAAACCTTGCAGAGGTTATTAAGGCCTCGGCAAGAGATACATCCATGGGCAGGGCAGGATAGCCTACATCAGTCGCCTTGTCGTAAATAGCAGAGGCTTCAAAAATTTTATTAGTCCCTATTTTAAAACCTGCAGTGCCTGATACGTTCATTTTTGTAAACTGAGAAAAGGGTATTTCTACATTATTGCCTGCTGTATAATTACCTGCATCCCTGTACATAAAGTCAGTATCGGCATAAAATGAACTGCGTGCATAATTTACGGCGCCACCTGTAATCTTATGGTTACTGTTGGTTTCCAAACCTGTATTAAGAACAGTTTTCCAGCCGGGGGAGGTAAGGTCAGCACGGTTTCTTTTTAAATCTACAGCACCACCTATTGTGGCACCATAACCACTGCCATGCTGCCCTGAAGTTATTGTAGCTTCCGATAGGTTAGATACTTCTACATAAGAGGTAACGGGATCCATTTTATCTGTGCAGGCACCGAAAATGTGCATGCCTTCTATGGTAACAAGTGTCCGCTCAGTTGCCATGCCGTTAATAAAAGGTTCCCACGCATAACCACCGCGTTTTATCATAGTTATGGTGCCTGATTGCTGTAAATAGTCGTCAAGAGTGGTAAGCGGCTTTGCCTGTTTAAGATTAAGATTTTTCTTTTTGCCAATTACAATTACTTCTTCAAGTTCATGTATGGTATCGGTTTCCTGTGCAAATGATATGGTCGAAAGAAGTATGGCCAGAATAATTAATAGCCTTTTCATAAATTATTAAGTTAAGGTGCGTTGCTTCAGCACATGAATGATGAAGGCCGGGAGGAGTTTTAGGTGTAATGCTCCCGGCCATTTTATGCATAATAGTCGAATGGTCTAAAATTCTATCTCAAAGAAAATACTGCTCTCAGGACTTGTCTCGGTAACCTGCTCACCTTTAATTACTTCACTTCCTGTATTTAAAAGCTGTAGGTTTATTTTCCAGTAGCCGCTCATTGTAAGCGATAATTTTCCATGATATATCCCATCCGCAGCCTGTGTAAGGTCTATATTGTTAGGAGAGCCGTGGTTGCCCATACCAGGCATACGTGGATCGATTTTTATCGTGTAGTTATTTACAACAGGATAAATCATCATCGACTCCATTTTGAACAGAGCGGCAGTAATAGTATTAACTGCAACCTTAGGGGCTTTAGGCTCAATCAGTGCAATAACATATTTACTGCCATCTGTTCCTGTAAATGAAGTTACCCTTCTTTTTAAAGAAGCGGGGACATTTATTGTTTCCTCCACTGTGTATTCTGTGCCGCCAACCATATAATTTACCTTCAGCGTCCAGTACTCTATATCGTTTTGAGCCATCTGGAAAACTATGTAGCCATTGTAAAGCGTTTCTTTGCCGGGTGTTTTTGCTACGGCAGAGTATGGGCATGAGTGTTGCATGGATATCATGTGCATAAGCGGCACCCATGATACGGCTGCATTTGTTATAAATTTCCCTGTTGCTTTCTCTTTTATCCTGAGCGAAACCGCGTTGTAACCTTGTTGCAGTGCCCCCGTTGCTGTATAAAGTTCTACAACATGGCTGTCATTTTCCATCTTCTGTACAAGGGCCAGTCCGTCAAGTTCATTTTGGGTAAGGGCTTCAGTATCATCAGAAGAACAAGAGGATAAAAGAACGATTACTGCAAGGGCTAAATATTTTAAAGTTTTCATTTGTTTAATTTTAAGTGATAATAATAAGAGTCCGAACCGATTGTTTTAACCGGTTAAAAAAGGACAAGTAAGGTTCATTAAAACTAATACACTAGAGGGGGGCGGAAAATACTGTTGGTTGTATTATAGCGGTAAAAGTTGGTATAGCTGTCTTTTATCTTTAAGGCAGCTGCAATCTTATTTGCAAATAAAAAATCTTCTATGGCACTTAAATACAGGATTTCCTGCTCTGCCACCTTTAATTTTCTGTCCCGCGTATTGCTTTCGGTATCGGCAGATGCCTTGGCAAGCTCTTTTTTCAACTGGCACTTACCATTACATTTAAGCGCTCTGTTATCTCTGTTTTCGCAAAGCTCATTTACAATGTAATCATAATTTAAAATATACCCCACCACAGGCAATACCGGTTTTAAAAGGAGTGTAAGGGCAATTATGGTTACTAACTTATTCACTCCGCAAAGTTATTAAATGAAGTTTGCTTATAATTATGACCACAATCATATATTATAAACTTTTCAGGAAATATTTTTGTAGTAATTAATAATCAAGGTTTTTAATGTAAGTGTTTAAAATGCAATTAGATATTGATTTACTGTATACTTGGGGGGCCATTGCAAAAGAATATAAAAAAGGTGAGATTATTTTTGAAGAAGAGGGACTGGCCAACTTTTATTATCAGATCATTGAGGGGTGTATTAAAATGTTTAATACAAATGATAAAGGTAAAGAGTTTACACAGGGGTATTTCTTTAACGGTCAAAGCTTTGGCGAACCGCCGTTGTTTATAGATGAAAGATACCCGTCTACAGCAATGGCTTTTCATGATACTAAAATCATTAAACTTTCTAAAGATAAATTTATAAGGATACTGGACGAGTACCCCTCGATACAAAAACAATTTTTAAACCTGATGGCGCGCCGCATACACGCTAAGGCAAAAACATCAAAAGATATTATCAATCAAAGCCCAGCCTTCAGGATCATTGCATTTTTCAACACCAGGAAAAAAAATAAGGAAGGTGAAAAAGAGCTCGTGCCTTATACAAGGCAGGAAATTGCAAACTTTACCGGCCTTCGTGTAGAAACTGTAATAAGGGCATTGTGTAAAATGAATGCCGAAAATAAAATTGAAATAAAAAACCATAAAATTTACTATTAAACATGCAGGCCGGCATACAGTTTTGGGTAAAGGTTGCAATGTTTAACTTATTACTAGTGGCATTGCTGGGGTTATTGATGAGGTACAAGATAGGTTTTGAATTTCCATATCTGGATCAGAAGCATCTACAATTCTCACATTATCATTTTGCTTTTTATGGATGGATCAGCCATACCCTAATGGTACTGATGGTATACAGTGTTCACAGAAAAAACCGGGGTATAGATGTAAAAAAATATAATACTGTATTTCTCTTAAACCTCGCGGGTTCTTACGGAATGCTTGTCTCGTTTATATTCAGGGGTTACGGTATTGGAGCGGTTGCGTTTTCGGCTATAGCAATTACGGCCTTAGTAGTGTTTGCTGTTCTTTTTATAAAAGATTTAAGCCATAGCAATACTAGCACAATTGTTTCAACATGGTTTAAGGCAGCACTTTTGTTCAATATTATATCTTCAATAGGTGTTTTTGCGATTGCTTATATGATGCTTACTAAAAACCTGCATCAAACCGAATATCTGGCTTCGGTGTATTACTTTTTACATTTTCAGTATAACGGATGGTTTTTCTTTGCGTGTATGGGGCTGTTCATGAATTATATAGGAGCTTCGTGCAAAACGCACACAACAGCCTTCAGGCTGTTTTTTGTTTCCTGTATCCCAGCTTATTTTTTATCAACCTTGTGGCTGCATATTCCCACCTGGTTGTACATTATTGTAGCTATAGCTGCATTTGTACAGTTGTATGCCTGGGTGTTAATACTTAAGCAACTTATAAGTAGCCAAATCATTAAAAATAGCAGCCAGCCAATCATTCTTCAGTATATTTTGCTCTTCATAGGTATTGCAGTAAGTATTAAGCTGCTACTGCAACTGGGGTCTATAGTACCTGCCATAAGTAAACTGGCCTTTGGTTTTAGGCCTGTTGTAATTGCGTACCTTCATTTAGTCCTGTTGGCTATCATCTCTTTTTTCCTGTTGTTTTACATTTATGCCGGTGGTATACTCAGTACATCCAGGAAAATACTTACAGGATTGGCTATTTTCTCGGCTGGAGTCTTTATAAATGAAATTGTACTGGCAATACAAGGTATCGCCGCTTTTAGTTATACAGTATTACCTTACGCAAATGAAATGCTTTTTGCTGCTGCTATCTTTCTTGTAGCAGGTATAGCAGTTTTATTTACTTATTCTGTAAAAAAGGGAATTTAATGAATCAGGTTATGAGTACAATCATAAAACCACTGCTTATAAATCAGGTACTTTGTATTATAATTCTAACAACTAATTATTCTTAGTATGAAAAAAGTAATTAAACCATTGCTATTGGCCGCGCTTATTATTGCTGTTGGCTGTCAGCAAACAAACACAGAAAATACCCAGACTGCAGCCCCTGCAACTACTGAAACTGTGGGCCAATCCGGTGTGCAGGACGAAATCTCCAGGCCCAACGTTGTTCAAACCGCAGTAAGCAGTAAGGACCACACTACGTTGGTAACAGCTGTAAAAGCAGCAGGGCTGGTAGATGCCCTTAGCAACGCCGGGCCGTTTACAGTTTTTGCACCTACCAATGCCGCATTTGATAAACTTCCGGCAGGAACTGTAGAAGATTTACTAAAACCTGAAAAGAAGGATGACCTTAAAAACTTATTAGAATATCATACTTATGTAGGAGTACTGAAAACAGATTATATGCAGGACGGGCAGGAATTTGAAATGGTTGCGCCTGCCAAAGTTAAAATCACCAGGCAGGGCGATAAAGTCTTTGTAAACGGTTCAGAAATCCTATCCTCAATAGAAACATCAAATGGTATAATACACGTTATAGGAGACGTTCTCCTGCCTAAATAGTTTGATTATTAATTCACGAAAAGCGTAAACATTAAAGTTTGCGCTTTTTTTATATTGCTTTCTTACAATAAGAGCCGGAGGTAAATCCAGCTCTTACTATTGAGTTAGTATTTATAATACTAATAAGAGAGCGTTTTATACATCATAACTGCGGCTATATTTGTAGCCCTGCTTTTTATTTCCTCAGCTTTTTCACCTGCAAATAAACTGTCAACTGTTTCATTGAACAAATAGTTCCAATGTTTAAAATGGCCTTCGTTCATAGTACTTTTACGGTGCAGTTCACGGTGTACAATCATGGGGCTGCCACTGTAGTTCCCGGTATAAAAAAGGATGTTTTCCCAAAAGTTATACATTTTCGGCAGATGCTCATCCCAGTTAACCTTTGCTACATCATTAAACAGGTAGCCAATAACATTATCTTCTTTTACTTTACTATAAAAATCATTCACTAACCGTTCAATATCTTTCCTGTTTTTAATGTCCTTTTTCATGTTTAGTGTTATTTAAAGTACTATGCCTTTTTTTCTGCTGACAAAACACATAGTAGCTACAGATCTTTGTGTTTGAACTTTTTGAGTGAAATAAAAAATGGGATAAAAGCCCATAAACATAAGAGAATGAATGAGATAATCAGCCCCGCGGATGTGCCAAAGAAGTCTTTAAATATAGCCCCTGTGTAGCCCATCATTGCAGATACATCCAGATGTAGCAAAATTTGTATTCGTGCCAGGTCTATAGGGCTAAGTGCGGTTATGCCAACCATTGCATTCTCTATTGGGTATTCGGCCAATTGGAATAGTAAGAACAACACAATACCATCAAACAGAAGCGCAAAATAAAGCCATGTCATTATCGAAATCCCTATACCTTTTGCCTTGTCTCTTGTAAGGATTGAACTTAAAAATGCCAGAGCAACAAATATTATTGAGATTAGGCAACCTGTAGTGATCATCATAAATCCAACAGCATCGGGCGAATTAACCAGTAGCGGTATGCCGGCCCCTGCAAAAAAGGCCATTACCATTGAAAGGGAGAGAGCAATGAAAAGGCTTAGCCATATTTTTGCCCGCTTAACAGGCTGGCTCAGCAGCAGCTCAATAAACTCTGAACTGTTGTATAGGTATATAGTAGCAAATAATACCGACACTAATGGCACAGTAAATAAAATTACATTAAGTATGGTAAGCAATCCTTTTGCTGAATTGTCTTCCAGCGCAAATGAACTCCACGATAATATGGCAAGTATAAGGGTGTAAGCCAGTACTATCTTATTCTTTAGGATATCAAGTAATATAATTTTAATTAATCTGTTCATTTTTCTGCTTCCTTAAAATTTTTGCTATGGCTTTAGATATCTTAGTTTCGTTAGTTTCACTTGTTAACTGTTCAATGTTTTTATGAAAATGTACCTGTCCCTCCTGCATAAAAATGATTTGGGTTATTAAATCATCGAGCTCACTTAACAGGTGAGAGGTGATAAGGATAAGCTTTCCCTTTTCTTTTTCTTTAATAATTTTTTCTTTTAATATCTCCGATGCTAACGGATCAAGGCCTGCTGTTGGCTCATCCAGAATCAGCACCTCCGGGTTAAAAAGGAATGCCAGGACGGCGCTTACCTTTTGTGTAGTACCGCCCGATAAAGTTCGCATCTGCTTATCAAGCATTTTTTCCAGTTCAAAGGCATGATACAAATCCTCATCTAAAGTTTCTTTAGAATTTCGTATTTGTTTTATCATGTCAATTATCTGGGCAATGGTCATGTTATCAGGATACCGGCCTATTTGTGGCATGTAACCAATTTTTTCCCGATGAAGATATTCACCTAAAACACTTTTCCCATTAAATTTTATACTGCCATCATCAGGTAGTACCATGCCAAGTACGGATTTTATTAGGGTGGTTTTTCCGCAGCCGTTAGGGCCTATAAGTGCGATACATTGTTGTTTACTGCAAGAAACATTTACATTTTTCAGTACATCAAGCTTTCCGAATTTCTTGCTGAGGTTTTTTATTTCTATCATAGCGGCAATGCCTTCATTAAGGGTGAATTATCTACAAAATTATCCGGAGTTATACTGGGCAATACTTTTTCTGATTTATCTAACAGCGAGATCATAAAACTTCTGTAAAGCAGCATTGTGGACGGATTACTTTCGGTAAGAACCGCAAAAAGGCTAAGGGGATGATATGGTACATCACCTATGCTGTCTTTATTAAGGTCATATCCCTCATATTTGTCCCAGTAATTACTGTTAAAGGTATTAAGCACCAGGCTTCCGTTCGTGCTTATGTCGAATGTGTTTTTTAAATAATTGTTGTTTACAATTTCATTTTCCATACAGCTGGCCTGTATTTTCATTCCCCAGCCGTTGGCAGAGAATATATTTTTCTCCACTTTTACACGTGATGTTCCTTCCATATATATTCCGGAAGTGTTTCTGCAGAATTTGTTGTTATAAATGTAGCTGTCTGAAATTTCTTTAAGCAGCAGTCCATAAGCTGAATCGCCCCAGTTTTCTTCAAAGTAGTTATTGAACATTTTTACATTTTTTGTAAACATGACAGCAACACCGGCTCCGTTATTTTTAAAAATATTTGTTATGTAAGCATCATTATGCGAAAACATAAAATGCAATCCATAGCGCACGTTGTTTTGTGCAATATTTCTCCAGATGACTGATTCCGTTACAAATTCAAAATAAATACCATCCCTGTGCCCGGATATTTTATTGCCTATAATTTGAAGGTTCTCGCATTTCCAGCAATGAATGCCGTTACCTATCAGTTGCTCGTCTTCGCCATAAGCTACTACTGAATTGTTTTTTATAATACATTTTTTACCATTTTGAATGTAAATTCCAAAGAAATTATTGTCCAATATATTATTGACAATCATTACATTATCGCTGTCATACACTTTTATTCCGCAGGGCTCAATAAGAGCTGAATGGCCTGAATTTATAATTTTTAACCCTTTCACCACCACGCTATCCCTGTTTATTGATAATACCTCATGTTTTGCCTGCCCATCCAGTACAGGATAGCCTTTACCCAAAATGACAACTCTTTTTTTTATCAGGATGTTGCCTTCGCGGTAGGTACCTTTATTTATAATTATTGTATCGCCGTCTTTTGCGCTTGCAAGGGCCTGCTTTATAGTTTTATAGCCCTCATTGCGGCCTACATGCAAAACTTGGGCATAACCGGTGCAAAAGAAAAAGGAAACAATTATGCTGATAAATACTTTCATTAATACGCATTAAAAATTTGTGCCCATGTCCTGGATTCTGCATTCAGTTTTTCTTTATGCCCTTCAGCTTCGGCGTTTGTGCTAAAAGCAGCAATGTTTCCCCTCATGGGAGAGTTAATATTGCCCCCTTTAAGATAAAAACTGCTTTCTGCAGGTATAAGGTTATTGTCCTGAAGGTAGTCGTTCACAAAAAATGAATTGTACTTAACCTGCGGATTTTGCTTCGCATACTGTATCATGCAGGACATATCATCAAATTTATAATGTCTGCCTTTTTGTGTAATTACTTCGGCACCAAACTTACCGCTGGAAATAGTCATTTTACAAAACTCGCAACTGTCGCTGTTCAGTTTAATAGGCTTAGGCTCGGTATTATTGCAGGAAACCATTATTAAACAGGCAAGCATTGCCGCTGCTGTTGTAGCAGCCGGTTTTTTAAACCGTTTTAACAAGCCTGTTTCCATAATCATTACAATAAACAGCAGTAGTCCCGCGGCAACCAGCATCCATCCACCTCTGTCCGGCATTGAATAGGCACCAAAATTCAGTAGTTGCTTGTAACCTATAAGTGGTGGCTGGTAGGCCATTCCCGGCACCTGTATAGCAGCATTTGGGTCAAGATCATGGCCATAATCATAGTTCCACCTGTAAAAATCTACACCTGCAAGTACTCCAAACAGCACAAAACATACAAACAGTGCAATAACACTCTTTTTATTTAAAAAGAAAATCATAAGTAATGACACCACTCCAAAAAAACCAATTATATAAGGCAGGATCTTAAATTCCACAAAGTTCTCAGTATGAAGTGTCTTCATGCCGATGTAATGGTTAAGGCCATTTATAATTTCCACATCACCACCTATTTTATGAGCATGTAGTTTTAAAACCAATCCCTCAGGGTATTGTGGAGCATCAAGGTCAATCTGCCACATCGGGAACAGCAGTGAACAAAAGAAAAGTACTGCGGTGGCCAATAAAAGCATTTTTGAAAGCAAAGAAATTTTAGAAAAAGTCATGACAAAAGGAATTTAAAAGGGACAAAAGTTATTTTTGCCCCTTTTGATGAAAATTTTACTTAGCGGCGGGCTGGTTTGTCCCTACACTATAGGTTATAGGAACATTGCTGCCTGCAGGGGACACCCTTATATAACCAGACATTTCCTGGTGCAGCGCACTACAAAAGTCGGTACAATACATAGGGTACATTCCCGGCTTTTTAGGTAGCCATTTTAATGTCGTGGTTTCACCCGGCATTATAAGAAGTTCTCCGTTATCAGCACCTTTTATTGCAAATCCGTGAGGTACATCCCAGTCCTGCTCAAGGTTAGTCACATGGAAATACACTTCGTCCCCTACCTTTATACCTTCAATATTATCAGGAGCAAAGTGAGAACGTATTGAGGTCATATAAACATGTACTTTATTGCCTTCCCTTACTACTTTAGATTCTTTTTCACCTTTAGTTGCATAAGGATGCTGGTTCTCATCAAGTTTATAGAACTTAAGCTGACCATTATTCCTTATCAGGTCGGCTGGAGCCGCCTGTGCATAGTGTGGTTCGCCAATGGTAGGGAAATCCAGCACCAGCTGCATCTTATCACCGCTAATGTCAAATATTTGAGCACTTTGTGCAAGTTCAGGGCCGGTAGGCAGGTAACGGTCTTTTGTGATCTTGTTGTAAGCAATAAGATATTTGCCAAATGGTTTTTTGCTGTCACCACCAGGTATGCAAAGGTGTCCAATAGAGTAATAAGTAGGAACCCTGTCTAAAACCTTCAGGGTTTTAATATCCCATTTTACAACTTCTGAAGATACAAAGAATGATGTATAAGCGTTTCCTTTACCGTCAAACTCAGTATGTAACGGGCCTAATCCTGGTTTTTTTACTTCACCATGAAGTACAGATTCATATTTTAGTACCGGTATTCCTCCATAATCGCCCTCATATTGTTTACTTGCAATAGCTTTTTGCAATTTATCAAAGCTGAATACAGGAATTAGTGCTGCCAGTTTACCACTACCTACAATGTACTCACCTGTAGGGTCTACATCACATCCGTGCGGGGATTTAGGGCATGGTATCATGTAACAGATATCTTTAAGCTCGGCTGCATCCAGTACCAAAACCTCAGTTTTAATTTCAGACTTTGCGCTATGTGTTTTCTCATCCCACTTATTATGCGCATACTTAACAGATTGTTTTTTTCCTTTGCCTGCTTTAATGTATTCTTCGGCTTTTTTCCAGTTTACGGCCATAATAAAGTCTTTATCCTTCTGTGAGGCGTTAACTTCAAGAAGGGTATTTGCCTGCTCGGTATTATAAGTAGAGAAGAAAAACCAGCCATGCGATTTACCCTTACCGGCGTGAGAAAGGTCGAAGTTCACGCCCGGTGTCCTTATCTGGAATGCAAGATCCATTTCACCTTCTTTGCCGACTTTTACAAAACTAATATGTCCTTTAAAGTTTTCTTTATATGTATTGATAGGAACATCGCCATTATCATAATCAGATGGGACACTAAAACGTGTACCTGCCACCACATATTCGGTATTTTCTGTTATAAAAGGCGAGGAATGGTTACCGCCGCTGTTTGGCAGCTCAATAATCTCAGCGGTTTTAAAAGTTTTAAGGTCTATACGTGCAATACGGGGCGTGTTGTTCGCGTTACCAAAAACCCATCTTCCGTCTACTTCACCATTGGTTTGAGACATTTCAGTATGGTGTAAATCATCCCAGGGAATGAAGCCATGTGATGTATTTAGCATCGGTTTGGTTTCTTCACTGTAGCCCCATCCTTTTTCAGGATCTACAGAAAAAACAGGAATTACACGGAACAACCTGCCGCTCGGAAGCCCGTAAACACTAAGCTGCCCGCTAAAACCACCGGATACAAAATTGTAGAATTCGTCAAATTTACCGGGCGCTACGTACGCTTTTTGCGCAGCATCGCCGCTTACTGCGTCACCTGAATTTTTTGGTTTACAGGAAATAAAAAATGTACTTCCTAAAATTACAACAGCAATTAATTTTGCTAAGTTACTTTTCATAATCTTTTAAATTGAGTTACGGTTTAGTGTATTATTGCACGCCATCTATTTTTCGCATGTATTCAAGGATGTTTCGTGCTTCATCGTCGGTTAGTCCCTGGTTCGGCATACGCACAAGGCATATTTCAAGTTGTGCCTGTACTTCAGGGTCTTTATCGATCATCGGGTCAGGGTTCGTGATGAAGTTCATGATCCATTCCGGCCTTCTCCTTTTAGTAACACCTTTCCATCCCGGACCTACTAATTTTTCTTCGGTAGGTTTATGGCATGACAGGCATTTTACACCAGCAACGTTTTCACCGGCAGCTGCCATTGACTGGTCCAGCGATGTACCAAGGTCAACATGATCAAATTTCCCTTCGCCCCTTTTTGGGTCGTAATCTGAAGTGTTGGTTGTAGCAGGTTCTCCGGCATCTGGCTTAGAAAAATCCTGTCCACTGTTTGCTTTATCTCCGCCACAAGACATTAAAATTGTAAAGGCGAAGACTAAAAATGCTAATTTTCTCATAATTCGATAGATTAATTATTACGAGGCAAACTTACATTGTGTTACCTGCCTATTTTATGATTGCGGTCATATTTACAGAATATTGTTTTTTTGGTTTAAATGCTTTGTATAATTATTTGGGAGTATGATTATAATCACAATTAGTAGGCGTGCCGCAATTTATCTTTGTTATTGTAAATACGATTATACAGTATTAATGAACTATCACCATATACTATTAACATTTCATCTTTTGTCTGCTGCGATTTGGGTGGGAGGGCACATCCTATTGTTGTTAAGATACGCCCCAGAAGCATATAAAACTTCAAATAAGCATCTTATCCTTCAGTATGAAAGCCGCTACGAAAAAATTGGATTACCGGCATTAGTCATTCTGGTGGGTACGGGAATTGCAATGGCAATGAATTACGGAGTAACACCTGGAGAATGGTTTTTATTTAGTACGCCTATAGAAAGAGCTGTCTCTTTCAAGCTTTTGCTCCTGTTTATAACAGTAGCATTTGCTTTAAGCGCCCAGCTAAATGTTATACCTAAACTGAAAGCAGGGAGCAATAATCTGTTGCCTCTTCTTTGGCATATTGGTTTTGTAACAACTATAGGAATAATAATGTTGGTACTAGGAAGTTATGTGAGGTTTGGAGGGATATAAAAAGAATTGTATGGAAAATAAGCCATTAAAAAGATTGCCGGGCTTAAGGCATTATAGTATAGATCACCATCAGGGCTTATTATTGTGCTGGAAAATACGTGCAGGAATTAAAAATAACGTAACTCCTGACAGGATATCCGCTTACGTTGAATGGTTTTACAAGAACGAGCTGATACCTCATTTTAGGCTAGAGGAGAAATACTTATTTCCCGTGTTAGGAAAAGGTAACCAATTGGTGCAGCGAGCTCTTACAGACCATGCAATACTACACACATTAATTAGTAAGTCTCCAATGGGAGAAGAATCGCTCTTGAAGCTGGCGGGAATATTAGAAAAACATATACGTTTTGAAGAACGTGTTCTTTTTAAAGAGGTGCAAAAATTGGCAACTCCTGAAAAATTGGCAGAGTTAGAGAAAGTGCACGGTTCTAAAAATTTTGTAGAAAACAGCTTAGATGAATTCTGGAAGATCTCAACAAGACCATATTTATCTAAATAGGAAAATAATTGCTCGGAAATATAAATTCATTTTATAATAGTCATGCGGAAATAGCTATGTATATATCAACTACAGAGCTTTAAGTCGTGCAATATTGGCATTGTAAGGACTAAAGCGTCCTTAGTCAATAAGCCAATGGTGGCACGTGGATGTATATCAAAAAGTTGATATAATCAAATAGAGATATCGCCAAACACAATAGGTGACTTTAATCATCTAGTAGTTTATATATCCTTTATGTGTGCCTCTATGTTTAAACCATTGCATCATGGAAACTATTAATTTTCAATAATTATTTTACACCTTGCATTGGGTTTTGCACGGCTGATCTACAAACTGGCTTTCAGCAAAGACAATAGCAAAAAAAGTACAAAATAACTGCTGACTTTTTGCACAGATATACTTCAATTTTGTAGTGCCCTTCCGCAATAACTTTTTGTAAAAAATATTCGCTAACTTTGTAAATATTACCGTTGCAGATCCTTGTGAGTAAAACGGTGAGTGTTTTTTAAGAAGCGTACATAATTTATTGATTTAATAGTATTTGTGATGGTTAGGAGTCGTCCTGCCACCCCGACTGAAAAGCAGAACAGCAATGTTCTGCTTTTTTTATTGTTATTAAGTATGTTTACAGTTTACATTTTATATAGTGTATCAAAAGTCAGGTTTTATGTGTGGGGGCTAAAACAATGAAAAAACCTGCACTTTGTGGTGCAGGCTCTTAGGCATTGTAAAAGGTAATTGGTTAATTTTATTTTTCCAGCTTCATCCAAAAGAAGTCATTCCATCCTTCTATTAATCGGGTAGGGTCAGTATTTTTGGTTCTGTCCTGTTCCGGAATTTGCACTATGTTTTTATCTTTTACGGTAAACTTGTAGTTGCGTGGTTTTGCTTCACCTTCAACAGTAAGCTCAACCCTGTAGGCGCCATCGGTCAGGCTTGCAAATTTAACCTCACCTGGTTTATCTACCAGTTTAAAGGCACAAGACACCTCATTCCATTTTGCCTGCTCTACCTGGGCAGTATTAGGTCCGTTTCCATAATGCTGTGCATACAGTTTATTATCCTTAAACATTTTAACCGACCATTTCACACTTTTAGTTGTTTTGTTAGCATTTGACGGATTTGGCTTAAACTCCTCATGGGTAATGTAAAAACCAAAGAGTAAATTACCGGTATCGGCGTGGTTCATGTAAGCAAAGTTGTTCCATGGGCCTCGGGTTACATACATTTCGTTTTGCGCTGCATAAGGGTCATTGTTTGTTAATTTCACCAGTTCGAAATCAAACGAGTAGAACATTTTATCGCCTGCAATAAAATCCAGCCTGTAATTTCCGGGTCCCCACTGCGATAAAAACATATCAGACCATCCCACCCATTCGCCATCACGCTTATATCGGCTTTTCGGTGAATTGTATTTTGTTTTCTTGCCATCATCAAAAACCTGATCACCTTCATACTCAAAATAATTGATGTATTTATCGTCTTTGTAAATCTTGATTTTCAGGTATTCCGCCTGGTCATAAATAGGATCTACCTCTTTGCCGCTTGCTGTTTTGTGCGGAACGAATGTGGCGGTATAGTTATCACACCTTCCTCCTGAAGTTCCATAAAGCAACGAGTTAAATGTAACCGCCGGTGTTTGCTTAAATGTAGTCCAGTCCAGTTTTAGCCCGGACGAAGCACCTCCTCCGGCTTTCTTTTTAGCGCCCTTTACGGCCTTGCTTCCTTCAGAAACAGTTTCTGCGGCATTCTCTGTCTGGTCTTTGGCTTTTTTAATTTTGCCTAATAATTGTGCATTGGCATTGCTGAAGGTAATCAGCAGCAACCCGATAAGTAATACGTTTTTTTTCATTTGATAGTGTTATTAGCTATTGGCAAATCCAGCATTTCGTGGATTAATGACACAATATTAATTCAAACAAAAGCGATACATTTTACCAATGAATTAACGTATTGCTTTAAAAGATTATCGTGGCGGGCAGGTGAAGAAACGTATTTTTAACTTAAGAGATGTAATCACTTAAAAGAATACTTATCACCATATAAGCAGAACTAATTAACAACTCTTTTTCAGTTTTTCAATAAAACTTACATTTGCATCACAATAATTTCACTACAATTATGTCTGATACTATAGAAAAAATAAAATGCCTTATAATAGGTTCGGGCCCTGCCGGCTATACTGCCGCTATTTATGCTGCCCGTGCCGATATGAAACCAATATTATACACCGGCCTTGAACCTGGTGGCCAGCTTACCACCACTACCGAGGTGGATAACTTTCCGGGATATCCAGAAGGGATAGACGGCCCAACCATGATGGTGCAGCTACAGCAGCAGGCTGAGCGTTTTGGCACTCAAGTGCGCATAGGCATGGCTACGGCAGTTGAGTTCAGCAAAGAACACGGCGGCTGGCACAAGGTAACCATTGATGGCAATAAGGAGGTACATGCGCAAACCGTAATCATATCTACCGGGGCTACGGCTAAATACCTTGGCCTGCCGAGCGAACAGCGCCTTAGGGGTGGTGGCGTATCGGCGTGTGCTGTGTGTGATGGTTTCTTTTACCGTGGGCAGGATGTGGCTATTGTTGGGGCAGGGGATACCGCTGCCGAAGAAGCTACCTACCTGGCAAACATTTGCAAAAATGTAACTATGCTGGTACGTAAGGATTATATGAGGGCATCAAAAGCGATGCAGCACCGTGTAGAAAACACTCCAAACCTGAAAGTGCTTTATAATACCGAAGTGGATGAAGTGTTGGGCGAACAGGTGGTTGAAGGCATCAGGATGGTGAATAACCTAACCGGCCAGAAAGAAGATATTGCCGTTACCGGATTATTTGTGGCGATTGGGCATAAGCCTAACACCGATATTTTTAAAGGGCAGCTGGATATGGATGAAACCGGCTACCTCATAACAGAACCAAAGACTACCAAAACTAACCTGCCGGGTGTATTTGCCGCAGGCGACGTTCAGGATAAAGACTACCGCCAGGCTATTACCGCTGCGGGTTCAGGCTGTATGGCAGCACTGGATGCAGAACGCTATTTAGCGACCGTAGGGCATTAATCAGTATTCAGTGTTCAGTCGCAGTTTCCAGTCGTAGTCACACTGAGCTTGTCGAAGTTTACAATACTAAAACATTTGAAAATAAAAAATGCAGCCTTAGCTGCATTTTTTGCTTTATAAATTATGGATTGCACTTCGACAAGCTCAGTGTGACTTCACATGCTATCATCACTAATCCCTGGTCACTGCGACTGACCACTGAATACTTTAACCCGGTTACTGCTCCTTCTTGTAAATAACAGCGCTGTCAGCAAAGTTTTGTATAGTAACTTTTGGTTTGCCCAGCAACTGTATTTCTGATTTGCCACTGGCGGCAATAGTTATATTTTCCAAAGCCGTTACATTGCAGCTGGTATAACCTTCGGTAACCAGTTCCATGTTTTTGGCAGTAAATTTCTTAGCGGTCAGGTTTGCATTATTATCCAGCCTTATTTTGGCATCGGCAGTATCGCCTTCAATTTCAGCACTGGTTTTTTGGTACATATCCAGCTTGACTGCAGGCGATGCTACCAAGGCCTTCAGGCTGGCATTCTTGCTCAGTTCCAAGGTAGTTGATTCAGCCTTTACGTTGATTTCAGCCTTTGCTTTATCATTTAATATTAGGCTGAAGTTGGTTGATTTTACATTAAGGTATGATTTGGAATAATCCAGGTTCTTAACTGTAATGTTTTCCAATGATAGTTCTGCCAGTGAGTTGATAATGCTTTCGTGCTTACCGGTTATTGTTTTCAGGGCATCGGTATAAGTAACACGCACACTCAGTTTTTTGGATGACGAAACCTCCTTGGTAGTAGATAGCTTCAGGGTGCTGCCGTATATTTCAGAAGCTATTATTTCATGAAGGTTGTCATCTGCTTCAATCTCTATAGATTGAGTATTCCCTTTCACCAAAAATATTTCAATATTGTCCTCAACCTCCAGGGCATCAAAGCTTTGTACTTCTTTCTGTGTAACAGTTACGGTTTTTGAACCCTTTATTTTTTCTTTTTTCTGTGCCATAGCAGTAGTAGCTACCAGTAGCGACAGGAATAAAACATAAATATTTTTCATTGCATTGTAAATATTGGTTAAGGCAAATATATAAAAAAACACCAGCGGGGCTGATGTTTTTAAAGTGTTATTGCGCCGGCTGATGGTCATAGCTCAGCACCCGGGCCATTTTCCATTTGCCGTCCTTATAGTGCCACAGGTGCGTAAATTTTGCCCTGCCAGTACGCTTTTGCCCTGTGGCTGTTACTTCATAAAAATAGTGGTCGCCGGTAAGTATAGCTCCATAATTTTCCATTGGATACACTTTTAGTGTGCCGGGTACCACCTCACGCCGTATTTTCAGTTCCGGGTTGCTGCACAGGTTTTTGCTTACGGTTTCGGCCAGGTTTTCCGCACCCAGCGTTACGCCGCCCTTATCATGGTAAAACTCCACATCATCAGTAAAAAATGTTTTAAAGCGTTGCACATCGCAATTATTATAGGCATCAAAAGCAGCCTTATCCAACGCGATTATAGTAGTGTAAAGTTCCTTATGCGTAAGCTGCTTTTCTGTTTTTACAGATTGTGCCTGCAAAGCAGAGAATGCAAGCAGGTATAGGATTGTAAATAATGATTTCATTTTGATTAATGATAAAATGAAAAATGCCCTTGCGGGCATTTTCTTATTGTTGTGATACTTCACCGCCAGAGGAGGATTTTTTGCTCAGGTTTGATGGGGTGGATTTATAATAAATGTGCGCCCCGCTCGATGCTTCAGCGCTGAGGTCTTCTGTAGGGTTTACATAAGCGTGCGCCCCGCTTGATGCATCGGCTTCCACTGTTTTAACTACAAGGCCTTTGGCATCAAAATGGCTTCCGCTTGAAGATTCTGACTCCAGTTTTTGCGCAGTACCGTTTATACCCAGGTGGCTGCCACTGCTGGTTTCGCATTTTACCAGTTCTGCATTTACGGTAATATTCATGTCGCTTCCGCCGCCGGTTTCTATTGCAATAGTGCCTGCTTTTATAGTGCCTTTATTGCTCAATGATGCCCCGCCAGATGTTTCCAGGCCTTCAATAACCGGAAGCTGCACTATTACGCGCATTGCTTTGGCATTGCGCAGGTTGGCATCGGTAGTTATTTCGAGTACACCGTCCTTCACTTCTGTTTTAATATGGTTGTGCAGGTTTTCGTCAGCTTCAATGGTTATAACTTTCTGGCTGCTTTGTTCAATAATCACTTCCAGGCCGCTGCTGGCATATATTTTTTTAAAGTCGTTAGCTTCAGCACGGGTTTTGGTAAGCACGTTGCCGTTACCGTCTACTTTTTCAAAATGTTTCTCAAAGCCGCAGGAAAACATCAGCAGTGCCGATAGTACCGCTATCGCAATTTTGGCTACATGAACAATTACTCGTATCATACTATGTGTGTTTAATTGGTTTTGCCTTTAGCATGAATTTTTACACTGTCATTCTTTATCTTCATTTGTATATCCATCTCGTCATTGCTTATATGTACATCGCCATCAACATGGGTTGGGTCAACATCATCAATATGCGGTGCAGTTTCCGGTTCGCAGTTCAGGCAGTCAACACGGTTTTTGCCCATTTTGTAAACATACTTATCAGAGTCGAACCACAGGTCAAAAAAGTCATTACCTGTTTCATCATATATCTGTACGCTTGTATCAGGCTTAATTACTATACCTTCAGGCAGGTATAGATATATAATTACCTTTTGCCTGCGGTATTTTGCCTTAACATCGGTAACAAAGTAATTGTCTAAAATTAAGTTATTTCCTTTGATTTCAAAATTATATTTTATTTTTTCCGCCCTGTTTCTCGCTTCGGATATCGAATTTCCGGAAGCGTACTTTTCAACCATTACATAAGGCAAAGCAGCATCTGTTTTTAGTACCTGGAAGCCTATCTCGTTTGAATAAATTATGTCATTGCCAACCGAATCCTGCGTGAATTTGAAATCATATCTATAATCCACATTCTTGGCATAATAGTCATTAAAACGGAATTTCACATTAAGCGTGTCCTCAAGGGTAATAGCAATTTCTTCTTTTGTTGTTACTTTACTTTCAGAGCTTATTTCGGTAGCCTGCCACATACCTATGTACATAAGTGAGCCAATTGATATAATCCAGATGGCAAGAAACGTGTAAGAAACAATGTTGCTTACGGGCCTTAAATTATTTACAAGTATTTTTAGGCCAAGCAGGAACAGGAACGCAATAGGTATGCCTGCAGCGAAAAAGATTAACAGGCCCGATAGCCATAGTGGTGTATCGGTATAATTAAAAATTTGCATGTAAGGGTACCACGCTGCATTGGGCATACCTGATGAAAAGATTACAAATATCAACATTATGGCACCTGTGCAAAGCCCCAATGATGTGGTAACCACTATAAGCGCTGCCACCACTTTTGCAATAGCTTTAAACAGTGTAGAAAAGATTTCGCCTATGGTGTTGCCCACCCTTTCGGCACCTGTCCTTGCGGTTGAGCCTATTTTGCCATAATCAACATTCTGTATCTTGTCAGACAGTGTGTTGATCTCTTCCTTTACTTTTTTTTCGATATTGGATATGTTGATAGGTTCACCAGTCATTTCCAGCTTTTCGGTAGTGGTTATGGCTTTTGGTATCAATATCCAAAGCAGTACATAAACCAGTATGCTGGAACCGAATGATATGAACGGCGATATGATGAACAAAATACGAATCCACAGTGGGTCTATCCTGAAATAGTGTGCTATGCCGGCACATACGCCTGCAATCATGCCTCTGTCGCCATCACGGTAAAATTTCTTTGACATTGGCACATATCCCGGCGCGTAGTATGATTTGTTGCTGCTGGCCTTGGCTTCTTCATCGTCAATGCGGTAGTCTTCCGGCTGGCCCATTACGGCAATTACTTCTTCTACTTCGCGCACGCTTACCACCTGCTTGTCGTTCTTCAGCTTTTCGCCCAGCAGCTCGGCAATGCGGCCTTCAATGTCATTCATTATCTCATCTTTGCCATCGGGCGAAAGAGAGCGCCTTATAGCGTCAAAATAGCGGTTTAGCTTTTGGTAGGCATCTTCATCTATATGAAAGAACAATCCTCCTAAATTTATACTTACTGTTTTGTTCATGGCTATGTGTTTTGGCTTGTTATTATATTTACTGCGTCGGATAGTTCCGTCCAGGTGTTATTCAGTTCTTTTAAAAATTCTTTTCCTTCATCGGTAAGCCCGTAATACTTGCGCGGCGGGCCTGATGTTGATTCCTCCCAGCGGTAGCTCAGGAGGCCATCATTCTTCAGTCGTGTCAGCAGTGGGTACACCGTACCTTCCACCACCAGCAGCTTTGCGTTTTTCAGCGTGTCCAGTATTTCTGACGTATAAGCATCTTTTTCCTTTAATACCGATAGTATGCAGAACTCCAGCACCCCTTTGCGCATCTGGGCCTTAGTGTTTTCAATATTCATAGATTGTCATGATTTTTAAATTTTAAACTGTCCGTGTTTTGATTGATGATTGATTGGCTGATGATTGGTGCTTTACAGTTTGTCCTCTGTTTTCTTTACGGCATACGAGCCTTCGTCCAGTATCAGTTGCGGGTTGCCATAAAACGTTATGGTAGCAGACTTGTCTGATTTTGCTTTTATCCTGTCCTTCACTCGTACCAAAACTGATGATGTTCCTTTGGCATCTACACTGGCTCTTTCAGTAATAAATGATCCTGCCATGCATGTAGCGCCACTGTCGCTGCTTATGGTGGTGCTCCTTGCTGAGCCGGTAAGCTTTATACTGGCACCGCCCCTTATTTCACTACTGAAAGTATCGGTATCTACCACACCCCTGAACCCGGCACCTGACCTTGCCATGAGCCTGAAACCTTCTGTATGCAGTTTGCCGCTAAAAGTAGCGCCTGATGACAGTTCCAGCTTCAGGTTTTCAGCAGTGGTAGTGCCAAGCGTTTTTATGCCGGCACCGGTTGATGCCTTTATGCTTTTCAGCTCCGGGGCAGTTACATACACCGTCATAAGCATTGGCGCTTTTACCTTTTGCCCTTCCGGCTCCTGCATGCTTATCACAAGGGTTTTGCCATTGCTTTTGGTGATGATGTAACCCAGGTGCTGCCTGCTGCCGGCCTCGGCTGTAACGCTGATTTCATTGCCCTGGGTATAAATTACCTCAATACCCCTGCTGGCTTCTATGCCGTTAAAACTTTTTACTGTGCGGTTTTCTGTAAACCTTTCCTGTGCCTGTGCCGCCAGCCCCATAAGGGCAGTAATGGCGATGATGATGATTTTTGTCATGATTACTGTCGTTTTTTTGATTGATGATTGAAACTTGATTTGATTGATTGAAATTGATGATTGATTTATTACTTATTTATTTGATGAATTTTATGGATAGGGGATAATCATACGTTTCGCCGTTGCTGTTCTTTACGGCGGCATAAAATATTACGATGAATTCAAAAACCTTAAGCGCCACGATAAAGAATGATGCCAGCAGGCCTATCAGCAATGTACCGGTCAACTTTTCCATCGTGAATTCATTTACAACCCACTCAAAGTCGCCGTTCAGGTATAACTCCATGTTTGAAAAAGCAGCATACATAAATATAGGCACGGCAATAATCAATAAAACCATGCAGTAAAGCAGCAGGCTCAGCTGAAAATTAATGGCCTGTTTACCATTATAATCCACAAACCTGGAGTCTTGTTTCTTAAGGCTCCATATTACTACCGGAAAAATATAATTCCCCAGCGGGAAAAAATATTGTGTTAAGGCGCTTAGTTGTAGTATGGTTGATGTGTTTCTGTTAACTGTTGTTTCCATAGTAGGTGTTATTCACTATTAATATCCTATGCAAATATATGGTGAAAGACAGGTATTGTGTAATACAAAGTACTAATATTTAACATAATTTTAACAAATAAAAAATAGTATGCACAACGACTATTTTTGCGTATATTCGCATAAAAACAGGTAGTTATGCAGTTTACACCCTCAAAACTCAATACATTCTTATTCTTTAAGCTGCCATCGGCATTTTGGTGTGGTGTGCGTGTAAAAGCCATTACACATACCGAATGTGTAGTAACTGTAAAGCACCGCTGGATTAACCAAAACCCTTTCAACTCCATGTATTTTGCTGTGCAGGCCATGGCGGCAGAACTTACAACAGGGGCACTGGTTATGTACCACATCAAAAAAAGCGGCAAAAACATCTCTATGCTGGTAGCTAACAATAAGAGCACTTTTACCAAAAAGGCACGCGGCAGGATTACCTTTACCTGTACCGAAGGGCACCTTATTGAAGAAGCCGTAAAGCAAACCATACAAACAGGCGAGGGGCAAACCTTCTGGATGAAATCAGTAGGGACTGACGAAAAAGGCGATGTGGTAAGCGAACTGCATTTTGAGTGGAGTGTAAGGGTAAAGTAATGTTGAACGTTTCATAAACTAAAGTTAAACCGTTTGTTATAGGTGTCTCTTGAGCATTATGTAAGTACTTTTAGTAAAAAATAGCTATGAAAGTTTTAATAACCGGCGCAACAGGACTGGTGGGGGGTGAGCTGGTATCGCTCCTGCTTAAAAATGGCTTACATATCAACTACCTTTCCACATCGGAAAAGAAGATACAGGACGAGGCACACTACAAAGGCTTTTACTGGAATCCTGAAAAAGGGATTATTGACCAAGACTGTATTGATGGGGTTGATGCCATAATCCACCTGGCTGGCGCATCAATAGGCAAGCGGTGGACAGAAGCCTACAAGCAGGAAATCCTGGAAAGCCGCATCCTTTCTACTAACGTGCTGGCCAATCTCCTCAAAAACAAAACCAACAGTGTAAGCCATTTTATATCGGCATCGGCCATAGGCATCTATCCTGATAGCCTTACCAATATCTATTCGGAAGATTTTACGGCTTTTGATAATTCTTTCCTGAGCCATGTGGTGCAGGAGTGGGAAAAAGCGGTGGACAGGATTGCGCAGATTGACCATATACGTGTGGCAAAGGTGCGTACCGGCCTGGTGCTTTCGGGCAAAGGCGGCGCATTGGTGCAAATGGCAAAGCCGGTAAGGTTTGGCATGGGCTCCGGGCTGGGTTCCGGCCAGCAGATGCAGTCCTGGATTCATGTTGAGGACCTGGTGGGCATTTACCACTATGTACTGAAAAATGAGCTGGAAGGGGTTTACAATGCCGTGGCGCCCTACCCGGTAACCAATAATGTGCTGATGAAAAAAATAGCCGAAACGCTGGACAAGCCTTACTTTATGCCCAATGTGCCTAAGTTTGTGCTGGAGCTTGCCCTTGGCGAAATGAGTACATTGCTTTTCGCCAGCCAGAATGTTAGTGCTAAAAAAATAATCGGCGAAGGATACCAGTTCAAATACCTGTCGCTGGAAAAAGCCCTGAAAGAAGCGCTCCAATAAAAATCCGCCTTAATTTATACTCTCCTTTATCACCCTTAAAAAAAATCTGATTTTTTAGTGGTGACAATTTGACATTTTCCGCAATTTGGCAATACTTTTGCAACCGCTGTTGCAAGACAAATCTTGTAACATTAATGTTTAAGAAAATATTTAAGAATATGAGCCAGGAGAATTCAGATAACATGGAGAAAGACCTAACGCAGGAGCAGGCGCCAACAGCCGAAACTACCGAAACTACTCAGGAAGCGGGCATACCCTCGGCCGAGAACCTTTCGGAAGAAGAGAAGCTGAGGGAAGAGCTTGCTAAGGAAAAAGACAAGTTCCTGCGCCTGTTTGCCGAATTTGAAAATTATAAAAAGCGCACATCTAAAGAAAGGCTGGAGCTTTTTAAGACTGCCAACCAGGAAGTTTTGCAGGCCATGCTGCCCGTAATGGATGATTTTGACAGGGCGCTGGCACAAATTGCCAAAAGCGATGATGAGGTATTGCTGAAGGGTGTGGAACTGATACACAACAAACTGAAAGATACGCTTACATCTAAAGGGCTTGAAGTGGTAGAGCTGAAGTCAGGCGATGCTTTTGATGCTGATTTTGCCGAAGCCATTACCCAGATACCTGCCCCAAGCGATGACCTTAAAGGCAAAATTGTAGATGTGGTGGAGAAAGGCTACAAGCTGGGCGATAAAATTATACGTTTCCCTAAAGTGGTTATCGGGAACTAATAACTGCAAGGTTTAAACAAAACGGAAAATGAAGAAAGATTTTTACGAAATACTGGGTATTGATAAAGGCGCTACGGCCGAACAGATAAAGAAGGCTTACCGCAAAAAGGCCATTGAATACCACCCTGACAAAAATCCGGGTGATAAGGCTGCGGAAGAAAACTTTAAGCTGGCAGCAGAGGCTTATGAGATACTGAGCGACCCTGACAAGAAAGCACGTTATGATCAGTACGGCCACGCCGCGTTTGATGGTGCAGGCGGATTCGGCGGTGGTGCCGGTGGCATGAACATGGACGATATATTCAGCCAGTTTGGCGATATTTTCGGCAGTGCCTTCGGTGGCGGCTTCAGCGGCGGTTTTGGTGGGTTTGGCGGCGGTGGCGGCCAGCGCAGGGTAAAAGGCAGCAATCTCCGTATTAAAGTAAAGCTTACTCTCGAGGAAATTGCTAATGGCGTAGAGAAAAAAGTAAAAGTAAAACGCAAGGTGCAGGCACAGGGCGTAAACTATAAAACCTGCAGTACTTGTAATGGTACAGGCCAGGTGATGAAGGTAACCAACACCATACTGGGCAGGATGCAAACTGCATCTACCTGCCATACTTGTGGGGGAAGCGGCCAGATAATTGATTCTAAGCCAAACAATGCCGATGCGCAGGGTATGGTGATGGAAGATGAGACAGTATCAATCAAGATACCTGCGGGTGTGGTTGACGGCATGCAGCTGAAGGTGGCCGGCAAGGGTAACGATGCGCCGGGCAGCAACAGCATACCGGGCGACCTTATTGTAGCCATTGAGGAAGTAGAGCACGAAACCCTGAAGCGCGAAGGTGAAAACCTGCACCTGGATTTGTACATCAGCTTTGCTGAGGCAGCGCTGGGCGTTTCAAAAGATATTGAAACCGTAAACGGTAAGGTGAGGATAAAGCTGGAAGAAGGAATACAAAGCGGCAAGATACTGCGCCTTAAAGGCAAGGGCGTGCCAAGCATAAACAGCTATGGCAGCGGCGATTTGCTAGTGCACATCAATGTATGGACGCCTAAAAACCTGAACAAAGAACAGCGCCAGTTTTTTGAGAAATCACTTACCGATGAAAACTTCATTCCGCACCCTGAAAAGAGCGAAAAATCTTTTTTTGAAAAAGTTAAGGATATGTTTTCATAATTTAAGAATTTATTATATATTTGAAATTCACTAGCTAGCTAGTGAATTTTTCTTTTTCATAGCAATTTTTCCCATCCTTTTCGCAAGTTAAGGATGGGTTTTTTTTTATGCAATTGCTGCTCATTCCGGTAAAAATGCAATTCGGTATAATATTTTCTGCATTTGGCTGTCATATTCCTTATTTTTACAATCACAATCAAAAATTATAAATGGCATCATCAATACTCGAAGTAAAGAATGTTGTAAAGCAGTATGGCAACTATACCGCGCTTAACAATGTATCTTTACAGGTTCCCAAAGGCAGCATCTACGGGCTGCTGGGCCCAAACGGCGCAGGCAAGACCTCGCTTATCCGCATCATCAACCAGATTACCATGCCCGACAGCGGCGAAGTGTACCTTGACGGCGAAAAGCTCAATCCATCACACATTTCACACATAGGCTACATGCCAGAGGAACGCGGGCTGTACAAAACCATGAAGGTAGGCGAGCAGGCATTATACCTTGCCCAGCTGAAAGGCCTGAGTAAAGCCGAAGCCAAAAAGCAATTGCAATACTGGTTTGAAAGGCTGGAGATACAGGGCTGGTGGAACAAAAAGATACAGGAACTGTCTAAAGGCATGGCGCAGAAAATACAGTTTGTGGTTACGGTGCTGCACCAGCCCAAGCTGCTGATACTGGATGAGCCGTTCAGCGGCTTTGACCCGGTGAATGCCAATATCATTAAAGATGAGATACTGGCACTGCGCGATAAGGGCACTACTGTGATATTCTCTACCCACCGCATGGAAAGCGTTGAGGACATGTGCGACCATATTGCGCTAATACACCAATCCAACAAGCTTATTGAAGGGCCGCTGCATGAAGTGAAGAAACAATATCGCAGCAATACATTTGAGGTAGGTATTGCCCCGCAAAATGTGGAGCAGTTTTTTGCAGGCATTGCCAATAAATATGTTACTAAACAGGCTAATTTCAAAACGCTGGACGACGAGTTGAAGCTGGAAATTACCCTGCCCGAAGCAACCACATCGCGCGCATTGCTGCAAACGCTATTGCAGTATGGCGATGTAACCTACTTTGTAGAAAAGATACCGAGTGTTAATGATATTTTCATCCAAACCGTAAGCAAAAAATAATGAGCCTTTCCCTAATCATAAAACGAGAATTTAACGCCAAGGTGCGCAACAAGTCGTTCATTATCATGACGTTTCTTAGCCCGCTGCTGTTTGTAGGCATGGGCGCGCTTATCGGCTACCTGGCAAGCCTTAATAACAGTGAGCTGGTTAAAGTAGGTGTGTATGACAAAGCCAATTACCTTAAAGCAGATTTGAAAAATGAACAATACCGGCAATATGTAGACCTTTCGGCCATGCCTCTTGAGGCTGCTAAAAAGACAGCTTCGGAAGAATATGAAGGTCTTATTTATGTTCCGCAGATTGACAGCCTTTCGCAACTTTCCACCAAAGTAGAATACATCTCCAACGAAACGCCAAGCCTTGAATTTTTAGGCGATATCGAAGATGTAATCAATGATAAGGTAACCAAGCACAACCTTAAAACGCTGGGCTTTGACTATGATAAGATTGAAAAGGCCAAAACCGAATCTAAAATTCACCTGAGCAAATTCTCCGGTGAGGAAACGGTAAAGGAAGCAACCTATATCAAGATTGTAATCGGTGGAATTTCAGGATATCTTATCATGATGTTCGTCATCATTTACGGCAACATGGTGATGCGAAGCGTTATTGAGGAAAAAACCAACCGCATCATCGAGATCATCATTTCATCGGTTAAGCCATTCAGGCTTATGATGGGCAAAATCATCGGTACATCGCTGGCCGGTATCCTGCAATTTATCATTTGGGCAATATTGGGTATGGTACTGTTCATCGTATTGAGCGTATTCCTTAATGTTGAGATGGGTGGCACTGCCGGAGCGGTTCAGCAAGCCGCAGAAAATTCCCAAAACAGCGGAGCCGCGTTACTGCTTATCGAATTCGGGAAATTGCCACTGGGCAGTATTGTGCTGTGCTTTATCATCTATTTCATTGGCGGGTTCTTCCTGTACAGTTCATTGTATGCAGCCATTGGCGCAGCCGTTGACAGTGAAACCGATAGCCAGCAGTTCCTGTTGCCTATCATCCTTCCGTTGATGTTGGGTGTGTATGTTGGGTTCTTCACCGTAATCAACGATCCACACGGCACAGTGGCCACGGTATTCTCTATGATACCGCTCACATCGCCAATAGTAATGCTTATGCGCATACCTTTCGGCGTGCCGCTGTGGCAGATAATCCTGTCAATGGCTATACTGTTTGCAACATTCTTCGGGGTGGTTTGGTTTGCAGCCAAAATTTACCGCATAGGTATTTTAATGTACGGCAAAAAACCAACGTACAAGGAGATTTTTAAATGGCTTAAGTACTAAGGCACCAGCCAAAAACCACAAGGCACTGGTTGCCAAAAGTTAAAAGAAGTTTAGTTTGTTTGCAGGGTGGCTTCATATTCTATAACTTTAGATGTGAGATAGCCTGAAAATTTGAAATCTGCCTGTCGAACCATCTAATGATCTAACCATCTAACAATCCTAAAGAATGCCCAAAATACTTATAATTGAAGACGAAGCCGCTATACGCCGTGTATTGAGCAAGATACTTGCTGAGGAAAACGACACCTATACTGTAGAGGAAGCCGAAGACGGCCAGGCGGGGCTGGAAAAGATAAAGAACGACGACTACGACCTGGTGCTGTGCGATATAAAAATGCCCAAGATGGATGGCGTGGAAGTGTTGGAAGCCGTAAAGAAGCTGAAACCGGAAATCCCGATGGTTATGATATCGGGCCACGGTGATTTAGAAACCGCTATCAATACTATGCGTTTAGGTGCGTTTGACTATATATCGAAACCGCCTGACCTGAACCGCCTTCTCAACACCGTGCGCAATGCGCTTGACCGTAAAGTGCTGGTGGTGGAAAACAAGATGCTGAAAAAGAAAGTAAGCAAAAACTACGAGATGGTAGGCGACAGCGAGCCTATAAACCACATTAAGGAAATCATTGAGAAAGTAGCCCCAACGGATGCCCGCGTACTCATTACCGGGCCCAATGGTACGGGCAAGGAACTGGTAGCCCACTGGCTGCATGAAAAAAGCGAACGTTCTGCCGCGCCTTTTATTGAGGTGAACTGTGCCGCCATACCCAGCGAACTGATTGAGAGCGAACTTTTTGGTCACGTTAAAGGCGCGTTTACCAGCGCGGTGAAAGACCGTGCCGGTAAGTTTGAAGCAGCTGATAAAGGCACTATTTTCCTGGATGAGATTGGCGATATGAGCCTGCCTGCTCAAGCCAAGGTGCTGCGTGCGCTCCAGGAAAACATGATACAGCGGGTAGGTGCAGAGAAAGATATTAAGGTAGATGTGCGCGTTATTGCCGCTACCAACAAAGACCTGAAAACCGAGATTTCCGAAGGGCGTTTCCGGGAGGATTTATACCACCGCCTGGCAGTTATCCTGATAAAAGTACCGGCACTTAATGACAGGCGTGATGACATACCAACGCTCATAGCCCATTTTGCCGATAAGATTGCGGGAGAGCAGGGGTCGGCACCGAAGAAATTTTCTGACGCGGCATTAGGCTTGCTGAAAGAATATGACTGGACGGGCAACATACGCGAGCTGCGTAATGTGGTAGAAAGGCTTATCATATTAGGCGGCGCTGAAATATCAGAAACGGATGTGAAGCTTTTCGCCAGCAAGTAGGAGTTATTTCACAAAGAAACACAAAGAAGGCACAGAGAAGCGCAAAGTTTCCCTGTGTTTTTTTATTCTTTCATATAGAAAAGATAACTTTGCGGAACTTTGTGCTCCTTCGTGAAACTTTGCGTATAACTCAAAGAGCAGCAAAACATAGCAATGAAATTAAAAAAAATAAACCCAAACCTTTCGCAAGCGCTTGAAGAAGCTGGCCTTACCGAACCTACCGACCTGCAAAAGGACAGCTTTAGCACCATAAAAAGCGGTGTGGATTGTGTATTGGCTGCCGATTCATCGCAGGGCAAAACCACAACTATCGTAATAAATGTAATCCAGCGGCTGGAGAAAGCTTTTGAACAATCGCCCCGTGCCTTGATAATAGTGGAAGACAAGGCCAGGGTACTGGAAATGATGGAGCTTTTTAAGGTTTACGCATCGTTTACCGACCTGCGTGTGTATGGCGTGTATGAGCAGGGCGACATTGATTATGACAAGAACCAGATTTCGGTAGGGATTGATGTGTTGATAGGCACGCCAACCAGGCTTAATGATATGTTTGCATCAGCCGGGTTTGATGTAAACCGCCTAAAAATGTTTGTGGTTGACGATACCGAAGCTTTGCTGAAACTGCGCATGGAGCCGAAAATAAGCCGCCTGAGTAATAGCATTGCCAAAACGCAGCGCCTTTTCTTTACGGATGTGATTACCGAGCGTGTGGAACTATTGGCCGACAAGCTCATGGTAGAGCCACTTTTCTTTGAAATGGATGATGAAGAAGATTTTGAAGAAGGGGAGGATTAATGAACAGCTTCAGAGTATTTAAGCCACAAAAAGAATTTTATTTAACCAATAATATGGTTGTATATTCTTCGCTTATTCTAGGCTTATTTTTTTTCTATATTTCCAAATATCTCTTATCAGATAATATAATTCTTCACAGTATTGGGCTAGTGTTATATATGGGGGGATTTATTCTGATAATTGTATTTGGGGCCATGAGTAACTTTAAATACAAGCCATTTAGGGGAGAACTTTTGGGTCTATTATATTTTTACAATGACCGAATTGAATATGAAGATGAAATATACAAGATAAATGACATAAAATCTTTGGAAGTTCATGTCAAAGATTACAGCGGGCGTGTAGAAAGCGGACGTGATTGTAATTGGAAAATATCAAATGGAACAGGAAATGCTATTGTGTTAATAACTGAAAACACAAAGAAAATCACATATAACTTTCAAATCCTAAATGAAGGAGACATTTTTAAAATAAAGGACCAGCTAATCCATTACCACCTCGCAGGTAAAATTTCATGGCTGCATCTTATTGATATACTTTGTATTAATGATTATGATGATATACAGGAGTTTAAAAAAGTTGTTGCCAATATAAAAGAAAACTATGCAATTCCACCTCGAAACTGACCGCATGATTTTTCGCCCGCTGCTTGCGGAAGACGATGTTCATCTTTTTGAACTGGACTCAAACCCTGAAGTGCATACTTACCTGGGCAAAAACCCAGTAACCGATATACAGCAGGTGCGCGATGTTATTGCCGACATCCGGTGGCAGTATGAACAGTTTGGCGTGGGTCGTATGGCTACAATACTAAAAGAAACTGGAGAGTTTATGGGTTGGGCAGGCCTGAAACGCGAGCGCAACGTAACGCGTTATGGCATTTTTTATGACCTTGGCTACCGCTTTATGCCACAGTACTGGGGCAAAGGCTATGCAAGCGAGGCCGCAAAAGCCTTTGTAGATTACGGTTTTAATCAGCTAAAACTGGAAAAGATAAACGCCTTTGCCGACCATGACAATTACGCCTCCCGAAAAGTGCTTGAAAAGGCCGGATTGAAATACATTGAGAACTTTGATTATGATGGCGATGAGGAAGTTTGGTATGAAATGCTTAACCCGAAACTTTAGCGTTTCTTTTTAGCGGTAGCCTTCGGTTTTGCCTTGCTTTTTTTGCGGTCTTTCAAAAGGTAGCCAATGGTTAAGCCCACCACAATCCAAAGCGGTATGCCCATTATAATTTTTGTGGTGTTCAGCCTTTCGCCATCCAGCATAGGGAAAGCAATCATGGTGATGATGTATAAAACGCCGCCCCAAACAAGGCCCGACCGTACCCAGTTTTTCATGTGTCCTGAATGTTTTTAGATTCCGGTTTTTTCTTCCTTGATACATACCCGAAAATAAGCCCGAACACCAGCCAAACCGGTATGCCGGTAAGCACGCGGTAAAGCTCTATGCTGCTGCCGTCAATCAGCGGGAAAATGATGTTGAGCGTTACAAACATGAACGCACCCCAGCCCAGCCCGAATTTAACCCAGCTTTTCATTACGCGTCAATCTGGTTTTTAGGCTTCTTGTTATTCCTGTTTATATAGCCAATTGCCATTCCGCCAAGGGTATAACAAATAGTGGAAATGATAATTTTTGGCAGGCTGAAATCAAATATCACTTCATCTTCCCAACCCAACCAATACATAATGTAAGGCGAAACAAATGTCATAAACAGCGTCATCCACACAGCAAAAAACAAACCGGTTCTTATCCAGGGTTTCATATCAAAAAAGTTTAACATCCAAATATAATAATTAAGGCTGATGCCTGCAAACAAACTCCTTGCTTAATCCTGCCAATATCCTATCTTTGCGGCTTTCAAAAACTTACCATGATTACTATTGATGCGCTTTCGGTACAATTTGGCGGTACCACGCTTTTCAGCGATGTTTCTTTTTCAATCAATGAAACCGATAAGATAGCCCTTATGGGCAAGAACGGTGCAGGAAAATCGACCTTGCTTAAAATCATTGCCGGGGTTAACAAACCATCATCGGGCAATATCTCGGCACCTAAAGGAACTGTAATAGCCTACCTGCCGCAGCACCTGCTTACTGAGGATAACGCCACGGTTTTTGATGAAACATCCAAGGCATTTGAAGCCATCTTTAAAATGAAGGCCGAGATTGATGCGCTGAATGACGAGCTTACCGTGCGTACTGATTACGAATCGGATGAATACTATAAGATAATTGAAAAAGTATCGGAACTGAGCGAAAAGTTCTATTCGATAGAAGAAATAAACTATGAGGCCGAGGTAGAAAAGGTACTTATAGGTATGGGCTTTACACGCGAGGATTTCAGCAGGCCAACATCAGAGTTTAGCGGTGGCTGGAGGATGCGCATCGAGCTTGCCAAGATACTTTTGCAGAAACCTGACCTTATCTTGTTGGATGAGCCTACCAACCACATGGATATTGAGAGTATACAGTGGCTGGAAGATTTCCTTGTGAATAGCGCCAAAGCAGTAATGGTTATAAGCCACGACCGTGCATTTGTAGATAATATAACTACACGTACCATAGAGGTTACCATGGGCCGAATCTATGATTACAAGGCCAAATATTCCCACTATCTGGAATTGCGTAAAGACCGCCGTGCCCATCAGCAAAAAGCGTATGACGAGCAGCAGAAATTTATTGCTGAAAACCAGGCTTTCATCGAGCGTTTCAGGGGGACTTTCTCAAAAACCGAGCAAGTACAATCCCGAGTAAGAATGTTAGAAAAACTGGAACTGGTTGAGGTTGATGAGGTAGATACATCGGCATTGCGCCTTAAGTTTCCTCCCGCACCGCGTTCAGGCCAGTACCCTGTGGTGGTGAATGAGCTTTCAAAAGCCTATGGCGACCATGTAGTGTTTAAAGATGCTTCGATGGTAGTTGAACGTGGCGAAAAGCTTGCCTTTGTAGGGAAGAACGGAGAGGGTAAGTCAACCATGGTTAAGGCTATAATGGGCGAGATTGGCTTTGAAGGTAAATTGGAAGTAGGGCACAATGTACAGATAGGCTACTTTGCCCAGAATCAGGCAGCCATGCTTGATGAAAACCTTACTGTTTTTGAAACCATAGACCAGATTGCTGTAGGTGAAATTCGCACACAGATTAAGAATTTATTAGGCGCATTTATGTTTAGTGGCGATGATACCACCAAGAAAGTAAAAGTGCTTTCGGGAGGGGAGAGGACACGCCTTGCTATGATAAAACTATTGCTTGAGCCGGTAAACCTGCTGATACTGGATGAGCCTACCAACCACCTTGACATGAAAACCAAGGACATTATTAAAGATGCCCTGAAAGCTTTTGACGGTACGCTGATATTGGTATCGCATGATAGGGATTTCCTTGACGGGCTGGTAACAAAGGTATTTGAATTTGGCAACAAGCGCGTGAAAGAACACTTTGAAGATATTAAAGGCTTCCTGGAGCACAAGAAAATGGAAAACCTTCGCGAAATAGAAAAGAAGTAATAGGTTAGAAGCCACAAGGCACTAGCCAAAAGTAAAAGGGCAGCTTTCAATTGAAGCTGCCCTTTCTTTATTAATCTTACATAGCGTTTTGTCATTCTGACGAAGGAAGAATCTCTAACTCGTGAAATGAGATTGTTCGACTCTGTTTCATCCGCTCAGAATGACAGAAACGACTTATTTTTCAGCCAGCAGCAGGCTATCCCGTCCGATTATATTCAGGTTTTTCCGGATATCCTTTTGCCATTCGTTTCCGTATTTTTTATTGAGGTAGCTAACCATATAGCTATTATACGACTTGTAATAACTGATGTCAGGCGCAAGGCATCCAAAATCGTGAAAGCTAAAGTTGTACTTACTGGCAACCTCCCTGTCTTCCGTAGTTATTACCGCTGCAATACCACCCATCACATAAAGTTTGAGGCTATTGTCTTTCAGGTCGCTCTCAAACTGATCCTGTACTGTTTTCCCCAGCCTTCCTTTGTTGCAAGGCTGTTGCGCAAACCCCACGGTGGTTATTGCTAAAATTATAACTAATACTAATGTTTTCATAGCTATTAAACTTTGTTACTTTGCAACTTTGCTACTTTTTGACTTTCTACTTTAAGACTACTTCACCATATCCACCAGCCTCACAAACTCAGCCCTGTAGCCTTCCGGGTCGTTTTGCAGCCCTTCAGAAGCCAGTTTCTTTATGGCTTCGGTTTCTTTATTCGGTATCAGTTTAGAATCCCTCAGCTTCAGTCCGAACCATGCTACCGATGTCGCAAATTTAAAATCAGGCGTGGCCAGGTTCAGTGGTACCGCTACATTAGGAATTACCTTTACTATTTCCTTACTCTTGTCCTCATCCGGTTTTTTGTAGCGGAATTTTATGGTGGCCAGCTCATCGGCATAATTGCCTGTTGCTGTTTGTGGCGTGCTGTATTTCAGATCCGGGGCAGCATTAAAATAATCGCTTTGAACACCTACAGGTATTATCTCATACAAAGCCGTAACGGTGTGGCCGCTGCCCAGTTCGCCGGCATCAACGGCGTCGTTGGCAAAATCCTCATCACGCAGCTTGCGGTTCTCATAGCCAATCAGGCGGTAGGACTGCACATGCTTGGGGTTAAACTCAATCTGTATCTTCACATCCTTGGCTATGGCATACATTGAGCCTTTGAATTCTTTATCAAGAAAACGAGTAGCTTCCTGCATGTTGTCAATATAGGCATAGTTGCCGTTACCCTTATCGGCCAGGATTTCCATTTTAGAATCTTTGTAATTACCCATGCCGTAACCCAGGCAGGTAAGGAACACGCCGCTCTTGCGCTTTTCCTCAATCAGCGTCTGCATATCGGTATTAGATGATGCCCCCACGTTAAAGTCGCCATCCGTAGCCAGTATTACTCGGTTATTGCCGCCTTTTATAAAGTGTTCCTGCGCCGTTTTGTAAGCCAGTTCAATACCCGCACCGCCCGCTGTGCTTCCGCCTGCGCTAAGGTTATCCAGCGCGGCAATAATCTTGCTTTTTTCTGCACCGCCGGTTGATGGCAATACTAGCCCTGCAGCGCCTGCATATACTACTATTGCAATGCGGTCCTGCTCCCGCATTTGGTTTACCAATAGCTTCATGCTTTGTTTCAGCAGCGGCAGTTTGTTAGGGTCGTTCATGGAACCTGACACGTCAATCAGGAACACAAAGTTGGAGGCAGCCAGTTCAGCCTGCGGGATATCCTTACCCTGAAGCCCTATTTTCAGCAGCTTGTGCTTAGGGTTCCACGGTGCATCGCTAAGTTCAGTATTTAGAGAGAAAGGCGTGCCAAGCGTAGGCTGGTTGTATTTGTACTTAAAGAAATTGATCATTTCCTCAACCCTCACTGCATCCTTAGGCACGGTTTGCCCGTTGTTTAAAAAGCGCCTTACATTGGTGTACGATGCATTATCAACATCAATAGAAAAGGTAGAGAGCGGAGCCGTGGCAGGGTTTTCAAACTTGTTTTCCTCGAACGACTCGTATTCTTCGGTGTCTATTGGGATAAAGCGCGAGGTGGGTTTTTCAGAGATTAGTTCTTTATTAGAGTCTTTTTTAAATAATTTTTTTAATGCTTTTCCTGTTTCTTTGCCTTTAGTTTGTATAATGATTGCGCCATTCGAAGCACGATTACCATATATTGATGTCGCAGCTTCATCTTTTAAAACTGAAATTGTTTCAATATGGTCAGCATCCATATTTTCAAAATCTTTTTCATCAATAATTTCACCATTTACAATAAATGCGGGGCGATTTTTGTTTTTCACACTACCAACACCTCTTATTATAATAGTTGAATCACTACCTGGCTGCCCTTGTGCAATCGAACCCGGAAGTGCACGATCAGCTAAGCGGCCATTTGCCAATATATCATAATTTTTATCTTTAGTATAATCGATATATCCTGATTGTTCTGCTATTGCCTTTCCTTTTAAAACAATTTTTGTATTGCCGCTGTAACCTTTTTGAAGATCAGTTTGAACATACGATTGTGCTGTACCCGGAGCAGTGCTGCCCGAATTTATATTCATGCCCGCAACCTGCCCTTGTAAGGATTGTAACACATTGGCATTGGCACGGTCTTCAACTACAGTAACGGACTGTTTTTTATTAGCTCTTTTATTAATTTTTTCAGTTGTAGTTGATGCCACAGCATACGGTGCTTTTGAAATAGGTGTTCTTCTGTAAACATTCAATTGAACATTTTCCAATTCTTTTACATCTTCTTCCATAAATATAGCAACGGCATTATCGCCTAAAACAGTTTTTTGCGATTTATACCCCAGGTATTCGACATTAATAGTATCACCTTTTTTAGCATTGATGGTAAATTTGCCATCCATATCAGTTTGTACATTCGCCTTGGAATTATTTACTATAACTGTTGCCCCGGGAAGTGGTCCCTGGGAATCATTTACAATACCTGAATATTTATTATCAACCCATATTCTTGCCTTTTTGCTTACAGTTGCAAAAGGAATACTATCAACCACTACCTTTTTTCTAGGCTCATCGTAAAGTGGCTTAACCGCTTTCTCATTCACCACTACTTCCTCAACCCTTTCCACTTTCTCCGGGTCAAAAGCTTCTTTTACTTTTTGTGTGTCAATAACCGTTACATTATTTTCAGGCAAGGCCTTTGGCGCTACAGGCTGGCTGTTATTTTTCCTGAAGATGAATGTGCCCACGGTTAAGCACAGCAGCAACAGTGCGGCTACGCTACCGTATTTAATATACAGAACGGGCCTGCGCTTGTTTTTCTCGTCCAGTTTTTCTTCTACGCGGTTCCACACCGCTTCCATGCGGTCAAAACCTTTGGTTTCGGCTTTGGCAGCCGCTTCTTTAAACTCTTGGTATATTTTATCTTGATTTTCCATGACTGTTCTCGTTTTGGTAATAAACATTGTTTACTAATTCCTTTAACTTGGTGCGGGAGACGTTTAATTGTGATTTGGAAGTTCCCTCGCTAATGTTCAGCATGGCGGCTATCTCTTTATGCGAATAGCCTTCAATGGCATACAGGTTAAAAACCGTACGGCAGCCTTCGGGCAGGTAAGTGAGCAGGTGCAGCAGGTCTTCCTCCTCCAATGTGGCCGATTGGCTTTGCGAAGGCTCTGCGCTATAGCTCATGTCCTCAATGTAAATGTTGAAGTTTACGTTGCGTTTCAGGCTCAGCAGACACTGGTTCACGGCAATTTTGCGCGCCCAGGCTTCAAAAGCCTTTGTTTCTTTCAATTGGTCCAGCTTGGTGAAGATGGTATAGAAGGCATCGGCCACTGCCTCTTCAATCTCTTCCTCGGCTTTCAGGTACCTTTTGCAGGTGTGGTACAGTTTAGGAGCCAGTAGCTCATACACCCTCCTCTGCGAGTCGCGGTGCATTTTCCTGCATGCTGCTATGAGTTTTTCGTCTATCACAATTAGTCTCTTTGCTTATATAGAGCATCAAAATGCGCAAAAGGTTGGGAAGGGGGAGAAAAATAATCTAGGCACAAGCCAAAAGGCACAAGCCAAAAGTAAACTCTGCCGATCTACTTTTGGCTTTTGGCTAGTGGCTAATTACTATTCTGTAAATATCTGATTCACTCACCTCACTATCCTTATCCTCGCAAAGCAAAAACTCAAGCTGCTTGCCTGTTTCCTTATAAAGTGTTATGCCTTCAAACTTATTGGTGGAAGAAATAACCTGTGTTTTTTCTACCTCCATGCTCTCCGCATCCAGCCGGCCTATGAGCGTGCCGGCCACTTCGCCATCATGGTAGGTAGAGTTCGATTTTTCGGCAGCGGCAATAAAGTATATCTTGTTGCCTACTTTCACCGCATCTGTAAATCCGCTCTGTGCCTTGTTTATTTTAGGTAGTTTTATATCATTATAAAACATCTGGAAATCACCCTCCTTTATGTTTCCGGTTATGGTAAAAACGCCGTTCCTGCCCTTTGGCCCGTTGCCGCGGTTAAACAGGTACCAAACGTTGCCATCGTTCACCACCGCCTCAATATTAAAATCTTCCGGTTTTATTCCGCCGAAATCCTGCATGCCCAGGTACATATCAGTCACATCTATTGGCAATTCCGCCTTTTTGGTTTTAATGTTTACCGGCAGTATGCTGTTGCGCTTATCGGTTGAACCTGAACCGAACAGCAATGCCTCATCGCCTGCCAGCGTTATGGCTTCAAAATCGGGCTTGTCTTCTTTAGGGATGTTTTCTGCTGGTGAAGATTGGGACAGCTCAATCTTATCGAGTTTCTTTTCAGCTATGTTATATTCATACAGTACATTGCTGTTGTCTGAAATAAGGAAAAGCGTATTGTTGTGGAAGATAAGCCCCGATGCAGAGCCGATGCCAATGATCCTGAAAAGTATTTCCAGATGAAACTTTTGCATAACATTAAGGTTATATAGGTGCGTTGTGTTGTAACTTTAAAATAAAGATAACGCAATTTTGCCATGAAGGATATAAATACCGATGATTTTAAGGTAAGCGGAAAAGTAAAGTTAGATAAGCTGCCCACGCGTATTGACATGGAAACTGAAGACAAGGTAATATGCTGCAAGATGAAAAAGGCGGGCAAAAAACTGAGCAAGCTACAGGAAAAAATGTATGCCAATAACCGCTACAGCGTGCTGGTGTGCCTGCAGGGCATGGATACATCGGGCAAGGACAGCCTTACGCGCGAGGTGTTCCGCCGGTTTAATGTGCGGGGCGTAAATGTGCACAGTTTTAAAACACCAACATCCATACAGCTGGAACACGATTACCTGTGGAGGCATTACATAGCGCTGCCCGAAAAGGGGAAGTTCGCCATTTTTAACCGGTCACATTATGAAAATGTACTTGTAAGCCGTGTGCATCCTGAATTTTTGCTTAACGAAAACCTGCCCGGCATTACCACGGTTGATGAAATTCCTGATGATATATGGGAGCAACGCTATGAGCAGATCAATAATTTTGAAAAGCACATAGCGCAAAACGGCTGTATAGTGTTTAAGTTTTTCCTTCATCTGGGCAAAGAAGAACAAAGGCAAAGATTGCTCCGCCGCCTTGAAAATGAAAAACATAACTGGAAATTTGCGCCAAGCGACCTTGAAGAACGCCATGAGTGGGATAAGTACACTGAATATTACCAGGAAGCCATAAACAAAACTTCTCAGCCGCATGCGCCCTGGTATGTGGTGCCGGCTGATGATAAAACCACTGCACGCTATATTGTAGCTAAAATTATTCTGGAGGAACTGAAAAAATACACTGATATTAAAGAACCGGAAGTGGATGAAGAAGTACTGGAAAACATCAATGTGTACAAAAGAGAACTGAGAGGAGAGAAGTGAGAATTTTTTATTGACTACTGATGATTTATTAGTTAACACCCAATACCCAACACCCAATACCTAACTCTCCAGCAAATCTTTAAATTCTTCTTCAGAAAGGCAGATGCCTATGTGTTCTACCTGTTCATTATCATCTTCGCTGCCGCCTATAAAGTAAATGGGAGTGTCAGCGGTGGCCTTGCGCCTGCGTATTTCGGTAGCAGTTATGCGCCCGTGCGATGGTTTCACGGCATAGTTCACCACAATGGCATCGGGCTTGCACTGGCCGGTTTTGCGGTAGGCTTCGCCGCCATCTTTAAGTTCGGTGCCTAAAATTTTGTGGGGAGATTTTTTGCAGTAGTCAATAAGAGGGGTAGTGGCATCCTTGCTCCAGTCGATTACAAATAATTGCATGATTGATGATGTTTACACAAATATAAAAAACCCATGGCAATAAAGCCACAGGTTTTTTCAGGTTAGTTTTTGTACTTAGGTTCTTTTGTTATTGGTAATTATAGCTTAAATCCGTAAGCAATCCTTAGTGCCACCTGGTCAGTATGGAAATCGGCAGCGCCTTCATACCTTAAGCTTAGGTCAATGGTATCGTTAGCATATCCTATACCCGGAGACCACAGGAAAGATGTTTCGTCATAAGTCACTGCGAAACCTATACCGGCCTCACCCAACACATAAAAACGGTCTTCCCATACAAAATATTTAAAGCCGGCTTTAACAGGGATAAATCCTAAATCTTCTCCATCAATCTTACCAAGAGGTGTGTCATAGTCTTCAGCAAAAAAGTGCTGGTATCCGGTAGTTAGTGTTATTGACCCTCTTTTTGTAAAGTCGTACTGAAGCCTGATGTCGCCACCTAGCGCAAAGGTGAAAGCATCAAAATCATCATTTACCGGTACACCGGCATTAAGGCCAAAACCAAGGCGGAATACCTGTTTAAAATCGTTCACTTCCTGGCTTGGCGATCCTGTTATGTCCTGTGCAAAGCTACCCGCTCCCACTAACATTAATGCTGATAGCATTAGTCCTTTTAAATTTAGCTTTTTCATGATTCTCTTGTTTTACTTAGATTAGTAGTGTAAAATTACTGTACTACTTTTACTAATAATTCTAAAGGATTGTTAAACATATTATAAGGATATTACAAAATTATGACTAAGTATTGCTATTATTTTAATAGTCAGTGTTAACGCTAATAATTATTCAATGCGATATATAATATCTGATATGTACATTTGCGCAAAATTGCAATTGTGGGATTACAACACTATACAAAGGAGTTTTCGGCTAACCTAAAGCTGGCCTACCCCGTAATACTTGGCATGCTGGGACATACGCTTATTGGCGTTGTAGATAACATTATGGTTGGGAAAATAGGCACAGCCGAACTGGCCGCGGTATCGTTGGGCAACAGCCTTGTGTTCATAGCCATGTCGGTAGGTATTGGGTTTTCTACCGCTATAACACCTATTGTGGCCCAGGGCGATGCGGAAAAGGATGAGGATAAAGTGCGTTCTGCTTTCCATCACGGGTTGGTATTATGCACGGTTTTGGGCATATTCCTTTTTGGTGTGGTATATTTTGCCAAGCCGCTTATGTACCTAATGCATCAGCCGGCTGAAGTAATAGCGCTGGCATCGCCGTATATTGACTGGGTGGCGTTCTCGCTCCTGCCTATGGTTATTTTCCAGGGGTACAAACAGTTTGCTGATGGTATGTCGCTCACCAAATACGCTATGTATGCGGTAATTGTTTCTAATGTAATACATGTTGCGATAAACTACATGCTTATTTATGGTATATGGATTTTCCCGAAGATGGGCATCATAGGTGCAGCGTTGGGCACGGTAATATCAAGACTACTTATGGTAGCTTATATGCACTACATTTTGTCGCGTAACGAAAAGCTGAAAATGTATTTCCATAACTTCAGCTTCAGCCAGATTAAAAAATCAATGCTTAAAAAAATAACTGCACTGGGCCTTCCGTCATCTATGCAGATGTTATTTGAAGTAGCACTGTTCACGGCTGCTATATGGCTTTCGGGTTCGCTGGGTAAATCACACCAGGCTGCCAACCAAATTGCCCTGAGCCTGGCTTCTATGACATTTATGTTCGCTATGGGCTTAAGCGTGGCGGCTATGGTAAGGGTGGGCAACCAAAAAGGCCTGCAGGATTATAAGAACCTTCAGCTGGTGGCGCGCTCCATTTTCTTGCTCACCATTTTGCTGGAGATTGCATTTGCGCTGTTGTTTGTGGCGTTGCACAATGTGTTGCCGCATTTTTTCCTGAATATGGAAAATGTAGCGCTGCTGCAGGATAATACCGAAGTAATATCGTTGGCAGCGTCATTGCTGCTGGTGGCTGCCGTGTTCCAAATATCTGACGGTGTGCAGGTAGTGGTACTGGGCGCGCTGCGTGGCTTGCAGGACGTAAAAATACCAACAGTGATAACGTTTATAGCCTATTGGGTGATTGGCTTTCCCGTATCTTTCTATTTAGGAGTGTACACTGACATGAAGGGCACCGGTATATGGATTGGCCTGTTGGCCGGGCTAACAGCCGCTGCAATATTTTTGTATCTTCGCTTTAATTATTTAACCAATAAGATGATTATGAGCCCCCTGACCCCCAAAGGGGAAACAACGGCGGCAGAGTAAGCAACCTGAAACTTTAAACCTGAAACAAAACAAAATGGAACTACCAAAATTTGTACTTGCTGATAATACTGATTTTCCTGATGATATTTTCATCATCCACCTGGATTACCCGCGTTTCATCATCAACCTGAAAGATGATGAGGTGGAGTTTTTAGAGGAGCCGGAAGACCTTGATGAAAACGAACTGAATGCCGAGATGGAAGGCTTGATTGAGGCTGCCAACAACTTTTACGACCGTGAAATGGAACGTTACGAAGGGCAATAATTATGGATGAGGACTACTTTGAGATTACGGGTTCTGGTAATTACTTACGTTTAGAACCTGTCAAATTGAATTATCCTGATGCTGTAGATGAATGGGACAGAAAGTGGATAAATACTAACGTCGCGTTCAAGGGAGGAAAGTTTCAGGGAAGCAATAGTGGAGATTTGATCATAGAAGATTTTAAATATCTCAAAGATATGCTGTCACTGCTCTATAATAATTTAAATTGTAAGTTTGAGTTTGCCGATTTAGATAACAATATAGAATTTAAGGTTATTGGGGACGGAATCGGACATTTTTTTACGGAAGTGGCATCCAATGATACTGTTTTTAATACAAGACTTGAATTCAATATTGAATTTGATCAAACCCAAATCCCAAAAATGATTATTCAGTTAGAAAAGATTTTGGCTAGATTTTCTTAAAATATTTTTCCAATAAAATCTGGGCGGCTGCAAAAGGTGATAATTCATTGTTTTGCACCGCTTTTTTATTTTCTTCCAGCAGTTTGGCAATGTCCAATCGGTTATAAAAATCGTTCTTCAGCTGCTCGTTAATGGTTTCCAGCAGCCAGTGGCGGTTCTGCTCACTACGCCTTTCTTCAAAATAATGGTTGGCTTTGGTCAGCTCAAAGTATTCATTCATGGTTTGCCATACATCGGCAATGCCGTCATGGGTTATGGCGCTGCAAGTGGTAACCTTTGGCTGCCAGCCCGATGTTTTGGCAGGGAACAGGTGTAACGCACGGTTAAACTCTGTTTTAGCCAGCTTTGCTTTTTTAATGTTGTCGCCATCCGCCTTATTGATTACTATGAGGTCGGCCATCTCCATAATGCCGCGCTTAATGCCCTGTAGTTCATCACCCGCACCGGCAATCTTCAGCAGTAAAAAGAAATCAACCATGCTGTGTACGGCAGTTTCACTCTGGCCTACGCCCACAGTTTCAATAATAATGGTATCAAACCCACAGGCTTCGCATAAAATGATGGCCTCGCGCGTTTTGCGTGCCACACCGCCCAGCGTAACGCCGGAAGCTGACGGGCGTATGTAGGCGTTCTCATCCTTCACAAGTTCCTCCATACGGGTCTTATCGCCCAAAATGCTTCCGTGCGAAAGCGAACTGCTGGGATCAACCGCGAGTACGGCCACTTTTCTGCCTAAAGAGGTAAGATGCTTGCCGAAAGCCTCAATAAACGTACTTTTACCCACACCCGGCACACCTGTAATACCAATGCGAACCGATGTATTGGCATGAGGCAGGCAGCTGTTTATAACAGCATTGGCCTTTTCAAGATGTAGTGGATTGCTACTTTCAATCAGGGTTATTGCACGGCTCAGGGCGGTTTTGTCACCATTGAGTATGCCGGTGGTCAATTCTTCTGCCGTTGGCTGCTTTTTGCGCAATTGCGTGATATGGGCTATAGATTCCCGGCTGATGCTTTCGGGCTGGTCCACGCCATCAACTTCGTGCAGTGCGGTTTTAAAAGAGTTGTGCTTTTCCACGGTTTTGAATTGTAGGGTAAAAGTAAGGGATTTAAACAGGAATTTCAAGGGTGAAATGAAAGGTTGTTGAATGCAACAAAAAATCCCGGTATAAACCGGGATAACCTGAAACTTTAAACCTGAAACAAATTTAATACGCAGCCGTAAACCTTTGCTGATGGTGTTTAGGGTTTTCAGCTTCATCAGCCAGTACTACTGCCACATCTTCACCGGATAGAATACTTCTGCCATCAGCATCAAAAACAGGGTTGTCCAGCCCAAGACGGTACTTGCCGGTGCGGCCTGTGGTAATGCCCTGGTGCATCTCTATAGCCGGGCTAAAGAATGCCCAATCCAGATCTTTTTCTTCTTTGATGATGTTGAGGTAATCGCGCGCGGCAGAAGCGCCAGCCTTATATTCGGCAGGGAATTGTGGAGTATCAATCAATTGCAATCCTTCGGCAATATATAAGCTTCCCGCACCGCCAATGTAGATGTAGCGCTTCACGCCTGATTGTTTTACTGCTTCCTGTATGGCTTTAGATCCGGCAATGGCATCGTCATAAATGTTCGGATTCGTCCAGCCGGGATTATAGGCGCTTACCACAATGTCATGGCCTTTCAGGATTTCAGCGAGGCTTTCAGTTGCAAATACATCAGCCCTAACGTAGGTTATGTTTTCTGTGTCTGTACCTACCGGATTTCTGGAAATTGCAGTTACCTTATGGCTCCTGTTGCTAAATTCATTTACAAGGCTTTTGCCTAAAAAGCCCGTGGCTCCGATTATTGCTACTTTCATAGTTATTAAAAATTATATGTTATAAAAAATGTTACAGTTTGAATAAAAAAAAATTAGTTGAATTTATCGGCAAATTGTGCCAGTGTTTGTCCCGCCAGTTGTTGGCTGATGCCCTGGTTTATGACGGTGTATAAATCATTAAGATAGGTATTAATATCCCTGCCAACCGGACATAGTGGGTTAGGAGTGTTTTTAGAAAATCCAAGCGATGCTTTTTCAAATGTTACCTTAAAAATATCCTCAAGGGTAATAACATCAGCCGGTTTAGCCAGGCGTGTGCCACCATTTTTGCCTTCACGGCTTTCTACAAAATGATTTTTCTTTAGTACGGCAATTTCCTTACGCACCAGTACAGGATTCATGTTCAGGCTACCGGCTATAAAGTCGGACGACAAAAACTCACCAGGAAACTTAGCCATGAGCGTGAGGATGTGGACAGTTATAGCGAACTTGCCTGAAATCATACTGTAATAAAATTTATTACAAAAATAAAATGTTTTGACAATGTATCAAACTTTTTTGGAATATTTTTTTCTGAAGTTCCTGTTATTGAAGCTATAGGTGTTAAATTTGCAGGAAGAAATGGATAGCATCATCCTCATATTTATCTGTATGTTTGCCGGGGTTGCCCTTAAGCGGGTTAAAACAATTCCTGCCAATGCTCATGTAGCCCTCAACCATTTCGTGATTTACATATCGCTGCCGGCGCTGGCGCTGTACTACATCCCCAAGATTGAAATCAACAGTTCTCTGCTTTACCCATTGGCAGTACCATGGATAACCTTCCTGTTGTCGTTCCTTTTTTTTGGAGGTCTGGGTAAGTTGTTCCACTGGCCGCACAAACTTACCGGCTGCCTTATACTCACAGCCGGCCTGGGCAATACATCATTTGTAGGTTTTCCGGTAATTGAGGCGCTTTACGGTAAGGAAGGATTAAAGACGGCCATAGTGGTAGACCAGCCGGGAACGTTTGTGGTTATGGCTACACTGGGCGTAGTCACGGCCATGGCTTTTTCTAAAGGGAGTGGGGGAGCATCATCAATACTGAGGAAGATACTTCTTTTCCCTCCGTTTGTAGCATTTGCCATAGCAGTAATCATGAATGTGCTGCACTATGATTTTGCAGATGTAGTACAACCTGTTTTCCAGCGCCTGGGCAATACGGTAACGCCGGTAGCGCTGGTGGCAGTAGGTATGCAGCTGACTATAGACCCCAAAAGCAAACACTGGAAATTCCTGTCGCTGGGGTTGTTCTTTAAGCTGATGATAATCCCTGCATTCTTTTTTATATTATACAAACTGGTACTCAGGCAACGAGGCCTGACCATTGATGCCACTATTATGGAAGCCGCCATGGCGCCCATGATTACGGCAGCTATACTGGCCTCATCGCATGGGCTGAAGCCACGCCTGGCCGGCATGATGATAGGGGTGGGCATACCGTTGTCATTCGTTACCTTGGCATTTTGGTACTGCATTATTACATATTTTTAAAATGGAACAATCTTAAAGAGCCATTACGCTATTTGGCAATTTTTTAACCGTAGGTTGTAGTATTTTTTTTAATTTAGTTGGCTAATCAATACCTATTGTTATGGATGTATTTGCTACACCTGCGCGCGACAGGCTTTATGATGCCGGATTACTGATATTAAGAATTGTAGTGGGCTGCTTTATGATGACCCATGGCCTGCCCAAACTGGCAATGCTTACAGGAAATGAACCTATACAGTTTGCCGACCCTTTTGGCGTGGGGCCTACAGCATCGCTGGCGCTTACGGTTTTTGCCGAAGTGGTATGCTCATTTCTCATCATACTGGGGCTATTGACGAGGCTTGCAGCAATACCGCTTATAATTACTATGGTAGTTGCTGTTTTTTACGTACATATTGCCGATCCTTTTGCTGTAAAGGAAATGGCCGGGCTGTATCTCACCATTTATGTTTTTCTGGGCATTGCAGGCAGCGGACGATTCTCTATTGATCATTTGATATGGAAACGGAAGAACCCGAGGGTGAATTATTATACTACAACATAAAAAAGGCTGCCGATTGGCAGCCTTTTTTATGGAAAATAATGCTATCTATATCTTTACAAATTTCTGTGTTGATGCAAATCCGTTTTCATCAACGGCTTTTACAATATAGTTCCCTCCGGCCAATTGCGACACGTCTGCCCGTGAAGCGGATGTTGTAAACGGAACTTTTATTTTTTGTCCAAGTGAATTAAATATCTCGATTTCTGTTATTGCTGAACCGGAAAGGTTTTCAATATGGAGCACATCTGTCACTGGGTTAGGGTATATCTTCAGGTTATTTTTGCTTACGTCAGCAATCCCGTTAGTATTCATATTCACAACTTCATCACAATTAGCCCCGGTGTAAACAATCACGTTGCCGTTGGAGTTGTAACCTGAAGTAGCAACGCTGTAAATTTCAGGATTCTGATTGTCAAGGCATATAGTTTCGAGAAGCGGCAAATTATAAAATGAAAAACCAAAATAGAGCATATCGGGATCACTTGTTGTGGTCTTGTTATTTTTTACATTAATAGTAGTTAAATTCGGATTGTTACTACAGGCTAATTGTTTAACCATCGTTGAGCTACAATCTAAAATGCTAATTTGTGAGTTATTAATATATAGAGTTTCCAATATAGGATTACCAGATAAATCAATGTTTACTAATGGATTACCGCTCAAAACCAAATAGAATAGTTGATTAAGAGGTATTAAGTTAATAGCAGTTATATTATTTTCATACAATTCTAATACTTTAAGGTTCTGTAAAGCCATTGTTGGAAAAGATGTTAAACTGTTTTCAGAAGCATTTATTTCTTCCAATGTCCCGGTTGTAGGCAAAAGTAAACTGGTAAGTTGCATGCTTCTGCAATTTAAATATTTTAGCTGCGTAAGCATAGACAAATTAAGTTGTCCACCAACCGGATTGCTTTCGCACCATAAAGATTTCAAATTGGTAAAGTACTGTAATCCCTCCAATGAAGATATATTACTGGATGAAGTAAGTGAGTGTATTCGCAAACCTGTAACAGCTGCCGCTTCAGCCATGCTTATTTCACCATCATTGTTAGAGTCAGCGGTATTGCTGAAACTATTTCCCTGTGCATTTAATGCTGTAGAATTATTCCCTAAAAGCCTGGCTTTGAAAACCGGGTCGGGTATATTGATGTTTTGTGCATTTCCGGCTATTGCACAAATTATCAGTAATGTAATGTAAATGTTTTTCATAACGTAAGGATTGGTTTACACTGTAAATGTATAAATTTTTTTAAAGCATTTACTAAAACAGTACATTTGGCAGTAAGATAAATTTAAGCACATGTCATTCAGCATCACTCATATAATTCCGTGTATAGAAACTATTACCGGGCCACAATACATTTTCACCGACCTTGAAACCCGTACCCACTACGGCCATGATGAGACCGAGGATTATAATTTTCCACCGGCAGTAGTAGTAAAGCCACGTAGTGCGGAAGAGGTTTCCGCTATCATGAAGCTGGCTAATGAGTATAAAGTTCCCGTAGTTCCTATCGGCGGGCGTACCGGGCTTAGCGGCGGCGCACTGAGCATATATAGGGGCATTGGCCTCAGTATGGAGCGATTCACCAATATTGAGATTGACGAGCAAAACCTACAGGCTATTGTAGAGCCGGCGGTGATAACACAGGTGTTCCGTGAGGCAGCTTTTGAAAAGGGATTGTTCTATCCGCCCGACCCATCCAGCCAGGGCAGTTGTACCATTGGTGGTAACGTGGCCGAAAATGCCGGTGGGGCGAGGGCGCTGAAATATGGCGTGACCAAAGATTATGTATTGAACCTGCAAGTGGTGCTGCCAACCGGCGAAATCATCTGGACAGGAGCTAACACCCTGAAAAACTCTACAGGGTATAACCTTACCCAGCTTATGGTGGGCAGCGAAGGTACGCTGGGCATCATTACCAAAATAGTGATGAAGCTGCTGCCCAAAAACAACCATAATATACTCATGCTCGTGCCTTTCTTTAAATCAGGGCAGGCGTGCGAGGCAGTAGCTGAGATTTTCCGTGCCGGGATTGTGCCCAGCGCGTTGGAGTTCATGGAGCGCGATGCCATTGACTGGACGCTGAAATATGTGGATGTTGCCCTGGATATTAAAGATGCCGTGGAAGCACATCTGCTGATTGAAGTGGATGGCAACTACCCTGATGTGCTCTTTGCGGAAGCGGAAAAGATTATGGGTGTGCTGGAACAGTTTGAAATTGACGAGATACTTTTTGCCGATACCGAAGAACAGAAGAACGCGCTATGGAAAATGCGCCGTGCGGTGGGCGAAGCGGTAAAATCTAACTCGGTTTACAAAGAGGAAGATACCGTGGTGCCACGTTATGAGCTGCCCCGACTGCTCGAAGGCATTAAGGCTGCCGGCAAAAAATATGGTTTCCAGTCGGTTTGCTATGGCCACGCGGGCGATGGCAACCTGCACGTAAACATCATTAAAGGCGATATGAGCGATGAAAACTGGAAAACCGAAGTACCCAAAGGCATCCGTGAGATATTTGAGCTGACGGTTTCCCTGAAGGGCACACTATCGGGCGAGCATGGCATTGGCTATGTACAGAAAAATTATATGGATATTGCCTTTGGCCCAACCCAGCTGAACCTCATGAAAAGCATCAAGAATATATTCGACCCCAACAACATCCTTAATCCCGGTAAAGTGCTGCCGGATAATTTGTAATATACGGCATTCGTCGTATTGCAGGCATCAACACTAAGCTTTAGTTTTGGAATACTAACGTAAACCCCAAACAAATGAGAAAAATGCTTATTGCAGCACTGCTGTATGCGGTAAGCTATTACCTTACCTCATAGCTACAGCTTTGGTTTAAATTTTCCGGATAGTCAATTAGTTTTGTTGGTGCCGCCTTACCGGATGTGTGTTTCGGGGGCGGCTTTTTATGAATTAACAGCTCCCTGCTCTTTGGCCAGTATCCTGTTGGCGACTTTACCAATGCTAAGGCCTTGTATTATTATAGAAAATACCACTACAAAATAAGTAGCTGCCAGTATTACTTTTTTGTAGGGCCCATCATCAATAGATAGTGCAAGCGCAATAGATACACCGCCCCGCAGGCCTCCCCAAACCAATATTTTGATGGTGCCTTTGCTAAACCTTTCTTTAAAAGGTATTAGCCGTGCCGGTAGCCATATAGATATAAAACGTGCCAGCAACACAATTACTATACAGGCTACACCCGGCTTCCAGTAATGGCTCAGGTCGCGCATCATAAGCAGGTTAAAGCCTATAAAAAGAAACAGTATGGCGTTGAGAATCTCATCATTCAGTTCCCAAAATTTGTCCAGGTAATCTTTGGTTATAGGCGACATGGCCGATGTGCGGCGTTTGAAAGTCCCGATAATCAATCCCGCAAAAACCATAGTCAACGGTCCTGAAATATGCAGTTCCCGCGCTATAAGGTAACCGCCCATGACTACAGAAAGGGTAATGAGTACTGATACTTTATAATCATCAATCTTCCTCATAGCTTTTGATGCAGTTATGCCCAGCGCAATGCCTAAAAGAAAACCGCCGCCAGCTTCGCGGAGCAATAGCCACAGTACATTAAGTGGGGTAAGCTCTTCTTTGCCACCTTGTGCCAGCTGTAGTATTACGGCAAAAGCCACTACTGCCACACCATCATTAAAAAGCGATTCGCCTGCAATTTTAGTCTCCAGCGATTTCCGCACTTTAGCACCTTTAAGTATGCTGAGCACCGCCACCGGGTCGGTAGGGGATATGAGCGCGCCGAAAAGCAGGCAGTATATAAAGGGTATTTCCAGGCTGGCCATAGGGATGGCAAAAACTAACGTGCCTACCACTATAGTAGATATGATAACGCTTAGGGTTGAAAACACCATGACAGGAGCACGCTGCTCACGAAGGTCTTTCAGGTTAATGTGTACGGCACCGGCAAAGAGCAAAAAATTCAGCATGGCCCCCATAAGCAGCTCGGTAAAGTCAAAGCCCGCTATGAGGGTTGAAATGCGCAAAAGTGTTTTGGGAAAAACATTACCAAAAACTACCAGTACTACCGAAACCGCCATGGCTATAACCATGATACCTATGGTTGACGGCAGCTTAAGGAAACGTACGTTGAAATAGGCAAAAAAAGAAGCCAGCACAATTAGTACTGAAAGCGAATAGTATAATTCCATAGGCTTATAGCAAGGTTAGGTTATATAAAAAGGCGGATATTTACAAAAATAACCTAAAAAGGCATTTTATCCTAACAGGATGAGTTACTAAAATAAAAAATCCTTAGCAAAGCCAAGGATTGATATTATTACTTAAGCCCAAGTTCTTTAATGGCTTTTTCAGGAATGAGCTTTGCCAATAGCGGCCCGCCATCGTTGTTGATGTACGTCCACTGGTTTTTAGTAGATTCATCAGCCACAGCAATCATCTGCGAGCGTTTTTTTATTTTTAATGTTTGGGTTAGTTTGTCATAACTAACATCATTGCTTTTCATAGCTTCCTTAAACACATTAACGGTATCGTCAATATCGCCATCTTCAATAGGGTCATCAAATACCATGTTCATTTGCAGGTCATGCTCTATTACGCTGTAGTAAGCATTGTCAATCTTTTTAATCTCGCCAAATTTAAAGTTAGGCGGGGTTTTTACCACATTTATGGTAAAGCCGTCGCCCTTTAGCATATCCTTAAACATTTTTGAAAGCACATCACGCGGTACTATAGTAAACACTTTAGGATAAGTATAGTCCATGAGCTTGTCATACTCGCCATTCAGTGTATGTTCAACGGTTTTGTTCGCTCTTTCTTCCAGTGATTTTTTGTCCTGTGCTGATACAAGCAGTGTGGATAAAAATAAAACTGACAGGATAAGTTTTTTCATTTTGTTGTTGCTTTAGATTATTGCAAATATAGAGTTGTTGAGGTTGGAGGTGTAAAAAAAACTGCCCCAAATCTTGTCATTCTGACCGAAGGAAGAATCTCAATGCGAGATTTTCGACTCCGTTGCATTTCGCTCAAAATGACAAACCCGGGGCAGTCCTGTAATTATCTGTAAGCCGGTTATACTATAATCCACTCACCGGTAGCCAGCAGGCTTTCGGCTTTTTTAAATTTCATGGTTTCAGTCTTGCCGCTCATCACATGCTTTATGGTAACATTGTCATTTCGGTTTATTTTCGGCGCATCTCTAACTACGGTTTCCGTCATCGGCTGGCGCTGCTGCGATTGCATTGCTGCTTCGCGTGCCCTTGCTGCCATTTCATCAGTGTTCAGCACTTCGTCTTTCACTTCTTGGTATTCTTCCTGCCTTTGCGGTGTTTGCCTCGCTTCCTGAATATTGTCAGGGTTGCTTGTTGGCAGGTCGCCTTTGAAAAGGAATGATATTACCTCTTTGTTGATATTGTCAAGCGTTTTCCTGAACAGGTTGAATGCTTCAAATTTATAGATAAGAAGCGGATCTTTCTGCTCGTGCACTGCCAGCTGTACCGATTGTTTTAGCTCATCCATTTTACGAAGGTGTTTTTTCCAGGCTTCATCAACAATGGCAAGGGTAATGTTTTTCTCAAAATCATTCACTAAAGAGCGGCCTTCAGTCTGGTACGCCTTTTCAAGGTCAGTAACAACGTTCAGCGTTTTGATGCCATCAGTAAACGGAACCACAATACGCTCATACTGGCCATTGTTGTTCTCGTAAACATTTTTTATTACCGGGAAAGCCTGGCTGGCATCGCGCTCGTTCTTGGCCTGGTAGGCATCAATCACCGCTTTATACACACGGCCTGCGATTTCCCTTTCGTTCAGTTTCGCAAAATCACTTTCACTAACCGGAGAGCTTATAGAGAAATAGCGTATCAACTCAAACTCAAAGTTCTTATAATCGTTTGCCGCTTTGTTTTGCTCAGCGATAACTTCTACAGTATCATACATCATGTTGGCAAGGTCCACCTTAAGGCGCTCACCATGCAGTGCATGCTTCCTGCGCTTGTACACCACTTCGCGCTGGGCGTTCATCACATCATCATATTCCAACAGGCGCTTACGCACACCGAAGTTGTTTTCTTCCACTTTTTTCTGAGCTCGCTCTATTGATTTGGTCATCATAGAGTGCTGTATCACTTCACCTTCCTTAAGGCCAAGGCGGTCCATGATTTTTGCAACCCTTTCGGAACCGAACAAACGCATCAGGTTATCTTCCAGCGACACATAGAACTGAGAGCTTCCCGGGTCACCCTGGCGGCCTGCACGGCCTCGCAGCTGGCGGTCAACACGGCGGGAGTCATGGCGTTCTGTACCTACAATGGCAAGGCCGCCTGCGGCTTTTACTTCCGGCGTAAGTTTAATGTCGGTACCACGGCCGGCCATGTTGGTGGCTATGGTAACCACGCCCGGCTTACCGGCTTCGGCTACAATTTCAGCTTCTTTTTTATGGAGCTTGGCGTTCAGCACATTGTGCTGCACGTTCCTCATTTTAAGCATACGGCTCAACAATTCCGATATCTCTACCGATGTAGTACCGATAAGCACCGGCCTTCCGGCTGCGGCAAGTTCGCTCACATCCTCAATAACAGCATTAAATTTTTCGCGCGTGCTCCTGTATATCTTGTCTTCAAGGTCTTTCCTTGCAATACCCCTGTTGGTTGGTATCTCTACTACATCCAGCTTGTATATTTCCCAGAATTCACCTGCTTCAGTCACCGCAGTACCGGTCATACCGGCCAGTTTGCTGTACATCCTGAAATAGTTTTGCAGGGTGATGGTAGCAAAGGTTTGTGTGGCGGCTTCAATCTTAACGTTCTCCTTGGCTTCGATGGCCTGGTGAAGCCCGTCAGAATAACGCCTTCCGTCCATAATACGGCCTGTCTGCTCATCTACAATCATGATTTTATTATCCATGATTACATATTCGATGTCTTTTTCAAACAGGGTATAGGCTTTCAGCAATTGGGTTAGGGTATGGATACGCTCACTCTTTACGCCGAAATCCCTGAAAAGCTCTTCTTTCTGTACAGCTTCAGCTTCTTTATCAAGGTTCTGCTTTTCAATATTGGCAATCTCAGTACCAATATCCGGCAGCACAAAAAAGTCATTATCGGTATCCTGGCTTAAGAATTTAATACCATTATCGGTAAGTTCTACCTGGTTGTTCTTTTCTTCTATTACAAAGTACAGCGCCTCATCAACCTTGTGCATGTCACGGTTGTTATCGGCCATGTACTGGTTTTCTGTTTTTTGCAACAGCTGCTTAACACCTTCTTCACTAAGGAATTTGATAAGCGCCTTATTCTTAGGCAAACCGCGGTGTACCCTTAATAACAGGAAGCCACCATCTTTAGTATTGCCTTCACGGATAAGCTTCTTTGCCTCGGCAAGCACGCCGTTAAGCAATGTCCTTTGCAGATTTACAAGGTGGTCCACCTTTGGCTTCAGCTCGTTAAACTCATGGCGGTCACCCTGCGGCACCGGGCCTGATATGATAAGCGGTGTACGGGCATCGTCAATCAATACCGAGTCTACCTCATCCACAATGGCAAAGTTGTGCTTGCGCTGTACCAGGTCATCGGCAGTATGCGCCATGTTGTCCCTCAGGTAGTCAAAGCCAAATTCGTTGTTGGTTCCATAGGTAATGTCAGCCGCATAGGCTTTTCTCCTACCCGGTGAGTTAGGCTGGTGGTTGTCAATACAGTCCACCGTAAGGCCGTGGAACTCAAACAGCGGCGCTTTCCACGTGCTGTCCCTTTTGGCAAGGTAGTCGTTCACGGTTACCAGGTGCACTCCGTTTCCGGTAAGTGCGTTAAGGTAAAGCGGCAGTGTAGCCACAAGGGTTTTACCTTCACCCGTCTGCATTTCAGATATTTTGCCCTGATGCAGCACTACACCACCTATAAGCTGCACATCATAATGTATCATGTCCCAGGTAATTTCTTTACCTGCGGCATTCCATGAGTTGGCCCAAACAGCATTGTCGCCATCAATGGCAATGTATGATTTTGTAGCAGAAAGTTCCCTGTCAACCGGTGTGGCTGTAACAGTTATTGATGTATTTTCCTTAAAGCGGCGCGCAGTTTCTTTCACCACGGCAAAAGCTTCAGGAAGGATATCCATCAATACTTTCTCAGATATTTCATAAGCCTCTTTCTCCAGCGCATCGATAGAAGCGTAGATGTCTTCCCTTGCATCAATGTCTTCAATCTTTTCAACTTCCTGCAGGTAAGATGCTATCTTGGCATCCTTATCGGCCCTGGCCTCACGGATACGCTCCTTAAAATATACTGTTTTAGCCCTTAGCTCATCATGCGATAAGCCTGCCAGGCTGCCTTCAAAAGACCTGATCTTATTGATCAGCGGCTGTATTGCCTTCACGTCTTTTTGGGACTTGTCTCCCACAAAGGCTTTTAAAATGCTGTTTAATAAACTCATTATTTATATAATTACTTGTATGTGTTTTAAATAGGTGCAAATTTAACCAAAAAAAAAGCCTCCTGAAAGAGACTTTTCAATTGTAATCTTATTTTTTCCTAGTATTCATCCTCGTTCCAAAGATAATCTTCGTCTGTTGGATAATCCGGCCATATTTCTTCCATCGATTCGTAGATTTCTCCTTCGTCTTCAATGGACTGAAGGTTCTCTACCACCTCCAGCGGAGCGCCTGTCCTGATGGCATAATCTATAAGCTCATCTTTAGTTGCCGGCCATGGTGCATCACTTAAATAGGATGCTAATTCTAATGTCCAATACATCTTCTAAACGATTATAAGTTTATGCAAAAATAAATTTTATACTGAAATAGTCAAGTAAAATTCGTTTTATTTTTAAGAACGTTTTTTAGCCGGCAGTCTCAGGCTCAGTTTTTAGTTGCTTACTTTATCAACTATGACTGTAAAATTGCATCGGGACTGCTACTGCGACTGAAAACTGCTTAATGAATACTAATACTTTTCCGGTATCCATTTCACTTCGTCAGCCTGCAGGTCATGTGACAACTTCCGTGCCAGTACAAAAAGGTAGTCAGAAAGTCGGTTCAGGTAGGTCAAAACCAGTGCATCTACCGGCTCAATTTCGTTCAAATGTACTGAAAGACGCTCTGCACGGCGGCAAACACAGCGCGCAATATGACAGTATGACACCGTTGTGTGCCCGCCCGGAAGCACAAAATGCGTCATAGGTGGTAATGCTGTTTCCATGCCGTCAATCTCATTTTCAAGGAGTTCAATGTCGGCTTCTGAAATTTTAGGTATGTTGAGGCGTTCTTTCCCGTTCTTTAAAAATTCTTTTTCAGGTGGTGTTGCCAATATGGCACCTAATGTAAACAGCCTGTCCTGTACGCGCTCCAGCACTTTTTTGTACATGGGGTTCATTTCCTGGTCACGAATAAGGCCAATATGGGAGTTAAGTTCATCAACAGTGCCATAGCTTTCTATGCGTATATGGTGCTTGGGCACACGGGTGCCGCCAAATAATGCAGTGGTGCCTTTATCGCCGGTTTTGGTGTAGACTTTCATTTTTTTAAGCTTATTAGCTTCTTAGCCAATGAGCTCTTAGCTTAGTAGCTCAGCAGCTCAATTGCTCAGCAGCTTATTTATGAGGATTAGGATTTACGTTATCACTTTCAATGATGCCGTCGCGCAGGCGGATGACACGGTGGGCGTAGGCGGCAATATCTTCTTCGTGGGTTACAAGTATTACGGTGTTTCCGTTGGCGTGTATCTCGTTAAAAAGGCTCATGATTTCTATAGAGGTCTTGCTGTCCAGGTTGCCGGTAGGCTCATCAGCCAAAATGATTGATGGTCGGTTTACCAATGCACGTGCCACGGCAACCCTTTGCCTTTGCCCGCCCGATAGCTGGTTGGGCTTATGGTCCATACGGTCAGCCAGGCCTACCTGGGTTAGCACTTCGGTAGCGCGGTTGTTGCGCTCCGGTTTTTTGTAGCCGGCATACACCATGGGCAGGGCCACATTATCAAGCGCGGTGGTGCGGGGCAGCAGGTTAAACGTCTGGAATACGAAGCCAATCTCTTTATTGCGAATTTCGGCCAGTTCATCATCAGGCATCTTGCTCACATCTTTGCCGTTTAGTATATAGCTGCCGGCGGTGGGCGTATCCAGGCAACCCAGTAGGTTCATAAGGGTTGATTTACCGGAACCTGACGGGCCCATAAGAGCCACATATTCACCTTTGTTAATGGTAAGGTCAATGCCTTTTAAAACCTTTACAATTTCGCTGCCCAGCGGAAAATCCCGCGTTATGCCTTTTATATCTATTATTGCCTGTGCCATTGGTTTTGTTTGGAAGGCTTAAAAGTAATGATTTTTATTGATACAGGATTTATGAGTTTACGGGCTTTGTAAGCCTTGTGCTTTCTTTGTGCGCTTTGTGGTTAATTCCACGGAGATACACAGAGAACCACGGAGCTGCACAGAGCTTTTGGAGAACACAAACAAAAAAGCCACCTGAAAAGGTGGCTTTCTAATTATCTCCTGTTTTGCAGGTAATCGTTCAGTTCGTTTTTAGAAGCATCAAATGTAAATGCCGATACCACTTTATAATAGTTGTTTTTGTCAACACAACTATCATAAGCCATTTTGGCAAACTCCAGCTTGTTCTGTTCAAAGCTGAAAACTTTTATCAGTGTAATGATCTGGCCTGTGTTTAAGCAGTTGGCCTGTATAATCTGGCCGGCGGTAGAAAGCCTGGTATCATCAAAAGATATAGCGCTTATTGTTTTACGTGCATCTTCAAAATCGCGTGGTGGCATAGCCTGCCTGCATGCGCTATTGTCATAACCTCCTCCTTGCCCGGGGCGTGGGCGTGGTGAAATGTTAGTACCCACACCGCCTGATGTTGTGGTGGTAGTGGTAGTTGTGGTGGTCATGGTCATCTCATCGGCCGGTACTGTCATGTTGATGCCTACACCCATACCGCCTACATTCATGTTTACGCCCATAGTGTTGCCGGTAGTAGTGGTTTGCTGTACAGTAACGGTTTCATATACATGCCCGTCGCTCCCTACAAGAAGTTCATTAGGGTGTCCAAACTGGTACACGGCACAATTAGCCGGGCGTGGCCTGTTAGGTACTATTTCTATACTTGAATAGTACTTTAGGCTATACCTGCCTTTGTTGTCTTTTTTTATACGGTAGGTAATATCTGTAACATGGCCATCCATGTCAACAAGCTCTAATTCATTTTTTGATATTACAGGTATGTCCTTATTTTCAAATACAATCTTGCAGTCATAATATGGGTTAGGCAGTTCCTCAATACGCACATTGGTTTCAGGAGTATTATTGTATTTTTCTCCATTTAATATAAGGTAAAATTTTGTGCCATCATCAGAGAACACAGTAAGGTTAGACATTGGCTGCCTTTGTGCAAAAGATTGTATTGACATAACCATCAATAGCAATAAGGTAATTTTTCTCATAGATACATTTTTTAGGGTTAATTGATTTGACTATAACGATTGAAATACAATTGATGTGCCAAAACTAATCAAATAGTTAAAATTATCTTAAAAAAAATATTCTGAAGTGATTTTACAATTGCTCTGTTGTGTTTAAAAATTGTTAAAATAGTTAATAAATGTATAAAAATATTAAACTATTCTTAATAATCGAAATGAAATTTTGAAAGATGATTCAGGTTAAAGTAATTTTATTCAAAAATCTAAAGTAACTTAAAAAAACATTTAATCATGAAAAGATCTTATTTAGCCCTTGGTGCTGCCGTAGTTGCTGCCGGCTTTGTTTCCTGCAAAAGCGAAACTGAAAAAACTGCTGAAAAAAATGTAGACCGCTATGTGGTTTACGTAGATTCAATCAATAACCTTGATGCTGCTGAACGTGCTGCCAACTGGGCTGCTATTGAGGCGGAATACCAGGCGCGCCTTGCTGAGGCTGATGCTGCAATAGCTGAACTTAAGGATAATGCTGATGCGCAAAAGAAGATTGAAGAAAGCAAAATGAAGTATGACGGCGTTAAAACCGCTGCTGAGGCTGATGCAAAAGCAAAAATGGAAGCTGAAGCGCCTGCTGCGGGCAATGCACTGGCAGACTCATTTTTTGGCCCTGGTAACGTAGTAGGTAACGACATGACGTTTGCTTGGGTAAATAAGGATAACATACTTTCTGTTTACCAAAAGTTTGTTGACAACTTTAAAGCAAACAAAGACAACTACTCACGTCAGGATTTTGACAAGATTAAGGCTTGGTATGAAGCGCTTGATGCACGTAAAAACACTGTTGAGAAAGAAGGCCTTAGCGGTGAGGATAACAGGAAAATTGCTGCGCTTAAGATAGGTTTCGCGCCAACATTTAAGTGGGAGCGCATAACAGCTAAAGGTGAGGAGAACAGGGAAGCTAAAGAAGCTGCTGAATAATTATAAAAGGGGTAAATGCTACCGGAAATGGCTGTCTGAAAAGGTGGCCATTTTTTTATGCCTTATTTAACCGGTGCTTAACGGTTTATGTTATGACTGTTAGGTAACTTTATTGTACCAACTTTTAAAATTAAAGATTATGCCGGGAAGAAAATCACCGGGCCCGCAGGTTAAGGATAAAGACCAGTATGAGGCCCTTCGGGACAAAGGTTACAGCAAAGAGAAATCAGCCAGGATAGCCAACAGCAAAGGCGCTGAAAAGCGTGGAGGAAAAGCGGGCAAGTATGAAGACCGTACTAAAGCCGACTTATATGGCGAGGCTAAAAAAGTAGGGATTGAAGGCCGCTCAAAAATGACAAAAGCCGAATTGGCGCATGCACTGCGGAGCAATTAGCCTAGCAAGCCCCAAAGGTTTTTGATGCCAAGGAAAGCATCAGTCAGTACAGAGGTGTTGGCGCGTATAGCAAAGTGCTGCCCTGCCTGCCCACGCCTGAAAAAAACAAGGCCCAGATGGTACGTGTCGATAGTCACGGTTACCCTTGGGTCATTTTTTATGGCTTCCCATGCGGCCTCAGTTTGTGGCGTTGCATGTATGTTGCCTATAATGCAAACCTTGTCATTATAAATGTTGGGAATGATTTCTTCAAACAGCGGTAGTATGTCACTCTTGCCGGCTCCTGAAATATATGCCAAATCTGCACCGCCGGGTATTGGGGCCAGCGGAGAGAAGAACCAAAGTTGCAGGTTATGCATTTCGCCCAGCTTGCGCAGCATCTCGGTAACCGGTGCGGCATCTTTCCCCAAAACAAAAAGCTTTGCTGACCGGGAACAGTTAATGATACGGAAAAGTAGTTCGGCTGTGGTGTAATCAATAGGTGTATTCAGCGATTTGTATTCCTTTTTGGTGAGTTTCGGAGTTTTGGAGTAAAAGCATTTTGAGATAAAACCAAACACAAATGGCGAATGCACCCCATGCGCATTGGCAGAGCTCCAAAGGAAATTGGTATATGATTGTTTTTGCATCTGATTGTTTTTTTTTTACTGCGACTGAAAACTGCGACTGCCTCATTCCTCCATCTTGGCACTCAATTCAAACCAGCGTTCTGTTTTTTCTTCAATATCATGCAGCACTTTCTGTAATTCGTCTGCTTTTTGGGCTATGTCAGTATCATTAACCGAGCCATCAGAAAATAGTTGTTCAATATCCTGTTTTTGCTTTTCCAGGTCTTTAATTTCTTTTTCTATTTTCTGGAATTCCTTTTGCTCATTAAAGGTAAGGCCGGCTTTTACGTTATTTTGTTTCCAGGCTTTTTTATCTGCGGAAGCGCCGGGTTTGGCTTCTTCCTTTGCAGGTTCGGCACTATCTTCATACACTCGGAAATCACTGTAATTGCCCGGGAAATCCTCAATCTCTCCTTCCCCTCGGAAAACGAACAGGTGGTCCACAATTTTATCCATAAAATACCTGTCGTGCGATACCACCAGCAAACACCCGGGATAATCCAGTAGGAAGCTTTCCAGCACATTCAGCGTTACAATGTCAAGGTCGTTGGTAGGCTCGTCCAGTATCAGGAAGTTGGGGTTCTGTATCAATACGGTACACAGGTACAGTCTTTTTAGTTCGCCACCGCTTAATTTTTCTACAAAATCATACTGTTTTTTACGGTCAAATAGAAAGCGTTCCAGCAATTGTGCTGCCGAAATGGTGCGTCCTTTTGCCAGCGGAATGTATTCGCCAAACTCCTTTATTACGTCAATCACCTTCTGCTCCGGCTTAGGGTTGATGCCGCTTTGTGTGTAGTAACCAATTTTTATGGTATCGCCTACTACTACTTTGCCACCGTCAGTCGGCAGGGTTTGGGTAAGGATGTTCAGGAAGGTGGACTTGCCGGTACCATTCTTCCCGATAATGCCTATGCGTTCGCCACGCTTAAAGTTGTAGCTGAAATTATCAAGTATGGTCTTGTCCTTAAATTTTTTGGAAACATTGTGCAGCTCCACCACCTTGCTGCCCATGCGCTCCATGTTTATTTCCAACTCAATCTGGTGTTCCTTGCGGCGGCTGTGTGCTTTTTCCTTTATTACGTAAAAATCGTCTTGGCGCGATTTGCTTTTTGTGGTGCGTGCCTTAGGCTGGCGGCGCATCCAGTCCAGTTCTTTTACATATAAGTTTTTGGCCTTGTCAATACTTGCATTTTCAGCGGCTAGGCGCTCTTCTTTTTTGGTAAGGTAGTAGGAGTAATTGCCTTTGTACTGGTATAGTTTGCCATTTTCCAGCTCAATGATCTCGTTGCACACACGCTCCAGGAAAAAACGGTCGTGCGTTACCATAAACAGCGTCATGTTTTCTTTGGCAAAGTAATTCTCCAGCCACTCAATCATTTCCAGGTCCAGGTGGTTGGTAGGCTCGTCCAGTATCAGCAGGTCGGGCTTATTGATAAGGATGATGGCAAGTGCCAGGCGTTTCTTTTGCCCGCCGCTCAGGCTTTTCACCTTCAGCTTCAGGTCTTCCAGCTTCAGCTTGAAAAGTATCTGCTTGTACTGGGTTTCAAAATCCCAGGCGTTGTGCAGGTCCATACGCTCAAAAGCCTTTTGGTAGGCTTCTTCCTCTTCCGGATTTTCAAGCGCTTTCTCATATTGCTCAATCACTTTCAGGATATCGTTATCCGAAGCAAAAATGCTTTCCTCAATAGTCAGTTCAGGGTTAAGGTTCGGTTCCTGGCTCAGGAACGCCATCTTTATATCCTTGCGCATTACCACCTGGCCGCTGTCGGGCGTGTCTTCACCGGTAATAATTTTAAGTATGCTGGTTTTCCCGGTACCGTTCTTGGCTACAAAAGCAATTTTCTGGTCCTTGTTAATGCCGAAGGAAAGGTTTTCAAAAAGGGTACGTTCGCCAAACGATTTGGATATATTTTCAACTGAAAGGTAATTCACAATACTGGTTTTTTGCAAAAGTAAATTATTTGCTTCAGGTTTCAAGTGTAAAGTTTTAGGCATTTCAGGATGTTGAAATCTTATGCGTTAAAAATTCCTTAACATATAAATATTTGCTTATCTTTATGATAATCAATCAATAATCGCAAAAAAAACATGGCCTATGAAAACAGCGTTACTCCTTTTTGTTTTGTGGGCGGGAATGGTAACAGGCTATGCCCAGAAAGGCTATCCTGTACCTCCTGATGCTCCCGGCAGGCTGTTTTACATACAGCACAACCGCAACCATAATACCTTTGTGTATGATGCTAACCTTACTGGCAAAACTCTGAATACAAAAGACCCAATTGATATTTACCGCATAACCTACACAAAAGGCGGCAAAAAAGAAGAACTCTCGGGCATACAGCGCCGCATGGCTTATGGTGTTACCTGCAGTAAGATGAAAAATGGGCATTATGAGTTTTGCCTGGTGTCCTTTCCAAGCAAGAAATTATATCTTAAACCTGGCGCTAACGGCAAATACATAGTTACCACCACTATTAATGGAAAAGAAATGGTGCTTGACAGGGTATTTCTTGCTATGAAAAATGACAGTGTACTGAATCCTGAACTTGACTATGCTGAATTTTGTGGTAAATGCCCTAAAACAGGTAAAGAAATCAAAGAAAAATTTTATCCTAACGCTTAAGTTTAATCATTATAAGTTTTGATGCTTAACGCCATTTTGTCATTATATATGTCAAAATGGCGTTATTTTTTGGTTTGGAATAGATATTGACTATTAGCTATCTGTAAAACAACAAAAAAGTTTAATCTAATTTTATAAAGAATATGAACTTAGTAAAAAGAAACAATGCTTTATTTCCGGCTGTAATGGACGAAATGTTTAAAGACTGGATGGGAGGGTCGCAAATGATGAACAAAATGGTTCCGCCTGTAAACATCAGGGAAAATGAAAATGGCTTTACTGTAGAATTGATGGCTGCGGGTTTGAAAAAAGAAGACTTTAATATTGAAGTTGACAACGACCTGCTGACTATTTCGGCTGAAATAAAGGCTGAGGCCAAAGAAGAAGGCGGCAAATTCACTAAGAGAGAGTTTGGGCTGGCTTCCTTCAAAAGGTCCTTCCATTTGCCTGAAACAGTAAATGAGGAAAGCATTAACGCGGTGTATCAGGATGGTATACTAAAGCTTGCACTGCCTAAAAAAGAAGAAGCATTGCCAAAAGCAAAAAGATTGATTGAGATTGCATAAATAGGTTTGAGTTGGTTGAAGAAAAGCGCCCTTTGCGGGGCGCTTTTTTCATTTATATATAGTATATTTGGAGTATGGATATGGAAGCGAGAAAATACAAAATGATAGAAAAGCTCCTGAAAGTGCAGGAAGAAGATACGCTGTATAAACTGGAGTCGGTGCTTGATGGTGAAATAGCTAGAGCTTCCTGGGATGAACTGCACCCGGAAGTGAAACTAGCGCTTGATGCCAGCCTGGGGCAAAGCGAAAATGGTGAAATGAAGCCACACGATGAGGTAATGCAAAACATCAGGAAAAAACACAACATCGCCTAATGGCTTATTCGGTTTACTGGACTTCGCTGGCTGAAAATTCACTGATTGATGAAACTGAATTCATCCTGCTAAAATGGAATGATAGAGAAGTAGTTAAGTTCCTGGGCCTGATTGATGATGTTGTTTCCAGGCTGAAAGAAAATCCATTTATGGGTAAGCCATATGCTTCAAAACCTGTTTACAGTTTTACAGTATCAAAACAAACTACACTATTTTATAAGGTAGATATAGCGTTGCGGCAAATTGATATACTGCTGCTGCACAACAATCTTCAAAATCCTGAATACCTCAAAAAAATATCTTTAAAGCGTGCAGTTATCAGTTATCATCCTTAATTATAACGTATCCCGGTTTTTGCAGCAATGCCTCATCAGTGTACAAAAAGCGCTTGAAGGGATTGACAGCGAAATAATTGTGGTGGATAATAATTCGGCTGACGACAGCTGCGAAATGGTAAAGCAGCATTTTCCTAGTGTTACATTGATTGAAAACAAGGAAAATACAGGCTTTCCCAAAGGTAATAACATTGGTGTGGCGCAGGCCAAAGGCAAATACATTTGCATATTGAACCCCGATACTGTGGTAGCGGAAGATACTTTTACGAAACTGCTGGCTTTTGCTGATTCCCAATCCAACCTCGGCATCACCGGAGTAAAAATGATTGACGGCACCGGTAATTTCCTGCCTGAAAGCAAGCGCGGGGTGCCAACACCCTGGGTGGCCATCACCAAAATAGGCGGGTTGTATAAGCTGTTTCCTAAGGTTTCGTTTTTCAATAAATATTATGCACAGCATTTGGCTGATGGGCAAACAGGTAAGGTTGATATACTTTCCGGTGCGTGCATGTTCATGGAGCGGGAACTGTATTTAAATGCAGGCGGATTTGACGAAGGCTGCTTTATGTACAGTGATGATATTGACCTGTCTTACACTGTCCTGAAAAAGGGGCTGGACAATCATTACTTCAGTGGTACTTCAATAATCCATTACAAAGGTGAAAGTACGGTTAGGGACGGGCTGTACATGCAGCGTTTCCGTGAGGCGATGCAGTTTTTTTACAAAAAGCATTTCAGGAGTTCGCCGGTGTTTGATGGGTTCATGAAAGTAGGTGCTATGTTTTTTGCACTGGCTAAAAAAAATAAGAAAGCTGTAGTACAAGAGCCGGAATATTATATCCTTTTTTCTAAAAATGAGGAATTGTGTAAAACACTTGAAAACCTATTGCAGAAAAAAGTAGTGCGCATAGCACAATACGAGCATAAAGTAATACCTTCACGAGATAAAGGTGCAGAAGTGATACTGGATAATGAGCTTTTGCCTTTTGGTGAGATTATAGCCATTATGGAGCGCAACAAAAAGTGCGTTACGTTTAAGATTCGGCCTGCTGGCTGCAATTTTATAATAGGCAGCAATAGCAGTAACGACAGGGGGCAGGTATTGAGCTGGTAAAGAATTTCGCAAGAATAATTACAGAAGGAAAAGTAATAAGTCAAAAAAAATAGTAATTTCGCAAGCAGAAACAACAATTTTACCTTTAGGTTAACGATATGGCAAAATTTGAACTTAAATTACCCAAAATGGGTGAGAGCGTTGCTGAGGCAACCATTACAAACTGGCTGAAGAATGTGGGCGACCATATTAATGCTGACGAGGCAGTGCTTGAAATTGCTACCGATAAGGTGGATAGTGAAGTACCGTCGGAAGTTTCAGGTACGCTTACCGAAGTGCTTTTCCAGGTGAATGATGTGGTTCAGGTTGGGCAAACCATTGCCTATATTGAAACCGAAGGAGGAGTTGTGGTGGATGCCCCAAAAGAGGAAACCACCACTGCTAACGTACAGGCTATTGAAAAGCAGGTAGAGACTGCTAAAGAAACTGTAGCTGCAGCACCTGTAAATTTTGCCGATTCGGATAAATTCTACTCGCCGCTGGTTAAGAACATCGCGAAGGAAGAAGGCGTTTCATTTGCCGAACTGGAGTCGATAAACGGCACCGGCAAAGAAGGCAGGGTTACCAAAAATGATATACTTGATTATATAAAAGGCAGGGGAAGCCAGCCGCAAGCTGCTGCTCAGCCACAAGTCGTAGCTCAGCCACAAGCCACAAGCCAACAGCCACAAGCTGCAACGCCTAAGGCTGCTCCGGTATCAGTTAACGGTCAGGATGAGATTGTAGAAATGGACCGCATGCGTAAACTCATTTCGGGCTACATGGTGCAATCGGTACAAACATCGGCTCATGTGCAGTCGTTTATTGAAGTTGACGTAACCAACATTGTAAAATGGAGGGATAAAGTTAAGAACAAGTTTGAACAAAGGGAAGGCGAGAAGCTTACTTTTACCCCAATATTTATGGAAGCTGTAGCCAAAGCGCTTAAGGACTTCCCGGGCATGAATATATCGGTTGATGGCGAGTACATCATCAAAAAGAAAAATATTAACCTGGGTATGGCGGCTGCATTGCCAAACGGTAATCTTATTGTTCCGGTTATAAAAAATGCCGACCAGCTGAACCTTGTAGGTATGGCCAAAGCCGTGAACGACCTGGGCAACCGTGCCAAGGCCGGCAAGTTGAAACCGGACGATACTCAGGGCGGTACGTATACAGTAACTAACGTGGGTACTTTCGGCAGTGTGTTTGGTACGCCAATCATCAACCAGCCGCAGGTGGGTATCCTTGCCCTTGGCGCCATACGCAAAGTGCCGGCAGTTATTGAAACACCTGAGGGCGATTTTATAGGTATACGCCAGAAGATGTTCCTTTCGCACAGCTATGACCACCGCGTAGTTGATGGCGCGCTGGGAGGCTCATTCGTTAAGCGCGTTGCCGATTACCTGGAAGCTTTTGATGTTAACAGGGATTTTTAATCCTGATGAAATAATAAATAGAACAGCCCCATGATTGGGGCTGTTTTATTTAAGGCTATCAGTTTTGGTGTATTGAGAGATTGCTTTTTCCAGCCTTTTCATTATACGCGACTGAAGGTTGCGTGGCGATAGCACTTTGCAGCATTCACCAAAGCCCAGTATTTCTTTTTCCAGTTCAAAATTAAGCACTACGTCAATGCGTATAATTATACCAGCGTCATCGCTATGCAGTAGCTGCTGAGAATGGTGAATTGGCTTTGTTAATACATAAGGGGCAGTCGATTTGTCAAATTGCAGCAAAACTTTTTGCCCGCGGTCGCGTTCTGACCGTGTAACGCCTATGGTATCGCTAAAATACCTGCTCCATTCTACGCCGGTATATTCTTCATATAATTCTTTGCCCAGCGGATGGAACTCAATAATGCGATCCAATGCAAGGGTATAGATGTGCTTACCATTCTTAGGGCGTGCAATCAAAAACCAACGGTTACGGTATTCTTTTAAAAGATAAGGAGAGTAAATGTCTTTTACGGCCTGTTGTGTCCTAAAGGATTTGTATTCTATCAATAAGGGAGTCTTGGTTAAAACAGCTTCATAAAGCACATTTAGGTGGCCAATACCTTTGAGCCCCTTGTTGTCTTCAAACTGTATGCAGTCACGGGAATTTTTATCAACTTTATTAACGCTGCTTTCCAACTTGGCAATCAGGCCGCTCATCTCATCAAAATAGCTAAACCCGTTAAGCTGTTTAAGGATGCTTACAATCTCTTTCATTTTAGCCATGTCAGCATCATTGATAGGTGAATTTGTAATACTGTAGCCTTCATCTTCATAGGTGTAATATTTCCTGTCAGTAATTATGATAGGAGCATTATATCCCAGTTTGTCACTGCGCATTACCTGAATATCTGCCTGTATGGTACGGCGGCTTACGCCCGTACCTATTCCTTCATTTTCGTATAAAGCATCAGATACTTTTTCAATCAGGTTCTCGAGTGTCCACTTCCGGTAGCGGTTTTTCAGGCAATTGTCAATTGTTTTGTACCGTAGCAAAGCAAGTTTGTTTGTCGCCATGATGTTTGTGTTGGGATAAAATGTAAAAAAACAGCATGTAAATATATTAAAAATCCGTATGAACTGCGCAATACAGCTGCGTAGTTTGTTTGTGAAACGAGTATGGTAAAAATATTTTAAATTTAATTTTCTTTAAATCAGTATTTTAAATAATTTTTTAAAATATTTAAAACTACGCAATTCAATTGCGCACATGCGCCTACATCTTTGCAATGTCCGGAACGAAAACGGAACAGCACAACTGAAAATTTTGTGGTGCCCCTGTAACCGGGGATGTTGCAGGGGCTTATACAAAAGGTTAGTGTGCTTAAATTTTATTTTATAATTTAACTGCAACAATCAATAATATGAAAACAACTATCACGGGTGCTGAGCTTCTTTCCCAAGGCTACAAAGAAAATGAAATATTGGGTATGGCGCTTAAGTTGGCTAATGCTACCTATGCCAACCAGCCTAAAGATGAAGTCATCGCCCTGTTTAAAAAAGTGAAAGATTACCCGGAAAATTTTCTGGATGATGAAGTGCTGAACGTTTTGGCTGCAGCCATGATTGAGGAAGCTAACACTCCAAAAGATGAGATAATACCGCTTGTTGAAAATGCAAAGTCATACAGTATTTATGGTGAGCAGCATATAGAGCCGGGCGCCAGGCAACAGATGGACGTGGCTATGAAATTACCTGTTACAGTTGCAGGTGCGCTTATGCCTGATGCACATCAGGGTTATGGCTTGCCAATTGGCGGAGTACTGGCAACCAAAAATGCAATTATACCTTATGGTGTCGGGGTAGATATTGGCTGTAGGATGGCATTATCTGTTTATGACATCCCGGCGGAGTATTACCAAATGAATGAAGCCAAGTACAAAAGGGAGCTAATAGCTCACACTAAATTTGGTGCAGGTCACGGTTACCACGGTCAGCATAAGGCAAATCATGATGTAATGGATCGTCCGGAGTTCAACATGAGCAAATTTATCAAACACCTACAGGATAAGGCCTGGTCACAATTGGGTACATCGGGCGGCGGCAACCACTTTGTGGAATTTGGTGTCATTGAATTTGAACAGCGTGATGAAGTGTTGGGTATAGAAAAGGGACAATATGTTGCTTTATTAACCCATTCAGGCTCCAGGGGCTTTGGCGCCACAGTGGCAGGACACTATACAAAGCTGGCAAAAGATATTTGTAAATTGCCTAAAGAAGCGGCTAACTTAGCTTATCTTGACCTAAATTCTCAGGAAGGGCACGAGTACTGGATAGCCATGAACCTTGCGGGTGACTACGCCTCTGCATGCCACCAGGTAATTCATGATAAAATGGCAAAAGCCATAGGTGCACAGGTTTTGGCCAAGGTGGAAAACCATCATAACTTTGCTTGGAAAGAACAGTTTGAAGGTGAAGAAGTTATAGTGCACCGTAAAGGCGCAACCCCGGCAGGCAAAGGTGTTATGGGTATTATACCGGGAAGTATGACGGCGCCGGGCTTTTTGGTTAGGGGCAAAGGCGAGGTAGATGCTATTAACTCTTCTTCGCATGGTGCGGGAAGGCAAATGAGCCGTACCCAAGCTGTAAAATCCATCACCAAGGCTGATATGAGACAGGTACTGAAAGATCATGGTGTTACACTTATAGGTGCCGGACGCGATGAGGCGCCAATGGCTTATAAGGATATAAATATGGTTATGGCATCCCAAACGGAATTAGTTGATGTGGTGGCTAAGTTTACACCAAAACTGGTGCGTATGGCTGATGACGGCAGCAGGGAAGACTAATTTTTTAAATATTATTTAAGCTAACAGCTCCAATTACGGGGCTGTTTTTATTTTATGGTAATGCGGTTTAAATAGCTTATGCTATATTTGTAACACGTGAAACCCATCAAAATCATATCATCATTACTCCTTACAGGCATACTATGCTCTGCGATGGTGGTATCTGTACCGCACGTAAAATTTTATGCAGATGATAATTTCAGGGTGCAGGCCAATGATTCGGTAAAACCCATTTGGGCTGAGGTAGATTTTGAAGCATCAGGCATCATCAACAAGATGGCCTATGCTACGGCAGATAATTTCATGAAGCAGCAAATATACCCGTGCGCCAGGTGTTTCCTTCGTCCTGAAGCTATGGAGGCACTGCAAAAAGCCAATGAACTTGCTAAAGATAAAGACCTGAAACTTGTAATATACGACTGTTACCGCCCTTACGGCTACCAGCGCAAAATGTATGAAATTGTAAACAATCCGCGCTATGTGGCCCCGCCGGGAAAAGGCTCTAACCATAACCGTGGCGCAGCGGTTGACCTTACACTGGCCAATGCAGATGGCAATATTTTAGATATGGGCAACCCATTCGATGATTTCTCGGAACTATCAGAATATGATAACGACAGCATTCCTCGTGCTGCTAAAAAAAACAGGAAACTGCTGCGCGGCATTATGGTAAAGGCAGGATTCTCACCCTATAAAAATGAGTGGTGGCATTTTGATTACCGGCAGAAAGCTTATCCTAACGCCGGCTTTACATGGGACTGCCCTTAAGTGTAATCTTGATAAATAAATGAGGAAATACTTTCATTTTATAATTTTGTAGCCACTATCTTTGTAGTAATACAAAATGTTTATGGAACTAAAACTGCACCGCCCCATTTGTTTCTTTGACCTGGAAACCACGGGTACCGATATATGCAAAGACCGCATTGTTGAAATATCAATATTAAAGGTTTACCCTAACGGCAACAAGGAAAGCCGTACATGGCTGGTAAACCCTGAAAGGCCGATACCGCCATCGACGACTGCTTTTCATGGCATTACCGATGATAAGGTAGCTAATGAGCCAACCTTTAAGGACCTATCGCACCAGGTGTACAATATGATTAAGGATTCTGACCTGGGCGGGTATAATTCCGACCGGTTTGATATTCCGCTGCTGGCTGAAGAACTGCTTCGTGCGGGCGTTGACTTTGATATGAAAGGCCGTGTTTCGGTTGATGTGCAGACCATCTTTCACAAAAAGGAGGAGAGGACATTGAGCGCTGCTTACAAATTTTATTGTGGCAAATCGCTGGAGAATGCACATACTGCCGAAGCGGATACCAATGCCACGTATGAGATTTTAAAATCGCAGCTGGAAAGGTACGATGATCTGGAGAACGACATTAAAGCACTTTCAGAATACACAACGCGCAAAGTGAGCGCCGATTTCGCCGGCTTCATTATAAAAGACAAGGATGGCGATGAGGTATTTACATTTGGCAAGTTCAAGGGCGTAAAAGTAAGTGATGTGCTGGATAAGGAGCCTGGTTATTACGGCTGGTTCCAAAATGCGGATTTCCCGCTTTATACCAAAAAAGTGCTTACAGCCATCAAGCTCAGGAAGTTGAATAATAAACTGGCATAACCATGAAGATAATTTGCATTGGGCGCAATTATGCCAACCACATAGCCGAGCTGCAAAACGAAAAGCCGGATGAGCCTGTGATTTTTATGAAGCCTGACACCGCTGTGGTACAAAAGCAGTTTCCTTTCGTATTGCCGGAATTCAGTAATGATGTGCACCATGAGGTAGAAGTGCTGGTAAAAATCAACAAGGTAGGCAAATATATTGATGCTAAATTTGCCCACAAATACTATGATGAGATAGGGCTGGGGATTGATTTTACGGCGCGCGACCTTCAGGCGAAGCTCAAGGAAAAAGGCCTGCCGTGGGAAAAAGCCAAGGCGTTTGACGGTTCGGCGGTAATTGGTGATTTCATTCCGAAAACCGAACTGGGCGATTTGAATAACATCAGCTTTGATTTGACTAACAACGGGCAAACAGTACAACAGGGAAATACAAGCAATATGCTTTGGAAGATAGATGGATTGGTGGCCTATGTGTCGCAGTATTTTACGCTCAGGACAGGTGACATCATCTTCACCGGAACGCCTGAGGGTGTAGCAAAAGTAAGCCCCGGCGATGTGCTGGAAGGCTCTCTGGAAGGAAAGAAATTATTCAGGATACAGGTAAAATAATGGCACTTACGTATAATTTATCAAAGGTTAATGAACTGTCGGACAACGACCCTGATTTCGCTCGCCAGATAGTGACGCTTTTTTTGGAAGAAGTGCCACCTGAAATCAAAAACATAAGGGAAGGCCTTAAGGAAAAGAACCATACGCGCGTGTACCAGGCTGCCCATAAAATAAAACCAACGCTTGATTTGCTGGGTATGGATGGAGCCTATGAAGATGTGCTGGTGATTGAAGCCTGGACCAAAGTACTCGGTAAAAAAAAGGAAATTAAAGGGGTTATAAAAAACCTGAAGCACCGGGTGGCCGATACTATTAAAGAACTCGAAAAAGATTATAACCTGTGAAAGCTGCTGTAGTAACCGTAGGTGATGAAATACTGATAGGCCAGATTGTAGACACTAATTCCGGTTTTATAGCCAAAGCGCTGGATAAGATTGGTATTGCGGTGCACGAAATGCTCTCTATAAGCGATGACAGGCAGCATATACTGGATACACTGGCGCAATTGCAGGACAGGGTAAATCTGGTGATAATTACCGGCGGCCTTGGCCCCACGAAGGACGACATAACCAAGAAAACTTTGACGGACTATTTTGGAGATACGCTGGTGCGTAATGCTGAGGTAGAAGCCCACGTTATTGAACTGATAGAACGCGTTATGAAACGCCCTGCCAGCCAGGTAAACAAAGATCAGGCATTAGTGCCGTCAACAGCTACGGTGTTGCATAATGCAGTGGGTACAGCACCGGGCATGTGGCTGGAAAAAGGGCAAACCGTTTTTATATCATTACCGGGCGTGCCTTATGAAATGAAATACCTCATGGAAAATGAGGTAGTGCCGAGATTGAAGGAAAAATTCAAAAGGCCGTACATACTACATAAAACCATACTGACCTACGGGCAGGGCGAAAGCCTAGTAGCTGAGCGTATTGAAGATTGGGAAGATAACCTGCCTGAGTTCATAAAGTTGGCGTACCTGCCAAGCCCCGGAAGGGTGAGGCTTAGGATGACGGCAAGGGGGGAGGATGAGCAAAAACTCATAAATGCCATACAGGAGCAAACGGATAAAGTAGCCGCAGTTATTGGTGATATTATTGTGGGTTATGACGAAGACGAAACCATTGAGGTAGTGTTGGGCCGGCTGCTTAAAGAAAAAGGGCTGAGCGTAGCAGCGGCAGAAAGCTGCACCGGCGGCAAGATAGCGCAGCTGTTTACAAGCGTGGCAGGGTCTTCGTCGTATTTCAGGGGAAGTGCGGTGACATACAAAACGGAGTCAAAAACCGCGTTGCTGGGAGTACCTACTGAACTGATACAAAAACATTCGGTTGTAAGCGCTGAAGTGGCAAAGGCTATGGCAATTGGCGCAAAGCAAATTTATGAGGCTGATTACGCCGTAGCTACTACCGGAAATGCAGGGCCAGACAAAGGAGATTCGCCGGCTGAAGTGGGTACGGTTTTCATAGCGCTGGCCAAGCCTGACGGTGAGGTGGATGTGCAGGAACTGGACCTGGGGCAGCCCCGCGAAAAAGTGATAGAACGCGCTGCCAATAAAGCGCTGGAAATGATTTATAAAGAAATTTTAAAAAACTAATTGATTGTATTTGTGTAATACATTTATTTTTACTTTCTTTGCACCCTGATTTTGAATAACGATATAAAAGCGAGAAATAATGTCAAGAGTTTGTGCCCTTACCGGTAAAAAAGCGATGGTTGGAAATAACGTTTCCCACGCGATGAACAAGACTAAAAGAAAATTTAGTGTAAACTTAGTGAAGAAGCGTTTTTATCTTCCTGAAGAAGACAGGTGGATCACTCTTAGGGTAGCCGCTTCTACTATCAAAACGATTAACAAGAACGGAATTGCTGCAGTTTTGAAAGAAGCTAAAGCTAACGGATTTATTAAATAATCCCGGGTAACCGTATTAAATATACAGCAAGATGGCAAAGAAAGGCAATAGGATCCAGGTAATTTTAGAGTGCACAGAGCATAAAGCTTCCGGTGTGCCGGGTACTTCAAGGTACATCACTACCAAAAACAAAAAAAATACTCCTGACAGGCTGGAGATCAAAAAATTCAATCCTGTTTTGAAGCGTGTAACCGTTCATAAAGAAATTAAATAATTATTAGTCATGGCAAAGAAAACCGTAGCATCGTTACAGACAGCTTCAAAAAGGTTAACAAAGGCTATCAAAATGGTGAAGTCGCCTAAAACAGGTGCTTACACTTTTGTTGAGAGCGTAATGACTCCTGAAGAAGTTGATGCATTTCTTAAGAAGAAATAATATCATACAACATATATAGAAAAGCTACTTTCAGTTAAAGGAAGTAGCTTTTTTATTTTCTATATTTACGCCCTGAAAATACACACAGACAAACTACTATGAATTTCTTTAAAAAGATATTTTCTTCTGATAAAAAAGAAACGCTTGATAAAGGCCTTGAAAAATCAAAAACTTCTTTTTTATCGAAACTTTCCAAAGCCATTGCCGGAAAATCCAAAGTTGATGATGAAGTACTGGACAACCTTGAGGAGATTTTGGTATCATCAGATGTTGGCGTGAACACAACATTAAAGGTTATTGAGCGTATTGAAGAGCGCGTGTCGAGAGATAAGTACATGGGTACTGATGAACTGAACCAGATATTGCGTGATGAGATTGCCGGGCTCCTTTCGGAAACCAACAGCGGCGAAGCTACCGATTTTGATATCCCCGCCAATAAGAAGCCTTATGTGATTATGGTGGTTGGCGTAAACGGTGTTGGGAAAACCACAACTATAGGCAAGCTGGCGCACCAGCTTAAAAAGAAGGGCTATAAAGTAGTTCTAGGAGCGGCCGATACCTTCCGTGCAGCTGCAATTGACCAATTACAGATATGGGCCGACAGGGTAGGGGTGCCTATCGTTCGCCAGCAGATGGGCAGCGATCCCGCATCAGTAGCATTTGATACGCTGCAGAGCGCAGTGAGCCAGGATGCCGATGTGGTTATTATAGATACCGCAGGCCGACTTCACAACAAGGTAAACCTTATGAACGAGCTTACCAAAGTGAAGCGTGTGATGCAAAAAGTGGTTGAAGATGCTCCGCATGACGTATTGCTGGTGCTGGATGGCTCTACGGGGCAAAATGCTTTTGAGCAGGCCAAGCAGTTTACCGCAGCTACCGAAGTTACATGCCTTGCCGTTACCAAGCTTGATGGGACAGCTAAAGGCGGTGTGGTGATAGGTATATCTGACCAGTTCCAGATACCGGTAAAATACATTGGGGTAGGTGAAGGTATTGAAGATTTGCAGGTATTCAATAAATATGAATTTGTAGATTCGTTCTTTAAATAAAAACCAACAGATAATAGTTATGAGAATCTTTACTTTGTTTGCAGTATTGTTTTTTTCGATACAGGTAATGGCGCAGGGCCAGCCGGGATATTATATAACTTCTGACGGACAAAGGACAGAAGGTTTTTTTAAGACATCTAATTTTTATGATGCTGCTACTCTGGAGTTCAGGAAAGTGGAAGAAGCAGACTTTACAAAGCTGCTTACTGAAAATGTTTCAGAATATGGCGTTAGTGACGAATTCAGATTTAGGAAATTCAACATAGATAATTCTTCACTATTCCTGAATGTAATTATTGAGGGGAATGCTACTCTATACTCTTATTCTAATAAAGATATTATTTATTATTATACTGTAACAGGAAAGCAGGACCAGCCCGTAAGGCTGCAAATTGTGCAGGCGCGTGGCAGGGAAGCCAGGAAACCGGAAAACAATAAATTCAGGGAACAGTTGAAAAAGGATGTATCTTGTCCTGATAACGTTATTAATTTTGACCGCCTTCAGTATAAGGAAAATGTACTTGCTGATGTATTCAGCCAGTATAACCAGTGTTCCGGAGCGGTGCAGGTTGCTTACCAAAATAACACGGCTAAGGTTACACCAATCTATTTTACGCTGCTGGCAGGGCTGCACAACATGAACTATAATATTGATAATATGAGCACGCCTTACGAAGACTCTAATACGCTTTCGGCCGGCTTGGGTGTGGAGGGTTCATATCATTTCCGGAAAACTAATTTTGAAGCTTTTGTAAAGCTTGAGTTTGAGCATTTTTCTTCCGGAATCAAGAAAAATTTCCCACAACCTTCAGGTTATATCACCAACTACTTTGATATCACTACAACGGTTATCGATGTTTTTGTAGGTCCAAGGTATAACTTTGTGCTGAACAATAATAATAAACTGTTTATAGATGCTTCATTTGGACTTTCGGTGCCGTTTGGCGATATGAGCGAGTCTTCTGAGCTTATTGAAGGCGCAACTGTAACACTGCTTTCCCGTGAAAAGCATGACCTTGATACTGCTGTGTGCGGCAACTTTGGTTTTGGTTATACCTACAAAAATAAATATGGTGTGGTAATAAGGTATGAAACCAACCGCGAATTTTTTAATAATGATACCGCCGGCTACACAGGCCAGTTCAGCAGGATTGGAGTTAACCTCAGGTATACATTTAATTAAATTTCCTCAAAAATAATCACAAAAAAATTACATGAAAAAAATTTTATTTCTCCTTGCAATTGTATTTGCATCAAATTGTTATGCCCAGGAAAAGAAAGGGTATTATATTAACAACAATAATGAAAAAGTAGAGGGCTATTTGATGTCTGCTACAATGTCTGAACCGGAAACAGTAAAATTCAAGCCGCTTACAGGAGGTGAATATACCTCTCTAAATCTGAATAATACAATAGAGTATGGGGTTGACAGTGAAATAAAATTACAAAAACATACGGTAGATATTGATACTGATAATAATCAAAATTCAACATCTAAAGAACCTGTTTGGAATACTATGAATCTTTTCCTTAATGTGATTTTAGAAGGAAATGCAAGTTTGTACTCTTATTCTATCAATAATTCAACACGATATTTTTATAGTGTAAAAAGCAAGGATATAAAGGTAAAGCAGCTTATCTACAAAAAATATCAAAAAACATCTTTAAAAGATCATGAAAATAATACCTTCAGGCAACAACTTTATATGGATGTTAAATGTCAAGACGATGCCGGTAGGAATTTTCAAAAATTATTATACCATAAGGAAGACCTTACAAATGTGATTAAAAAGTTCAATACATGTACATCCGGTACTTCTACCGAAGATATAACTTCTACAACATTTTCGCAAAATGAGATAAAGAAAGTTGCTGTTAAGTTTACTTTGTATGGTGGAGCTGATTTTACATCTGTGCAGGTGGATACTGATAAAAGTAATCTTACAAGTACAAAAGACAAAACTGTTTCGCCGGGTATAGGCGCTGAACTTGCTTTACGTATTTTGAAAGGCAATTATGAATTTTTCGCAAGATTTGAATATGAAAAACTTAATGCTACGGTACAAAATACTTATACTTTTTCAAGCTATAATACTGTTACCGAAAGACATATGCTTGAAGCAGATGTATTGAACTTTTATCTTGGTGCCAGAAAAAACTTTAACATTGCAGCAAAAAGTAAAGTATTTGTTGAAGGCGCTTTGTGTATTAGCAATCCAATTGGTGACTGGATTTTGATGCGTACTGCATATAATGTAGGAGGCAATTATGTTATGAGTGGAGATGTACAAGGACTAAAATCAGCCTTTTCCTTTAATTTTGGCCTTGGATACGCATTTAATGATAAATACGGTATTGCTGTAAGGTATGATACCAACCGTAATATGTTTAGTGGGATTAGTACAAGTGATGAAACCAGAATTTCAAAACTTTCTCTGAATCTCAGATATACTGTCAATTAAAAAAATCCCAGATGATTATTCATCCGGGATTTTTTATTCTATTACTGCCATTATCTTCTGCCACAGTACTTCATCAAAATCTGATAGCGCAAAATTAGAGCCATCGGCGGCGTCACCCATCCTTATCACCACCATTTTTCTGGAAGGTATCACATAAATCTTTTGGTCATTTTTGCCTAGTGCACAATACATATCCATTGGTGCAGTAGGGATAAGATTGCCATTGAATTGAAATTGGGTTTGAGGCATGTGGTAGCTCTCCTTACCGTTAAGCCACCACAAATAGCCATAAGCCATATTAATATTTTGCGATGTATTTACGGCCTGGTTAAAATAAGCCTCATTTACAATCTGGTCCTGTTTCCATTTGCCTTTGTTCAGGGCAAGCAATCCAAAACGCGCCATGCTGCGGGTGGTACTCCAGTACACACTAAGGTCGTCGCCGCTATCCAGCCAGGTGCCGGTCATTCCTATCCTGTCGCGCAATTTGGTATTGAAATAGCTGCTCCATGTTTGCCCTGAAGCTTCAGCAATCACATCCTGCAATTTTACATATACGTTATGATACGCCCAGCGTGTACCGGCATCGGCAACATATTGCAGATTGGCAGGCGAAACATCATCGCCCAGCGCATCATTAAGCCCTGTTGTCATGGTAAGCAGGTGGCGGTTGGTAATAAGGTTTTCCTTGGCCAGCGGCGCATTCGTCCAGCCCGTGCCCAGGTAATCCGATACTTTATCATTAATATCCAACAGGCCTTCCTGTTGTGCTATGCCAGTCATGGTAGCGGTAAGGGTTTTGCCGGCACTGGCCCAATACCACGGTGTGGTAGCCGAATGCCCGTTGAAGTAATTTTCCATCACAATACGGCCGTTAACCATTATCATAAATGAGCGGGTGTGCTTTAGTTGCAGGTAATCCAGCAGCGGCTGCACCTGGTTTTGGTTCCAGTTGAGGGAACTTATAGTTTTGGTTTCCCATACATCAGTACCGTTATCAGGAAAATACATCGCCTCGGTATCTACAGGCGGGTTGGTGGTTTCGGGTGTATCACTATCTGACGAGCATCCTAAAACCAGCAAGGGCAATAGTAAAAATGTAAGCTTTTTCATAGGTTGGGTGTTTACCGCTTTGACTGTAAATGTATTAAATAGTTTAATGGCACAGCGAAGTATTTTATATTTCCAGGTGATTATTGAGTATTTTTGCGGTACACAATCCTACCATTAAAATGAAAAGAATATACCTTTTACTGCTGCCTATTATCATGCTGTCCTGCGGCGGAGTGAATGAGGCTGACCTGCCTAAAATAAACGGCTACTGGGAAATTGAAAAAGCAATAATGCCTGATGGCAGCGAGAAAGATTATACCATAAACCCCACGATTGATTTTTTTGAGCTGAAGGGTAAGCAAGGTTTCCGTAAGAAAGTGATGCCGCAGATTGACGGTACCTACCTTGCGGGTGACAACCAAGAAAAGATAGCTATTACCACTGCCGATGGCAAAACCTATATGAGCTACACTACGGAATATGCCAGATGGAAGGAAGAGATCATTAAGCTGAATGACGAGGAGCTGGTGCTTAAAAACGAGCACGACATGGAATACCACTACAAGAAACCCATACCTTTTTCAGTTAAGAAATAATGGCAAAACGGCTGAACGATAATAACTCCATAGGCGATGTGCTAAAGGAATTCATTGAGGCCAACAGGCTCCAGGCCGGCATGGATAAAATTAACGTGCGCGATGCCTGGAAAAACCTTATGGGCAATGGCGTAAACAACTACACCCGCGAAATTATGCTGAAAGGCACAACACTGTATGTGGAGCTTACATCCGCCGTGTTGCGGGAAGAGCTGAGCTATGGCAAAGAAAAAATCGTGAAAATGATAAATGAGGAGCTGAAACGCGAAGTGGTGAAGGAGGTTGTTTTAAGATAGTTTAGAAGTTTCGGGTTAAAAGTTTCAGGTTAGTGCTTGTCAGTCATTGCGAGGAGGAACGACGAAGTAATCTATATAGTTGAGATTCTTCACTCCGCAGGCTCCGTTCAGAATGACAGAGCGTACTGATTGTGTTCCTTGTGTCTTCTTTGTGCCCCTTGTGGTAAATAGAGATTCTTCACTCCGCAGGCTCCGTTCAGAATGACAGAGCGTCTAGTTGTGTTCCCTGTGCCTCTTTGTGACCCTTGTGGTTAAATAGTGATTTCTTCACTCCGCAGGCTTCGTTCAGAATGAAAAAAAAAATGCCGCTACGTGAGCGGCATTTGATATTTTATGGATAATCCTATATTAGAATTGTTCCCTTCCTGCAAAATGGAAAGCGCCTTCAATAGCAGCATTCTCATCGCTGTCAGAACCGTGAACGGCATTCTCACCTACAGAAGTGGCATATTTTTTACGGATAGTGCCTTCAGCAGCATCAGCAGGGTTAGTAGCGCCGATAAGTGAGCGGAAATCCTCAACAGCATTGTCTTTTTCAAGGATAGCAGCCACGATAGGGCCACGGGTCATGAACTCAACAAGCTCGCCGAAGAAAGGCCTTGCATTGTGCACAGCGTAGAAAGATTCAGCATCAGCTTTAGTAAGCTGTGTAAGCTTTAGGGATACAATCCTGAAACCAGCATCTGTTATCATTGATAAAATTCCACCGATATGCCCGTTTTCAACAGCATCCGGCTTGATCATAGTAAAAGTCCTGTTTGTTGCCATAGTCGTTTTTAAATTTGCCGCAAAAGTAGTGGATTTTAATTTAATACTATTAATAAATCGGCAATCAATTCATTAAAAATTAAAGAATCACCACATTAAATTCCTGCTCCAGCGGTTTCAGGCTATTGAACAGCTCTTCCAGCAGCTTCCCGTCATGCTCCAGGTAAAATTCGGCAAAGTTGGCCTTGCGCTCCTGTAGCGTTTGCCCCGGAAATAATTCATTCTGTATTGCAGTGATGCGTTCCAGCTCATCGGCGTGCCTGCGCTTTTCGGCTTTCAGGAGGCGTTTCTCTAAATTCTCAAGCCCTTTCAGCTGTTTCAGTTCCTGTGCCTTTACAGCCCCGGTAAATGTGCTGTCGGTTTTGGTGGCTATAGCGTTAAGCTTTTCAAACTGCGCTTTCAAAAATTCTTTCTGCTCTGTAAAATCCAGTTGGAACTCCGAAAACAACTGTACTTTTTTATTAAGCAATTCCTGCTGTTTGCTGAACATATCCGCCCAGGTCAGTTCCAGCTTATCCAGCTTTTCGGCCTGTTTTTGCGTAGCCAGCAGTACCGAGTTGCGCAACAGGAGCATTGGGAAGGGAATGTGCGATGCATCAAAAAACGACTTCAGTTCCAGCCAGTAGGCCAGCTCGCCGCCGCCGCCAATGTAGCAAAGGTTGGGCATAATAACTTCCTGGTACAACGGACGCATTATCACGTTGGGGCTGAACTTTTCAGGGTGGCTTTCCAGTAGCTCCAATATCTCGCTTTCGCTGAATTGAAGCTCGGTATTGTTGATGTGGTACATGCCGTCCTGCAATATAATGCGCTCCCTTATATTATCTTCAATATAAAACAGGTTGATTTCGCGCGGGTTCACCTGTATGTTATAATCCTTTAGCAATTCAGCCGTTTCGGCAACCTTGTGGTGCGATGTCTGGTGCAGTAGCTCCTCCTTTACATGAGCGGCAAACAGCTTTTTAAGCTCAGGCGCATCAGCATCGATGATCACCAGGCCGTGTTCGCCAAACAGTTCGTTGGCAAGGTAGCGGGTAGCATCAGCCAGGTTGGTATGCTTCAGGTAGGCCTTTTCAAACAAGTCTTTCAGCCATTGCGCATTGTTGCCGGGGCCAAGTTCCTTACTGAAAACCTCAAGCACGGCATCCAGCCCTTCGGTAGATAATCGCCCAACTGGGCCTGCACTTTCACGCGGCCATTTTATCTTTTTATTGCGAAAGTTAAAGTAGTTGATCTCCTCAAAGTCGTGGTCTTCGGTAGCCATCCAGTACACCGGCACAAAGTTGTAACCGGGGTATTCCGCCTTCAGCTGTTTGGCCAGGTTGATGGCCGAAACTATTTTGTATAAAAAGTATAGCGGGCCTGTAAAAAGGTTCAGCTGATGGCCGGTGGTTACGGTATAGGTGGCATCATCCCAAAGGGCGGCAATGTTTTGCTTTGTCAGCGCCGAAGTGTTGATGCCTGCATATTGCTTTTCCAGCGTTTCGGCCAGTATGCTGCGGTAAGTGTGGTTGTAGCGGCGGTGCTTTTCCTCAATCTGTGCCTTAAAGTTGGGCAGGGTAGGGAAACGGTTGTACAGCGGCTTCAGCGTATCTTTTTGGTTTAGGTAATCAACAATTAGCGGTGTAAAATATCCTGAACTCTGGTAGCTGATACAGTCTGATGGCATTGTGTTGTAATTAGGAGAACAAAGTTAGGGAAAAGTTATTAATCAAGATTTGAGATGAATTAGATTAAGTCTTTCTTAATTTCTTCATACAAACCATAAAATGATTTTCTGCCATTTATTGTAGAAGTTTCCAAATCGAAAATTTCACGAATTTGCTTTATTTTCAAGTTTTGAATTATTCCTGCTTTCCATGCTTCCCAAACGCTTTTAGGAATTCGGTTTTTAGCTGTCCATAAATATTCTTCTGCACATAAATTTAAATAGTCAATAATTAAATTTTTTTCAGTTGGTATTAAACTTCTATTAGAATCTACTTTTAATTCATTAATCAAATCATTGAATCTTATATCGTATTTGCTATTAAACGTAGTAAATAATTCATGAAAAACCTTGTCATTTTCAATTTTATGTTTTAGTATTCCGAAGTATAATGTCGCAATTGCTCCTATAAATCCTAACAATAATGTACCATCTATTTTAGAAAAATAATATAATAAAATAACAATTAGAAATAGTAAAATTGATAATACTGAATCAAAAATACTTTTCAAATAGGCTAAAAATTTATTCATCTAATATGGATTTTAATTGTTCTACTGTTATTATTAAAAAATTAGTTGTGTCATAGGTGTTTTTTTCAACTCTTTTTAAAAAGGATAAGTAGTTCATAATTCTTAGAAATGTTCTTTTAACAGACTCATTATAAGCTATGCCAATACCGATTCGACCTAATGATGCTGCATTTACCATGCTTCCCATGATATGTTTTTTGGAACTGGAATTTTCAATTTCTAAGGCAATAAAGCATCTAGCATTTTGATTTTTTAATATTAAATCATCAAATGCAGGTATATTAATTTCATTTAAATATTCACCTTCAACATTTATTATGTGTTGATTATATATAAGCTGTAAAAAAGATCTGATAGACTCGTTTTCAACCATATTATTGTACTCATTAATTCTATTTTGTCCAGGAGTAGTACTAAATGGTCCTATTGCTAAATCTACTCTTGGAGAATATTGATATTTCAATTTTCTAAAAGCTGCCCACTCCAATTCCACATCATATTCCTGAAATTTACGTTTAATGAGAGGTCGTATATTTTTTTGATATTCTTTTGCTGTCATAGTAACAAATATACTAATTTCCCTTTCCCGAAAATATCCCCTAACTTTGCACCCATAATCCATTCCCTTGAACAGCAAAGCTCTTTTAATAACACCGCCTTTCACGCAGCTCAACACGCCCTATCCGGCCACGGCCTACCTGAAAGGTTTCCTCAATACCAAAGACATCGCCGCCACGCAGGCCGACTTGGGTATTGAAGTTATTTTAAAGCTGTTCTCCAAACAGGGGCTAACGGATATGTTTTCTTTTATAGAAAATTCCAAATCTCAAACCACAAATCACACACAGGGTAAGGCCGACTTAACGCCAAACGCCCAACGAATAACTTCTTTAAAGGGAGAGTATTTAAAAACCATCGATGCCGTTATGCTTTTCCTGCAGGGTAAGAACCCTACGCTGGCGCACCTTATCTGCCAGGAAGATTTCCTGCCGGAAGCTTCGCGTTTTGCACAGCTGGAAGAACTGGACTGGGCGTTTGGCACCATGGGCACTCAGGACAAGGCCAAGCACCTGGCTACGCTGTACCTGGAGGATATAAGCGACCTGATTGTGGAGTGCATCGACCCGCATTTTGGCTTTAGCCGCTATGCCGAAAGGCTGGGGCGCAGCGCCAACTCGTTTGATGAGCTGTACGAAACCCTGCAACAACCGCTTACCTACATCGACAGGATTACCCTGGCCTTATTGCAGGAAAAAATGCTGGATGTTAACCCGCAGCTGGTTTGTTTTTCGGTGCCGTTCCCGGGTAACCTGTATTCGGCGTTTAGGTGTGCGCAGTTCATAAAACAGCATTTCCCCAATGTGAAAACGGCTATGGGCGGCGGCTTCCCGAATACGGAATTGCGTTCGCTTAGCGATGCGCGGGTGATGGAGTTTTTCGATTTTATTACGCTGGATGATGGCGAAGCGCCTGTGGAATGCCTTGTGGAACATATTGAAGGCAAACGCGATATCCGCCAGCTGAAACGCACTTTTACATTGATTAATGGCGAGGTGCAATACATAGATAATTCCGGATGTAAGGATTACAAGCAGTCAGAAGTTGGTACTCCTGATTATAGCGATTTACTGCTGGACCAATACATTTCGGTGATAGAGATTGTAAACCCAATGCACCGCATGTGGAGCGATGGGCGATGGAACAAGCTCACCATGGCGCACGGCTGTTATTGGGGCAAATGCACGTTTTGCGATATTTCACTCGACTACATAAAAATATACGAACCTGTGGCTGCAAAGCTGTTGGCGGATAGAATGGAAGAGTTGATAGTACAGACAGGCCAGAACGGTTTCCACTTTGTGGATGAAGCCGCACCGCCCGCCCTGATGCGCGAAGTGGCTTTAGAAATCCTGCGTCGCAATCTCGCAGTAACTTGGTGGACCAACATACGCTTTGAAAAAAGCTTTACGGCCGACCTGTGCCTGCTGCTTAAAGCGTCAGGTTGCATAGCGGTTTCGGGAGGGCTGGAGGTAGCATCTGACCGGTTGCTGGAGCTGATACAAAAAGGTGTAACTGTGGCACAGGTGGCGCGCGTAACACGCAACTTCACCGAAGCAGGCATCATGGTGCATGCTTACCTTATGTATGGTTTCCCTACGCAAACGGCACAGGAAACCATCGACTCGCTGGAAATGGTACGGCAAATGTTTGAAGCCGGCGTGCTACAAAGCGGCTTTTGGCATCAGTTTGCCATGACGGCGCACAGCCCTGTGGGATTAGAACCGGAAAAGTTCAGCGTAGTTAAGGAAAGTGATATTGTGGGCAGCTTTGCCAATAATGATATTATGTTTACTGATAAAAGCGGTGCCAACCATGATAAATTCAGCTTTGGGCTGAAGAAGTCGCTGTTCAACTACATGCACGGCATTTGCTTTGACTACGATTTGCAGGATTGGTTCGATTTTAAAGTGCCACGCACTAAGGTAGATCCTGATTTTATTTACAACGCCCTGAACGAGGAAGGCAGCCTTAGCCTGAAACCATCGGCTAAAGTGGTATGGCTGGGCGGCAAGCCTGAAATAGCTTATTTTACCAAAAATAAAAAAGGGCGCAGCTTTGATATGGCATCACTCACATTCCATACCAAAAAAGAAAGCTTTACTATAGAAACAGGGCAGGAGCAGGGCAACTGGCTGGCAGAAATGCTGGCTATTGCGGGAGTTTCACAATCTGCGGTGCCAACTATGCAGCAGGTAAAGAAAACCTATGAAGATGCCGGGCTGGAAGATTTTGAGCTGTTTTGGTACAGCAAGCCTGTAAGTCGCCTGCGCGAGGCAGGGCTGCTGGTCCTTTAGCCTTTTTTCTTTTTCTTCTCCTGCATTTCGGTATATTTCGCGGCCTGTTCAGGGGAAAGGAGTTTTATTATTTTAGCATCAATCCTGTCGGTTATTTCCTTGCCTTTATCCACACGCTCCACTTCGCGCATTTCCTGGTCTTTTGCCAGCGTCATTATCGCTTCTTCCTCATCTTTCATAATGTTGCGCACCGCGGCTGCCTGAAAATCATCCAGCTTCAGTTCCTTGGTAAGGTATTTCACTGTGGCTTCTACAAAATCATACGGTTCCGCTTTTTTCTTTTTGGTGCGGTACTGGCCCGGTGCTATGGAGCGGTCAACCTGAGCGAAAGATTCGGCAGAAAAGAACAGTGATGCTATAAGTAAGATAAATGTGAACCTGAATTTCATGTTTCAAAAGATTTATGCCCAAACTTAATAAAAAAAGCTAAGGTTTTCCCTTAGCTTTCCAAAAATCATGCCTGCACTGTTGCTTCGGCAGGTTCGCCATACAGGTCAAACTCGGTGGCATCGGTTATTTTTATGTTGACGAACTCGCCGGTTTTCAAATACACCTGCGATGCGTCAATCAATACTTCGTTATCAACATCCGGGCTGTCAAACTCTGTGCGGGCCACAAAATGGCTGCCTTCTTTCCTGTCGATGATGCAGCGGAATGTTTTGCCTATCTTTTCCTGGTTCAGTTCCCACGAAATTTGCGACTGTATCTCCATGATCTCGTTGGCGCGCTGTTGCTTTACATCGGCAGGCACATCATCTTCCAACAGGTACGCGTGCGTGTTCTCTTCGTGAGAGTAGGTAAAGCAACCCAAGCGCTCAAAACGCATTTCTTCCACCCAGTTTTTCAAGGTCTGGAAATCCTCCTCCGTTTCACCCGGATAGCCCACAATCAGCGTGGTGCGTATGGCCATGCCGGGCACCGCCTCACGGAACTGCTTCAGCAATTTAGTGGTCTTTTCCTGTGTGGTGCCGCGGCGCATTGATTTCAGCACATTATCGGCAATATGTTGCAGCGGTATGTCAATGTAATTGCAAATTTTAGGTTCGCGGTTCATCAGTTCCAGTACATCCATCGGAAAACCGGACGGGAATGCGTAGTGCAGCCTTATCCATTCAATGCCTTCTACCTTCGCCAGGTTTTCCAGCAATTCGGCAAGGTTGCGTTTTTTATACAGGTCCAAGCCGTAGTAGGTAAGGTCCTGCGCAATCAATATCAGTTCCTTCACGCCGTTTTTGGCAAGGCCTTCAGCTTCTTTTACTAGTTTTTCAATAGGCTGCGAAACGTGTTTGCCCCTCATGAGGGGTATGGCGCAGAAACTGCATGGGCGGTCACACCCTTCGGCAATTTTAAGGTAAGCGTAGTTTTTCGGGGTAGTGGTAAGGCGCTCGCCAAGCAACTCGTGCCTGTAGTCGGCCCCCAGCGCTTTCAGCAAAAGCGGCAATTCGGTAGTGCCGAAATACTGGTCCACATGCGGAATTTCCTTTTCCAGATCCGGCTTGTACCTTTCTGACAGGCAGCCGGTAACAAAAACCTTATCTACAATTCCCTGTTCCTTCTTGTCAACATAATTCAGGATCATGTTCACCGATTCCTCCTTCGCATTGTCAATAAAACCGCAGGTATTAATCACTATAATGTTGCCTTCCTCGTGTGCGGGAGCTTCGTGCGCCACATCTTTGCCGCTGGCACGCAGCTGGCCCATGAGCACTTCGCTGTCATACACGTTCTTGGAACATCCCAGTGTTATTACATTGATCTTATTTTTCTTTAAAGACTTGGTTCTCATTTACTTAAAATTGGAGTGCAAAATTACGGTTTTTATTTAGAGTGGAAAGGCTTTAGGTGTTAAATAAGTTGGTTGGTGTGTTATTAGGAGCAGTAATTGTTTGGGCTTATTGCTAAACGTCGTCCTGCTGTCCGCTGTATCTGCTGCTCCGCAAGCTACGCAGCAGGATGCCGCTACCATCAGGGCTAATATGTGGTAACGATTCTTCATAGAATCTTCTAGTTGTTTGGATAACAGTACTATTTATGTGTGATTAATTTTCCATCTTGCCAATTCTCTTCTTTATCAATACATCCCTGGCGATTAAAATATATCCATTTTCCTGTTTTCTTTATGTTTATTTCATTTCCTTTAGTATCAAAATCGTTGCCGCTGTAACTACCGATGGATGATAACTTCCCATTATCATGGTAGCTAAACCAATTTCCAAAGCGCTTTCTGTTTTGAGTATCAATAAAACCATATTCATGAGGAATATAAAAACCTGTAAACGTGATTTTTAAAGTTTTATGGTCATCTATTTCATAAAATAATTCTTTGACAAAATTTTTATCATTTATATAAATATCAAGAAAACTGTTGTTGTTAATCTTGTATGATAAATTGGGCTTTAATTTAGTGTCATGAAAACTCATGTCAAAGTAAACTTCACGGGTATAATATGTGAGGGAATCGGGTTTTGTCACTTGTATTCTGGTACACAACGAATCTTTTCTATTATACATAAAAGAGATTCCTAAATTTTTAAAATTTTTAGACTTCAGCAGGATATCTAATTTAAAATAATTTTTATTTTCAATAGGAGTACTATGTAAATTCCAATTTCTAATTATAAGAGAGTCTGGATAATAAAAATAGTTTCTATTTAGAGATTCCGCAAAAATGATTCTTTGGGGTTGTGATGGTTTGCAAACACTATCTAATAATACATACATACTTTCCCCTGTCTGTGATGTTACATATTGCTTTTTATATGTAAAACTTTTGATAGCCCTATTTTTATAATTGTAATATTTAGTTTTGGTTGTATCACTGTTAATCAATTTAATTTGTGAATAGCAAAAACTAGATATTAATAAAACTATATATAAAAGAATCTTTTTCATTTATTGCAATATTATTTTTGTATGAACTTGCGTTAATCCTCCAAATATAAAAAAAAGCCACCTCAAATTGAGATGGCTTTTAACCTATTATAGTAAGATGAAAAATTAAAGGTCTAAAGTGTAGGACAGCGTTACATTGTTGTTGTTGCTGTACACGCGTGCCGTGCTGTTGAATAGCGGGCTGTTAAGCGGGTTTACGCTCATTTCGCGCCTCCAGTAAGAGTAGGCAAGGTCCAGCCTTGAACTGCCAAAGGCAAACCCAACACCGGATGAGAATCCTTTCAGGTCGCCCACGGTGTTATTGTCTTTATACGGGCGCTCCTCATAGCGAAGCCCTCCGCGGAAGCTTACCATCTTTACGCGAATCTCGCCACCCACGCGCACTTCGCGTGCCCAGCCCAGCGAGCTTTTAATGTCGTTGTTGGTATCGGTGTATCGGTCTGAAAACTGTGCAGAGCCGTAATCTTTGGCGGCAACATCCACACTCAGCAAGCCCACTTTACCAAAAATATAAGCGGCGCTGGCGGTATATTTTGCCGGTGTGCGGATGGAGTAATCATCCTGCACAAAGGTCAGTCCCGGGTCAGTTATGATGGTCCTGCTGCCTGTGCCGTTACAGTCCACACAGTTGGCCACAATGTTTTGCGATACTTCATCCTGGAGGCTATACCAGGTAGGCGACTCATACGATGCGCCCAGCCTGAAAGCTTCGGTAACCTTGGCAATAGCGCCCAGATTAAACGAGAAACCTCCGCCATAAGTATATTTTTCGGTATTGAAGCGCACCGCCTGCAGCCCCGTAACCGATGGATTGTTGTACTCCTCGTAAAAGCTGGTATTGGTAATGTAATCGGTAAAATGAACGTTGAGGTTCATACCCAGGTACAGCCAGTTTTTAAACTGCGTTGCCAGGTTGATGGATACCTTGCCGTTAAAACCGCTGCTTTCAATATTATGCTCCTGGTAAAAAGGGTTGCCGGTAGTAATATCAGGCGTGGTTGCATAGCCCCTGTTGCTGCCGTCATTAGGGTCAAGCGGGTCAAAAATATAAGCATTATAGCCCAGGTAAGCCTGCTGCTCCCTGAAGTTAAGGTCTTCGTAATAAGCATTGTTCAGCGTGTTCAGGGTGATGCCCTGCGCCTGTGGTGTAAAATAGTTACCCAGATTGTAGTAAGGGTTAGTGCCGTTGCTAAAAAGATGGTTATCAAGGTTAGCGGTGTTTTCGTAATTAACGCCAATGGCGAATTTCTTCCAGGTGGCATCCGGGTTAGTACTGTTAAAAATCCAAACCCCGCCTATCTGGTTCAGTTCAAAGGCGTTGTCATTGCTTTTAGCCTTTGTGCCAAAATAGTCAGACTTATTATGTATATTATAGCTGGTAAGGGATGCCGTGCCGCTGTTGTAATTAAAAACCGCTGAACCGGCAGGATTGACCGTAATGGCCGAAACATCGCCCCCCAGCGCCCCGAAAGCGCCACTCATAGCACGGAAACGTGCGGTGCCGTTAATGTTGTCTGTAGAATAGCGCAAAGCATCTGCCGTGGTTGGGTTTTGAGCCTGAACGCCTGCTCCCGCTAAAAGTACGGAAGCAATAAGTAAATATCTTTTCATGGTGAATTTTGATTGATCTTATAAATAAAAGCCCCATGTGTTGGCAAAATTACCAAACATGGGGCAGTATATTGTTAGCCCCTGCGGCCGCCTCCGCCACCACCTCCACGGGAGCCACCGCCACCTCCGCCACCGCGGGACCCGCCGCCAAAGCTTCCGCCTGAACTGCGTGATGGTGCAGGGCTGAATGTGCCGCTGCTGCGCGTAGGTGCGCTGCTACTCCTTGACGGGGTGTAGGTATTGTTGCTGCGGGATGGGGTATAATTGCTGTTATTCCTTGATCCGCTGGTGTAACTGTTGCTCCTTGAGCCGGTGTTGTACTGCACGTCGCCACGGGAGCGCACTGTGGTGCCGTTGGTAAACCTGCGGCCGTTTACAACAGTTGCCCTGCTGCCCTGGCGGTAACCTGCGGCATTGCGACCTGCAGAATACCTCCCTGAATTGCTATAGTAAGACCCTCTTGTGCCGGAATAGTAATAGTTAGAGTTGCCCCTGTATCCGCGGCCGTTGTAAGCGTAATAGTGGTTGTGCGGGTAATAGTAACCGCCCCAGCCGCCATAGTAGTAGGATGGATAGTACCAGTTATTCCAGCCGCCCCAGCCCCAGTTGCCATACCAGCCGCCGCCGTAGCCCCAACCAAGGCCCCAGCCCCAGCCACCACCATAACCGTACCAGCCGGTGTAGTATGGATAACCCCAGCCCCAGCCGCCATAACCATAGCCGCCACCGTTATATACATTTACGGTAACATCGTCAGGATTATCGCCCCAGCCACCGGCAGCATTATAATTGGTTACAGATACCACAGTATCATTAACCACAGTGCCGTCAGCTGAAGTATAGTTGTCTACATCGGTCAGCGCAGGGTAATCATTCTGTAGTGATTTAAAGTAGGCTTTATAATTCATATTCTGGCCTGATACATCGCCGTCTTTGTACTGCGTTACCTGGCCATCATTATAAGTATATTGCTGATTGTTGTCTTGCGGTGCGGAGCCATATATGCCGTCAGAATCATACTTTGACGTGTTCTGGTAAGAACTGCACGAGGCAACCGCAAGGCCTATAATTCCCAGTAGCCCGTACATGGAAATCTTGTTGAAGTTGAAGTAATGGGTTTTCATATCGTTTGCATTTTTTTTATTGTTGTACAGGTTAAAATAGTTAGTTTTGCGGGAACTATTTCAAGATATAAAAATAAAACAATATTTGTGCCAAAACTATTAAAATGAGCAAGAATTTAACCACGCGAGCTGAAGATTATTCCAAATGGTATAATGAACTGGTTGTGAAAGCTGACCTTGCCGAGAATTCGGGGGTTAGGGGATGTATGGTGATAAAGCCGTACGGCTATGCTATCTGGGAAAAGATGCAGGCCGAGCTGGACAGGATGTTTAAGGAAACAGGACACCAAAATGCTTATTTCCCACTGTTCATACCCAAATCGTACTTCAGCAAAGAGGCAAGCCACGTTGATGGCTTTGCCAAGGAATGTGCGGTGGTTACACATTACAGGCTTAAAACCGGCGAGGATGGAAAAACCATTGAGGTGGATCCGGATGCCAAGCTGGAGGAAGAGTTGATAGTGAGGCCAACATCTGAAACTATTATATGGGATACCTACCGCGGCTGGATACAATCGTACCGCGACCTTCCGATACTTGTAAACCAGTGGGCCAATGTGGTGCGCTGGGAAATGAGGACAAGGCTTTTCCTTCGTACCGCTGAGTTCCTTTGGCAAGAAGGGCACACCGCACACGCTACCGAGCGTGAGGCGATAGCCGAGGCGGAACAAATGATGAACGTATATGCCGACTTTGCTGAAAATTTTATGGCCATACCGGTTATAAAAGGGGTAAAGACAGCCAACGAGCGTTTTGCAGGCGCTGTAGAAACGTATTGTATTGAAGCGCTTATGCAGGATGGTAAAGCCCTGCAGGCAGGTACATCGCACTTTTTGGGGCAAAACTTCGCTAAGGCTTTTGATGTGAAATTTGCAACCAATGAAGGCAAGCAGGAATATGTGTGGGCTACATCATGGGGCGTGTCAACCCGGCTTATGGGTGCGCTGGTTATGACCCACAGCGATGATAACGGCCTGGTACTGCCGCCAAACCTTGCGCCTATACAGGTGGTTATTGTGCCAATTTACAAAGGCGATGAGCAGCTGGATGCCATATCGGTACAGGCTAAAGAACTGATGGCTATGCTTAGGAAACTGGGTATATCAGTTAAATATGATGACAGGACGACCCACAAGCCGGGATGGAAATTTAACGAATATGAGCTTAAGGGCGTGCCGGTGCGCATTGCTATAGGCCCTAATGACCTTGCTAATGGCACTTTTGAAGTAGCCCGCCGCGATACGCTGACCAAAGAGACCGTGAACCACGGCGAAGTAGTGAAGCATGTGCAGGCGCTGCTGGAAGAAATGCAGCAGAACCTGTTCAATAAAGCGCTGGAATACAGGAATACGCATATTACTGAGGTAAACAACTTTGATGAGTTTAAGGATGTGCTGGAGAACAAGGGCGGCTTTGTAGCGGCGCATTGGGATGGCACTACCGAAACGGAAGAAAAAATAAAAGAGCTTACCAAAGCCACCATACGCTGCATAGCACTGGACAGGGTAGAAGAGGCTGGAAACTGTGTGTTGACGGGCGCTCCAAGCCAGGGCAGGGTGCTGTTTGCAAAGGCATATTAAAAAAATATTGAAAATTTTGTTTGCACTATTGCGGGAATAAAAAATAGTTGTATTTTTGCATCCGCATTAGAGAAACAAAATGGCCCGTTCGTCTATCGGTTAGGACTTCAGATTTTCATTCTGGCAAGAGGGGTTCGATTCCCCTACGGGCTACAAAACCAAAACAGTACGACTGTAATCAAAACGGTCCGTTCGTCTAGGGGTTAGGACTCAAGATTTTCATTCTTGCAACAGGGGTTCGATTCCCCTACGGACTACAACAAAGAATAATAAGACATTAAGAAAAAAGAACAATGGCAAATCATAAGTCAGCTTTAAAAAGGATAAGGACAAACGAAAAGAAAAGGGTGTTGAACAGGTATCAGCACAAAACCACACGTAATGCTATCAAAGCTATACGTATGGCTACTGACAAGAGCGAAGCTTCAGCTAAACTTTCTGCTGTTATCTCAATGATTGATAAGCTTGCTAAGAAAAACATCATACACGCTAACAAGGCATCAAACCTTAAATCAAAACTTACTAAGCACGTAGCTGCCTTGTAATTAGTGTAAATATAATACTACAAAGCTCTCTGTTTCAGGGAGCTTTTTTGTTTAATATTGTTTTGATATTATTAATAAAATGTGAAAATTTTGTTAAATAACGTATAAGACAATTTTACTTCATGTACATTTCAGGCATATTATTCACCATGCCCCCTATGTGGTTCATTATTATTATTTTGGCTTTATTGCTGTTGGTTATTTCAGTAGTATTCATCCTGGCGGTAGTCAGGAGAAATAAACTGCATGCGGATAAGATGCCTATTGTAACAGAAACCATAACACTGCCTAAAAAGCCCGGTAAGCACGACTGGCTAAAGAACCGGTAGCAGAAAAACCCAGCAAAAGTATAGCCACAGTATGGAGAATGCAATATGCATTACTGTTTCAAAACGTTTACCTTTCCATAGTTCAGAGGAATAGCCAAAGAACTGTATCACAAGCCTCGCAATCCAAAAGACAGCTAATCCTACAGAAACTTTTTTGCCTAAAGGAGTGGTGGTAAGTTCCTGCGCAGAGGTAATACACAACAGCCCCATAAGCAGTAATGAGAAGGCTATAAAAAATGTGTGGATGTAAAACATTTGGCGGTTAATGAGGCTTAACGGCAAAAGTTCGGCGTCCCACTTAAAGTATTTTGGAAAAATGGCATGAAGCGCTGCAAGCAAAACTAATAATATACCGGCAATATTAAAGTGTATCTCCATTTTTGGTAAGTACAAAGGTGGTTATAAAAGGATTGTTTTTAATTTCCTGCTCAATGGCCAATCCTGATTTTTTGAAAGCCTGCTTCCAGGTTCTTTTCGGGTGAAAGTGGAAAAAGCCAATAGTGTATGCTAAAAAGTTGGGCAGATCCCTTAAATGTTCAGTAATGTATGTTTTACCTTCGGGTTTCAGGATGCGCTTCACTTCCGTAAAAAACTGTATTCTTTCCTCATTGTCCCTTATTTCATGTGCGGAGAGGAAAAGAAATATGGCATCGGTACTATTATCATCCATGGGCAGTTTTGAAGCGCTGATAAGTTGTGTACCCGGATATGGCGGATAGGCCTTTCGTGCCCTTTTTATTGATGGCTCGGTATGCCTTTCTGCATCATAAAAATCGAATACATATAATTTAGCATCGCTGAATTTTGATTGCAGGAGCGCTGAGGTTTCATCAAATCCTGCATTGATATTCACAATTACAGGATTATGCGGTAAAGTTGACCGGTTAAGTTTGTAAAGCCCCGAAGCATCATACACATACCATGAAACGGCAAGGGGTATGATGAGCGATGTTACACCTAGTACTGCCGAAGCAATTAAATAGGGCTGTATGGATGGCCCGGCAAATCCAATCCCAATAAACAAAAGAAAAATTAAAAGTAAAGCCGGTATAAAAAAATGCCGGTTGAACCTGATAATGTTGCTTACACCCTGAAACGGTTTCCTTACTGTTTCCATATTTCTTTGCGGCCTTTTTTCCAGTAATAGGGAATGTTGGTAGTCTCAAAAGCATTAGCCAGGGCTACTCCGTCAATATTCAGCGAATCGAGAAAACGGAATTGATATGACTCTATATCCAATGGCTGCGGCTGCCAGTTTTGGCGCACACCTTCTATTATCAAAACCTCGTTATTTTTTGCATCATAAGTAAAAGTGAAAGGCAAGGGCCCGGCATAGCGGCGCGCTTGTTTCCAGTTGGCAAAAGGGCTACCTGTTGGTAACGCAATTTCAGCCCCATCATTCTTGATAGTAATGGAAAAGCCGGATTTTTGTGATGCAATGGTTTCAGACATACCTGAATTGTTGGTGGTAATATCAGTAGTGGTATAATTGTATTTGGTAAATATGTTGCCGAAAAATTCCATCTTCCTGCTGTTGGTTTCAGATTTTATAATGTAAAGCCCGCGAAGCCTTTTACCTGAAGCCGTTGTGTAGCGCACAAAAATCCTGTAACCGGTAAGGAAAAAATTATTCCCACAAAATTCAGGGAAGCCTTTTGGCCTCAACCCGCTTGTATTTACCATGGCTACCGCTATAAATGCCCATTTGTCATCAAAAACATCCAGCTGCAGGCAGGGCGGTATTTTATCGGCCAAAGTTTCCTTGGGCACAGCGAATGTGAGTACTACCGAGCGCTTAAAATAGGCTTCAACGGCAAAAGGATGATTTTTAAGGAAAGGGAGCATATTTTGTGGGTGTTTTTATCCCGAAGGCATAAAAGTAGATTAACAGGCAAAACAATATCGCGAAAAGGATGTTGAATTGTCCCCAAAGCAACAGGTGAGGAGCGAGGAGGAACTCGAGGACATTCATGGTGAGGACAATCACTATCTGAAAGACGACTGTGGCTCTACGGTATTTTCCTATCAGTATCCAGATGCCCAGCGCGATTTCCGAAAGGCCAATCATTTTAGTAATGATTGTTGCATATTGGTTTCCCAAAATTGCAGCCACAATTTGCTCGTGGCGTGGCACCAATCCCAACAGCTTGCATAAAAAGCCGTTTGCCAGCCATACAAAAGCTATAACTATGGTGAAAAAGTAGTATTTAAAACTGTTTTTCAAATTATCAGAGTAATGTATTAAAGTTACGAAATAGATTTAATAATCCCTGAGCTTAATTGAAGGTATGCAACAAATTCAAAGCAATATTCGTTACTTAGGTTAAGTGCTGAACTCAATTTTTCAACAGGCACTAAATTTGCTATCTTTACAAAAAAGCTACATCGTGAAAAAAATATATATACTATTCCTGCTTTTGTTACTATCGGCTGGGGCAAGGGCAAGCATGGTCCTGCTGCCGATGGACGAAACCAGCCAGCAAAACCACCTGAAGGCTTACGGTATTACCTACTGGGCACTTGACAAGCAATACAAGGTAAGCTGGTTGCTAAACTATCGTGGAGGCTCTTTCCTTTTGCCGGATGCTGATACCGTGAGGCGCGAATGCCAGATACGCGGCGTGAGTTTTGAAGTGCTTTCGGACGGGCAAGCCAATGCGATACTGGATGAGATAAGTAGCCCATCGCAAAATATGGAAACCGTAGTATTGGAAAAAGCACCAAAAATTGCCGTGTACACCCCACCGGGAAAACAACCTTGGGACGATGCAGTAACCCTGGTGCTTACCTATGCTGAAATTCCGTTTACTGCTATATATGATGAGGAAGTGTTAAGCGATGCACTACTTTTATACGACTGGTTGCACCTGCACCATGAAGATTTTACAGGCCAGTACGGCAAATTCTTTGGGGCGTACCGCAATGCGCCGTGGTATATTGAGCAGAAAAAAGAGGCCGAAGCGCTGGCCACCAAACTGGGGTACAGCAAGGTGAGTGAGGAAAAACTGGCTGTAGCCAATAAGATACGCAACTTTGTGATTGGCGGTGGGTTTATGTTTGCCATGTGTTCGGCGACGGATAGTTTTGATATTGCGCTTTCTGCGGAAGGGGTTGATATTTGCGAACCGATGTTTGACGGCGACCCAAGCGACCCTAATTACCAGTCTAAAATTGACTATAACAACACTTTTGCCTTTAAAGACTACATACTAGAGCGCAGCCCGCTGCAATATGAGTTCTCGGATATTGATACCACCAACAAACGTGCTGTTTTACCGGATAATGATTATTTTACCCTGATGGAATACAGTGCCAAGTGGGATCCTATTCCTTCTATGCTGTGCCAAAACCATACCCAACTTGTTAAGGGCTTTATGGGCCAGACTACAGCCTTTGAAGCCAGCAAGGTAAAAAGCAGCGTGCTGGTGATGGGCGAAAATAAGCAAACCGGCGAGGCGCGTTACATTCACGGCACCAAGGGTAAGGGTATGTTTACTTTTTACGGTGGCCACGACCCGGAAGATTACCAGCACCGCGTTGGCGATGCCCCAACCACGCTGGACCTTCACCCCACATCACCGGGTTACAGGCTGATACTTAACAATGTGCTTTTCCCGGCGGCGAGGAAGAAGAAGCTGAAGACGTAGTAATTAACAATTGGGAATTATGAATGGTTAAGGAGCGCGGATAACGCTGATTGGGCGGATTTTCACGGATTTTTTGTGACGGGGATGACTCTAATTGCGTGGATTTTTACACCCCTAGCCCCTCTCAAGAAGGGAACCAGCTACACTCTTGCCGAAAATTGATAATAAGGTTAAGATGATTATTAGTATAATGTCGAAAAATCTAATAATCGAACAGTCTAATAATCCAAAAAAAGCACTTCAATGGAAGTGCTTTTTTTAGTTAGGCGATAAAAATATGGCTCCCTGTACTACCATTTCCCTTATTTCCTGTGTCAGCTGATCGTAATCAATGATGTTTTCTTCCATATCGTAAAATTTTAAGTATTGTTGGTTTTTATTTAGAACGGCACATCGTCGTCATTGCCGCTGTTCATGTTGCTGCCAAAGGCATCGTTGGCCGAAGGCAGGTTTTTAGTAATGAACGCCGCACTGCTGTCGTTCATGCTGCTTGGCAATTCATCAAAAGGCGAGGCGAAATCGTCAAGATTATCAAATTTACCCAGGCTGCCAATAAATTTGAGCCTGATGTTGTCTAATCCGCCATTACGGTGCTTGGCCACGATAAACTCAGCCTGGCCCTGCGTTGGCGACCTTTCCTCATCATCCCACTCGTCAATCTTGTAGTATTCCGGGCGATAAATGAACGATACGATATCCGCATCCTGCTCAATCGCACCTGATTCCCTAAGGTCAGACAGTAGCGGGCGCTTGCTGGAGCCACGGGTTTCCACCGCACGCGATAGCTGCGAAAGCGCAATAACCGGTACGTTCAGTTCCTTGGCCAATGCCTTCAGGTTTCGGGATATGGTGGAGATTTCCTGTTCACGGTTGCCGCCACCCTTACCGCTACCGCCGGCTGTCATCAGCTGAAGGTAATCGATGATAATCATCTTGATGCCGTACTGTGATGAAAGCCTGCGCGCCTTGGCCCTAAGGTCAAAAATGGAAAGCGAAGGCGTATCGTCAATATACAATGGGGCTTTTTCCAGGTCTTTTACCTTGATGCTCAGCTGCTCCCACTCGTGTTTTTCCAGCTTGCCGGTACGCAGCTTTTCAGACGACAGGCCTGTTTCACTGGAAATCAAACGCGTAATCAACTGTACTGATGACATCTCCAGGGAGAACAGCGCCACCGGATGCCCAAAATCAATAGCGATGTTGCGCGCCATAGAAAGTACAAACGCCGTTTTACCCATACCCGGCCTTGCTGCTATAATGATAAGGTCACTCGGCTGCCAGCCCGATGTAAGCTTGTCCAGGTCGTTAAACCCGGTTGCCACACCGCTGAGGCCTTCGCGGTTAGCGATTTCTTCAATGCGTTTTTTAGCCTGTATTACCAAGCTTTGCGCCGTTTCAGAGCTGCGCTTTATGTTGCCTTGCGTTACTTCATACAGGCGGGATTCTGCTTTATCTAACAGGTCGAAAACGTCAGTAGTCTCATCATACGATTCCTCGATAATCTCACTTGAAATCTTGATGAGGCTGCGCTGTATGTATTTTTGCAGGATAATGCGCGAGTGGAACTCAATGTGCGCTGATGATGATATTTTCTGCGTAAGCTGTATCAGGTAGAAATCGCCACCCGATAATTCCAGCTTGGCATTCTTTTTAAGCTGTGCCGAAACCGTAAGCAGGTCGATAGGCTGTGTGTCGTTAAAAAGCTGTACAATAGCCTCAAAAATGTATTTGTGGGCATCTTTATAAAAAGCATCAGGCTGCAGGATGTCAATAACCTCATCAACCCCCTTTTTGTCAATCATCATAGCGCCCAGTACGGCTTCCTCAAGGTCCAGCGCCTGTGGGGGCAACTTCCCTTTCTCCAGGTTGATAATAGTGGCCTTATCAACTTTTACGGGGTTTATGTTCCTGATATTTTCCATATTGCTAATGTACTTAAAATTGAAAACGAAACGTTAAGCAATTGTTAAGAGCGGTGTGTTTATAAGTTGTTGATAACCAATTAAATTTTGTTGAAAAGCCAAAAAAAATCCGAAGCGGTAAGGCTTCGGACCAATTATGCCACGAAGGCTTATTATTCCTTGAATTCGCCCATTTTACTGTACTTGTCCATCCTTTGCGCTACCAGCTCGGCTGTTGATAAGTCTTTCAGTTCGTTAAAGCCTTTCAGTATGTATTCCTCTACGCTCTTAAAAGTGGTTTCCCTATCATAGTGGGCACCTCCAAGCGGTTCAGGTATAATGTCGTCAATCAGGTTTTGCTTCTTCATGTCATACGAAGTAAGCTTAAGCGCTTCGGCTGCCTGCTCCTTGTATTCCCAGCTCCTCCAAAGGATGGATGAGCACGATTCAGGAGATATTACCGAGTACCATGTGTTTTCCAGCATGTATACTTTATCGCCTACGCCTATGCCTAAAGCACCACCCGATGCTCCTTCACCTACTATAACGGTGATGATAGGGGTTTTAAGGCGCACCATCTCAAAAATATTACGTGCAATGGCTTCGCCCTGTCCGCGCTCCTCTGCCTCAAGCCCAGGGTAAGCGCCCGGGGTATCAACAAGCGTTACTACAGGTATGCCGAATTTCTCCGCCATTTTCATCAGCCTCAGTGCTTTGCGGTAGCCTTCAGGATTGGCCATACCAAAATTGCGGTACTGCCTTGTTTTGGTATTATAGCCTTTTTGCTGGCCAATAATCATGAAAGACTGCCCACCTATTTTGGCAAGCCCGCCTATCATGGCTTTATCATCTTTAAAAGAACGGTCGCCGAAAAGCTCCAGCCAGGTATCGCCGGCAAGCGCTTTTACGTGGTCCATGGTGTAGGGACGGCTTGGGTGCCTTGATAGCTGAACCCTTTGCCATGCCGTTAAATTCTTGTATATTTTTTTCTTGGTTTCCTCAAGTTTCTTTTCAATCTGTTTGCAGGTGTTAGATACATCCACATCCGATTCCTGGCCTATAATCGTACATTTATCCAGCTGGTCTTCAAGCTCTTTAATCGGAAGTTCAAAATCTAAATATTCCATATTACAAGGAGTTGTTGTTTTTATAGCTTACAAAGATAAAATTTTAAGCGGAGATAGAAAGCGTAACAATTACTTAGTTTTAATTTTTACTGTAATTCTTGATTATGCCATTGATTATCACAGCACTTAAAATGATTACCGCACCAATATAGAAGGCAATCCCCATCTTTTCGCTATCATGGAAAACCAAAAGTGCAAGAATAATCCCATATACCGGCTCCAGGTTTATGGTAAGCATCATGGTATAGGGGGTTACAGTTTTCATAACCTGTACTGCGCCAATCTGAGCATAGGCAGTACATACTGAGCCGAGTAAAAATAGCCATAGCCAGTCATTATCAGAAAGGGTGAAGAATTGTGTGGTAAATTGCCCGTCAATTAATAAGTAAAGCGAAAAGAAAAAGATGCCGCCCAACAATTCGTACAGCGATATGGCTACCGGATTGTGCTGCTTTGCAAATTTTCCGTTGATGATGGCAAACATGGCTGAAAGTGATGCAGATATTAATGCAATTACTACGCCCCAAAACATATCGCCACGGCCCAGGCTCATTTCATTAAAAAGCTCGGTGGCAAGTTGGGGAGTATAGTTACCGTCCCACCACGCATTAAGCAGTACAAAAAGGTAATCGCCGTATATGATGATACAAAGGGCAAGGATAACTACTATGCCCATCAGCAATTCATACCACACTATCTTTTTCCCAAAGATGACCGATTCCAGTATAGAGGCGAAGAAAGCCCCTGTGCTGAGGCAGGCCAGGGTAATAGAGATATTAGAAACCTTGATAGCTTCAAAAAAAGTGAACCAATGAAGTGCAATGATAAGCCCCGCAATAATGAACCGCCCAAAAGTTTTGGATGACACTGCCATGGGTACTTTTGCAACTATTGCATAAACTGCCATAAGTACTACAGCGATACACATACGGTACCATACCAAAGGGAATGCATTTATGCTGATGAGTTTGCCCAACACTGCGGTAAAGCCCCATACAAATACTATAAAATGCAGGTGCAGATAATTCTTTACATTATCGTTTGGCATTGCGCAGCAGGTAAATAGCTAAAATGCCGAAGGTAATGTTAGGGAACCATACGGCCAAAAGTGGTGGTATGCTTGATTTTTCGGCCATAGTACCAAAAACCTTATCAAAAAAGATAAAAGTAAAGGCCAGGCCAATACCCATGGCCAGATTAACACCCATACCGCCGCGGCGCTTCATGGATGATACTGCTACAGCAATAATGGTAAGGATAAATGCCGATACAGGAATGCTGTACTTCTTATAAAGCACTACCAGATAAGCATTAATGTTGCCTGACCCACGCTCACGTTCCTTATCAATAAAATCGTTAAGTTCGCCTAACGACATGGTTTCGGCGGCATAAATAGTTGGCGTAAGGTCATCCGGCATAAAAGCAAATTTAAACTTTTTAGAAGGCTTGCGTTCAATTTTATCTTCCAGCTCTCCTACAGTACGTTTTACATAGCCATTAAGAGTATAAGTGCTGTCTTTTTCATTCCAACTGATGGAGTTTGCTGTAATTTTATAGTCAAGTTTTTCACCTTTAAAACTTTCAAGTGTAAAGTTATAGCCATTGCTGGTAACATAGTTGTAGCTGCTCACGTAAATAAATTCGTTATCGCTGATCTGTTTATACACGTCCAGGTTTTGGCGAATCTCTGCATTACGTTTCAGGTAAGTATAGCGAAAATCATTAAAACCTTTACTGGCTTTTGGCACAAGGAACACTCCCATAACCAATGCAAGCAGAGATATTATGGTTGCCCCTATAATATAGGGCCTCAGGAACCTGTTGAACGATATACCCGAACTTAATATGGCAATAATCTCGGTATTATTGGCCAACTTGGATGTAAACCAGATAACCGATAAAAATAGGAAAATGGGGAAAAGCAGGTTGGCAAAGTATATGGTAAAATCGCCATAGTACTTCATCACCTGAAGGAAAGGCACCTTGTTTTCCAGTATGCGGCCTACCTTCTCAGATACGTCTATCACAATCCCGATAGGTATGAACAGCAGCAGCATTACGAAAAACGTGGCGAGGTAGCGCTTTAAAATATATTTATCAATTAGTTTCATTTACACAGTTGCAAGGTTGTAAGGTTCAAAGTTATAAAGTTGCGGGCCAATCTGAAATTTACAATCTAAAGTTATCAATTATAGCCTTTGGCTCATCTGCTTCACCATCATTTCTTTCCAGGTATAAAAATCACCATCAATAATGTGTTTCCTGGCTTCGCGCACCAGCCACATGTAAAATCCAAGGTTATGTATGGTAGCAATCTGCTTGCCTAAAAACTCATTAGCGGCAAACAGGTGGCGCAGGTAGGCCTTGGTGTATTCCCTGTCAACAAACGTTATGCCCATTTCATCAAGTGGGGAAAAATCAGCTTCCCACTTCTTGTTTTTTATGTTGATGGTGCCGTGTGCGGTAAACAGCATGCCGTTCCTGGCATTTCGCGTAGGCATCACGCAGTCAAACATATCTACACCTAACGCAATATTCTCTAAAATATTGATTGGCGTTCCCACACCCATCAAATAACGCGGCTTGTCTTCCGGCAAAATGCTGCACACCACATCAGTCATGGCATACATTTCTTCAGCCGGTTCCCCTACTGAAAGTCCACCTATAGCATTGCCCTGTGCGCCGGCGTTGGCTATATATTCAGCCGATTGCTGGCGAAGGTCTTTATACGTACTGCCCTGCACAATTGGGAAAAACGTTTGCTCATAACCATACTTGTACGGCAGCTTTTCAAGGTGCGCAATACACCTGTCCAGCCAGCGGTGCGTCATGTGCATAGAGCGCTTGGCGTAGCGGTAATCGCAAGGGTAGGGGGTACACTCATCAAACGCCATAATGATATCTGCACCTATGGTACGTTGTATCTCCATAACGCTTTCAGGAGAGAAAAAGTGGTACGAACCATCAATATGGCTCTTGAACTTCACGCCTTCTTCCTTAATTTTCCTGTTGGCCGAAAGCGAATATACCTGGTAGCCGCCACTATCGGTAAGGATGTTGCGGTCCCAGTTCATAAACTTATGCAGTCCCCCAGCTTTTTCCAGTATATCGGTTTGCGGGCGCAGGTACAGGTGATAGGTATTGCCAAGTATGATATCAGGGTTAATGTCGTCTTTCAGTTCTCTTTGGTGCACCCCTTTTACAGATGCTACTGTGCCAACCGGCATGAATATAGGGGTTTGTATAGCGCCATGGTCGGTAGTTACAACTCCTGCACGGGCTTTTGAAAGCGGGTCTTTAGTAAGTAAATCAAATTTCATGTTCCTCTTTTACAGCCTGCAAAGATACTATTTCAGATTTTAGATTTCAGATTTTAGATTTCGGAATTTATAACAATATAAAAAATATGTATATAATAGATACTGATAAATAAATTATCAATTAATATATCTTTATAATAGATAAAATGTAAAATTTAAGTTAAATTATCATAATTATTATTTAATATATCAAAAGCCTTGCATACTTTTATTACTGTATCCGGATACATCAATAGGCTGACAAACAATGTGTTCCAAAACCAGCAGCCTTAAGCAATTATGCACTGGGAACCAAAATCAACCATGAAAAAAATACTATTATTACTATTAGTTACATTAGTATCTAATTATGCAGGCGCACAATGTTCAATACGAGGTGCGTTATCGCCTGTTACCGGATCAACTTACACGTTCAGTGTACCTTCTGTTTCAGCTCAATGCGCTGATTGTTATTATTGGACTGCTACAGGTGGCGCGTCAATTTCAGGCTCAAACACCGGCAATTCGGTAAGTGTTGTTGCAAATACCGCAGGAGCTTACAGTGTAAGTGTTACCTATTTTATTAATGGCGAATGTGTTAGCTGTACAAAAACAGGAACTATCTCACCAGCGGTGCCGCCTTGCAATTTCCAGGTTGGTGTATCATCTTTTTATATAGCGAGCACCAATTCAAATCCTCCAACGGTAACTTTACAGGCCAGCACTACTCCCGGATTTCTTGTGGGTGTGCAATATAACTGGATGGTAACCTACCAAAATGGCACTACTGCAGGTTTTAGCAGTACAACATCAGCAATGGCTACTTTTACTGCTTACCAGTCCAACCCTATAGTAAGCGCTAATGTAATTGCTTATTACCAAACTTGCAGCAGTACATTTTTGAGGACTTTCCCTATACCAATATATGGCGGTATTACCGGCGGAGGCGGATTTGGAAGGCCTGCAGGAGCAATTGAAAAAAATAACAAAAAAGATTTTATTGTTTATCCCAACCCTGTAAAATCTGAAGTTATTTTCAAAGGAGAAAATGGATCAGGATATAGCGTGAGTATATTTGACCTTTCCGGCAAGGAAATAATAAGTGGTAAAGTTGATACAGTAATATCGCTAGATGGACATAATAAAGGGATTTACAAGTATGTAATATCCGGTAAAGATGGTTTCAGACAGGAAGGCACCCTTGCAAAAGAATAATTAATACATACCACTAACCCAAAAAATCCCGGACTATATAATCCGGGATTTTTATTTCAGGCAGCATCCTTATACAACAATCTAAAATCTAGCCTGCTAAAATCGAAATATCTGATTATCTTTGCCGCTGTTTAACTTTAACTCAAAAAATGAAGCCTAACACACAACAACTTAATGATTTAACTACACAGGTAAGAAGAGACATCCTTAGGATGGTACATGCAGTAAACTCCGGCCACCCGGGCGGTTCGCTTGGCTGTACCGAATTTATGGTTGCACTTTACCAGGTTTTGATGGACCGCAAAGATGGCTGGGACATGGATGGTAAGGATGAGGATATCTTTTTCCTTTCCAACGGCCACATATCTCCGGTGTTTTATAGCGTGCTTGCCCGCAGTGGGTATTTCCCGGTGAGCGAGCTGGCTACGTTCCGCCATATCGATTCCAGGCTGCAGGGCCACCCTACTACACACGAAGGCCTCCCGGGCGTTCGCATTGCTTCAGGCTCTCTTGGACAGGGGCTTAGCGTAGCCGTTGGTGCCGCACAGGCCAAAAAACTTAATAAAGACAACCACCTTGTATATTCCCTTCATGGTGATGGTGAGTTGCAGGAAGGCCAAAACTGGGAAGCTATAATGTATGCATCGGCCTATAAGGTTGATAACATTATTGCTACGGTTGACCTTAATGGCAAACAGATTGACGGCACAACTGATGAGGTACTGAACATGGGCAGTATAAGCGCTAAATTTGTTGCTTTTGGCTGGGATGTGGTTGAAATTCAGCTGGGCAACAACCTGGAAGCGATTATAGCAGGCATGCTGGAAGCCAAGGCTAAAACAGGGCAGGGCAGGCCGGTAGCCGTGATGCTGCACACAGAAATGGGCAACGGCGTGGACTACATGATGCACACGCACGCATGGCACGGCAAGGCGCCAAACGATGAGCAGCTGGCCAAAGCTTTTGAGCAGAATGCAGTAACGTTAGGGGATTATTAAAAATATTTTAGATTTCAGAATGTAGATTTCAGATTGAGCTTCACTGAACGCGATACATCTTGAATCACATCTGGCCGCAATGCATGGCAATCTGAAATCTGAAATCATAAATCTGAAATTAGATATGAAATACACAAATACAGGAAATAAAGATACACGCTCCGGTTTTGGGGCAGGCCTTACCGAACTGGGCCAAAAAAATGAAAACGTAGTTGCCCTTTGTGCTGACCTTATCGGGTCGCTTAAAATGGACGACTTCAAAAAGAACCACCCTGAGCGTTTTTTCCAGGTAGGCATTGCCGAAGCTAACATGATTGGCATGGCAGCCGGCCTTACCATAGGTGGTAAAATACCTTTTACAGGTACATTTGCCAACTTTTCTACCGGACGGGTTTATGACCAGATTCGCCAGAGTGTAGCCTATTCTGATAAGAATGTGAAGATATGTGCGTCGCATGCTGGGCTTACCCTGGGTGAAGATGGCGCAACCCACCAGATACTGGAGGATATTGGCCTTATGAAAATGCTTCCGGGAATGACAGTAATCAATACCTGCGATTATAACCAGACCAAAGCCGCTACCATAGCAATTGCCGACCATCATGGGCCGGTGTATCTGCGTTTTGGCCGTCCGTCCGTTCCTAACTTTACTCCTGAAAATGGTGAGTTTGTAATTGGCAAGGCTGTAATGCTTACCGAAGGTAGCGATGTTACCATAGTTGCTACGGGCCACCTGGTTTGGGAAGCGCTTGTAGCTGCCGAAGCTTTAGAAGCCAAAGGCATTTCGGCTGAAGTGATCAACATACACACCATAAAACCGCTTGATGAAGAGGCAATACTGAAATCAGTAGCCAAAACAGGATGCGTTGTTACGGCTGAAGAGCATAACATACTGGGCGGCCTTGGCGAGAGCGTGGCACGCACACTGGCGCTGAACAATCCCGTGCCGCAGGAGTTCGTAGCCGTGAATGATAGCTTTGGCGAATCGGGTACGCCTGACCAGCTTATGGAAAAATACAAACTTAACAACCAGGCTATTGCTGCTGCCGCTGAAAAAGCGGTGGGAAGAAAAAAATAATTCCTCAACATTATAAAACAAAAATCCCGCTCAGTTAATTGAGCGGGATTTTTTATTGGCTTAGATTTTATTTTATTGGCAGGTTGGGTCCAGGTGTTTTTTAGTGCCGCTGGTGCCGCCTGCACAATCCTGTATTGTGTTGAAATCTACAGGTGTAGTGCCATTGTAATCTATTTCGTCTGATGTATATATACCATCACCATCATCATCTACATCAAGATAGTTAGGTCTTCCGTCGCCATCGCTGTCATAAAGGGCAATATCTGTAATATTTGGGTCAGGGCTTTTTTCATCCTTGTTTAGAAGGCCATCCCTGTCAGTATCCAAATACTGTGCACGGTAAAGTTTAAACGTAAAGATAAGTGGCGAATAGGCCGGAATGCCCGATTGAGCATAATTGTAATAGCCCATAGCTGACGGCAGGAACATAACGCCTGCACCATAATCCTGGAATGAAGCCGGATTTTGCGGGTTGCCTGATACTACTGTGCCGGCTTTAAATAGCGGGATAATTTGCTGCCAGCCTTCTATAGTGCCTGAAAGGAGCGAGAAACTCTGGGGAAAAGGCGATTCATCAAAAACTGTACTCGCTTCATTCATTAAATGCCCTTTATAGGCAGTAAGCACATTATCTGCCCTTGTAGGCTGGTTATCTACGCCTTGCCTGAAAGACAGGTAGTAAAGTGTATATTCAACATTATTATAAGTGATAAGTTTTTGCTGGATTGGATACTGCGTTTGGTTCATTATAGATACAGGGTGTGTGTCATCAACCAGGCCAAAAGTTACATTAAAATCAGCATCAACCTCTATGTAATGTTTATTTAGGTATTCTTCTATCTGCGGCTTTTCTACAGTATACTGTAGTGCAGGGTCCCTCGGTGGTGGTATATCGCTATCATCATCTTTTTTACAGCCGGTAAAAAATACGGCAACAGCAAGCAGGGCATAAGCCTGTAAAAATCTCTTCATTTTAATTTTTTTTTAATGGGCGCAAGATACAATTTTCATTTATTTTTGTATGGCTTTATAACAACGTTTTTGAGGAATTAGTATGAGGATAGATAAATATTTATGGTGTGTGCGCTACTACAAAACCCGCAGCATTGCCACCCAGGCATGCCAAAAAGGGCATATAACTGTAAATGGGCAGCAGGCAAAACCATCTAGGGATGTTTTTCCGGGGGATAAAATTACCGTGCGCCGCGACCAGATAAATTACATTTTGCAGGTGCTGGACATACCCGCTAACCGCGTTGGCCCCAAACTGGTAGATATATACCGCAAGGATGAAACTCCGGCTGAGTCATTCGAGCATTTGGAACTGTTGAAACTGTCTAAAGAGCATTACCGCGCCAAAGGCACCGGCAGGCCTACCAAAAAAGACCGCCGCGAACTGGACGATTATGGCCTGGATGCTGAAGACACAGGCGACGTTGATTAAATCACATATAAAAACACAACACACAATGAATATAATACTAACCAGGCAGGAAATAGAACACAAGATAAAGCGTATAGCGTACCAGGTATATGAAACTTTTTCGGATGAGAAGGAAGTGGTAATTGCCGGTATTGCCAGCAATGGCTACATATTTGCTGAAAAGCTGGCCGCCGAGCTCACTAAAATATCTGACCTGAAGGTTACCCTTTGCGAGGTGAGAATCAACAAGCAGCAGCCTTTGGAAAAAGTGGAAACATCATTGCCCAGCGATGCCTATGCCAACAAATGCCTGGTACTGGCCGATGATGTGCTGAACAGCGGCACCACGCTTATATATGGCGTAAAACATTTTCTTGATGTGCCTTTAAAGAAATTCAAGACGGCAGTATTGGTTGACCGTAACCATAAGCAATATCCCGTAAAGGCCGATTTTAAGGGACTTTCACTTTCCACCTCATTGCAGGAACACATACAGGTGGTTTTTGGCGATGAGGAATATGCCTGCCTTAGCTAATACAGGCTCATAATTTCATTCACAATATCCTGCGGCAGCTTGCCATCTACCTGTACCACATGTTTGGCCTGGTGATAAAACCAGCTGCGGTCAAAAAGGTGCTTGGCTACAAACTCCTGCAATTCATCATCATTATGATTAATGAGCAGCGGTCGTTGCTTGTCCTGTTCCTTTATGCGGTTTACCAATTCAGGTATGCCGGCCTTGAGGTATACCGAAACCACATCATCCCGCATTAAAAATTCGTGGTTGTTGGCATAGCACGGTGTGCCGCCGCCAAGGGCAAGCACAAAATCTTCATTAGCTTCAACCGACTCTTTCAAAGCCTCATGCTCCAGCCTCCGGAATTTTATCTCCCCGTCTTCAGCAAACAGCTGGCTAATGCTTTTTCCTGCTTTTTCTTCAATAATATCATCTAAATCATTGTAAGAAATACCGGCCGCTTTTGATAATAAAAGGGCTATTGTGGTTTTGCCGGAAGCCATATAACCGGTAAGTAATATCTTTTTCATGTAATAAGCCCTTATAAACTAAGCCGTTATTAAATTAGTCGAAAAAAAACTCAAATTTATAATAATTTCGTTTTGATTAATAAATAATACATCCGTATATTTGCACCCGCATTCAGGGAATGAAAATGACTCGGTAGCTCAGCTGGTAGAGCACATCACTTTTAATGATGGGGTCCTGGGTTCGAATCCCAGCCGGGTCACTATTAAGACCTGTAATTTCACTGAACGCACTGACTCGGTAGCTCAGCTGGTAGAGCACATCACTTTTAATGATGGGGTCCTGGGTTCGAATCCCAGCCGGGTCACAAAAGTTAAGCTTTTCCGCTTAACTTTTTTTGTTTATTGCAATTTGGCCACGTGGAGAAACTGGTAGACTCGCCATCTTGAGGGGGTGGTGCTGCAAGGCGTATGGGTTCGAATCCCATCGTGGTCACTTTTTATGACAGGAAAAAACGTCGAAACGTACGAAAAGCTCTGCACTGCGGAGCTCTTTCTTTACAACTTAGCCTTAAAATAATATTGAATCGTACCATTTAAATGACCCCTATTCAGATCCCTGTCAAGCACAAATGGTAAAGGCTGCCGCAAAAGATCTAGTGAGTGAAGTTATTAATAAAGCTTCTCAAATAAAGCGTAGGATTATGAAAAGTAAAATCATTACAATATTAGTTATCGTTATAATATTTGTCTGTTTTTTCTATATTTTGGATGAAATACGAAATAATGATCTAAAACAGATTAATCAAAATTTTAAATATACCAAAGGTGTTGTTATAAAAAAAACTGCCTATAAGGGTAGGCATATTAGAGTAAAATACAAAATTAATGGTAAAGAGTACATACAGAGCGATGGATATGATGTCGATGATGTAATTAATGTTGGAGATACAATATCGGTTAAGTATGCAAACGATAATCCCGATTTAATGATAACTGAATATAATGAAAGCTATTAAATTTTAATAATTTGGTTTTTATTATCCATTTAAAATCCCTATTCTGTCTCTACATTATTTCCTGCCCTGTAAAGTTCCGTAAACCACTACACTTGCAAAAATACGTCCCATCGTGGTCACAAAAAAAGCGTAAGATATTTCGGTGTCTTACGCTTTTTTCATTCAGATCAGTATTCCTACTCTATACTTACAGATTGTCGCATACGCCCCTTGCAATTGTCCGCAATGCACATCAGTACCTAACCCGGGAAAAGTTACTTTTGATATAAATCAAAGATAACCATGAGAAAAATAATTTCTTTTATGCACATATCGCTCGACGGTTTTGTGGCTGGCCCTAACGGCGAGATGGACTGGATAACCGTAAACGACGAAATTTTTGACCACGTAGAGAAACGGATCAGTACTGGCGATACTGCACTGTACGGACGCGTAACCTATGACATGATGGAAAGCTACTGGCCTACCGCAGCCGATAAACCCGATGCCAGCAGGCACGACATTAACCACTCTAAATGGTATGAGAAAGTACATAAAGTAGTGCTGTCAAAAACTATGGAAGGTACAGGCTTACCCAACACAACCATCATTAGTGATAACCTTCTGGAAAATTTAAACCAAATAACACAAAGGTCAGGTGAAGACATCCTGCTGTTTGGCAGCCCTACGGCAACGCATGCCCTTATTGAACAAGGCCTGATTGATGGTTACTGGCTGTTTGTAAACCCGGTTATACTTGGGCAGGGAATACCGCTTTTTACCAATGTAAAAAACAAAACCAAACTGAAATTAGTCAGCACCCAGCAGTTTACTTCAGGTGTGACGGAGTTGAATTATATTGTTCAAACAGAATAAACACCTAATATTTATATTTGTGGAAATAGAGAAACAAATAGAAAACTATATAAAAGGGCAGCCCGAGGCTAAGCGCAATGAGATGATGGAGCTTCACCAGCTTATTCTTGATGCGTTGCCGGGCTGCCGGTTATGGTTTGATGATGGTAAAAACGCCGAGAATAAAACTGTTGCCAATCCTACTATTGGCTATGGTTTTCAGGTAATAAAATATGCCAACGGCAAAACAAGGGATTTCTTCCGACTAGGTATAAGTGCCAATACCACCGGGATTTCAGTTTATATCCTCGGTATAAAAGATAAATCATTTTTAGCCCAAACCTATGGTAAAGATATAGGCAAGGCCAGCATAACCGGATATTGCATAAAATTCAAATCCCTGAAAGATATAAATACAGGTATCCTTATGGGTGCAATACAATATGGCGCCAATTATAAGGAGTAATCCGGGATAATACTTTAACCCTTTTGAGAGAACTAAGCGAGCATTTGATCAAAAAAAGCAGCCACACTGAGCTTGTTGAAGTGTGGCTGCTTTTTATTTATCGAACAGTCTAAAAATCTAACTATCTAATAGTCTAACAATCTGTTTATGCGCTCTGCATCATTAAGCGGGTTTCTTTTTCTTCTTTGGCAATCCGCTCTTTTATAACATTTACCACATCTGTTATCCGTTCAGTGAGAGACACGATGTAGTCGCCTTCCCCGGCAATCTGCATAGCATGTTTTATTGCTTCAACCTCATCGGCAATATACTCATGTGTTACTGCTTTACTGCTTTCAGCAAGCCCTTCCATAATCAGTTTTTCAATTTCCTGGGCTTTACGGCCGCGGAGGTCCTTATCTTCACGGATAATCACATGGTCAAACATCCTGCCGGCAATAGCAGCACAGTTGCGAATGTCTTCATCGCGCCTGTCACCCACACCGCATATAATCCCTATTTTACGGTGAGCGTTAACCTGCTTCAAATAATCTTCTATAGCCTGTAGGCCGTGTGGGTTATGTGCATAATCAACCAAAACGCTAAAGCGCTTCAGTTCAAACAGGTTCATCCTGCCCGGAGTCTGTTCAAAGCCGGGCTCAAAACTTTGTAGCGATGCAGCAATCTGCATAGGCGTAAACCCATACAGGTAAGCGCCTAAAGCAGCCGTCATGGCATTGGCAATCATAAATTTTACCTTTCCAGCCATAGTAAGCGGTACTTTGTCCACGTCAATTATACGGGTAGTTTTATCACCCTGTTTTATGGTAATCCAGCCACTTTCATATATCGCTACAGTTCGCCCGGCAGAAATAAGTTGCTGTACCAACTCATTATTTTCATCCATGCTGAAAAATGCCACATTGCAATCCAGTTCGCCGGCTATGCGCACACATTGCTCGTCATCGGCATTCAATATAGCCCAGCCGTTTTTCTTTACTGCCCGTACCACAATGCTTTTCACTTCGGCAAGGTCTTCCAGCGTATGAATATCGTTCAACCCTAAGTGGTCTTCTTTAATATTGGTAATAATACCTATATCGCACTGGTCATAAGCCATACCGGCGCGAAGCATGCCGCCGCGGGCCGTTTCCAGTACGGCAAACTCAACTGATGGGTCACGCAATATGTACTGTGCACTGGCCGGGCCGGTAGTATCGCCTTTTTGGTGGAGTATGCCATCAATATAAATACCATCGGTAGTGGTATAGCCTGTTTTGTAACCCGCATTTTTGGCTATATGGGCTAAAAGGCGGGTAGTAGTGGTTTTTCCGTTAGTACCCGTAACGCCAATAATAGGTATTCTGCTTTCAGCGCCTTCAGGATACAGCATGTCCACCACAGGTGCTGCTACATTGCGCGGCTGGCCAATAGTAGGAGCAAGGTGCATCCTGAAGCCAGGAGCTGCATTTACTTCCAGTACAGCCCCGCCGGTTTCCACAACAGCCTCGCTAAGGCTGGTTGCCATGATGTCTATACCGCAAATGTCAAGGCCTATTATTCTTGCAACGCGTTCTGCCAAAGCTATGTTAGCCGGATGAACATAATCCGTCACGTCTTCAGAATAGCCACCTGTGCTAAGGTTTGCCGTGCTTTTTAAATAAACTGTTTCTCCTGCATAGGGTATAGTCTGCAAAGTATAGTCTGCTTTGCGTAACATCTCTTCGGTATCCCTATCCAGCTTTATTTTGGTAAGCATGTTCTCGTGGCCATCACCCCGCTTAGGATCGGTATTTACCTGTGAAATCAGTTTTTCAATGCTATCAATACCATTTCCGGTTACTGCTGCAGGCACACGTTTTGCTGCTGCCACAAATTTATTGTCAATCACCAGCATACGGAAATCAAATCCGCTGATATATTTTTCCACAATAGCCCTTCTGCCAAAAGTTTGTGCATGAGCCAAAGCAGCTATAGCTTCATCTTCTGTGCCGATATTTATTGTCGCACCTTTACCCTGATTCCCGTCCAAAGGTTTTATTACCAACGGAAAACCCAGTTGGGCAATAGCAGCTTTCAACCCTTCTTCATCGGTACATATTGTTCCTTTAGGCACCGGTATGCCCGATAGTTCCAGTAACTCCTTGGTTCGCTTCTTGTTGCAGGCAATTTCCACCGCCATAACATTAGTTTTGCAGGTAGTTGTTGCCTGAAAACGCATTTGTTTTGCTCCGTACCCTAACTGAATCATCGAGTCATTTCCCAATCGCATATAAGGTATGCCGCGTTTTTGTGCTTCGTCCACAATACTTTTGGTGCTGGGGCCAAGGCAATTTTGCGCACATATTTTTTTCAGTGCAGCAATATCAGCCTCAAGGTCATATTCTTCATCATTAATTAATGCCTCTGCAATCCTGAAGGCAGCCTGGGCCGCATACAGGCCTGCTTCTTCGTGTTCATAGGCAAAAACCACATGGTACACTCCCTCATCTATAGTGCTGCGGGTACGGCCATAGCCAACATTCATACCTGCCATGCTTTGTATTTCCAGCGCAATGTGCTCAATTACATGTCCCATCCAGGTGCCGAGTTCTACACGAAGGAAAAAACCACCACGCCTGCCTTCACTGCATTCGTGTTCAATAAGTCCCGGCAACATTTTTTGGAGGCCTTCGCGGAAACCCGGAATACGGTCAGTAGGGAAGTATTCCATCTCTTCCAGGTCAAGGCGCATTTGTATAAGTTTTGTACGGTAGTTGCTCCAGATGTTAGGCCCGCGAAGCACTTGTGTTTTCAGGATTTTCATGAGTTGGCTGTATTGATTTTAGTTGAATGCCTGATTTACTAATCAGTACAACAAAATAAACAGCCACCGGTGTTAATAAAATCCATATTGGCAAAACTTTAGCGTAATAATTAACACTAAAGCGCAATGCTGTAATAGTTTACTGCAACTTTTACAACTATATAGCTTTTAATATGGTTTTATTAAATCCCCAAAAGGAATTTTGATATTTTTTGCTGAAGAGTTTAATTCAATTACTTTTGATGGAATAGGTAAAATACTATTCAAATATTTTTACTTCAGTGCCGTCAAAACTGGCAAAAACCATGCTGGGGTGAGAGTCCTGATGGTACAGGTTGCCGTAGTGGTCAATAGCTATAGCGCCACAAAAACCATCATAAGGTGTTAGTTCGGCAAAAGTTTTTTCAAATGCCTCAGCAATAGGCATACCATCGGTTACCCGGGTTACAATTTTGGCAGCGGTAGCATTGCTCACAATATCTTCACCAACGCCTGTACAGCTCACGCCACAAAAATTATTGGCATAATTACCGGCCACGGTAGCAGAGTCAGATATACGGCCTACCAGCTCAAAGCCCTTCCCTCCGGTAGATGTGCCTACTGCAATATGGCCATCGGCATCCAGCGCTACGCAGCCCACAGTACCAAGCCCCTGGCTTTTCAGTTTAGCCTCATATTCTTTCCTGCGCTGGGGTATTTCAGTACTGAATGTTTCAAAACTATTTTCCCGGGCAAAAGCAGTAGCGCCTTCGCCACCCAGTATGCGGTCTTCCAAGGGCAGCAATTTTGCAGCTACCTGTATAGGGTTTTTCACCTGCTCAATATTAATAACACCGCTCATTTTCTGTGTTGTCCCATCCATAATGCTGGCGCTCATGCGTATTTTGCCATCGCTTTGTATCTGCGAGCCTATACCGGCATTGAATAACTCATCATCTTCCAGCAGTGTTACGGCATGCATCACACTTTCCAGTGCGCTGTGGGTTTGCAGGTAGCGGTAGGCTTCTTTAACAATAGCTACCAAGGCATCCTGCTTTTTCTTTTTCGTTTCAGGGTCGGTGTGCGACTCACTGAAAAAACCGCCGTGTATGATGATTTTCATATTGGGTTATTGGGTGTTGGGCGTTAGGTTTTGTGTGTCGGGTGTTAGGTTTTGGATTGAAAACTGTAACTGTGCTTCCACTATCGTTGCACTTCGACTCCCGATAGCTATCAGTATAGTGAGACTGCGACCGTACTTCGGCAAGTTCAGTGTGACTGAAAACTGCGACTGAGTACTGATTACTTACCACTACTCCAAATCTTCCGCTTCCGGTTTCCTGTCGTCATCCGTTTCTACAGGAATCATAAGCTCTGCGGCATATTGCGAATTGTGTATTTCCAGTTTGTGGGTAGTAAGATCATAAATATCATACATGCTCATTACATGCACCGTAAGATTATTGATGGATATCGGCCTGCCCATTTCTACCTGGGTAAGGTTGGTGTCGGCAATAGTGCGCCCATCTACCAGGATTACAAGCCCCGAACCTATGGCTTCCATCTTGCCGTCGCCGGTTATCAGCAGCCCGGTGTCTTCGCCCAGGCCAATGCCCAGCACGCGCGGGTTGCCCACCACCGCCTGGAACAAGCGGCCAATGCGGCCACGTTGCACAAAGTGCGTATCAATAATCACGTTCTGTATCAGGCTCAATCCGCTGGTAATTTTCACTTCGCCTTTCAAGAGGGCTTCATGGCTGCTTCCCTGGTAAATCATATTGTTGGAAGCCGCAGCCGCACCGGCAGATGTGCCCGCGTATATAAAATCTTCGTTGTTGAACTTGTCCAGTATGATGTCGTGCAGCTTGGTGCCACCCAGTATAGAAGTAAGCCTTAGCTGGTCTCCGCCGGTAAACATTACCACATCAGCCGCCTTTATACGGGCCAGTGTCTCCGGGTCGTTGGATTGTTCCCGTGTTTCAATATTCAGCAGCCCCACATTACGTGCTTTCAGGTATTCAAATGCTTTTACATATTGTGGGCCAACCTCCCTCGGTATTACCGATGCGGTGGTAATTACCTCAATACGCGAATCTTCGTGGTGTTTGGATTCATTGATTATCCTGCGGAGTATCCCTTTTTCAAAAAAATTTAGATTATTGGCTACGTTGGCATCAAATGTGGCTTCTGTAAAGCTTCCTTTATCAACTGCGCCCCCTATAATTACTAATTTTCCTTTTACATTCATGCTTCAAAAATAGTTAAAACCATAAAAATGGCAATTTACAATAAATTATTTCTTCCAAAATGGGACATAAACTTATTATTTTCAAAAAATGTTAACACATATTGGAATATGAATATTTTTTTAAGTAATTTTCTAACGATTAATCCCTGCATTATACCGTGCCGGTGGCAATATCCAAAAAGTACGCCAAAAAACAATACACCAATACATTAACCAATAAGCACACTACCTTTTTATGAAAATCCTGAAAATACAGGCTCTGCGCGGGCCTAACATCTGGAGTACCTACCGCAAAAAACTTATCCAGATGCGCCTTGACCTGGAAGAAATGGAGCAATTCCCCACCAATAAGATTGATGGTTTCCGGGAGCGGATTGAAGCCATGATACCATCGCTTTACACCCATCGCTGTTCTGAAGGCGAACCCGGAGGTTTTTTTAAACGTATTGAAGGCGGCACCTGGATGGGCCATGTGATAGAACATATAGCCCTCGAAATACAAACCCTGGCCGGTATGGAAACCGGTTATGGCCGTACGCGCGAAACCAAAACACCCGGCACATACAATGTAGTATTCAGCTATGAAGAGGAAACTGTGGGCAAATTTGCAGCAGAATCGGCTGTGCGCATTGCTGAGGCTTTAATAAAATCAGAAGATTATGATATTCAGGGCGATATACAGCGCATGAGGGAGATACGCGAGCGGGTACGCCTGGGGCCGAGTACCGGCAGTATTGTGGAAGAGGCCATAGAACGCGATATTCCGTGGATACGCTTAGGCACTAACTCGCTGGTACAATTGGGGTATGGGGTAAACCAGGTTCGCTTCCAGGCAACCATAACCGCCAATACCAGCCATATTGCGGTAGATATTGCGGGAAACAAGGAACAAACCAAGCGCATGCTGGGCGCAGCCTCAATTCCTGTGGCAAAAGGCAGTATATGTTCAACTGAGGAAGGCCTGAAAGAAATTATTGACACTATTGGCTATCCTATAGTAATAAAGCCGCTGGACGGCAACCATGGCAAAGGGGCATCCATCAATGTAAAGACTTTTGAAGATGCCGTAGCCGGACTGGAACACGCCAAAAAATACAGCCATCGTGTAATTGTGGAGCGTTTTGTTACCGGCTATGATTTCAGGGTTCTTGTTATCAATAATAAAGTAGTGGCCGCTGCCAAACGCGAGCCTGCACACGTAAAGGGCAATGGCGTGGATACCATACAGCAGTTAATCCATACTGAAAATGAAGACCCACGCAGGGGTTATGGGCATGAGAATGTGCTTACCGAAATTACGGTTGACCGCGATACGGAAGACCTGCTGGCCAAGAAAGGCTATACACTGGAAACCATACCTGCCGATGGTGAAATTGTTTACCTTAAAAGTACGGCTAACCTGAGCACGGGTGGGACATCAGTTGATGTGACCGACAAAATGCACCCGGAGAATATTTTCATCTGCGAAAGGATTGCCCGTGTTATTGGTTTGGATATTTGTGGTATCGACATTATGGCCGAAAACCTTACCCAGCCGCTTAACGAAAATGGCGGCGTGGTGCTGGAAGTGAATGCCGCACCGGGTTTCCGTATGCACCTGGCCCCGGCCGAAGGATTGCCGCGCAATGTGGCATCGCCGGTGCTGGATATGCTGTACCCGCCGGGCAAGCCAAGCCGCATACCCATTATTGCGGTAACAGGCACTAATGGTAAAACTACCACTACAAGGCTTATTGCCCATATTGTTAAAAATAACGGCTACCGGGTAGGTTTCACCACGTCAGACGGTATATATGTGCAAAACCACATGCTGGACAAAGGCGATACTACCGGCCCCATGAGCGCCGAATACATATTGAAAGACCCTACGGTTGAATTTGCGGTGCTGGAAACAGCCCGTGGCGGCATACTGCGTTCAGGCCTGGGTTTCCATAAGTGTGATATTGGCATTATTACCAACATTAAGGAAGACCACCTTGGACTGAATGACATACACACCCTGAAAGACCTGCGCGGGGTGAAAAGCGTGGTGGTGCGCAGCGTGAAAAAAAGTGGATGGGCAGTGCTGAATGCCGATGACCCGCAGTGCGTGGTTATTGCTGACGAACTGCGTTGCAAAGTAGCGTGGTTCAGTATGGATGAAAACAACCCTGTAATTAAGGAAGCATCTAAAGCAGGGCAGATAACCGCCGTGTATGAAGATGGATATATCACCATCAAAAAAGGGGAGTGGAAAATACGTATTGAAAAAGCATCGCATATACCCCTTACAATGGGTGGCAAGGCGCGTTTCATGATTGAAAATGTGCTGGCGGCAACACTGGCCAGTTACCTGTGGGGCTTCAAGACGGAAGATATCAGCCTCTCGCTAAACACCTTTATACCGGGTGCGGCACAAACGCCGGGGCGCATGAATATTTTTGAGTTCCGCAAGTTCCGCGTGCTTATTGATTTTGCACATAACCCGGCCGGCTACCAGGCGGTAGAAGAGTTTTTACAGAATGTGGAAGCTACCAAAAAAATAGGTATCATAGCCGGTGTGGGCGACCGCCGCGATGAGGACATCCGCGAATGTGCCAAGATTGCCGGCCGGATGTTTGACCATATTATTATCCGCCAGGAAAAGCACCTGCGCGGCCGTACCGATGAAAACATCAACAACCTTATTGTTGAAGGGCTGAAAGAATCAGGGCATGGGGTAACCTATGAAATGATTCCGCTGGAAACCGATGCCATAAAGCACGCTATAAACAATGCTACCGAAGGCAGCTATATTGTGGCCCTGAGCGACGTGGTGACCAACGCCATTGGCATAGTACAGGAATATCTGGATAAGGAGAATGAAGAGATAATTAATTCCTGATAACATTTCTGTATTCAGAAAATAATATGCGCCTTAGCTCTGCCAATAATTGTGGTAAGGCTAAGGCGCTTTAATTTTGAATAGTATATGATTAATAATTTACCAAATTCTTACACATGGTTTAGCAAATTGAATCTAAATCGCTTTATTCCATGGCATTTTAACTCTATTAGTAATCAATATGATTTTGCAAATGAAGTATTTCGTAAAGAAACTATTGATGATAAGAGGATTTTTACATTTGGTCATAGGCAAGATATGGATACGTTTGCAGGATTTGAGATTATTGAAAATAGCATAACTGAAAGAGTTATTGTTTTTCATCCATCATTTCAACAGAATATTAAAGATTGGAGTATAATAGAATCAGAACATGAAGACTTTTTTGATTTTATTGAAAAGGTTGTCCTGCCAGACATGAAGGCTTGGATAGAGGATGATGATGTTGAAGACTATATTTGACTATAATACAGAAAAACATTCCCAGTAACAATAATGCAATAAGTAATTGAAGAAATCAAATTAAAGTTTCTAAGATTAATTATTATTAAAACTTTACCTTGTCTGGATTTTGTTGAATATACTCTAAACTTTTGTTGAAGAATTTAAGCATACTGTCATTCAGCATATGCTTCCAATAAGTGTCCTCGTTTCTTACGGTACATAGCCATGCCATTGCATAAGCAGTTACTTGTTCAGGAAGATACCCTGTACGTTGTGTTTGCCATCCTTCGCCTGTGAAAGTTTTAAAAGTTGAATGCTTAAAACGAGTATTGCCTAAAAATATTCCGAAGCCACAAGCAACAGCTACAAGGTCGGTAATATATTCGTCATTTTTTTGAACTTTAAATTCTTCAAGAAGAATATAATGAGAAAGCTCATGTGCTATGGTGGCAATAAGCATTTCAGGATTTTTAAGCAATGAAGTTTCTATTGAAATAATTATTTCACCATCTTTTTGCTGATATGTTCCTGCCGCACTGTTCCATTTGCCGGTTTGGTCAGCAGGACTGGATAGTATTGAGCCATCTGCCATTAATACAGGTTCATCTGAAAAATACCTAAGCTTTACATCCAGTGTCTCAAGAGCAAAATAAATTTTAGTTTGTTCCAAAACAAAAACTGCATCGGCCTCTGTTCCCGTTATATCATAATCATAAAATTCTTTGGTTGGAAGAATTGTTGTAGCATCATTAAAGTAATCACCAAAATCGGATTTGATGGCAATAAGCGCTTCTTCAACCCACTGTTTATCTTCAGGTGTAACAGGTAGCTTAGATTTTTTATTCCAAAACATAAAGTCTAATTGAATTGTAAATTTATAATTTATTCCGAATAAATATATTTTACGTAATCAATCCTACTATTAATATTTCCTCTGTGAATTTCCGTGCAACTCTGTGTAAAATCTCCCTATTGCAATTCCACCTACAAAACCCTATCTTTGCGCCTTATAAATTCTAAAAAATGATAAATATTACACTGCCGGACGGTTCGGTCAAAAGTTTTGACGCCGGGGTAACACCTCTGGATGTCGCTATGAGCATTAGTGAAGGTTTAGCAAGGAACGTAATTTCAGCGTCCTTCAATGGTACCACTGTTGAGACCAAAACCCCACTGACCACGGACGGTTCGCTTGTATTATTTACCTGGAATGACAAGGAAGGCAAAAAAGCATTTTGGCATTCTACCAGCCACGTTATGGCCCAGGCCCTGCAGGAAATGTATCCCGGCATAAAGCTAACCATAGGCCCGGCTATTGATAATGGCTTTTACTATGATGTTGATTTTGGTGACAACGTAATTTCCGACAAGGATTTTAAAGCCATTGAAGACCGCGTGCTGGCAATAGCCCGTGAAAAGCACGAATTTACCATGCGCGAAGCCAGCAAAGCCGAAGCGCTGGAGTTTTATAAAAAAGAGAACAACCCGTACAAGACCGAGCTTATCGAAAATCTTGAAGACGGGACGATCACATTCTGCGACCATGCCACATTTACCGATTTGTGCCGTGGGGGCCACATCCCCAACACCGGCCTTATCAAAGCCATGAAAATTATGAGCGTGGCTGGTGCTTACTGGCGCGGTGACGAAAAGAACAAGCAGCTTACAAGGGTGTACGGCATCTCTTTCCCAAAACAGAAAGACCTTACCGAATATCTGGAGCTTTTGGAAGAGGCCAAGCGCCGCGACCACCGCAAACTGGGCAAGGAGCTGGAGCTGTTTACCTTCTCGCAAAAAGTGGGTCAGGGCTTGCCGCTATGGTTGCCAAAAGGTGCCGCATTACGCGACAGGCTGGAACAATTCCTTAAAAAAGCCCAGAAAAAAGCAGGCTATGAGCAGGTAGTATCGCCACACATTGGCTCTAAGGAGCTGTATGTAACATCGGGCCACTACGCCAAGTACGGGGCAGATAGCTTCCAGCCGATACACACGCCAAACGAAGGTGAAGAGTTTATGCTGAAACCGATGAACTGCCCGCACCACTGCGAAATATACAATACCAAGCCGTGGAGCTACAAGGACCTGCCGAAGCGTTATGCTGAGTTTGGTACCGTGTACCGCTATGAGCAGAGTGGTGAGCTGCATGGGTTAACGCGTGTTCGCGGATTCACTCAGGACGATGCGCACATTTTCTGTACGCCGGACCAGCTGGATGCCGAGTTTAAGAACGTGATTGACCTGGTGCTGTATGTGTTCTCATCCCTTGGGTTTGAAAACTTCAGTGCGCAGATATCCCTTCGTGACCCGGACAATAAAGAAAAATACATCGGTTCAGAAGAAAACTGGGTAAAGGCCGAGAATGCCATCATCAACGCTGCTAAAGATAAAAATCTTAATACCGTGGTTGAATATGGCGAAGCAGCCTTCTATGGTCCTAAGCTGGATTTCATGGTAAAAGACGCCCTTGGCCGCCAGTGGCAGCTGGGTACCATACAGGTAGATTATAACCTGCCGGAACGTTTTGACCTGAGCTACAAAGGGTCGGATAACGAATTGCACCGCCCGGTTATGATTCATCGTGCGCCATTTGGTTCAATGGAGCGTTTCATTGCAATTTTGCTTGAAAACACCGCCGGAAACTTCCCGCTTTGGCTAATGCCGGAACAGGCTATCATACTGTCCCTTAGCGAGAAATATGAAAATTATGCTAAAAAAGTTTTGCAATTGCTGGAAAATCACGAAATTCGCGCCCTAATCGACAACCGCAACGAAACTATCGGGAAGAAAATACGTGAGGCTGAGGTGCAGAAAGTGCCGTTTATGCTGATAGTGGGCGAGGAAGAAGAGAAGAACGGTACGATTTCGGTAAGGAGGCACGGTGATGCAGGGAAGTCGAACCAAAGCATGAAGATTGAAGAATTTGCCGCACTTGTGCAGCAGGAAATAGACAAAACACTAAAACCATTCTAAAGTTTAACTTAAATTTTTAAAGCCATAGCAATTAGAAATAACAGGGGCCCACAGCCCCGAGTAGAAAAAAAAGATGCGCACAGGATTAATAACCTTATCCGTGTTCCTGAAGTAAGGCTTGTAGGCGATGATGTAGAGCCGGGTGTTTACAAAACATCGCAGGCACTGCAAATGGCTGAGGAGCGTGAGCTTGACCTGGTGGAGATATCGCCAAACGCGGCACCGCCGGTATGCAAAATAATGGATTATAAAAAATTCCTTTATGAGCAGAAAAAGCGTGACAAGATGCTGAAGGCCAAATCTACCCAGATTGTAGTTAAGGAGATACGCTTCGGCCCGCAAACCGATGAGCACGATTATGAGTTCAAGCGCAAAAATGCAGAGAAGTTCCTTAAAGAAGGTTCAAAGCTTAAAGCGTTTGTGTTCTTCAAAGGGCGCTCTATTATATATAAGGAGCAGGGGCAGATATTGCTGCTTAGGCTGGCTACCGACCTTGAAGAATTTGGTAAGGTAGAAGCCCTGCCGGTACTTGAAGGTAAAAGGATGATTATGTTCATCGCGCCAAAGAAAAAGAAATAGGTTGTAAGGTTTAAAGTTTCAGGTTTCAAGTTGCCATAACAGCACTTCTAACCTGAAACTTTAAACCTGAAACTAAAAATAGTAAGTAAGATAAATTAAAATACAGGAAGAAAATGCCTAAAATGAAAACTAAATCCAGTGCCAAAAAACGCTTTAAAGTGACAGGCTCTGGTAAGATCAAAAGGAAGCACGCTTTCAAAAGTCACATCCTGACCAAGAAATCTAAAAAGCGTAAGCTGGCCCTTACTCACGCGGCTTTGGTACACCCAACCGATGAGAAGAGCGTTAAACAGCAATTAAGGATAATCTAATTTCCGCTGTTTCGGTTAAAACAAGTAATAACCCTGGAGTATGGCTTTTAAGTCCCTGTAATTGGGCGCCTGCTACAAAAACACATTAAAATTATGCCTAGATCAGTAAATTCAGTAGCTTCAAGGGCTCGCAGAAAAAGAGTATTGAAGCAAGCCAAAGGTTTCTTTGGCCGTCGTAAAAACGTTTGGACAGTAGCTAAAAACGCAGTAGAGAAAGCAATGGCTTACTCATACCGCGACAGAAAGCAGAAAAAGAGGAACTTCCGTGCGCTTTGGATCATGCGTATCAACGCAGGTGCAAGGCTACACGGCATGAGCTACTCTCAATTCATGGGTAAAGTAAAAGGTGCGGGCATCGAGCTGAACCGTAAAGTTCTTGCTGACCTTGCCATGAACCACCCTGAAGCATTTGCTGCAATCGTAAACCAGGTTAAATAAAAACGTTTTATAAACAATATATTTATCTTACTTAAAACAAACCCGCTTAGCAATAAGCGGGTTTGTTATTTTATATCACAATACAAGCAGTCACACAGTCACAGTCACACTGAGCTTGTCGAAGTGTACTGTTTCATTACATCCGGCATGAGTGCAGCTATTCCCCTCTTGAGAGGGGCTAGGGGCGTGTTGTTTCTGCATAATATATAATGAGGAGCGAGCCATTCGGGCTTTTTAGCCAGCGTATTTCCTGCTGTCCGCTGTATCTGCGGCTCATGCCTCGCCGCAGGATGCCGCTCCCATCAGGGCTAAAGGATAAACTTTGTGTCTATTTGCCTGCCAAATCACATACCGGTTCTCACCCCTCTCCTTTGGAGAGGGGCAGGGGTGAGGTCAAAACTCTGTGCTTCTCCGTGCCTTCTCTGTGGGTCTCTGTGAAATTTCCCCAAAAAACTTCTGCTTCCAAAAACCACGTATTAAGCCAGTTACGGTAATAGGTTAAAATAATGTAAAAAAAAAGTTGTTTAAAGTTTTGAAATGCGGAAAAGGTGTGTACTTTTGCACCCGCAATGAAGGCAACGTTCATAGATAAACTGAGAGTAAGTGATACCTTTTAAAAGAGCAGCTGACCAATCAAAAGGGAGGTTATTGTTAAAAAGGTGGAGCTGAAAAAAAGTAAAAAAAAGATTTGGTTTTGAAAGGAAAAAGGTTTTACCTTTGCCCTCCCGGACTGAAAGGAAAGGAAAAGCAAATCACGACATTTTACTGGAGAATGGAGCGAAAAAGAAAAAGAATATTTTTTTTTCAAAAAGCTTGCCAGTTTAAAAATAAGTTGTACTTTTGCACCCGCTAACCGAAAGGATGGCGATAAAATAAGAAAGACACGTTCATAGACATATTGGATTGACAGCATTAAGAGAGAGTAAGAATACTTGATTTTATTGAAAAAAGACCTAGCATAAAAGATCGTAAACAAAATTAAAATTATACG
>JAYRYS010000005.1:0-228079 GCA_041916875.1 Flavobacterium sp.
TTACCTACTACACCAGGAACGCGGGCGGCTCAGGCAACCCGATAGCCAACCCTGCCAACTTTACGCAGATAGCCACCCCGGATGCCTACACCAATACCGGCAGCGCGGCACAAACCATCTATGTGGTAGTTACCAGCGCCGCACCGGAGAGCTGCCGCAGCTTCACCACACTGACCATCAGGGTGCTTCCGGTACCAACACCGGACACCACCCCGGACGCTTTGGAAGTGTGTGACGACGATACCGACGGCCAGGCCATCTTCAACCTGAAAGACGCAGAAGCCGACATCAGGGACAACGACAATACTACGGTAATCACTTACTACACCAGCCAGGCCGCCGCCGAGGCCGGAGTACCGGGCACGGAGATAGCCACCCCGAACAATTACCTTGCTGCCAGCAGCACCGTATATGTAAGGGTAGAAGCTAACACCAACAACCCGGCCGACCCTAAGTGCTACCAGGTAGTAGAACTGGAACTGATAGTGAACCCGCTGCCGGTACTGGGCGACCCTGCCACAGGCACCATAGCGCCGTATGCGATATGCGAGATACCATTTGATGGCGTAGCCACCTTTATCCTGAACAGCCACATACCACAGATACTGGTAGGCCAGAACGCAGCGGACTATACCGTGAAATTCTACAGGGATGCGGCAGCCCTTACAGCAGGAACGGCCATGCCGAACCAATACACCAATACCACCTCACCAAACAGCCAGACCATACTGGTACAGGTGAAGAACAATGATACAGGGTGCGTAAGCACAGGCTCACTGACCTTACTGGTAGAGCCGGGCGCGGTAGCCAACCCGGTAACCAACACCACCGCCTATGAGGTGTGCGATACCGACGGCACCAACGACGGCGTGGAGACCTTTGACCTGACCCCGCTGGCAGCACAGGTACTGGGCAGCCAGAACCCGGCACAGTTCAGCGTGATGTACTACGAGAGCCAGGCAGCAGCCGAGGCGGGAGTACCGGGCACAGAGATAGCCAACCCTGCGGCGTACATGAACACCTTCTCGCCGGACCTGGCCACGATATGGATCAGGGTGACCAACACCTCTACGGTGAGCGGCTGCCATGAAGTGACCAGCTTCGACATCCAGGTAGAAAGGTTACCGGAGCCGGTAATCACCTCGGAAGAGAGCAGCGACACGCTATGCTTTGAGTTCAATGCCGCCACCCCGCTGAACAGCCTTACCCTGCATGCCAATGTAACGGGCGCAGGCTACAGCTACCAGTGGCAGCGAAACGGCACCGACCTGCCGGGAGCCACAGCAGAAGCCCTGACAGTGACCCAGGAAGGCGACTACACGGTAGTAGTGACCAGCCCTGCACCATTCAGCTGCGTGAGCGATGTATCGCCGGTGTTTGAAGTGATCAAGTCAGGCCCTGCACAGGCCATCGGCACAGGCTACACGGTAAGCAACGCCTTCAGCGAGCTGCAGACCATCACCATCAACGTACAGGGCCACGGCACCTACGAGTACAGGGTAGACAACGGCCCATGGCAGGTGAGCAACATCTTTACCGATGTGACCCCTGGAGAGCACACCGTAACAGTGAGGGACACCAGGACAGCCAACCCATGTGACGACCTGGTGATAGGCGGAGTAAGCATCATCGACTACCCAAGGTACTTTACCCCTAACGGTGACGGCTACCATGACAGGTGGAACATCATCGGGCTGGGCAGCCAGGGCGATGCGAAGATCTACATCTTTGACCGCTACGGCAAGCTCATCAAGCAGATCAGCTCAGGCGGAGCAGGATGGGACGGCACGATGAACAACTACCCGCTGCCGGCGGACGACTACTGGTTCACGGTAACCTACAAGGAAGAAGTGAACGGTGCGTTGGTAGACAAAGAGTTCAAGTCGCACTTTGCACTGAAACGATAGCCACTAGCCACAAGGCACAAGTGAAAAACGACAAGCCATTAGTGAAATGGTTAAAATACAATAAATAGCAACCCGGCTGCCCAAAGGCAGCCGGGTTTGTTTTATGAAGCGTTTAAAGAAAGCGGACAGATGGTATCTAGCCCTGGGCGAAGCGGCATCCTGCAAAATTAATAACTAAATAAAAATGTGGTTCTTAACATAATGATAACAGTCTGTTGACGCAAACTACAGCCTTAATTAACATACGAATACAATATTTGTATCCGTTTGGAAATCAGCGGAAGAATATTCAAAAATTAATTAAGGATATGATAAAATTATTACAGCAAAAGTTTGCAAGCTTCTTATTTACAACCCTTTTACTGGTAGTAGCATCAGGCACGGCAATGGCACAGGTAACACTGCCTGCATCATCGCCTTACACCCAGGACTTTAATACAACACCGGGTGCAAGTGGTACATCTTACCCAACAGGCTGGACCAGTTATAACGGCACTACAGCCGATGCATCTATGGTTACAGGTACATCCAGTTCCAATACAGGGGCAAACTATAACTATGGTTCAAAAATTGGTATCCTTGGATCGGGAAGTAATTTTTTACCGGGCTCGATTGTTTTGATATTGGCTAACACAACCGGAAAATCCGGTTTTAAAATATCATATAAGATTCAAAAAATAAGGGAGCAAGCCAGGACCAACAAATTTAACCTTGAAGTTAGTACAACTTCAGCTACCAGCGGTTTCACAGCTGTAACAGGAGGAACATACGATTCAGGAAGTTTAGCTGAAGGTAATATAGCCACCTATACAGATGTTGCACTTCCATCATCAATAGACGGAAAATCTACAAATGTATGGATTCGCTGGTCTTATGATGATACAGGAGGCTCAGGCTCTCGCGATGGATTAGCACTTGATGATGTTTCACTTTCATGGGCACCTTCAAGCGTGGCGCCAACCATTTCAGGAAACAGCACCGCCACCTTTAATTATGGAACAGGCGGTAATTATACTTTTACGGCAGCAGGTACGCCTACCCCTACTACGTTTACGGCAACCTTAAACCCTTCGGGTGCATTGCCATCAGGCATGACCGTAAACTCTGCCAATAAACAATTAGTTGTTGCGCCTACTGTGGCGGCAGGTACTTATAACATTATAATATCAACCACCACTACAGCCGGTACGGGCACTAAAAATGTTGCTATAACTGTAAATGCCATAGCGCCAACAGTTACCACAAGCACTTTTGATATACAGAATGATGCAGATAATGAATCAGCGGAGCTGAAAGGTGCTGTTACTGATAATGGCGGTAATAATATTACTGCAAAAGGATTCATCTGGAATACTACCGGCACTAACCTTACAGTAGGGCAAACTACAACTGTGCCCAACACTGCTGACCCAATTACAGGATTTGCCGAAATTATAACGGGTCTTACACCAAATACCCAGTATTACTACAGAGCTTATGCCACCAATGCCAGCGTTACTGGCTATGGGGCTACCAACAACTTTTATACTCATGCCAATGTGCCGGGTGCGCCAACTATTTCGGGGGCAACCTTTAATACACTGGATATAACTGCCAATACCAACAGTAACCCAACCGCTACACAATATGTAGTGCGGGTACTTATAGCAGGAAACACCTGGTACCTAAACAGTACAGGAAGCCTTCAGGATACCGAAACATGGCTAAATGGATCTACACTTACAAACAGGACTATAAGTGGCCTTAGCCCTGGTACCAACTATATATTTGACATGAAAGCCCGCAACACGGCAGGTGTGGAAACCGGGTGGAGCGCTACCACACAGGCACAGACACAGGTACCTTCTACCCCGTTCTTCTCATTATTGGAAACTGATCTTGAATTTGGCGAAGTGTGTATCAATACATCAGGCATCGGTTATTTCATCTTCAAGCCAAACAACCTTTCAAACGGGCAGCAGATAGCTATTTATAACCTTACCGGATTTACTTACTCGCTTACCGAAAACGGCACTTATCAAAATGGTTTATTCATAACCTATAACGGGCAGACAAGCATAACTGTTTATGTGAAATTTACCCCAACCCAAGTACAGCAATACCCTGAAAATGTAAACGGTAATCCCGGAACCATTGATATAAATTCAGCTTCAACCAGCACTTTAAGCATACCTGTTTATGGCGAAGGTATCAACTCTCCTGTAACAGTCACTACAGGTACAGCTACTGATATTGCCGTAACATCGGCCACAATAGCCGGGCAGGCCGTTATTGGCTGTTCTGCAATTACGGCTTACGGAATTGAATATAGCACTACCAGTGGCTTTACCAGTGGTACGCAGGTAGCAGGATCTAACCTTGTTACTGACAATTTCAGCATAAGCCTTACAGGGCTGGCAGGCTGTACACAATACTATTATAAAGCATTTGCTACCGATGGCAGCGGCACTTATTATGGCACACAGCAAACCTTTACAACATCAGCCCTTACAGTACCTGTAACTAACGAGGCTCAGGCTGTAACACAAACCGGCTTTACCGTGAGTTGGGATGCTGTAACAGGGGCTGAAGGGTATTATCTGGACGTGAGTACATCATCATCATTTGTTTCATTCGTGAGCGGATATAATGACCTTGAGGTAACAGGTACATCTCAGGAAGTTACAGGCCTTAACCCTAATACCCAGTACTTTTTCAGGGTAAGGGCTTTTGCAGGCTGTACTACAGCAAGCTCAGCAACAGGAAACACTACCACCCTGAGTTATTTGGCACTTACTGCCAGTAACCTGGCTTTTGGCAATGTATGTACTAATGCCAGCAGTACAGGGTCATTTACCTTTGAAGGCAATAACATAAACAGTGCAACGCTAAATGTGGCCGCACAAACAGGCTTTAGCTATTCGCTTACTGAAACCGGCGAATTTACCCCTACCCTTTCTATAGAAAATTATAATGGGGACGAAACTACAGTATATGTATTATTTAGCCCTGAGGCTGTGCAAAGCTATAATGTAAACATTACAATTGCAGGGCAGGCTGCCACGCAATATGCATCAGCAACACTTACTGTGCCTGCAACAGGTGCCGGCATATTTACCCCGGCTGTTGCCACAGCCGCCGCCGCAACAGGCATAACCATGGTTGGTGCTACGCTGCCGGGACAATCGGTTAACGGAAATTGCAGCACCACTACAGCTTATGGTATAGAATACAGCACAACCAATAACTTTGCCAACGGCACAGGAACACAGGTAGCTGCAAATAATATAGACGGTACAGGCAACTATAGTGTTACTGTAGCAAACCTGGCCCCATGTACTACTTATTATTATAAAGCATATACCGTAACCGGAGATGGTACTGTTTACAGCACCCAACTTTCATTTGCAACATTGTCTGTCGGTGCGCCGGTTGCTACTGATGCAGAGGCAGCTACAGAAGATGGGTTTACCGCTATATGGGAAGCATCTGAAAATGCCAATGGCTACAGGCTGGACGTAGCAACAAACCCTGTATTTGAGCAGTTTGCTGCCGGAACTACCAGTACTGAAACATGTAGCAATGTAGCTGCTGCTTCCAGCTATGCTACCCGTATATGGACAGGAGATAATAACATTGGCTGGCAGGCAACCGACGCAAGGACTGACCAGACGATTAATGGCAGGGCTGTAGCCCTTCGTGTAGGCTCATTAACCAATACTACTACCATTTCAGGAGGTTTAAGCAAACTGAAATTTAGTTATAAAAGAGTATTTACCGGTAATTCAGTACTGAAAGTATTTATCAACGGCGAACAATATGGAGAAGATATTGATGTAACATCTACTGACCCTAGCGACTTTGAAATTACCGGCCTTAATATTTCAGGAAACATTCAGTTTGAAATACGCAATACAGGCGGTACCAACAGCAGGACTGTAATTGACGATATAACATGGACATCTCAGGAAATTAACGACAGCTACTATGTTGCCGGTTATGAAAACCGTAATGTAAATGACGTAACAGCATTTGATGTAACAGGCCTGGATCCATTTACAACATACTATTACAGGGTACGCGCTTATAGTGATAACTGTACTACTGCTAGCTCTAACACTATAGCTGTTAATACAAAAGGAGAGGCTACCTGGAAAATATCAGGCGGTACAGCCAAGTGGGTTCCTGCTTTTTATCCTGACGGGACAACGCCGGTTGTAATAGATGAAACCATACCTGTAAGGATTGAAACTGATTATAATAGTGATACCGATGGCGAATTTATTGCTAAAAAACTTACACTGGCAGCCGGCACATTTACTATAGCAGAGGCAACAACGATTACTATAGAAAATGAAATTGTAAACAACCTTACTGCCGATAAATTTGTAGTTGAAAATAACGGTAACCTGATCCAGAATAATGAATCAGCAGCTATAAACGGCACATCGGCTATTACAGTTTTAAGGGACAGCTCTCCGCTGTTCAGGAATGATTACACCATGTGGTCATCACCGGTTGCAGGCCAAAACCTGTTCGGCTTCTCTCCGTATACTGTTGCAAACCGTTTTTATACTTACAACAGCAGCACTGACCAGTTTAATGCAGTACCGGGGCTTAACAACAGTTCAGCCGATACATTTGTTACCGGTACAGGATATCTTATACGCATGCCAAATGCCGGTGCCGATACCGAAGGCACACCTACAGGCACTACCAGCAGCCCTTATGGATACCAGCAGGGTACAAACAATATGGTATTTAACGGTATGTTTACAGGTGTACCTAATAACGGAACTATTGATGTAACCCTTTCCGATGCAGGCAGCGGTTTTAACCTGATAGGTAACCCTTACCCATCACCTATCAATATAAGGCAGTTCCTTTCGGATAACCAAAGTGTAATTAATGGTACAATATGGGTATGGCGAAAAACAAACGCAAGTGCCAATACGGCTTATTGTACTATAAACACTACCGGACAATATGTAGATAATGGTGAGCTGAATACTGATGTAAACCCGTTGGGCATTATAAGGACAGGCCAGGGCTTTATTGTTCAGATGAGCGAAACTCCTGCCGGTAATTCTGTAAGCTTCACCAATCAAATGCGTTCAGATGATACTTCAAACCAATTCTTCAGGAATGGTAATAACAATGCTTGGCAAGCGCCGGAAAGCCACGGTATTTACCTGAACCTCACCAATACTGTCGGTTTCTTCCAGCAGATGTACACCGGTTATATTGCAGGCGCAACCAACGGTGTTGACAGTGGTATTGATTCACGCTATATCAATGATAAGCCAACTGTACTTTCAACCGCACTAAATAGCAATGAGTATGTAATACATGGCCGTGCATTGCCTTTCAACAACCAGAATACCGAACCGCTTCAATTAAGGGTTGCTACAGCAGGAACCTACAGCATAAGTATTGACCATGTGGAAGGTTTGTTTACAGGCAACCAGGAAATATTCCTTAAGGATAACCTTACGGGCACTGTACACAACATAAAAGAAAGTCCTTATACCTTTACAACAGCTACCGGTACTTTTACCAACAGGTTTGAAATTGTATATACTAACGAAATGTTGGGTGCTGATAACCCTGTTATAGATGCCAACAGTGTAGTAGTTTACAAAGAAGGCAACAACATTGTGGTTAATGCCGGAAATATAGAAATGAAATCAGTTACCATATTTGACATGAGGGGCAGGATGGTTTACAGCAATACTAATGTGAATGCTACCCAAACCGTTGCTGAAAACCTACAAGTGGAGCAACAGGTGCTGATAGTACAAATTATAACTAAGGAAAATGCTAAAGTGAGCAAGAAGATATTGTTCTGATAGGTATTAATCCTGAAATTAAACCGGGGCTGTTTCTAATTGAAACAGCCCCGGTTTTTAAAAGTCTCTTTGAACTTCTGATTTAAGAATTGCCACTTGATCCTGAGATAACTTTACCTGTGATTTTGAACAAGTAAAGGTTAGTAGGATTATGATTAATTTGATTTTCATAATGTATCAAGCAGCTTAGCTTAAATAAAATAAATCTGTACTTTCCTGTAAAACACCCAACCATCGTTTGTTTTTCTGTATATCGAAAGTATATCTCCATCATGCTCATTGGCAGATTGTATTAGGGCATATTTTCCATCCTTCCTGATAATCGGAACTGATATAGCGTATATAATATTCGATGTCTTGAGTATTAGCCTTTCAGGATTTCTATTATTTTCATCAAAAAGACTGACTTTTAACCCCGGAAATTCTTTTCCAGTCCAAAATTTATCGCCCTTTTCTTCAAAATTAAACAGTTTATCTTCGTTACCGAAAATTTTGTCTGCCTCGTCCTTAAGCAATGCTCCTGTATTGATACACCAATCTTTTAATTTGCTGTCCTTCGTATCAAAAATAAGTACCTTGCTGTCTATGATAACAGAATCTTTCACAATACCATTAACATAATATGGTGTTTTATAGGGCAAGCTTACCCTTTGAACTTCTGATTTAAGAATCGCCACTTGATCCTGAGGTAACTTTACCTGTGATTTTGCACAAGTAAAAGTTAGTAGGAGTAGGATTAATTTGATTTTCATATCACAAAATACTAAACTTAACTTTTAGCTTACCCTTTTTAGCTTTATAAGGATCAAACACAAAATTAGCCGGCCGGCCACCGTAGTAATCAAACATGAACGAAGTGTCTATTTCCTTCACCAAAAATTTTTTAAATGTTCCTTCCCCGTAAGAAACATACACCGTATCATCAACATATCCTTTTACATGAATGATTTGGGTGGCATAAGTTTCACCTTCTACAGGATGTAGCTTTTCATTAATGGGTCTGATAAATTCAGTTATTGTATATTCTTTCTCAACTCTTGAATTAGAGCAGGAAGTCATCAATACTCCAATTAGTAATACAATAATCTTTTTCATTTTGTGTACTGTTTCTTTTACTTCTTGTAAAATTACATTTCGATAAAGCCTGTATAACCAATTCTAACCTTCCGCAATTCTAATTTTCTTGAGTTTTTATTACTCGAACTAACTGTATAGAAAACCCTTTTTTTACCACTTAAATCAGGTTCTACAAAAACTTTAAACAGACTGAATTTATCGATAAAATTCATATCTATGATTTTATCTATATTATCTTTCAGAAACTTATTTCTTTTTACCTTTACAACCTTATCATATTTTGTGATTGATTCACTTATAAAAACTGACCTTGAATTGAATTGATTATCTGTTAATGTACTTTCTTTACGATATTTATTACTGCTATTCAAGAAAGTGAAAGTTTTAAAATTTACACTTGCACCACGTTCAATATGAACAAGCATTATATAGATAGTATCTTGTGAATTAATGTAATCTATATCCTGTCCATAAGAGCTAAGTGATAAAAAGAAAATTATAACTAAATTTTTCATAGTACATAATTTGAAAGCCGCTGTGAAGCGGCTTTCTGTTTGTTGTCATCGTTCATTCTTAATTTTGAAAGTGTCCTTTTCTATTTCAATTGTTATCATCGATTCCAATGGTGCGCCGTTGGTAAAATAGCCAAATGTATGCCTTTGGCTATTTCCGCCTGCGTAACTTTCAAAGTAATATGAACCATCTGATTTTAAGCTGTCAGAAAATTTTAATGGATTTTCAGCACTTTCACCTGAAAGCAAATCTTTAAATATAACTTTATCAGTTCCATTTGAAACAACTACAGAATCTAAAGTTTTACCTGTATGGTTTTCAACATTAAAGGTTATACTGCTTTGGCAGGAAGTAAGAATTAGTAAAATAAAACTTAATTTTATCTTCATATTACAAAATACTAAATTTAACTTTTAGCTTGCCCTTTTTAGCTTTATAAGGATTAAAGACAAAATCAGCAGGCGGGCCACGATAGTAGTCAGACATGAATGAAGTGTCAATTTCCCTTACCAATTTTTTTTTAAATGTTCCTTCGCCGAATGAAACATATACCGTATCATCAACATATCCTTTTACCTGGATGAGTTGGGTGGTATAAGTTTCACCTTCTATAGGATGTAGCCTTTCATTAATGGGTCTGGTAAATTCAGTTATCGTATATTCTTTCTCAACTCTTGAATTTGAACAAGAGCTTAACAATATTCCGGCTAGTATTATGAGTATTTTTTTCATTTAATTCTAGCTTATATCTAATCTTACATTTCAATAAACCCTATCGGCACATAATCCGCTCGACTAATTTTAAATTTCCGTTTTTTACTTTCGGCTAAATCAATTATATAAATTTTTTTTCCTGCAGATTTAAAGTCTGTCAGCACCTCAACAAGTAGTTTATAAGTGTCAGACGAATTGATCTGTTCAATGTCAATGCAATTATTTTTATTATCCTTAAAAAAAACTTTGCGTTTTACCACAACAGGTTTATTATCTTTAGTATCAGTGGTGAAATAAACTGGTTTTTCACCAGGTAAAGTAAAAATATATTCCGTTCTTACGCCATTACCGCTGCTCCTGAACTTAAAGTTTTCATACGTCAAAGTTTCATTGTTGGTATAGGGCAATAACAAGTAAATTTCATCCTGCATTTTTAAAATGTCTGTATCCTGGCAGTATGAGCTAAGGGATAAAAAGAAAATTATAACTAAATTTTTCATATTATTGACTAAAAGCTAATTCGCCTGTTTGAAAATATCTTAAAAAATAATAATATTCAGTAGAATTTTGTGGATAAAGAGTTTGAAATTCCGTACAATTTTGCAATCCTATTAAACTCATATATTTAAAATAATCGTTCCAATCCCATTCCACAGGGTTCGAAGACATTGTTGGAGGGACTGTATTTGTTGGAGCATATAGATAAACTCCTCCTGAATTTGCAGGATAATCAACTTTATTTATTTGGTTTTGACTAAGTAGTGAATACTTTAAATCTAAAAGTATTTCAGCAATTACGGGTGTTAAATAATTTACAAAAAAGTCATGTTGTGACTGGTCACCGATAAAACCATTATAGTATTGATTAACACATTGTGCGAAATCCATATTGTTTAAATTCGTTACTGACATACCGATACTAGGATGCCTCAATTTTACATTTAAATATGCATGAATACATTCGTGGATAATTGTTTGAGCAATGTAAACTTCAGATTGATTAAATAAATGCTCACTATCAATAATAATATCATTATTTATTTTTCCATTGGAATAAGAAATCATCCTACATTGTCCATTAATATTGGGAGTAGGGATATTTTCTATTTTAAATTTTGCATTAATAAAATCAACTTGTCCAAATAAATTTACGAATAATTGTTTGAATTTTGATGATGACATTAACTTATTATAAATATTCCTAAATCTTACTTCAGCCGCACTATTTCCTGAAACTGCGCTCATGTCTATATTCATAGGCGACTTATACGATTTTTGAACATCAAAATTTAATCCGGTATCAAGCATTGCCTTCGAAATCTGCTTCGAAAATTCAATACTTTGTGTAGAATTATTGTTTTGCTGCAAAAAGGTCAATACATTATTTGCCGCTGCAGAATTCACCATCGCCAACCTATACAAGTCAACCGCAAACCTCCCTGCTTCAATCGTATTCCCCATACTAAGCAAAACAGCATTTACCTTCTCCCGCAATTGTGCATTATTGCTACCCATAACAAAGCTGTATAGCGGTATTATTTGCGCAGTGCCATTTGCCATGCCGTATTCCAATATTGCGGTAGAAACCTCATTTCTGCTGCCATAGCTGTTGATATAGCTTATAAGCTTACTCTTAATTGCCGAATTTTCCGTTTTATTTATAAAATCAAGCTGTGCAGGTGTTAGCGAGTTTAGGTAAGCCTGGTAGTATGGAACTCCTGACTTACCTCCACCACCTAAAAAGTTAGACGGTGGTAAGTGATAGTCGTAATCTCTAAAACAAGTGGTATCAAAAGTGAAGTAATAGTAAGCATCGTTTACAAGACCATTATTACAAGTCTGACCCACACTGTGCTCACCTCCATGAGAACAAGGTACCTCCATAAGTGATAATCTAGTATTACAATGTTCAGTGTAGTTAACGCCATTCGCTATCTTGCCTGATTCTAAATCTGCACCACCTTCAATACTTCCACCAATATTTAAAATATCCATCCTTCCGGAAAATGTTTTAATATCAAAGAGTTTTGTATCATCGCTAGGAGTATACTTTAAGTAAGCTGCCTTTTCTTCACCCTTAGTTTTTTCAATCGTTACAACCAAAAATAAGTGAAAGGGGTTCTCTTCAGTATATTCCTGAAGATAGAGCATGTAGTTAGTATATTCCAACTGCTCAACTACCTCAAAATACTTGGCTGCCTGTGGCTCTTCAAAACCGCCAATAGTACGTGCCGTACTTGGCTGGTTAATAATGGCACTAAGAGCACCCTTAAGCTGTGGATTAGTAAGTGTCTGTAAGAACTGTTCCGTTGAGATCAATCCTATCTCATGAGTGTGTAAGCTTTCAGCATGAGACTCATCGTCCTGGCAGGAAAACGTAAAAGCGCACATAAGTGCAAATACTACAAAAAATTTAAACTTGTGTTTCATGTATATAAAAATTAATTGGTTAACTATACTACAAGTTTTATTAGAGTGTGTATACAATAATTAGTAAATTACTAATGTATAAAACTTAACTTTGGTTAAAATATTGTTAATCATTCAATTTAGTCAAGTTTATAGTAATCTCACTACCTTTGCCAGGTTAAACACATTGCAATGAAAAAAATTACCCTATTGCTGCTATTGCCGTTTTGGTGTGTGGCACAGGTTCCTGCTTACTACGCATCGGTTGATTTTACCCAAACCGGCAACGCGCTTAAAACACAGCTCACTACACTTATAACTACCACACATACCACACAGCTTAATTATACGCCTGATGTGTGGAATGCCCTGAAACAAACTGACCTTGACCCTGCCAATAACCAAAAGGTATTATTAATATACGGTTATAATGATGCCGATGCGGCTACCAATAACGACCGTACGCGCAACAAAGACCTTAGCTGCCACGTATCCAGCTGTACCGGGCTTTGGGTTAGGGAACACACCTTTGCGCAATCGCTCGGCGAACCTGACCTTGGTCAGGAAGGCCCCGGCGCCGATGCACACCACCTGCGCGCTATTGACAGCCAGATGAACAACAGCCGCAGCAACAGGCCTTATACCGAAGGCAGCGGAACAGCAACCCAAATTACAGGAGGGCTATGGTACCCTGGTGATGAATGGAAAGGCGATGTTGCCCGCATGATGATGTATATGTATGTACGCTACCAGTCGCAATGCGAACCGGTTGACGTAGGCTCAGGCAGTACATCCTACAGCCCACTGGGCGATATGCCCAATATCTTCCTTGACTGGAACCAGCAGGATCCGGTGAGCCAGTATGAACTGAACCGTAATGATTTGCTACAGGGGATACAGGGCAACCGCAATCCGTTTATTGATAACCCTTACCTTGCAACCATGATTTGGGGTGGCCCACAGGCAACTGAAACCTGGGGATTGCTGGCTAAAGAAGATTATATTATAAACAAAGTAGTATTTTACCCTACTGTAACAACCGGCATTGTATATATCGAAAACCAGGATGAGGCTGAATTTACTTATATAGCCTATAACAGCCTTGGGCAGCAGGCCAATATAACAGTGGAAGAAAATGAGATTAATTTTTCTGATAATGCCTCAGGAGTTTATTTCCTGAAGGTTAACTATGGTACAGACAGCAGGACAATACGCATTGTTAAACAATAAACATTAAATCTAATTCTTACAAAATCCCTGTCAATACCGACAGGGATTTTTTGTATATACACATTTACAAAATAACTATAAACAATAAATAATATTTAAATATTTATTGTTTTTGTAAATAAAAAATCTAATATATAAATAATTAATCTTATTAATTTAACAAAAAAATAAATTATAGGTATTTTTTTTAACAGTCAATATCTATAGGTTTACTACGGTTTGAAGGGTGTTGGTATAACAGCTAACTCTTCATGATTTTCTTACACATCTGATTTCCAATTTTTAAACTACTACACATGGAAAAAATTACTAATCCAAAAGTTCAGCCTTACTACCTGAATTTTTACAGAGCACTATTGCTGCTGGCCATGCTGGCTTCATGGCCGCTTATGGCACAGGATACCCCTGTAGCCTCACTTACCGGTACTTTGCAGGAAAATACACTTAATGGCGCTTCGGCAGTAATTAGCCTGCAAAACACCTCTTTTAACGTCAGCCTGAACGTTTCGGGATTTACCATCAATAATGCCCTTCCTGGTTTAAATATTGATTCGGTAATCAGGGATTCATCAACGCAGGCAACACTTATTTTTTCATACAATAATACAGATATTGATACTGCAATTGATGATATCAGCATTACAATAAGCAGTTCACAGTTAGCAGACAACCAGGCACTTGAAAGTGATTTTTTGCCAATTTCTTTTACTGATGAAGTGCTTAGCTCCAATCCGTTGGTAAGGAGCGGCTACACTTATAACCTTGGGGAAGGGCCTTCAGTTTCAAAATCCTATGCCATTACAGCCACTTCGCTAACAGCCGGAGGCGGAGTGCTTGTGGTTCAGGGAAATGACCACTACGAAGTTTCAACCACCAATGCTACTACAGGCTTTGGCCCAACAGCAAATATGCCATACACGGGTACAGGCACTATAGCACAAAATAAATTTTGGGTGAGGTTAAAAGCCGGGCTGCCAGCCAATGTGTATAATTCTGAAATTATATCGGTAACAGGCGGCAATGCTTATGTAGAAGTAACTGCTAACGGATCGGTAATTGCACCTCCCCCTGCTAACGACCTGTGTGGTGAATCAACAATAATTGTTGTTAATGACGATGCTACAGAAGGTACTCTTGCCGGGGCAACATTCACTACAATGACAAACGGCAACAACCGTAAAGATGTATGGTATCATTTTACACCTTCCTGCACAGGTTCACACACAATTACTGTATCAGCATTTTCAGGAAATGTGAACTTTTATGTATTTGATACCTTCTGCCCTGCAGATAATGCAACGTATATATACAGGGCACAAACCACTGCAGAACCGGAAACAGTAACCGGTACATTCCAGTCAGGAACCACTTACTACATCCGAGTGGGCGCTTATGATGTCGGTGCAAATTATTCTACGTTCAATATATCAGTAACTATTGATGCTGTTCCGCCCACTGTTAGCGCCGGCGCTGCTACGGGCATAGTATATAATGCAGCTACAATACCGGGTTCATTCACTATGGGCTGTGCCGCACCGCTTACTGGCTATGGCGTAGAATACAGCACAATTAGCGGCTTTGCCCAGGGAACAGGCACGCAGGTTGCGGGCAACTCGCTGGTAGGGACAAACTTTACAGCTTCTTTACAAGGGCTTTATCCAGGCACAACCTATTATTACAGGGCTTATACAGTAAACAATGCAGGTACAGCCTACAGTACCCTGCAATCGTTCGCTACACCACAATTTATTCCTGAAGCACCTGTGGCAATCAATGCTGATGCTATTTCAGGTACGGGCTTTACTGCCCGCTGGAATAGCGTTTCTGAAGCCGAAAACTACAGGCTGGATGTAAGTTCATCAGCTGTGTTTGAGAGCCTGCTCCTTTCTGAAAATTTCTCAGGCTTTGTGCAGTTTAACGGCCCTAACAGGGCAACAGTTCTAAACGATTACCTTCAGGCACCGGGCTGGACAGGAGTGCGTGTATTTGAATCTTCAGGCTCAACAAGGATAGGTTCCTCTACACTTACCGGTTACATTACTACACCAACGCTAAGCCTGGGTAACAGTAGCGGCAATGCTGTTATAAAGCTCGATTTGCAAAAATTTGGCACTGATGCTACTACTGTAGCAGTAGAACATTCAGCAAACGGCAGCAGCAACTGGGTGCAGGTAGGTGAAGATATTGTTCCTGGCAGCACTATGCAAACCTATACCCTAACCTTAACAGGTGGTACAAATAATTCTAAAATAAGAATAAAAACTGCCGATACATCTGCCGGAATACGTTTCTACCTTGACAATGTTCAGGTATTTAGCACCAATATTATAAACGGCTATAGTGATTTTACTGTTAATAGCACATCGCAGGAGGTTGAAGGCCTTGAGCCAGGCAACAGTTATTTTTACAGGGTACGGGCTATTGGTTATGGCAATGCTTCGGCCAATTCCAACACTGTTGAAGTAATGACAGGCGATATCAACGTATGGAATGGCACAGAATGGACTGCCGGCAGCACCCCAACCATTGTGGACCAGGCTATTATAGAAGGTAATTATAATACTGCCACAAACGGAGCCATTACCGCCCAAAAACTGGTGGTAAATTCAGGTATTTTTACCGTAGCTGCCGGCACATCGGTTACTATTGAAAATGATATTATCAATAATGCGGGCGAAAATAACTTTATAGTAGAAAACAACGCCAACCTTATCCAGAATAATGATAATGCTGAAAATGAAGGATCTGTTACAATAAAAAGGAACAGTTCATTACTATACCGCCAGGATTATACCCTATGGGGCACACCTGTTGCCTCGCAAAACCTTTTCGGGTTTTCGCCGCTAACTTTAGCAAACCGTTTTTATACGTATAACCCTGCTACTGACGGTTACACAACAGTACCTAACCTAAGTGCAGAATCTACAACCACTTTTGCATTGGGCACCGGCTATCTTATCCGTATGCCGAACAGTGACCCAACACCGGGTTATAATACAGGTACAACAGCCATAAACTTTACAGGTATATATAAAGGTATCCCGAACAATGGTACTATTACAGTACCGGTTTCTAATGCGGGCACAGGATGCAATGCTATTGCCAACCCCTACCCATCCCCTATTTCCATCCAGGAGTTCCTGGCTGCCAACCCAGGGCTTTCGGGCACTATCTATTTCTGGAGAAAGAATAATGGTTCTGCCGGAACTGCATATTGTACTGCAACCGCAACAGATTTTGTGAGCAACGGCCAGGAAGGAGCCGATGACCCGGAAGATATCATCCAGGTAGGGCAAGGTTTTATAGTACAAACAATTGCTGCTACCAATGCCTTGTTCAGCAACAGTATGAGGGTAGCCACAACTGATCATGACAGTTCTTTCTTCAGGCAGAATAATAACAACTCCCAAAACCACAGGATTTGGATTGACCTTATGAATGCACAGGGCAAAACATCGCAAATGCTTATCGCTTACCGCGAAAATGCCACTATGGGTGTTGATAACGGCATTGATGCAAAATTTATTAACGATGCCCAAACAAGCCTTAACTCACTGCTAAACAATGATGCCTATGTAATACAGGGGCGCGCTATGCCTTTCAGCACTGATGATGTAGTGCCACTACAATTCAAAACCAATACCGCAGGCAGCTATACCATAGCCATAAGCCGTAAACAGGGGTTATTCGGCACACAAACCGTTTACCTTAAAGACAATCAAACCAATACGCTGCATGACCTTAGTGCAGGCAGCTATAGCTTTGCAACAGAACCGGGGGTATACAATAACAGGTTTGAAATTGTGTACAACAATGTTACTATGGGTAACGATGATATGGTTTTTGATGCAGACAAGCTGGTAGTGTATAATGAGCACAACGTTCTTGCTGTAAATGCCGGAAATGAGCAAATATCAGCACTTAATGTGTATGATACCCGCGGAAGGCTGCTGTTTACCAAAACAAATATTAATACTGCGGCTACACTGCTTACAGGTTTTGAGCCGCAACAACAGGTACTGCTTATAGAAGTAACCACCGATAAAGGCAAGGCTACAAAAAAAGTACTGTTCTAAAATATCACAATTGTTTTCGGGTGAAAGGCCCTATGCACTGCGTGGGGCTTTTCTTATATAAAAATATCGTACCTTTAAATAAAAAACCATGATTACCGATAAACCGCTTCGCAGGGTAGCCATTGTGGGCTACAACCGCATACCTTTTGCCAAAAACAATACAAACTACGTCAATGCCGGGAATAAAGACATGATGACGGCAGCGCTTAACGGGCTTATAGAACGCTATAACCTTAGCGGGGAGCAACTAGGCGAAGTGGCAGGCGGTGCCGTGATAAAGCATAGCTGGGAAATAAACCTGATGCGGGAGTGCGTGCTGGCTACAGCGCTTGATCCTAAAACACCGGCGTGCGACATACAGCAGGCGTGCAACACGGGTACAGAATCAGCCGTGTACATTGCCAACAAAATTGCCCTGGGGCAGATTGACAGTGGTATAGCCGGCGGTGTAGATTCTACGAGTAATGTGCCTTTGGTAATCAACGAACACCTGAGGAAGATACTGCTCACGGCACGCAGGAGCAAATCAACCGTGGAGCGCATAGGCCAGTTCATGAAGATACGCCTGGGCGACCTGGCACCCGTAGCCCCAAAGAATATTGAGCCGGGTACAGGCCTTTCGATGGGTGGGCATACCGAGATTACCGCAAGGCATTATGGCATATCACGCCAGGAACAGGATGCCTTTGCATTAAGCAGCCACCAAAAAATGGCTGCGGCTACTGATAGGGGCTTTTTTAAAGATATGGTTACACCTTTTCTTGGATTAGAAGAAGACAACAATATGCGAAGGGATACCTCCCTGGAAAAACTGGCAAAGCTGAAACCTGCATTTGACAGGGCAAGCGGCACGCTTACGGCAGGCAACTCCTCCCCGCTTACTGATGGTGCCTCATGCCTGTTACTGGCAAGCGAAGATTGGGCAAAGGCACATGGGCTGGAAGTACTGGCTTACATAACACATGCAGAAATAGCCGCTATTGAATACATTAAAAATAGGCAAAACTTACTACTGGCACCCGTATATGCCGCAGCAAAAATGCTGGAAAAAGCCGGGATGAAATTACAGGATTTTGACTTTTATGAAATACACGAAGCCTTTGCTGCACAGGTGCTCACGATGCTGAAAATTTGGGAATCAGAAAGCTTATCGGCTGGGTTTGGCGTACCGGCACTGGGCGCTATTGACCGCAATAAACTTAATGTAAACGGCAGCAGCCTGGCGGCGGGGCATCCCTTTGCGGCTACTGGTGGGCGTGTACTGGCCACCATGGCTAAGCTATTGCATGAAAAAGGATCAGGCAAAGGGTTTGTATCGGTATGCGCGGCAGGCGGCCAGGGCATGACCATGATACTCGAAAAATAAAAAAGCGGGAAGTTTGATGCTTCCCGCTTTTCATTTTACTTTTCCACATACTCTTTGAGCGAAGTGCCCAGTATTTCTGTCCAGCCTGCGTTGAAATTGCTGCGTGCGAAGAATTCCATCGCAGGGAATGTTTCCGTGCCGGTATGCGTAAGCACCAGGCGCGTCTTCTCCCCTTCCGGGAAAAGTTCCCACGTTACCAGTGAATTGCCTTCAAAGCCATCATAGCGCCAGGTATGGGCCAGTTTGCTTCCCATAACCACTTCAGTTACTTTGCACAAGTGTACAAAATCCCTGCCTTCGTGCCCGCAGGTAAAATCAAACTCAAAGCCAGGTTCAGCCTTAAAGCTTTTTATGTCAAAATACCATTGGCGCATCTTTTCAGGGTTGGTTATGGCATCCCACACCCTTTCGGCAGGAGCGTTGTAAGTGCGCTCCATCACAATCGGTTTTGTTTCCATGTATAAATTAATTGTTTGTTTACTATTCGTTCTCTAAAAAATCGCCCAGCGCATCCAGCTTGCCTTCCCAAAAGTCGCGGTAATGGTTGGCCCAGTCGGCCACCTGTTTCAGCTTTGCCGGATTGGCGCTGCAAAAACGCTCCCTGCCTTTCTGGTTTATAGCTACAAGGCCGCATTCCTGCAAAATTTTTATATGCTTGGATATGGCAGGGCGGCTAATGTCAAAATTATCCGCGACGGCGTTAAGGTTCATCTGCTTTTTGGCCAGCATGTTGATGATTTCCCTGCGTGTAGGGTCGGCTATCGCCTGAAATACATCCCTTCTCATGCTTTGCTCCTTTCTGCATCAAACCGGTAATCAAATGCGCCTTTCCTGAGGTTGATGCCATACTCAACCCAGGCCTTAAGGCATGCCAGGAAGTTCGCCCAGCCTTCGGTATTCCCGGTAAGCCAGTCAAGTCCCGGCTGCGCGCCATCGGTAGGTTTCTCCGTAACCTCAACCACTGTATTGCCTTTGTAACCGGAAAATTTCATCTCCACAACATGCTTACCTCCTTTGTAGGCATCCCAGTAAAAAGTAATCAGTTCGTCCTGAGCCACTTTGCCCATCTGCACCGGAAATTCGCCCTCAAACTCAGGGAAACCCCACAGCAATTCCACATCGTTTTCCAGCCTCCCTGATGTTTTAGATATCCAGTAATTGGTAATCTGCGCCGGGTCGGCCACCGCTTCAAAGGTTTCATGCACAGGCTTGCTTACCTGTATCGAAACTTTTATTTCTAAATTTTGTGCATCCATATCATATAAATTGAATTATCAATAAGTAACCAATCGGTTACAAATATAAGTAACCTTTTGGTTACACAAAATATTTTTGATAAAATTTTATCTTTACCCAAATTTCCGCCATGCACCAGCATTACAAAATATACAAACCCTACGGCTACCTGAGCCAGTTTACCTATAACCTGAAGCGCAACAAAAAACTGCTGGGCGAACTTTATGACTTCCCCGAAGGCACTATGGCCATTGGAAGGCTGGATGAAGATTCGGAAGGGTTGCTGCTGCTGACCACCGATGGCATGATGAGCGAGATTGTGAGGGGCAAAAAAGTGGAAAAAGAATACTATGCGCAGGTAGATGGCCTGGCTACCGAAGAAGCACTGGAGAAAATACGTGCAGGTGTAGAAATTGGCTTTAAAGGCACACGATATGTTACACAGCCCTGCAAAGCCATGTTGCTGAAAGATGCCCCGGATTTTCCTTTACGTGGCAAAAAGATACGCGATGAACGCCACGGCCCAACATCATGGATGAGTATTACAGTTACCGAAGGGAAATTTCGCCAGGTAAGGAAAATGACCGCAGCTGTGGGCTTGCCAACATTACGGCTTGTACGCGTGCGCATTGGCAACATACATCTTGGCGGCTTACAACCCGGCGAGGTGAAAAAATTAAACAATATTGACGTTTGAGGTAACTTAAAGGTTTCCACAATTAAACATTTGTTTAAAATCTTAACCAAATCTTAAGATACGGTTACACCGCATTAAGTAATTTTGTAAGGATATACAGTATGTAAATGGAACCTGAAACGCTGCTTACCATCATTATCCCTGTTTATAATGAGGAAGACAACCTTTTACGCGTTGAAAAAGAACTCACCGCTTTTATAAACAACTCACCTACTCCGTCAAAAGTGTTATTTGTTAATGATGGCTCTGCTGATGGTAGCCAGGGTATTATTGAGGCTATATGTGGCCGCAACAATGCTTTTGAATTTATTGCTATGGACAGGAATTATGGCCTTAGCGCTGCAATAAAAGCAGGTTTTGATACTGTAACCACACCCTATACCGGCTATATTGACGCCGACCTGCAAACCACACCCGAAGATTTTAACCTGTTGATGCAGCATATTGGCAACCATGACCTTGTTACCGGGGTGCGGGCCATGAGGAAAGACAGTGTTGTGAAAAATCTTTCATCTAAAATTGCCAACGGAATACGCCGTGCATTTACGCATGACGGTATGGATGATACAGGATGCCCGCTAAAAATAATCCGTACTGATTATGCCAAAAGGATACCTATGTTCAGCGGGCTGCACCGTTTCCTGCCGGCTATGGTACTTTTGCAAAATGGCAGTATTGTGCAGGTTCCGGTTAGGCATTTTCCAAGGATAGCAGGGCAATCAAAATTTCACCTGTTCAACAGGCTGATTGGCCCACTGAGCGACTGTTTTGCTTATGTGTGGATGAAGCGCAAGTACATTAATTATAAAATAGGCAGTTCCAGCTTATGAGTTCGTGGATTATATATGCCATAGGCTTTATAGCCCAACTGCTTTTTTCCAGCAGGCTGATACTGCAATGGCTGGCTACCGAAAAAAACAAAAAGGTAATAGCCCAGCGCAGTTTTTGGGAAGTAAGCCTTCTTGCTTCTCTCCTGCTCTTTTTTTATGGTTTCCTGCGCCATGATTTTGCCATAATGCTTGGGCAGGTTTTTACCTATTACATATATATACGCAACCTTCAGTTGCAGGGCGAATGGGGCAAAAGGCCATGGATTATAAGGCTATTTGTCATTTTATTTCCGTTATCGCTTTTAATTTATGGCTACAATAATGGTGAATATGATGTGCAGAAACTTTTCAGCCACCAGCATATACCGCACTGGCTTATAGTTATGGGCAGTGTAGCGCAGGTATTGTTTACGCTTCGGTTTGTGTACCAATGGGTATATTCCGAAAGGATAAAAGAATCAGTACTGCCGCTTGGCTTTTGGATATTGAGCCTTGCAGGGTCGCTCATGATTTTTGTTTATGCCGTATTACGGAAAGACCCTGTGCTTTTGGCCGGGCACGTATTCGGTATTGTCATCTATTCCCGAAACATTATCATACTGAAAAGAGCCAATGCAACTGTCTGACAAACAATATTTATTTCTACTCCTGGCCCTATCATTGCTAATGCTTGTGCCCAACCTTGGCATATTGCCGGTAAACATTATGGAAGCGCGCAACCTGATTACAGCACGTGAAATGGCAACTGACGGCAGCTGGATACTTACAACAATTAATGGCGAGCCCAGGTATGAAAAGCCTCCGCTGCCAACCTGGCTCACAGCATTATCAGGAATCATCTTCGGTTTTAAAAGCCTGTTTGCCATGCGTATGCCGGTGGTACTGGCTACATTGCTTTTAACAGGATACTTTTATAACCTGAATTTAAAATTGGGGCTTACAGCCAGGCACGCTTTCAATAACGGCCTCATACTCATCACTTCTTTTTACATTTACTTTTCAGGGCGCGATAACCAGTGGGATATGTACACACATGCTTTTATGCTGGTATCCATCTACTTTTTATGGAAAATACTGCGCCGTGAAGGCAATAGCTATGCCAACGCCTTTTGGGGCGGGCTATTGCTGGGCTGCTCTATACTCAGCAAAGGGCCTGTATCATTATATGCGTTGCTGCTTCCGTTTTTGATAGCCTATGGCATTGCCTATGGGTACAGGCTTAAAAATTATAAGCTTTCTGCCCCTGCCCTGACTATTTATACTCTTGTTGCGTTAATCATAGGGCTGTCATGGCCTTTATATGTGCGCTATGCAGACCCTGCCACAGTACAGCAAGTAAGTGCCCGGGAGGCAGGCCGCTGGGTAGGTTATGAGGCGAAACCTTTTTATTACTACTGGAGCTTTTTTACGCAAAGCGGATTATGGACATTGCCATCGCTTGCTGCGTTGATGTACCCGTACATGAAAAAACGCGTAAGCAACCTGCAGGCATACAGGTTTACCTTTTTCTGGACTATAGGCTCGGTGATATTACTGAGCGTAATTCCTGAAAAAAAATCAAGATACCTGCTGCCCGTACTCATACCTTTGGCACTAAATACAGGATTTTATATTGAATACCTTTGGAATAGTTTTAAAGGCTTTAAATTAAACGAACAGCGCTTTGTTTACTTTGCTTTTGGCCTTATCGGGATTATAGGCATTGCATTCCCCATAGTGCAATATTTTATAATAAAAGATAACCGTGAAATGATTATGCCCTGGCTCTGGATTGCCTCAATAGCGCTTTTTCTTGCCGGCGGCTACATACTATGGTCATTATACCGCAGCAGTATTCAAAAATCGTTCTATGGGCTTGTAGGGTTACAGGTGGTGGTTATTGTAGCTGCCTTCCCGATAGCGAAAGCTTTCCTGAAACCGGTTGGGCAGCAATCGCCCAATGATATTGCCGTTATAGCTTCCGCAGAAAAAATAAGCGTGTTTGAATTTAAAGGCTTTACGCCGGAGATAACTTGGGAGTTTGGGCAGAAAACCCCAACCTACAATTTTGCTAATGACACCATACTGAAACAACCCGGCGGCAGGATTGGATTATTCGCGCCTGAAGATGTCCGTGAGGAAGTAGAACAGTCCTTTAAAAAGTATAAGATAGAGCGCAAAGGCATGGTTGACCTCAATGCTTCGCCAAAAGGCAGTAAAAAGTACCGTGAGCGCCTGGCACGCGATTTTTATATTATTTCAAATCAGTAAGTTATTTGCTATATTTATAGCCTAAACAACACCTTATGGCTAAGTTATATACCCTGTTTGCTTTATTAATTTGTACAGTAGTATCCGCACAGGAAAAGATAGTGGAAGGCAGCTTTAAGAGCCTTGCCGGCATTGCCTCCTATAATGTGGTTTTTGATTATAAAGATATTAAGGTTTATTTTTTTGAAACTGAAGAAGACTTCCTGAAAGATAAGATGGCAAAGCGCAAAGGTGTGAAAGCCGAAGAGTTCAGGGATAAGTGGTTTAATGATCGTGAGGCTTTGTATGAGCCAAAATTCATAGAATACTTTAACGAGCGCATGAAGGGTAAGGTGACTGCTGCAAAAAACCCTTCTGCCCCTTATACTATCCTGGTAAAAACCACATGGATATATCCAGGCTACAGCTTTGGCGTAGGCAAGGAAGAAGCTAAAATAAGCGCGGTGCTCACTGTATATGAAACCGCTAACCCTGCTAATATTTTGCTTAAAGTAGAATACGATAAATCTATTGGCATTGAACCTACTGAGAAGTCGGGCGACCCGGGTTACCGCATTGCCGGGGCATATGAAAAGCTGGCCAAAAACTTCACCATGCAACTAAAGCGGTTTGTAAAATAGTTTAGCAAAATTTTATAACATCCGCACACTATCTGTTTGTAGCTTTAGGTAAGAAAACCCTGAAGCCATGAAACGCTTTTTACTTTTTTTATTTTTGATTTCCCTGCCCGCTGTGGCACAGGACGAGATAAACACTGACCGCCCTGATGAAACTGAAAATTCATCGGTAACTCCTTTTAAACGCTTCCAGTTTGAAGCAGGAATTGAACATTTGCAGTCCGGCGAGCAAGGGCGCGAATTTCAATTACCGTCAATTCTTTGGAAATATGGCATTTACAAAAATATTGAGCTTAGGGTAATTACAGAATTGGGATATGAGAATGATGAAGGCGAATTATCTACAGGACTCAAGCCGGTAACATTGGGGTTTAAGGCGCAGTTCCTGAAGCAAAAAGGCGTACTGCCCGAAACCGCATTGCTGGCACAGGCGCAAGTGCCTACGCTGGCTTCTAAAGACTTTGAGGAAACCCACCTGGCACCGGAAGTACGCCTGTTGTTTAAGAACAAGATTGGCAAAAAGCTGGAACTGGCATATAATTCCGGGTTGGAATGGGACAGTGAAACACTTGCCCCCATATATGTATACACCTTATCACCGGCTGTAAAGCTTTCCAAAAAGCTAACTGCCTATATTGAAAACTATGCTTATTTTACCCCACATGAACACCCTGACTACTGGGTTGACGGTGGGTTGCTGTTCCTGCTGACTAAAGACATACAGCTTGATATTGCCGGCGGGTACGAGCTTTCGGTACAAAACCATTACCACCAGTTTTTTGAAACGGTTGGTATATCGTTCCGCATTTAAGAATGATATCGTAATGTTAATATTATAGCTATTGTACAGATTGATATATAATTTTATGGTATAATCCTTACAATTATGGAGAAAAAGAAAAGCACTTTTAAAAACATTATTACAATAGCAAAAGATACTGTGGTAGGATTTATGAACGACAAGGGATTAAAACTAAGCGCATCCCTGTCCTACTATACCGTATTTTCGATGGCGCCGCTGCTGCTGCTCATTATATCGCTGGCCGGGGCTTTCTTTGGGCGAGAGGCTATTGAAGGAAGGATATTTGAAGAGATCAACGGGCTGGTAGGCAACCAGGCCGCAGCCCAGATACAGGAAATTATTACCAACCTGGAGCTATCAGGCAAAACTACTATCTCTGTCATCATTGGTGCCATAACGTTGGTTGTAGGTGCTACAACAGTTTTTGGCGAGATACAGGATTCCATCAACATGATATGGCGGGTAAAAGCAAAACCAAAACGCGGCTGGGTAAAACTGCTGAAGGACAGGCTGCTTTCCGGTTCGCTTATCATAGGGCTTGGCTTTTTGCTTATTGTGTCCTTTATTATCAATGGTATTGTGCTGGCATTAGGCGATATGCTGAAGCAACATTTCCCTGACATCACAATACTGATTATTGATATTATCAACATCATAATAAGCTTTGTGGTGATTACAATTCTTTTCGGGGTGATATTCAAGGTACTGCCTGATGCGAAGATTGCCTGGAAAGATGTACGTGTTGGGGCATTCTTTACCGCATGCCTTTTCATGCTGGGGCGTTACCTCATCGGTATTTATATTGAAACTACGGCGGCAGGCTCGCCTTACGGGGCGGCGGGCTCAATCATCATTATACTGCTTTGGGTATATTATACCGCTGCTATTTTATATATGGGTGCTGAATTTACCCGCATATACGCCGACTACATAGGTGCACGCATAGAACCGTCTGACTATGCCGTGTATGTAGAACAACAGGAAAAGGAAAAAGATGTAAAGATATTGCCTCCCAAAGCCGGGGAGGTTAAATAAGCGGTAGTTTAAGCATTAATAAAGCCCCGGTCAGGGGCTTTATTATTTTATATTTACATTTGTTTTACCATCAGACTTACAACATGAAGACAGTTATATTAATTGAATATTTTGACTTAGAGACAGAACTATTTATTGGAGAGATTGATATATCGAAATATGACCTGAAGAAAATCAATCAAATCTGCACTCCCTGGATGAAAGATGATTGGGAATATTGTAACGGTCATGAAATTGAAAAAGATGAATTTGAAAAATTACAGGAATTTATTGAGGAAATAAGGGGGATGGATTTCGATAAATACAATTATGGAATAATAACCCGTCAGGATAATTAAAAAGCGCGTATGTAAAACCATACGCGCTTTTTGTATTATATATTTTTGTAATTACACTTTCAGCTTACCTTCTACGCCAAGGTCGTCATCCATATTGCCGGTTATTGCACCTTTAGCCCATTTAAGGAACGATATCATTTTGCCATACTTGGTGTCCCAGTAATAAGCATCGGTCGGCGTTACCTTAATCACAGTTACATTAGGGTCGTCCTTGCCTTCTTCAAACCAGGCTTTGGCCACGGGGCTCCACACCTCGTCAATATGCCCTTTATCTTTATAGATGACCGCATTGCCGTAAACCGAAAGGAAATGCGCATCCTGGTTTTTGGCAAACAGCAGCTGCACATCATTATCGTGTTTTATCTCAAAATTCTTGTTGCTGGTAGCCGAGCTGATAAACCAAAGGTTGCCCTTATCGTCCACCTCCTGCAATGCCATTGGCCTGGTAGGGAAAGGCCTTACCGAAAGCTCGGTACAAAACATGCAGGTACCTATGTCTTCCGCCAGTTCTTTTATTTTTGCAATGGCCTCTTTATCTGAAAGATGCTCGTAATTGTTTTTTGATTCAGGATTGCTCATGATTTTATATTTTAACTGGTTATAAATTTGCTTGTTACCCAAATTTACCCTTTAAAATATTGAAGCCGTGTTAGGGCTTTCATAAATAAACCCCAAGGTTGTGTCAAATTTGCTTGTACATTATATAATCTTCCATCAGGTACCCCTGCCCTATCTGTATGTCTTCCTCCCCTTTTTTGGTAAAGCCCAAAGCCTCATAAAAATGTACGGCTTGGTTATAACGGTTCACGTTTAAGGTGATCGCATCATTACCGTTTTGCTTTGCCAGGCTGCTTATAGCCGCAATAAAAGCTTTGCCCACGCCTTTGCCCTGCACATCGGGCATAATGTATATTTTATGCACTTTGGTAACGCCTGTGGTATAATTGCACTGGTATGATGCAAAGCCCACATAGCCTGCCTGTTCATCCTTCGCCAGCAGGAAGTGGTGGTTCTTCAGGCTTATCTGTTCCGTAAAGGCATCTCTGCTGTACATCATATCAAACATATAATCCAGCTGCTCAGCCGAAAGTATCTTGCCATAAGTATGCGGCCATACAATTTTAGCCATCTGCTGTATGGTTTCAAAATCTTCCAATCCTGCTTTTAAAATCTGTACCATAATAATAGTTAAATAAATGCCAGTAATTACGGGCTTTTACAAGTTGCGTAAAGATAAGAAATAATTATTGGCACAGTAATTGGATACTACCTCTCAAACGATATAAAAAATATTTTAAGAGGCCACAAAATTTACGCAATTATGAAAACTATAATCAAATCCATAGCCCTTTTTGCACTTCTTACAGGAAGCCAGGCGTTTGCACAGGATGTGACGACGGTGAGGGCAAACAACAGGGACATAAGCGATAACCTGGACCTGAAGGCCGTAGCTTCTATATTTGGAGATTCTAAGGACCTGGAGGATTTTGAACGCAGGCTGAACGACCCGGATATACAGATAAGCAACCTGGACCTTAACGGCGACAACCGTGTAGATTACATACGTGTAATAGAATCTACCGAAGGCAACACACACCTTATCATACTGCAATCGGTTATTGGTGCTGATACTTTTCAGGACGTAGCGACTATTGAAGTGGAAAGGGACAGGAACAACAACGTACAGGTACAGGTAGTGGGCGATGTTTACATGTATGGCTCCAACTATATTTATGAGCCGGTATATGTAGCCCGACCTATAATATATGACATATTTTGGGTAAGCACCTACCGCCCATACTACTCACCATGGTACTGGGGCTATTACCCAAGGTATTATACCTACTGGGCTCCGTACCCAATATACCGCTACAGGAATAATATACACGTGCACATAAATGTACACAACAGCTACAACTATGTAAACGTAAGACGAAGCAGCCGTGCCGTGGCCATGTATAGTTCCCGCAGGTCTAACGCTTATGAAAGGCAAAACCCTAACAGGAGCTTTGCGCAACGCACCAACACAAGCAACAGGTATGCACTGGAACAATCAAGGACCAGCACACGCAGCCAGGCTATAAGCTCAAGGGGTTCAAATACGGCAAGGGCTGAGGGTACATCAACAAGCCTGAGGTCAACCGGTGTACGCCAAAACAATGGCGGCAGTCTTAGGGAAAATGGCACCAGGGATATATCAACCCGCGCCAATACCAATGCAGTAAGAAGCAATAGTACTGAAGTGCGCAGCAGTGGATCACTGAGGGATAACAGCAGCTCCGTAAGGACGGGCAACACACCAGCGAGGATGAACAGCAGCAACGTGGAAGTAAGGCAGCCATCTATAACGCGTGGAAATAGTGAGGGTAATACCATAAGGACAAATCCTTCTAGTTCATCACCTACAAGGATAAGCACACCGCGCAGCCAGACTATGGAAAGGAATACTACCAATACCCCAACAGTAAGGAGTAACACTGCGCCGCAAATGCGAAGCAATCCCGCTCCGCAAATGAGGAGTAACCCCGCCCCACAAATGCGAAGCAACCCCGCTCCACAAATGAGGAGCAACCCGGCACCCCGCATGGAAAGCTCACCATCAAGAGGTGGCGGCAATGGCGGTGGCCGCAGAGGATAAAAAGTTAATTAGGTTAGTTAAGTTAATATGAGTTGGTTAAGGCGCTGTTTGGTTTCAGCGCCTTTCCTTTTTTATTCAATACGCCTGGTCTTTATAGCCTCAACCCATTCGTCACGGTTGCAAACCGAGCAATGGGCTGATGTTGGATCCAGCTGCTGAACATTAGCACAAAACGTACAGGCATATATGCCTGATTTAGGAATCGTTTTACTTTTAAGGTAAAACAATTGAGGGCGTATGGGCAGCCCATATTTTACATCTTCATCAGCATAAAAATAAACGCTTATGGCACCATTGGTTTCAATATATGCGTTGCGCACCTGCCCCAGGTGTTCTATAGAACGAAGGCGAAGCTCGGTAAAAAATTCATCCTGTGCCAGGTCTTCCTTCTCAAAACTTTGTATTGAAAATTGACCGTCTTCAATAATGCAGTGGGTCTTGCCTTCCATAAAATTCTCAAACCGCTTGCTTTTGCCCAGCAGCCATGTAACCGTACGGTATGTTAGCAAAATGGACAAAAAAACCGTGATTGCCGGTATGAGCCCAACATCTTCATAAAACATTGGGTCGCCTGCTGCCGAGCCTAACGATATTATGATTACTACCTCAAATATGGAAAGTTGCTTTACTCCACGCTTTCCGGCAAGCTTCAGTGTAAGGAGCACCACTGTGAACATAATCACGGTGCGGAAAATAACTTCCAGCAAAAACTCAAAAGGCAGGTCGTTAAACAACAGCCTTTTCCATTCAAAAATATCTTTCATGGCTATGGATCTACTTATTAAAAGTAATAAAAGTTTTACAGTGCAGATTATGCCTTAACAAACATTAAGACAAGTTTATAACGCCATTAAAACACCACCTTAAAAGCGTTGCCTAATTTTAGGTTACTAAAAATAACAACTAAAAAACCTAAACATTATGAGCAAGAAAGTAGCTATACTGGCCACTCACGGATTTGAGGAATCAGAACTGGCATCGCCCAAAGAAGCCCTGGAGCAACAAGGCTGGACAGCCCACATTGTAAGCCTTGAAAGCGGCAGTATAAAATCATGGGCAGAGAAAAACTGGGGCAAGGAATACCCAGTGGACAAAACGCTGGCCGAAGTATCTTCAGGCGATTATCATGCCCTCGTGTTGCCTGGCGGCGTTATTAACCCTGATAAGCTAAGGATAGAAGAAAAAGCGGTAGCTTTTGTAAAATCATTTTTTGATGAGAAAAAGCCTGTTGCCGCTATTTGCCATGGCCCGCAGGTACTTATTAATGCCGAAGTGGTGGACGGAAGGAAATTGACATCGTTCAAATCAGTTAAGCAGGATCTTATCAACGCCGGCGCTGAATGGGTAGATGAAGAAGTAGTGGTTGACAATGGACTGGTAACCAGCCGATCCCCACAGGATTTACCGGCCTTTAACAAAAAGATGGTTGAAGAAATAAAAGAAGGTAAGCATGAACTGCAGCACAGTTAATTAAAAACATTGCTTTATTCATGATTCAGGAAGCTTTTGTGCGTTGTGCATAAAAGCTTTCTTTTTATATTTACTGTAAACAATACAACTATGAAAAAATTATTCCTTGCCCTTACAATTATTGCAGCTACACAAATGAATGCACAACTGAAACCTATAGCCTATGATGACGGCGCCCAAAAGCTCAACGGTTTTGCATTTACCCCGGCCAAACCACTAATGGGAAAACCCGGCATACTGATTCTCCCTGCCTGGAAAGGCATTGACAACCACAGCAAAGAAGTAGCGGCTGAACTGGCCAAACTGGGTTACTATGCCTTTGTAGCCGATATTTATGGAGAAGGCAACTACCCTGCCGATACCAAGCAGGCCGGTGAGCGTTCAGGCTATTATAAAAATCACCCTGACGAATATCAAAAGCGCATAAAGCTGGCGCTGGAACAACTGGTAAAAGCCGGCGCTGCAAGCGGCAATGTGGTGGTTATAGGGTATTGCTTTGGTGGCACGGGCGCATTGGAAACTGCACGCGCCGGAATGCCCGTTAAAGGTGTCGTTTCTTTTCATGGTGGGCTGGGTAAGGATACCGCCCGGAAAACCACTGATATTACCGCAAAAGTACTGGTGCTGCATGGCGCTGATGACCCGTATGTGCCGCAAAAGGATGTAGAGTCTTTCCAAAAAGAGATGAAGGAAGCCAAAGCCGACTGGCAAATGGTTTACTATGCCAATGCTGTACATGCCTTTACTGAGAAAGAAGCCGGTAACGACAACTCCAAAGGGGCAGCCTATAACGAAAAAGCAGATAAGAGATCATGGCAGCATTTTTTGGTGTTTTTGGATGAAACTTTAGTGAAGAAGTAAGGACTTTCACATTTTTTTAATAGTTTTAGCAAACTAAACACAGCTAAACTATTATGGGGAAACATTTACTCCGTAAGGATACCGAATGCCAGAACTGCGGCTATGCCGTAGATAAAAACTATTGCCCTAATTGCGGGCAAAAAAATACCGAAACCAGGCAATCGTTCCACCACCTCTTTACACACTTTATTGAGGATTTAACGCATTACGACACTGCCTTCTGGAAAACAATAAAGTACCTCCTCTTCCGGCCGGCAAAGCTTACTACAGAATACCTGCAAGGCAAACGACAAAGCTATGTGCCACCGGTAAAGCTTTATATTTTTATTAGTTTTATTACTTTTCTGATAATTGCATTGTTACCCGATGCCCCGGCAAAACATAAAAAGCAAACAATACATCCAAAGGATTCTATAAAAGTACAGCAACCACGAATTGATGTTGCTGAAGATGTATATCCGAACATGATATTTGAGGATGAGTTTCAGATTATAAACCCTTTGACTTACAAAACCGTAAGGCAAATGGATTCTGTTGAAGCATTAAAACCTGATTCATTAAAGCTTGATTATATGGAAAGGAAAATGGCAAAAAGGCTGATTTCCATATATGAGCATAACACCCCAAGGCAGGTGGGCGAAAAATTTGCTACGTCATTAGGCCATAACATACCAAAGGCTTTGTTTGTATATCTGCCCATTTTCGCGTTTTGGCTTTGGCTGTTTCATGGCAAAAAGCGCTGGCTGTATTTTGACCACGGCATTTTTACATTACATTATTTTTCATTCCTGTTACTAACCACGGTTTTTATTTCCTGCTTGCAAAAGGTGGCAGAATTCGTTAACAATGGAATATTGATACTTGGTTTAATTTTTATGATTCTTTGTATCTTATTATGGCAGATATATTATTTTTTCCGTGCGCATAGGAAAATGTATCGCGAGCATATAATTATAAATTTCCTGAAGGGCGTAATATTATTTTTTATCAACATAACAGCAATTATCAGCATTTTGGTAATTTTCGGGTTCCTTACACTTTACAACCTACATTAACCATGAGCAAAGAACACCTGCGTACCGATAAAGAATGTGCTAACTGCGGTTACACTGTAGATGTGGCCTACTGCTCTAAATGCGGGCAGAAAAATACCGAAACGCGCCAGCCTTTCCACCACCTGATTGCCCATTTTGTGGAAGACCTTACGCACTATGACGGCGCTTTCTGGAAAACGATAAAGTACCTGCTGTTTCGCCCGGGCAAACTGACCAAAACTTACCTGGAAGGCCATAGGCAGGCTTTTGTGCCACCGGTTAAGCTGTATATTTTTATAAGCTTTGTTACTTTCTTCGGGCTTTCAATACTTACTTCCAGCCAAGAAAAAGAATTTGAGATGACACGCCAGGAAATTGCAAATACCAAGTTTTCAATAAACGGTTACTCTTCTGTAAAGCAACTAGATTCTGTACAACAATCAAAACCTCCGAAAGAGAAGCTATCCCCATTTGGCTACAAAATTTTACGAAGGACTATTGAACTTAGGGAAGAAGGTTTTTCGCTTTGGAAACTGATTGATGCGGCGGTGCATACAATGCCTAAAATACTATTTATTTATATGCCAATATTTGCTTTTTGGATATGGCTTGTTCATGGTAAACGTAGGTGGTATTTTTTTGACCATGGAATATTTACATTACATTACTTTTCATTTTTGCTGCTTCTGTATTGCATTGTGCTATTTAGCCCTCTGCCGTTGTTATATATAAATAACACGTTATATGAAGTGGTTAGTAATATTCTAAATACCATTTATATAGTATATACAATTTTTTATTTTTTCAGATCACACAGTAGCATGTATGGTGAAACTAAGACTATATCAAGGCTAAAGAGTTTATTACTATTTATAATAAACATTATATGCATATCAATTGCAATAGTATTGGCATTTGCTTACATTTTGTACAATATCCATTAAATCACTATCTTTAAAAAATAATCATCAAACAAAAAATATGAAGAAAACCCTATTATTTTCTTTATCGTGCCTGGTAGCTGTATCGTGTGGCTCAACCAAATCGGGACCGAAGGATTACGCCAAAGCCGATGTAGCCAAATACATGAAAACCATTACGCCGGAAGACCTGAAGACCCACCTGTACATTGTAGCTTCTGACGAAATGCAGGGCCGCAACACTGGTGAGGAAGGCCAGAAAAAAGCCGGCAAATACCTGATAAGCCAGTACACCAAAAACGGCATCAGCTATCCTAAAGCAGCTACCGACTGGTACCAGAAAGTACCATCAGCATTTATGGCGCGCGCTTTTAGCCCTAAGCTGAACGACTCAGAAAACATTTGGGCCTATATTGAAGGTACTGAGAAGCCGGAGGAAGTTTTGGTAATTTCGGCCCACTATGACCACGTAGGGATGAAAAACGGCGAGGTGTATAACGGCGCTGACGATGATGGCTCGGGCACCGTTGCCCTGCTGGAGATTGCCCAGGCGTTTATGCAGGCCAAGAAAGACGGTTACGGCCCTAAACGCTCTATACTGTTCCTGCATGTAACCGGCGAAGAGCACGGCCTGCACGGCTCGCGTTATTATTCTGAAAACCCATTGTATCCCATTGCCAATACCATTGCCGACCTAAATATTGACATGATAGGGCGCCGCGATGATGATCATAAAGACAATGGCAATTATGTGTATGTAATTGGTTCTGACCGCCTGAGTACCGACCTGCATAATATAAACGAGGCAGCCAATAAAAAATACACCAACCTTACGCTGGACTATAAGTTTAACGACAGGAAAGACCCTAACCAGTTCTATTTCAGGAGTGACCACTACAACTTTGCAAAGAAGGGAATACCTATCATATTCTACTTCAATGGCGTCCATGCCGATTACCACATGCCTACCGATGAGCCTGACAAGATTGAATACGACCTGCTGGCAAAGCGTGCACAGCTGGCATTTGTAACCGCCTGGGAACTGGCCAACCGCGATAACCGCCCGGTGGTGGATAAAGACGGTAAATAAAATAAGATGTAAGTAAAAACTCCGGCGATTGCCGGAGTTTTTTATTTGCGTTTAGAGAATGTATTGCCTATAAAAAGGATGAAGGTACCGGAGCCCCTCTTTTTAAAAATGCCCCAATTGATAATAACACCCAGTATGCATATAGCCATAAGGATGATGAGCAGCGAAACATAAATAACATCATTAAGGCTGTCAATCTTTGCAATCTTGATTACAAAAAAATACAGCGAAATAAAGAATACTACAACCGATAATATGAATGAAAATAATTTCATGCCTTTTTAACTTCTTAAATACAAAGTAAAGTTATTACTATGGCAATTGGGATTGTTAGGTTAGAAAATGAGTATCAAAGCAGGCTTATAAAATGCCAAAACTTCAATTTACAAATGTACGTAATTTAAGTTTTGTTTAACAAACTGTCTGCTATTAATTTAGAGTGCCTGTAAAAGCTCTGTCATTGAAGCATATACCTCCTCCCTGCCCTGTATTTTGTACTGAAAAGTGTAGTAAACATCTCCATCAATAAAATCTTTAAAAAAGCGGGTGTCGTGTATCATGCGCTCCTGGTCATCTACATGTGCCGGCTGTAATGCAATATCTTTATTGCAAACCGCTTCTGCTGTAAATTCGTGGCATTGCCCTTCATAAGTTTTTATGCTGCCGTTCACATTAAAATCCTCGCCATCAATAACTTTATAAATATCAACATCCAGCGTTACGCCATGCTCTTTGTATTCGGCGGTAAGGCTGTGCTCATTTTCCTTGAATTTAAAATGCCCGTCGGCTTTAAAAAATTCCCTGAAGCTTTCAAAAATCTTTTTGATCTCTTCCTTCTTGGTTTCTTTTCTTTTAAACTCGTAGCGTTTTTTAAACTCGTCATACTCGCTTTTTATGTCAATCTTTATTTTCAGGTATCCTAAATCCATAATTTGTCTTATTACATTTCAACCACTTTAGGCTGGTAAAAGTTCACATAAAAAAAGCTTGCCGGGTTTATGCCCTGCGCTACAAATACGGCATCAACCTTTTCAATCTTCTCTGCATCATCCGGACCCAGGTTCAGGAACTCCAGAAATTCTTCCCTGTTGCTGAATTTAAAGCTCAGTTCGGTATTCAGCGAATACTCGGTAATGCTGTATTCGGCCTTTGCTATTTCCACGCCTGCCTTTTCAAAAGCAGCAGCGATTATTTTAAAATTTTCTTTCATGGCGGTTTGTTTTTGCTGTATAAAAAAAGCTTCGGGCACTACTACGAAGCTTTTTTCCGGAATTATAAAATAGTAAGATAGCTATTCAATAGTCTTGTCGTTTTTCACGATCTGCACTTTGCCTACCGGCACACTGTCGCTTTTAGCAAGCAGCACGCCCAGTACGTTCAGCGGTATGTCAACCGGCTCATCCGAGCTCCTCATCTCGTCAAGTATGTGCTCATAATCCATAAGGTTCAGCACCAGTGTATCGCCTTTGTCAATCCTTTTCTCAAAAAGATAATTGCGTATGGCCGCTACTGAAACCCTTCCTGCTAATGCTGTGTATTCTGACATGGTTTTGTTTCTTTTTGCTAAGATAAAACTGATTAATTCAAAATTTGAAAAGGTTTTGTTAAACTTAAAAAGGGAGAAACCGCTCCCTCTAAACCCCCAATTTTAAAATCACTATCTTTGCCGCAAAACAAGTATTATGCCTACTTTCCACGACCTTGGCCTGCCAAAATCATTACAAAAAGCACTGGACGAACTGGGCTATGAAACCCCTACTCCAATACAGCTTAAGTCCATGCCCGTAATAACATCAGGGCGTGACATGATGGGCATTGCACAAACCGGTACGGGTAAAACCTTTGCCTACCTGCTGCCGATACTGAAGCAGTGGAAGTTTGCCGCCACCCACACACCGCGTGTGGTGATTATGGTGCCCACGCGAGAGCTGGTAGTACAGGTGGTTGAAGAAGTAGAGAAGCTTACCAAATACATGTCAGTACGCACGTTGGGCGTATTTGGCGGGGTGAACATCAATACCCAAAAAACCAACGTGTACCAGGGCGTTGACGTGCTTGTGGGTACACCGGGCCGAATGATGGACCTGGCGCTGGACAATGTGGTGCGCTTTGATGAGCTGCAAAAGCTGGTGATTGATGAGTTTGACGAGATACTGAACCTTGGTTTCCGTTTTCAGGTAACATCACTGTTGTCAATGATGAAAAGCAAGAGGCAAAATATCCTGTTCTCGGCGACCATGACAGAGGAAGTGGATGAGTTGCTGGATGAATACTTTGATTTCCCGGAAGAGGTTACCCTGGCACCATCGGGCACACCGCTGGAAAAAATTGAACAGCAGGCCTACCAGGTACCCAATTTCCTAACAAAGATAAACATGCTGAAGCACCTGCTGGAAGGCGAAGGCATGGACCGTGTGCTGGTGTTTGTAAACAACAAGCGTACAGCAGATATACTGATGGAAAAGATTGAGGAAGAATACCCGGAGCAATTTGGCGTAATACACTCTAACAAATCACAAAATTACAGGCTAAACACCATGGCAGCATTCCAGGCGGGTGAGTTGCGCGGCATTGTGACTACCGATGTTATGGCGCGTGGCCTTGATATAAGCGATATTACCCATGTGGTGAATATGGAGTTCCCTGAAGTGCCGGAACAGTACATTCACCGTATTGGGCGTACCGGCCGTGCCGATAAAACAGGTACAGCCATAAGCTTTATTACACCTAAAGAGGAAGAACAGCAACTGGCTGCGGAACTATTGATGGAAAAGGAAATTACCATACTGCCTGTTCCTGAAGGTGTGGAAATTGCCGATAAGCTACTTGAATTTGAAAAAGAAAGGCAAAAAATAAAGCACCTGCTGAAAAGGCCAAAGCACGATGGCGGCGAGGCTTTTCATGAAAAGAAAGATAAGAACAAAAAAGTGAACCTTGGTGGCCCCGGCAGGCGTACCCCGCGCAAAACAGAACCCCGCAACCGCGCCGTAGAAGCCAAAAGGGCAGCGAAGAAAAAGAAAAAGTGATTATTTTATTGTTGATTGTCTATTGATTATTGCTGTCTCATAACACTATGTCATTCTGAACGAAGCCTGCGGAGTGAAGAATCTCATTTCCAAAAAGCTGACGGAGCTTGTGGAGTGAAGAATCTCAATTCCAAAAAGCTGATTAGTATGTCATTCTGAGCGAAGTGCAACGAAGCCGAAGAATCTCAACTATTCCTTTGGCTATTGTTAGTGGAATGAAAATCTGGCCTATAAATTTACTTCCCCTTCGTAAACACCAAACAAACCGGTGAGCATAATTGAATACGCTTATTGGTATCAGTTAGCATCCCGGTAGTTTTATCCCGCTTAAAAATCACAATATCATTGGTTTGCTGGTGGCCTATCAATACAAAATTATCCTTAGGGTCAATGACAAAATTGCGTGGCCCTTCGCCCATGGTGGGCAGCTCTTGTACAAAGTTCAGCGTGCCGTTGGCATGGCTTTTAAATACCGATATCGTATTAGCATCGCCCCGGTTGGTAGCATACAAAAACTTGCCATCGCGCGAAAAGTGTATATCCGCCGCACCGTTTTTGCACTCCGGCTCTTTGGCAGCAATGCTCTTTTCCTGTATCAGCACAGCCTTATCATGTATCCAGCTATACACGCTCACACTGGCATCAAGTTCCCCCAACACATAAAAGAAAATGCCATTTGGGTTAAAAGCCAGATGCCTTGGCCCACTCCCCTCTTTGGCTGTAATCACATCTTTTAATACCAGTATCTTGCTGTCTTCATTAGGGTGATAGCTGTATATATATATTTTATCCGTACCCAGGTCATTCGCAAAAACATACTTTTTATCAGGAGAAAAATGTACCATGTGTACATGCGGCTTTTCCTGGCGATCCTTGTTCACACTGCTGCCGGAATGCTTCAACAGCTGTTTGGCATCGGTAAGGCTGCCATCGGCATTGCGCCCAAAAACCGAAATCGTACCGCCGGTATAGTTAGCCGCAATCACAAACTTATCATCGCTGATGATGTAGCACGGGTCTTCCCCACGCGAATCTTTTTTATTGATTAGTTTCAGCTTGCCATTGTCAGGCGTATAGCGGAACGCGCTTATGGTGCTTTTGGCGCCATCCTCATTTACGCTGTACACATATTTACTGTCGGCTGATACGCTAAGGTAGCTGGGGTTACTGGTAGTTTCTGATGCTGCTTTGGGTTTGGCATCGCCGGTAACCGCGTTAAAATCATACACATAAATACCCTTGCTGTCGCAGTCTTTGGTATAGGTGCCAATCACCATGTTGTAATTATCCTGTGCTTTGGCAGTGGTAAAGGCGAATAAAATAAGTAAAACAGCTATTCTCATCATGTGCAATTTAGTGATAACAAAAGTAACTTTTTTAAATATTATGTGAAATTTAAACGGCATTTTCGGGTTATTGTTTACGATAAAAATTTGTATTTTTGACAAACTTTCAACACGGATGCAGTTTAAACACCCTGAAATTCTTTACTTCTTTTTTTTACTGGTAATCCCAATACTTGTACATTTATTTCAGCTGCGCCGCTTCAAAAAAGAATATTTTACCAATGTGCGTTTCCTAAAGGAACTCAGCATGCAAACGCGCAAAAGCTCCAAAATCAAAAAATGGCTGCTGCTGTTTACGCGCCTGTTGCTCCTTGCCTGCCTTATCATAGCGTTTGCCCAGCCGTATTTCAACGCTAAGGACAACGCCAACACGGGCAACGAGATGCTGATATTGCTGGATAATTCCTTCTCCATGCAGGCCAAAGGCAGCAAGGGCGAACTGATGAAACGCGCCGTGCAGGACCTTTTGGAAAACACACCCGATGGCCAGCAGTTCTCGCTCCTTACCACCACCGGGGCGTACTGGGACACCGATATAAAATCGATACAAAAAGACCTGCAGAACCTGCCCTACAGCAGCGTGCCTTTCCGTCCGGATTTCCTATTAACGAAAGCCGAAGCCAAAAGCAAGCGCGGTAAAGACATCGTAATCATTACCGATGCCGTAAACCTGGACAGCAAAAACGTGAGCCGTTTTGAAGGTGCCGGGCCGGTATATGCCATCATACCTGAAGCGCAGAACAAAAGCAACATTTCCATTGACAGTGTTTATATCAGCCAGGTGATGGACAACTTTTATGAAGTGAAGGTGGACATGCAGGCCTATGGCGATTTTGAAGATGAAGTTCCGGTTGCACTGTATAACGGTAAAAACCTGACGGCAAAGACGGTAGTAAAGTTTGATGCCGCTAAAAAGTCGAGCACCTTTACCCTGCCTAAAAAAGATTTCCACGGCTATGTATCGGTTTCCGATAACAGCATAGCTTACGATAATACTTATTACTTCAGTATTTCAAAACCTAAAAAATCGAATGTTATTGCCATAGGTGAAGCTGCCAAAAACAGTTTCCTTTCCCGCATTTATACCGAAGATGAATTCAACTTCAGCAGCAGCGAACTAAGCACGCTGGATTACAATAGCCTTGAAAAACAGGATGCCATCATTCTCAACGAACTGAAGGAAATACCGCAATCGCTCATTACTACACTAAAATCGGTGTATGCCAGGGGCGGCAACATTGTGGTGATACCATCTGCGGAAGCAGGGCTGCAAAACCTTAATGCCCTGATGGGCAGCTTTGGCAACACACAGTTTAAAGGAACGGCATCTGCCGAAAGGCAAATCACCAAAATAGCCTTTAACCACCCGCTATACCAAACCGTATTTGAGAAAAAAACCGGTAACTTCCAGTACCCTAAGGTAAGCGCAGGCTTCACCCTATCAGGGTCAGCAATGCCTGTACTAAGCTATGACGACCAATCGGCTTTCCTGGCTTCCATGACCAACAGGATTGGTAATGTGTATGTTTTTTCGGCGCCCATAAACAAAGCCAACAGCAATTTTCAGAACTCACCGCTTATAGTCCCTACATTCTACAAAATGGGCCAAAACAATAATGCTACCGGCATAACCGCCATAACTATTGGTGAAAACCAAAGCCTGGTGATTGACGCTCAACTATCGAAAGACGAAGTGCTGGCCGTAAAGAATGATGGAGGAGATTTCATCCCGATGCAGCAATTGCTGGACAATAAGGTGAAGCTGTCCTTTGGCGACTATCCTGAAAACGCAGGCAACTACAGTGTGATGAAGGGGAATGAAGCGCTGAAGAACGTAAGCTTTAACTACCCTCGCACCGAAAGCAACCTGAACCTTACCAATGCCGCCGTACTGGACGATTTTACGAAAGCCGATTCGGTGGCCACGGTGTATAACGATATTAAATCTGCCCGCACTGCCGATGAGCTATGGAAATGGTTCATCATCGGTACGCTGGTTTTCCTTTTGCTTGAACTATTTATCCAAAAATTTGTAAAATGAACCTGATTTTTAAGAACGCTACCATTATTGATAAAAACAGCCCTTTTAATGGCAAAACTGACGATATAAAAGTGGAGGGTGGTATAATCACCAAAATTGGCGGTATTTCGGGCACAGATGGTTTTGAGGTTATTGAGCTTGACGGGTTGCACATCTCACCGGGATGGTTTGATAGTTCAGTAAGTTTTGGCGAGCCGGGCTATGAAGACAGGGAAACCATAGCCAACGGGCTTAATGTAGCGGAAAAAAGCGGATTTACCGATGTAGCGCTGCAGCCCAACGCCAGCCCGGTGGCCGATACCCAGTCGGATATTTATTTCCTGAAAGGCAAAGCCAACGGCCATGCTACCAGCCTGCACCCCATAGGCGCGCTTACCAAAGGCAGCGAAGGCAGGGACATTGCCGAATTATTTGATATGAAGAATGCCGGGGCGGTGGCCTTTGGCGATTATAATAAAGCACAGGCCGATGCCAACCAGTTGAAGATTGCCCTGCAATATGTTCAGGATTTTGACGGCCTGGTGATTGCTTTTGCGCAGGACGATAAGATAAAAGGCAAGGGTGTGGTACACGAAGGTATTGTAAGCACGCAGTTAGGCTTAAAGGGAATACCTGCGCTTGCGGAAGAATTGCAGGTAGCGCGCAACCTGTTCCTGTTGGAATACACCGGTGGCAAAATGCACATCCCTACCCTTTCCACGGCAAAGTCAGTACAATTGGTGCGCGAGGCCAAAGCCAAAGGGCTTAACGTAACTTGCAGCGTGGCGGTGCATAACCTTGTACTGACCGATGATGTGCTTACCGGGTTTGATACCCGCTATAAGGTTTCACCACCACTTCGTACGGAAGAGCACAGGCAGGCGTTGGTTGATGGTGTACTGGATGGCACCATCGACATGATTACCAGCGACCACAACCCTATCGACATTGAGAACAAGAAGATGGAGTTTGACCTGGCTAAGGACGGCACCATAGGGCTTGAAACGGCTTTTGGGGCGTTAATGACTGTGCTGCCTGTAGATGTGATTGTAGAGAAATTCACAGCCGGCAAAAAGATTTTCGGCATTGAAGATAAAGGCATTGCTGAAGGGGCTAAAGCTTCATTCACATTGTTCACTACCTCAGGAAGCCGTATCTTTACCAAGCAGGATATCCTTTCCAAATCTAAAAACTCAGCCTTTTTGGGCTGGGAACTGAAAGGGAAAGCCTATGGCATTTACAATAACGGAAAACTAATTTTAAACGACTAAGTCATGAAAAAGGTTTTGATTTTAAGCACGGCGCTGCTGTTGGCAGTGGCCTGCAAGGAAGACGCGAAAGAGAAAGCTAAAGAAGCCATAGATAAAAGCAGCAAGACCGTGGAAGAAACGGCGAACAAAATTGTGGATGAAGTATCCGCACACATAGACCGCGACATGGGCTGTACAGTTATTGTTTCAGAACCATTGAAGGAAAAAGGCCTAAGCACCGGCAAGTTCTATATTGAGAGTGACACCGTTACTAAAAATGACAACAAGCTTGTGGTGTACGTTATTACCGAAAAAGCCTTTAAAGGCGATGTTACTTTTAAAGTTGCCGATAAGGAAGGTACTGAGCTAGGCCGCACTACCGTAACAATGGATACCAAAGCCGGCAGCGCAGGCTACCAGGACATTCAGTTTGACAAGCGCACCGATATTGAAAACAAAAGCACAATTACTATTTACTAATAATGGATAACAACCAAGGAAAAACCATAGCCATAACAAGCTACATTACCATCATAGGCACTATAATAGCCATCATACAGAATAACGAGAAGAAAGACCCGTTCGCTTCTTTCCACATAAAGCAGGCGCTGGGACTGATGATATCTTTCTTTGCGCTGGGGTATCCCATAGGGTATTTTGACAGCTGGATGGTAACATCAGCATTTTACCTTTTCTTTTTTATCCTTTGGATATACGGATTTATCGGGGCATTATCAGGCAAAATGAACCTGATACCTCTGCTTGGCCCATTGTTCCAGAAAGCTTTTAACTCGCTGTAATTATGGAGCTATCCCTACACCACCTAGTTCGCGAGCCAAAAGTACAACAGGAAAAAAGCCCGCTGCTCTTATTGCTTCATGGCTACGGCAGCAATGAGGAAGACCTCTTCTCCTTTGCGGAACACCTCCCCGCAGAATACCTCATCATTTCCGCGCGTGCGCCGTATCCGCTCCCGCCGTATGGCAATGCATGGTATGCCATAACGTTTGACAGCGACATGAATAAATTTTCAGATGATGCGCAGGCTGTTGAGTCGCGCGACCTGATAGCGAAATTCATTGATGAGCTTATCGAACAATATCCTATAGATAAAGACAAGGTTTCGCTTATTGGGTTCAGCCAGGGTGCCATACTCAGCTATGCCATAGCGCTTACCTACCCTGAAAAAATAGACCGCATACTGGCTTTGAGCGGCTACCTTAATACCGATATAATCGGCGACATCGATAAAGAAAAAATTTCAAAACTGCGGTTCTTCATCTCCCACGGCTCGGTTGACCAGGTTATTCCTGTAGAATGGGCCCGCAAAGCACCGGAATATCTTAAAAACTTAGGCTTAGTTGCAGAGTACCATGAATATCCTGTAGGGCACGGCGTAGCCCCGCAGAATTTTTATGATTTGATGGAGTGGCTACAGAGGTAGTTGCGGGTTTTGAGTTGCCGGGTTGCGGGTTGCGGGTTCGGAGTTTTAGGTTTGGAACGCGGATGACGCGGATTTAGCTGATAAAGCGGATTTTATTAAAGCATATTTACGGCATTATTTCATTTAACATACTCAATAGAATGAAATAAAATCTTTATGAAACTTTGTGCCTTCTCTGCGCACCTTTGTGGAATTTCCAAAACAGTGATTATCCGTTAAATCAGTAAAATCTGTATTGCTTTTTCAGAGATTCTTCGACTCCGCAAGCTCCGCTCAGAAACTCAACGAATTGGTTCAGCGAAGCTAATGACAGAAGGTTGAAAAATCTATAAATCCAACAATCTAATAATCGAAAAATCTATTGCTCTTCCGGCTGGTCAGATCCTATTACACGGTTTTCTTCAATGGCAGCTGCGGCGTAGTATATCTGCCCATCTTTACTTAGCGTATAGCCTTTGGCTTTTTGTAGTATCCAGCCATTGCCAGTATATGGCGTGCCTTCTTTTTCGCGCTCCAGCATTATAGAGGGTGATTTTTCTTCCGGAAGGAAAAGCTCGGCACGGTCGCCATCATTTTCAAAAATCACAAAAGCACTTTGCAGGCTGTTCTCTTCCTTCAGTTCGTTGATGGAATTAAGGCGATAGCCTTCTTCCGATACGCGGGTGCACTCTTTGTTCAGTAGCGACCACCTGTATCCGGCCGATGTAACGCAGCCGTTATCATCCTTATCATTACCCAAAACCACCTTTTGCTCGGTTTTAACTTCAGTGCTCTCATCACGCTTTTTCAGCATGAAATCGCAGGAAGATACAACCAGTAAACATGCTGCAAGTAAAAACAGCTTTTTCATATAGGGTGATTTTAAAGGAAGCTAAAAGTACGAAAAAATTTAATTCACCGTATCAGAATACAGCACAGTTTGCATCGGCTCAAACGAAACATTGCCATTGCTGTCCACAAAATATTTTATAAGCGTTTCGCCCCATGCCGTCCCGTTCGAAAAATCGGCAATAATCCACCTGTGGTTCAGTATCTTCACTTTATTGGTACGGAATGGCGCGCCACCCATTGGCGGATAGTCAATCAGCGGGTTGCCATTTTTGTTCTGGTTCATTTTGTCCATACCCTCATTCACCTTTGCTACAATGGCTTTAATGTCCTGCCCTGCAAAATACTCCATGGCGTTGTCATTGGTTTCCAGCGCAAAATAGTTGGCGTCTTCAAGCGTCTTTTCAAGAGTATCCGTTTTTGCCTTCGATTCCTTCTCCCGCTTTTCATAAGCCTCAATCTGCGATTCATCAAACTTCGCCTTGCTGGTAAAGTACATATAAGTGAAGATGTTGATGAGTATAGCAAAAATGAACAGGTATAAAAAAAGGTTCTTTTTCATGATATGTTTAAATAGTTATTTGCAGGTTATCGTAGGCCAGGAATACATTTTCAGGCAGTTTTTGCTGCACTTCGGCATGAAAGCCCAGCATGTGGCTTATATGCGTTAGGTAAGCCCTTTCCGGCTGAATCATCGCAATAAATTCGAGCGCCTCAGCCAGGTTAAAATGTGTGGCATGCGGTTCTTCCCTAAGGGCGCTCACCACCAGTACCTTCACCCCTTTTAACTTGTCACTCTGGCTTTTATCCATACTTTTCACATCGGTAAAATAGGCAAAATCACCTATGCGGTAGCCGAAAATCTCCAGTTCGCCGTGCATCGCCAGTATGGGTATCGCCGTTGTATCACCCAGCGCAAAAGGCTTGTCCTCCTCTACGGTAATCACTTCAACCGATGGTGCACCGGGGTATTTGTCTTCCTCTTCAAATATATAATCAAAACGGCGTTTCAGGTTGGTTATTACACGTTGGTGCGCATAGATAGGGATATCGCCCTGGCGGAAAAAAAAAGGCCGTATATCGTCCAGCCCGGCGGTATGGTCAGAGTGTTCGTGGGTAAACAAAATACCGTCCAGCTTTGTGCAGCCGCAGGTAAGCATCTGCTGGCGGAAATCGGGCCCGCAGTCTATTACATACGAGTGGCCTTCCCATTGCAGCCAGGCCGAAACACGCAGGCGTTTGTCCTTCGGGTCAGTGCTCAGGCATACGGGATGCGTGCTCCCAATTATGGGTATGCCCTGCGATGTGCCAGTGCCTAAAAACCATACTTTCACAGCTGTTTGTTTTTTTACAAAAATAGAATTATTTGTTTTATTAAACGCCCTGTTTTGCTAACTTTGCGCTATATCACATATCCGGCTATGAAATTAAAAGAAACCGATATAACTTTAAAGGGCGACAAGCTGATTGCACACGTACCTTCAACCAAAGATAAGGCGCTGCGCATCAACCTGAATGAAAACATTTACGGCACCTTTGCCGAGATTGGCGCCGGCCAGGAAACGGTTAGGCATTTTTTCAGGGCGGGCGGCTCATCGGGCACCATAGCCAAGGCCATGTCAGCTTATGATAAGGATTTCAGCGATGCCATTTATGGTGTGGAAGAAGACGGCCGGTATGTGACCGAAAGCAGGTTGAAAAAGATGATATCGCACGAGGTGAGGCTGATTGAAAGCAGGCTGAAGCGTGATAAGCATCCTAACAAAGTTTTCTTCAGCTATGCAAACACCGTTGCCACCATTGATTTTGCCAAGCAGTTTAAAGGCCATGGCTGGGTAGGCATAAAATATCAGGTAGAGCCGGATGAGGATTATAATGAGATTGTACTGCACATGCGTTTCCGCGAAAATGATGCACGCCTGCAGCAGGAAACGCTGGGCATACTGGGCGTAAACCTTATTTATGGCGCATTCTACAAATACAACGACCCTAAAAAGCTGCTGCGCTACCTGTATGACAACCTGGACAAGGACCAGATAGAGATTGATACCATTAACTTCAGCGGGCCGCGTTTTGCCGATGTAGATAACCGACTGATGAGCCTACAGCTGGTAAAAAATGGCATGACCGATGCGGTAATGTTTGACCCAAGCGGCCATAACATACTGCCTGCCGCCGTGCTGTACAAAAAGAACATACTGGCCCTTAGGGGCAGTTTCCGCCCGGTGACGAAGGTGAACATGGATATGTATGAGAAATCATACAAGATGTTCCTTGAGGAAAACAAGGTGGATAAAGATAAAACACTGGTAGTGTTTGAAATCACCCTTTCCAACCTTCGCTCTGAAGGTGAGATTGATGAGCGTGATTTTATGGACCGTGCCGAGCTGCTTTGCTCGCTGGGCCAAACGGTTATGATATCCAACTTCCAGGAATATTATAAAGTAGTTGAATATTTTTCCAGCTACACCAAAGCGCGTATGGGCCTTGCCATGGGCGTAAGCAACCTTGTGGATATTTTTGACGAGAAATACTACCGCCACCTTAGCGGGGGCATACTTGAGGCTTTCGGTAAGCTTTTCTACCGTGACCTGAAGGTGTACCTGTACCCTATGAAGGATGAGGAAGGTAACGTGATTGACTCTGAAACGCTGAAGGTACACCCACGTATGAAGGAGCTGTACAAGTTCTTTAAATTCAACGGTAAGGTGATTGACATTACCGGCATTGATGAGCAAAACCTGGACATCTTCTCCCGCGAGGTGCTGAAGATGATCAACAAAGGCAAAAGCGGCTGGGAAGAGATGCTTCCGCCGGGCGTTGCCGATACCATCAAAAAGAACCACTTATTTGGCTACGACCCTAAGAAACAGCTGGCGGAGCAGAGCAGTGTTCAGTAGTTAGTGCTCAGTCGCAGTCACAGTTATCAGTCAGCCTGAGTTTGTCGAAGGCACACAAGAATATGCAGGAACTATTTGAAACAGTCATTCGCCGTGGATTAACCGATTATGCCCGACGCAAGCTGGTTATTTCGCCTCAGGTAATTTCATTTGAAAACAGGGATTTAGCAGGCAACACCTTTACTTCTTTTCTTCAAAATGAAGTAGAGGCATTTCGTTTTGGCATCAACTGGATACAGTATCATTTTACTTTCGGGAGGCAATATATCATCGAAATAAAGAATAAGGAAGGTAAAATCATGCGTATAACTTTCAGTTCGTATTTCCGCCGCAACCTTAATGAACTGCATAAAAAATACACCGATATCCTTGATGCCCTGTCGGATTATCATTTTGGCGCTATACTGACAGCTACCTTTCGCTCCATAAAAACGAGGTTCCTTTTACAATTGGCAAAGTGAATTTTTCTCAGGATGGAATCACCATGAAAGTTGATAATACCCTAAAGCATAATGAAGTGATGATTCCATGGGAAAAAGTAAGGACACAAAATTACTACACCTATTTTGCTATCTATTCTGAAGATGATGCCCGGCATACCAATACCGTACACAGTTATAAGGAAGACTGGAATACCAATGTGCTGTACAGCGTTTTGCGTACAATTTTGAAGGCTAAAAATATCGAAACTTATAGTTAAGGTATAATAATCGGGGCATTAATAGCGTTTTAAGTTTATAAATCCTTACCTTAAACTACTTAAAACCAGCCTTATGAAAAAATTATTTCTTTTAGCAATGCTCGCCGCCGGATGCGGTGTGTATGCCCAAACCACGGTAACATCTAAAAACGTTACTGCCGAAAACGACAATCCTAAATACAAGGTTCATGCTGATGTTGTTAACTTTGATAACCACACAAAACTTGTGGAATACACTGGTGATGTAAACTTTGTAGCCGAAGGCGTTGAGATTACCGATGCCGATAAGCTGGTGTTTAACAGCGACACCAAAGAGATTGTTGCTACAGGTAATCTTAAAATGAAATTATCTGCACCAATAAGCGTGGTTGATAATAGTAGAATAGGTACTGAGCATAAATTGGTCCGCTACAAGCTGGGCGATAACAAAGCTTACCTTGAATAAAACTAAAAATCCGGAATAGTTTCCGGATTTCTTTATTTCAATATCTGCGCAGTATGCTCTTTGGTCTTTACATCAGTAATCACCTCATCTACAATCCCTTTCTCATCAATCACAAAAGTAGTACGGTGAATGCCGTCATATTCGCGCCCCATGAATTTCTTTGGGCCCCACACGCCAAAAGCATTGATTATAGCCTTGTCCTCATCGGCAATCAGCGGGAAAGGCAGGCTGTATTTCTCCTTAAATTTGGTTTGCTTCCTGGCAGTATCGGCGCTTACGCCTAATAATTCATAACCCTGCGCCTTAAAGGTTTGGTAATTATCGCGCAGGTTGCAGGCCTCGTTCGTACAGCTTGGGGTATCAGCCTTAGGGTAAAAGAATACCACCAGTTTTTTTCCTTTATAGTCTGATAAGTTATGTGTTTTGCCTTCCTGGTCGGTACCAAGATTAGCCGGGGCTTTATCGCCTTTTGTAAGTGTAGTCATTACTGTATATTTGTAGGTAAAAGTAATAAAAATGACCAAGCCAGAAAAGGTGCAGTTTACAATTGATACGCTCAATGAGTTGTACCCTACCATACCCATACCGCTGGACCATAAAGACCCTTATACCCTGCTGATTGCCGTGTTGATGAGCGCCCAAAGCACCGATGTGCGCGTAAACCAGATTACACCCCTGCTGTTTGAGCGCGCAGATAACCCTTATGCTATGGTAAAGCTTAGCGTGGAAGAGATACGCGACATCATAAGGCCGGTGGGATTATCGCCCATGAAAGCAAAGGGCATACACGGCCTGTCTGAAATACTGATTGCAAAGCATGGCGGCCAGGTACCGCAAAGCTTTGAAGCGCTGGAAGAGTTGCCTGCCGTGGGCCATAAAACGGCCAGTGTAGTGATGAGCCAGGCATTTGGCGTGCCGGCTTTCCCTGTTGATACGCACATACACCGGCTGATGTACCGCTGGGGTTTCAGCAACGGGAAAAATGTGGAGCAGACGGAAAAAGATGCAAAAAGGCTTTTCCCTGAAGAGTTGTGGAACAACCTGCACCTGCAAATCATTTGGTACGGCAGGCAATACTCCCCCGCCCGCGGATGGGATCTGGAAAAGGATATCATTACCCGAACCATTGGCCGCAAATCAGTAATCGAGGAATACTACCATAAAAAAACCTCCCGTTAATCTGCGGGAGGTTTTTCTTTAATTAGCAATGTTCTCGTAAGTGCCGTTTTCAGTCTTCACTATTTTCAAAGCTTTGGAATAGTTAAGTAAAAATTGGACTGTTTCTTTTTTTGGTAACATTTTCTTAGGAGCTGCTAATTTTTTTTCAGAGTAGATTTTTGCCATATAGAAGTTGTTTATTTTTCTATACAACGCAAAGCAGCAATCTATTATTGTTTAATTTGTCAAAATAATTTTATTTTTTTCGATTACCTTCCTCAGGTTCATCAGCGCATACCTCATACGGCCCAGGGCAGTATTGATGCTAACGCCTGTTAAATCGGCTATTTCCTTAAAACTCAGGTCCTGGTAAATGCGCATTTGCAGCACTTCCTTCTGGTCATCAGGCAGCTCCTCAATCAGCCTTTGCAGGTCATTTTCTACCTGTTCGGTAATGATTCGGTTCTCCACATTGGGGCTGCTGTCCGTCATTATCGAAAAAATAGAGAATTCCTCCGTTTCACGGTACATCGGCATTTTCTTGTTCTTGCGGAAATGGTCCACAATCAGGTTGTGCGATATGCGCATTACCCACGGCAGGAACTTGCCTTCTTCGTTATACGAGTTGGATTTTAGTGTACGGATCACCTTGATGAAAGTGTCCTGAAAAATGTCATCGGCAATATCCCTGTCAGTAACCTTGGAATAGATAAAACCGTAAAGTTTGGATTGGTGTCTTTTGATCAGTACGGCAAGAGCATTTTCGTCTCCTGCGACGTAATTTTTGACCAGGACCGCGTCTGGGATTACAACATTAGCCATAGCAACAACTTTTTAGCGTTTTTTGAATTGATTTGGTAAAAATTCAGAAACTGGGGTTCCTAAAAAGTAGTTTTATTCTATAAGCTCTGTTAATTTTGAATTAATGTTATGCCAAATATACCATAAAAAAAATTTAAAAAACAAGTGTAAATCAAAATTTTAACACATTAAGCACAATAAAAATAATTGTTAAAGGCAATTTTGGCAGTTTTATAAGCAAATTCTTCATAATCCTGCAACCTTAGCAAAACAAGGCGCTAAACTATCTTTTCACCGCGTTTCAGGCGGTATATTGTTTTTATGATGCGTTCTTTTTTGGTTTCCTCCCTTTTTGCGGAAAATATCCATTCACTGCACATTTTTTGTTCCCATTTTTTATGCTTTAAAAATAGCGCATAGGCATTTTCTTCTACAAGTACAGTTATCAATTCCTGTGGTAAAGTATATGGCGCATCGTCTTTATAAAGGATTACGCGTACATAATCGCCTTCTTCTTTTTTTATTTTTTTCCTTATTTCAGCCTTAACAGGCAAAAATAGCTGGCCGTTTCCAAACGGCATCAGGTTATAATTGCTGATTTCAAAACCGTCAATAGTGCCCTTTACCTTTACCCAGCCAAAGGGTGCATTCTTATCCTGTAATATCTGAGGTATCCGGGCATAGGTCCATCCTCCCTTTCCCGGGAAACGTTCCAGTAAAAATTCGGTATCAACCAGTGGTTTATCGGCCATGTTGCGTGAATTTGATTGTATTGCCCAAAGTTTCAATTTCTATCCGGCGACCCATCACCAGGGCGCGGTTATCAGCACTGTGCCCGGCAGGAAAACCAAAATAAACCGGGCAGTCAAAATGCTCCAGCGTGATTTCGCGGTCGTTCTTGCCAAATGGTATGGTGGAATTTTTGATGTCTATCATATCGCCCACTATCACCGCTTTCAGGTTTTTGAATTTTCCGGCACGTTTCAGCGAAATCAGCATGCGGTCATAATGGTAGAGGTACTCATCAATATCCTCAATAAAAAGGATTTTATCGTTGGTATCCATCTCCGATTCCGACCCAACAGTGGCATACAGCATCGAGAGATTTCCGCCAACCAAAACACCTTCAACCGCTTCTCCCACCCTGTTTTCCGGTTCAGCAGGAATCTCATAACTCAGGCCTTCGCCGAATAACGCCCTACGGATTGTTTCAGCCGATTCTGCCGTGCTTTTAGGATAGCCCTGTAGCATAACCCCATGCAGGGTTTCAATGCCAAAGTTATGCACATCGCTGTGCAGCAGTGTGATGTCACTATAGCCTACCAGCCACTTAGGGCTTTTGCAGAATTTCGTCCAGTCAATAGCCTCAATAATACGCAGCGTACCGTAACCACCTTTGGTAAAGAAGATGGCCTTAATGCTTTCATCATCCAGCATTTGCTGCAGGTCGGCCAGGCGTTCGGCATCCGTTCCTGCCAGGAAGCCGTATTCGTTAAAAGCATTACGGCCCACTACAGGCTCCAGTCCCCAACTTTTTAAGGTAGCCAGGGCATATTCAATTTCTATAGCTTCACAGCGCTTGGCAGTGCTAACAATGCCTATTTTATCGCCGGGAGAAAGGTAGGGTGGTGTGGTCATTTCAGGTGAGTGGCTATCCAATTTTTAATAGATTCGATAGAATGCATGCCTTTTGTAACTTCAATTACAAAATCATATTTTTCATCTTGTGAAGCGGAAATATCCAACCCGGATTCTAAAAGCAGTAAACGCAGTAGCACATAGGCTGTCCGCTTATTTCCATCCATAAAAGGATGATTGATTACAATGCTTTCAAATATCGCCGCAGCTTTATCTACAGGTGTTGGATACAAATCCTGGCCCGCAAAAGTTGCATAAGGGCGGTTTAGTGCCGAATCAAGCAAATTCATATCCCTAACACCGGAAGAACCACCAAATTCTTTTATCAATAAAGAATGGAGCTGTAAAACAGCATCCTGTTTCATTTAGCAAGTTTTTCCAGTAGTTCACGGTCTTCCGAAAGTATCTTTCTTACATTTTCAGTAAAGGATATATCTTCCTTTTTTGAAACACTTATACTCTTAAGGTAATTAAGGACTGATAGCAATGCATCTTCAGGCATTTTGTCAATTACCTTTCCTATTTCTTTTTTCAGTTCAATCGTCCCCATAGCTTAAGCGTTTACTACAAATTTATAAAATTTATTTAATTTGCTGTAAGATATCGGCTGTGCATTTAGAGTACAAAACTATTCACTCAAAAAATCCAGATCAAAAACATATCGATTTGTATCTCTATCGTAATAAACATGTATTTCTTTCTGCATGTACAGTTTTATCTCCAATACCTTTCTGTCAATCCCCACCGAAGAGCTTTTATACAGCCTGTTGCTGAGCCTAGCCTCAAGGTGGAAATATTCGTGCACTTCATACTTTTCGCTATTGGCTGCGTCAAATACAGTATTAAAAGCCTGCGCCCTCCAGTCATTCGTTACCGGCACGCTCCTGCTTGATTTTGTGCCAATGATTTTAATTTTATCGTACGGAATAATTATTTTCTCTGTATTGTCGCGAAGATGCTGCATCCGTTTTTTATCGTCTTCTTGTTTTAATTTCTTTTTAATATGCTGATATAATGTAATTAATACTATAACTACAAAGGCTATCAAATACAATATCCATTCACCCTGAAAGTGGTATCTATAAGAAATTATGTAAAGAAAAACAGTTTGACCCATACATTAAAAATCACTCCCAAATATAACAATTCCCTTCGCAATCCCTTAACAAAAATCTGCCTCAAAAACCGTATCTTTGCCTACTTAATTTTTGCCATGATAAAGACTGATTTTTCTAAGCTTGAACCCAAGAAAAACATACTCATAAAAGGTGCGCAGCTGCACAACCTCAAGAACATAGATGTAGCCATACCGCGCAACAAGCTGGTGGTGGTTACGGGCCTTTCCGGGTCGGGTAAGTCGAGCCTGGCGTTTGATACCCTGTATGCAGAAGGCCAGCGCCGCTATGTGGAGAGCCTTTCCAGCTACGCCCGCCAGTTCCTGGGCAGGCTGGACAAGCCCAAGGTAGAATACATAAAGGGCATTGCCCCCGCTATAGCTATTGAGCAGAAGGTGAACACCACTAATGCCCGAAGCACGGTAGGCACCAGTACAGAGATTTACGATTACATGAAGCTGCTGTTTGCACGTGTGGGCCGCACCTACTCGCCCGTATCAGGACGTGAGGTGAAAAAGGACACCGTAACCGATGTGGTAAATGAAGTAAAGCAAATGGAGCCGGAAAGCCGCTGGCTACTGCTCGCCCCCGTGCATATTGAAAAAGGCCGCACGCTGGAGGAAAAGCTGGGTGTGCTCCTGCAACAGGGTTTTGCCCGTATATTGGCCGATAACGAAACCCTGAGGCTGGACGAGTTAGGCGATGCCGACCTTACCAACAAAGAAGTGTTGTTGGTGGTTGACCGTATTGTGGTGAAGGAAGAGGAAGAATTTTACAACCGCCTGGCCGATGCTGTGCAAACCGCTTTTTATGAAGGCAAGGGCGAATGCTTTTTACAGGATGTAAGTTCGGGTAACCGCTTAACTTTCAGCAATAATTTTGAGCTGGACGGCATTACCTTTGTAGAGCCGAATGTGCATCTTTTCAGCTTCAACAATCCTTATGGCGCGTGCCCTGCCTGCGAGGGTTACGGCAGCATTATAGGCATTGATGAGGAGCTGGTGGTGCCTAACACGGCGCTTTCGGTATATGAAAATGCCATTTTCCCGTGGCGTGGCGAAAGCATGGGCTGGTACCGCGACCAATTGGTAAACAACAGCCATAAGTTTGATTTCCCCATACATAAACCTTATTTTCAGCTTTCGGAAAGCGACAGGCAGCTGATTTGGACAGGTAATAAGTACTTTACCGGCCTGAACGATTTCTTTGCCGAATTGGAGGAAAAGAATTATAAGATACAAAACCGCGTAATGCTGAGCCGCTACCGCGGCAAAACCAAATGTCCGGAATGCAAGGGCAAACGCCTGCGCCCGGAAGCCAATTATGTAAAAGTGGCTAACCACACCATAAGCGATTTGGTTGACCTGCCTATAAAAAACCTGGCGGAGTTTTTCCTCTCGCTGGAACTGAACGAATATGATGCCAAGGTAGCCAAGCGCCTTTTGGTGGAAATCAACAACCGCCTGCGCTTTTTGCAGGAGGTAGGGTTGGATTACCTAACGCTGAACCGCCGCTCCTCTACCCTTTCGGGCGGAGAAAGCCAAAGGATCAACCTGGCTACATCGCTGGGCAGTTCGCTCGTGGGGTCTATGTATATCCTTGATGAGCCCAGCATAGGGCTTCACCCAAAAGATACCGAAAGGCTTATTACGGTGTTGGAAAACCTGCGCAACCTGGGCAATACCGTGATTGTGGTAGAACACGATGAGGACATCATGAAGCAGGCCGACATGATTATTGACATTGGCCCCGAAGCAGGTACGCACGGTGGCCAGCTGGTGGCACAGGGAACGTATGATGAGATACTGAAAAGCGATTCGCTAACCGCACAATACCTTAACGGCGACTTGGAAATCAGCGTGCCGAAAAAACGCCGCAAATTTAAGCACCATGTGGATGTGATTGGCGCGCGCGAAAACAACCTGCAAAATATTGATGTTACCTTCCCGCTGGATTGCCTTACGGTGATTACAGGTGTTTCCGGCAGTGGCAAGAGTACGTTGGTAAAGAAGATATTGTTCCCCGCCCTACAGAAAAAACTGGAAGGCGTGGGCGAAAAGGCAGGGCAGTTTACCGAACTGCAGGGCAGCTACGGCCACATAAAGCATATTGAATATGTAGACCAGAACCCGATAGGCCGCAGTTCGCGCTCTAACCCGGTGACGTATATTAAGGCATATGATGATATCCGCGACCTGTTTGCCAAGCAAAAGCTGTCTCAGATGCGCGGTTACCAAAGCAAGCATTTCTCCTTCAACGTTGATGGCGGCCGCTGCGATACCTGCAAGGGCGAGGGCGAAGTGACCATTGAGATGCAGTTTATGGCCGATGTGCACCTTGAGTGCGAAACCTGCGGCGGCAAACGCTTTAAGAAAGAGATACTGGAAATTACGTTTGAAGGCAAAAATATTGACGATGTGCTGACCATGACCATTGATGATGCCGTGGCATTTTTCAGTGAGCACAAGCAAACCAAGATAATGACCAAGCTACAGCCGCTTCAGGATGTTGGGTTGGGTTATGTGCAGCTGGGGCAAAGCTCCTCTACCCTTTCGGGTGGCGAGGCGCAGCGCATTAAGCTGGCATCGTTCCTGGTAAAGGGTGCCACTAAAGATAAAGCGCTGTTTGTGTTTGATGAGCCTACCACCGGCCTTCACTTTCACGATATCAAAAAGCTGCTGGCATCGTTTGAGGCCCTGCTGGACAAAGGGCATTCTATCATCGTCATAGAGCATAACCTTGACCTGATTAAGTGCGCTGACTACATCATTGACATAGGCCCTGAAGGCGGCGAAAACGGCGGACACCTGGTAGCTTTCGGCACACCGGAAGAAGTGGCTAAAAACCCAAAGAGCGTTACGGGCGAGTATTTGAGGGAGAAGCTTTAGTTTTTTGTTTCAGGTTTCAGGTTTCAGGTTGCCACTCGTACCTATTTTCCGTACAGTCAGCCTGAGCTTGTCGAAGGCTCACATAGCTATCAGAAGTATCTTTAACAATTTCACAGAGATACACAAAGTAGCACAGAGATACACAGAGGCCTTTGTGCATGAGTGTAGCTGTCCCCTCTCGAGAGGGGCTAGGGTTGTGTTACAATAAAATGCCTGTACATATTTGGTGTGCAGGCATTTTGTTTTTTAGTATTTTAGCTGAAAATCTTTATGTAGGAGAATCAATGGTATTGTTATGGATTCCTTTTCTTGTTAATTATGTGTATTGGCTGAGGAAAAAGAAGCCTTATAACCCAAAAAAATCAAATAGCTTGTTGTGCGAATGAATGATAATTTTAAGCCTCCTATTACATCCAGGGATACCAGTGAGTTATTGTTGATTGTAGGTTCACCGGAAAAGTGGAATGCAGATGCTGTACAATTGGCACAACACGAGTTAGACGCTAGAAATGTACCATCTATTAAAAAAGAAACTGCTAAATACCTTAGCGATAAACGAGAGCGCATTAATAAAGAAATAAGAGCGAACGAAGGTTTTGAAGTACAGGATTTCGTTCTTAAACCTTTCCGAACACTGTTCATCATAATATTTTCGTGGGAATTGAAAAAAGATGGTTTTGACCGAAAAGCCAGGCAACAAAAATATATACGCACTATAATTATTATGGCTATAGCACTTTCGTTTATTTTTAATGTTTGGTTCTAAAATGAAAGACTACTACAAAATACTCGGCGTTCTGCCCGGCTGTACACAAGCTGAGATAAAAAAAGCCTATCGGCTGCTGGCGGTGCAATACCACCCGGACAAAAATGCCAGCAACAGCGAGAGCGAGGAACGCTTCAAGGAAATATCAGAGTCGTATATTGTGCTGGGCGATGCCGCAAAACGCAGTATTTACGATTCTAAAAATGGCATTGCCAGGCCAAGGGTTTCGCCAAGCGGGCACACCCCTACCGGGATTTTGCTCATCAGCAAAAAAATTAAGGAGCGGGTATTTAATGCCGGCGGGAAAATCAACAAGCAAATGCTGTTTACATTGGTGGCCGATATACTTACCGATGAGACGATTGATTTTCTCATACATGCCGGTGATGGCATTACCAACAACCTGATTATTGATGAAATGGTGGTGTGCGGCATTTTTATGGACGATAGCCACAAACCGGAAATAAAGGCAAAACTGGTAAAACTGGCCAACGGCAGCGTAAGGATGATGAACAGGATTAGCATTATTGATGAAAGAGGATGCATTTGAGAATTTGGAAAATAGATAATAGATAATCAACATGAAACACAACGCTAAATCCATCCGCGCATTCATAGGCGCTAAAAACTTTGAAATTTCCCGCCAGTTTTACGCCGACCTGGGCTTTGAGGAAACTGTATTATTCCCTAAGATGTCGGTTTTTAAATCTGGTGAGTTGGCGTTTTACCTTCAGGATTACTACAGTAAAGACTGGGTTGATAATACCATGTTGTTTATGGAAGTAGATAGTGTGCAACGTTTTTGGGAGGAACTGGTGACTTTGCAACTACCGGAGAAATATGAGAATGTAAAGATTGTACCTATACAGCATAACGACTGGGGCAGCGAATGCTTTGTGCATGACCCTTCGGGAGTGCTGTGGCATTTTGGGGAGTTTAAATAATAGTTTATGGGTTATTTTTATTCTTTAGGAGTCAACTTTGATGATTTAGAAACGCTGGATAGTTTTAAGAAAGAAATCGAAAAGTCATATATATTACTGAGCAACTCGTTAAAGGTAAGCCTCACTTTTCAAACCGCAGAAAATAAAATTCCAAATAATAGTAATAGCTTTCAATTGATAATCTTCCCTGAAGGGCTGCAATACATGTGTGGTGATAAAAATTTTGCAGGCCGGCCGTATTTTTATGAAATAAGAAGTAAGCTATATGAGTTTTTAATTAATTATGAACATACATTCAACCACGCATTTTTTGAATTTGAAGGAGCCGATTTTTTAATTGATAATAATATTGGCAACTATATAAATACCTATGGAATTGGTGATATTCAGTCCGGTGATAAAAATGCAGCTTCTCTTTGTGATTTTGAGGCTCTATATTATGATTCTAAAAGATTTCTTGACGGCTTAATAATATCAGAGAGTATTTTTAGTTCTTTAACTACAGATAAATCTTACTTTGAAAAATTCAAAAAAGGATATTACTGGTTACCAGTTAAATTGTATTAATAATGCGCTTCCACAAAACCTATTTTATTCTTACCATCCTTCTTTTCCTAACCGAAGTGTTCATAGCGCTTTACGTTCATGATAGTTTTATTAGGCCCTATTTTGGCGATGTGCTGGTGGTAATACTCATTTATTGTTTTGTAAAATCGTTCCTTAAAGTCCCTATGCTCCCGCTGGCAATTGGCGTATTGCTTTTTGCTTTTTTGGTGGAAACATTGCAGTATTTTGACATCGTTAAAAAGCTGGGGCTGGAAAATTCCAAACTGGCCAATGTGGTAATTGGCAACTCCTTCGCGTGGGCTGATATTTGGTGCTACGTGGCCGGAATTGCAATTGTACTTGCAGCTGAATACCTGTGCACGCAAAAAAGCGGAAAGATGGCTGCTTAGCCCTGATGGGAGCGGCATCCTGCTGTGAGGCACGAGCAGCAGATACAGCGGACAGCAGGAATTTAGTCCGCTGAAGTACCGATACATTCCGCTCCTGAAAAACCCTATTAAAATTTTTGGCACGCAACTTGTATATCGATAATCAAACACGTTGATCACCGGGTTGTGCGGAAGCCGAAAAGCACAAGAGTAGGCAGTAAGTTTTAATACTTTTAGTCATGAAAAAAATTACTCTTTTAGTTGCCGGGTTACTTTTAAGCGGTGCCATGGCACACGCAGCTGAAACTGCAAAAGTTTATAACAGCTACCACAATGCTCCAATAGAATATTATAATGCCGAGCCGGTATTGTTTATGGAACGTGGTGTGGAGTTTATGGTTTTCCTGGATGGTGGCTTTGATTTTAATACCGAGCCTGCCACAACCGGTGCCAGCTATTACAGGGGCACCAGGTCTCAAAACGCATCAAGTGGTGTTGGCACACGCTACACCCGCAATAATAATGGTGGTGTACGCGTTGAACATGATAATATGGGCCGTGTGCGCAGGGTGGGTAACGTTTTTATTAACTATGATGCCGCCGGCCGTGTGAAAAGGATTGGGTCAGTGTATATGAGCTACAACAGTTTTGCGCTGACACAAATTGGTGGCATGAGATTTGCTTATGACAGATATGGAAGGGTAATAAGAACCTACGGTACTATAAACTACAACACCCGTGGTTATGCTTACCATGCAGGTAACGGATATAGCGGCACCAACACAGGTGGCTATACCAATAACAACACCGGTAACCAGGATTATTACTACTACCGCAAAGACGGCAGTAAAGCAAAAATGACGGATACCGATATTGTAGAAATTAAAAAAGAAGAGACAAAGAAATAAGCCAGAGTGCTGCTTGAAGATAATTGGTTGGTTGGTTTGTTAAGTCCCGCATGTCCCCTTAAAAGGCGTGCGGGATTTTTAATTTTTGAAAGGGACTGAGGGACTAAGACACTAAGGGACTGAGATTCCCAAAGCTTTACATAACAATGTTTTACATCTGCCGACTAAACGACCAACACCTAATACCTAAAACCTTATTTAATCTCCTTCAGACCTTTGATGAACATCCACTTCATGAACAGCTTTTCTTCGCCCATGTAGGTTATCGCCTGGAATTTAGGCGTTAATATGGATGCAACCACACCTGATGTTATAGGAATCCAGAAGCCGTGAAGCCCGGTAAACCTTGCCACTATAAAATACACAATAGTAAAGAAAATGGCAAAGCCCAGGAAGTTGTATAGTAATGCTTTTGTTTTTTTGGACATTTCTTTAGTTTAAGGTTTAATGTTTGAAAGTTTAAAGTTGCCGGTGCTACGCCCCCTTCGGGGGTTGGGGGGCGTTGAATTTTGCTCTTTTGCTGCCTTCATACATTTCGTATTTTACCAGCCTCGCTTCCAGTTTTCCGTTAAACAGCTTTATTTTTCGTGATGGCTTCAGGCCAACAAATTTCAATGCTTCAAGGTTGGCGGTTATAAACCACGCATTGGTGCCGGGATAGCTTTGCTTCAGGGTATCGCCAATTTCGCGGTAAAAGCGTTCCAGGTCTATGTCAAGCCTTTCGCCATACGGCGGGTTGAACACCATGTGCAGCGGCCCGCGCGTTTCTTTTTCAGTATCAAAAAAGTTCTGCTGGCTTACTGTTACATACTCGTCCAGGTTGGCGTTGATGATGTTATCCTTAGCTTTTTGCACGGCCGATGGCGCCTTGTCATACCCTTTTATGGTGTAGTGAAACTCGCGCACCTTCTTCATCAGTGAGTCCATGATGGTATCGAAAAGGTCATTATCCCAATCGTTCCATTTCTCAAAGGCAAATTCCTTACGGTTGATATTGGCCGGTATGTTGCAGGCTATCATGGCAGCTTCGGCCAGTATAGTGCCCGATCCGCACATAGGGTCCAGGAAATCGCCCTGGCCGTCCCAGCCGGAAAGCAGCAACATGCCTGCAGCAAGCACTTCGTTAATAGGCGCTATGTTGGTAGCCGTGCGGTAACCGCGGTGGTGCAATGATGCGCCGGAAGTATCCAACGCTACAGAACAAACATCATTATGGATGTGCAGGTTGATGCGAAGGTCAGGGTGGTCTTTGTCAATATCAGGGCGCTTGCCAAATTTATCGCGAAACTGGTCCACAATGGCATCCTTGGCTTTAAGCGCTACAAACTGCGAATGGTTAAAATGATCCGAAAACAGCGTAACATCAATCACGAACGATTGGTTGGCATTAAGGTATTGGCTCCAGTCAATAGCCTGCATGCCTTTATAAAGGCTTTGCTCGTTGTAAGCACGGAAACTGTTGATAGGCTTCAGTATCTTCAGGGCAGTGCGCAGCGCCAGGTTGGCTTTGTACATAAAACCCTTATCGCCCACAAAGCTTACCATCCTTACTCCCTGCTCCACATTTTGCGCGCCAAGCAACTGCAGTTCTTTAGCCAGTATTTCCTCAAAACCGAAGAAGGTTTTGGCTATCATCTTAAAATTTTCCATCCGGTGTATTTATCACTGCAAAAGTAACCATTTTAAAAGAAAATGAAGCCGGAATAAGAACTACAGAAAATTCTGTAAAAAAATGTTAATAAAATCTTAACTTAACTTTGTTAATACAACCCTAAATATTTGTAAGTTTGGTAGATACGGCGGAAACCGAAAAGCCTTATGAGTAGGTGCAACCAATACCAATAACAATCATGAAAAAATTATTTATCGCGGTATTTGCACTTGGTGCAATTGCTGCACAGGCCCAAAAGCTGGACAAGTTTGGCGCTGACATGGGTAAAAAATCACTTATGGGCAAAGAGGTGCGCGTACCTTATACCGATGTGGTAAGCTACTATGGCTACATAAAGCCGGGCACCAAGCCGGATGAAGTAAAGAACGGAAAAAACTACTACTACCTGTATGTTTGGATTCCTGCTGCTGCACCTGAGCTTGGCGTGCGCATGGCATCTCCGGTGCCGGAAAAAATGGCCCCTGAAAAAACAGATTACGCATCGGCTAACTATGCTGAAAATGCTGCCGACAAAAAATCTTTCTTTGATACATGGATTGCCCTGGAAAGGGCTGACGGTATTGTTACCAAGGCCGACCTGAAGAAAGCAAAATCTGCCAGCTGGAAAACATATGACCAGAATGACGACAGCAGCGAAATGCCTGCACAGCCATCGGGCAGCAAGTACAACTCGCTTATGCGCATTACCAGCGATGTGAACAACCCAACAAAAGCCCTGGTTGCAGGCCTTTACCGCGTTTGCTTTACTACCTACAAAAAAGGTGACGTTAACGGCAGCTTTGTAGCACAGCTGGGCGCGCCGGTAAAACTGCCGGGCGTTGTGGTGGCACAAACCGTGGAAGAGCTTGAGAAGCTGATTAAATAACAAGCACACAAGGTTATATACTGAACGGCAGCCGGTTACGGTTGCCGTTTTTTGTTAACGCAAACTGATTGCAAAAAGTACTTTACCCAACAGCAAAATATAGTAACTTTGCCTTATAAATTATAATCCGCAACATGCAGCAGGAACAACAAAAATGGTATGCCTCATGGTTTGACACGCCTTATTACCATATACTTTATAAAGACCGTGATTATGAAGAAGCACAGCTCTTTATGGACAATCTTACCAATTACCTTAACCTGCCGGATGATGCCAAAATACTGGACCTGGCCTGCGGAAAGGGCCGCCACTCGGTGTACCTGAATCAGCTGGGGTATGATGTTACGGGAGCTGACCTATCGGAAAACAGCATTGCCGAGGCATCAAAATCATCCAACGAAAAACTGCATTTTAAGGTGCATGACATGCGGGAACCTTTTGATGAAAAATACGATGCCATCTTTAACCTTTTTACCAGCTTCGGGTATTTTGAAGATGATGCCGATAACCTGAAAACCCTGAAGGCCATGTGTGCCAGCCTGGGCGAATATGGTTTTGGCGTGATTGATTTTATGAATGTGCACCATGTAATCAACAACCTGGTGCCGGAAGAAACCAAAACGGTTGACGGGATTGATTTCCACATAAAGCGCTACGTGGCTGACGGGCATATATTTAAAGAAATAGATTTTGAAGACAAGAGCGAAAAATTCCACTTTACCGAAAGGGTGCAGGCGCTAACGCTGGAAGATTTTGAAGCGATGATGGAACAAGCCGGCATACACCTGCTGGACATTTTTGGCGACTATAAGCTGAAGAAATTCTTTAAGAACGAGTCGGAACGCCTTATATTAATATTTAAGTAAATGGTTTATATATTACCCTTATTATCGGTAATCATAGGTTATGTTGTGGCGCTGCTGCTGAAGCCTACCAACAAAAAAAGCCTGAAGCTGCTGCTGGCCTTCAGCGGGGCATTTTTGCTGTCGCTCACGGTAATGCACCTACTGCCGGAAGTGTATGAAAGCAGCACCCAAACGGAAACCGTGCACGAAGTTACCGCACACGACCATTCGGCTGATGTGCATGAGGCGCATGATCATTCAGGTCACAACCACGATGCTCACAACAACGATGCTCACGACCATGATGCTCATGCTGATGAAGCCCACGCAGAACATGCACACAACCATGCCAATAACCCCATAGGCATTTTTATCATGGCGGGAATTGTATTCCAGATTATACTGGAATATTTTTCTAAAGGCGCGGAACACGGGCATGTGCACGGCGGGCACGACCATATGCACAAAATGCCGTGGCTTCTGTTCATAAGCCTTTGCATACACGCGCTGCTGGAAGGCATGCCTGTAAGCCATCATAATGAGCTGGCCTGGGGCATTGCCATACACCATTTCCCCATCGCCATCATACTTACGGCATTTTTTATCAATTCCGGATTGAACAAGCTGGCCATAATGCTGTTCATGTTTGCCTTTGCAGCCATGACCCCGGTGGGTACACTGCTTTCGGGCGAGCTGCACATGCTGGCCGATTACCATACCGAGATTTCGGCGGTGGTAGTGGGCATCCTGTTCCATATTTCATCAACCATTATTTTTGAGAGCAGCGAGGGGCACAAGTTTAACCTTGCCAAGCTGCTGGTTATTATACTGGGCGTTATCATGGCTTATTTCCTTTAACATTAACCAAAAAAGATATGTCTTTTACCAGGACCACAGAACAAGCATCCAACTACCAGAACCTGGAAAAAATGCCGGTGGCTGAACTGCTGGAAAGCATCAACCATGAAGACAAAACCGTACCATTTGCCGTAGAGCGGGCTATCCCTCAAATAGAGCAACTGGTAACGCAGATGGTTGAAAAAATGAAAGCCGGTGGCCGTTTGTTTTACATTGGCGCAGGCACAAGTGGAAGATTGGGCGTTGTAGATGCTTCAGAATGCCCTCCTACTTTCGGGGTGCCTTTTGACATGGTTATCGGGCTGATAGCCGGTGGCGACGCTGCTATACGCAAAGCCGTGGAGTTTGCCGAGGATGACTGTGAGCAGGCCTGGAAAGACCTTACCGAATATAACATTACCGATAAGGATGTGGTGATTGGCATTGCGGCATCGGGCACAACGCCTTATGTTATAGGCGGGCTGGTAAAGTGTAATGAGAACAACATTATAACCGGGTGCATAGTATGCAATGAAGGCAGCCCCGTGGCTACTACGGCACAATATCCTGTGGAAGTGGTGGTTGGCCCGGAGTTTGTAACCGGTAGCTCGCGCATGAAGGCCGGTACTGCCCAAAAGCTGGTGCTGAATATGATATCAACAGCTACCATGATTCAGCTGGGGCGCGTTAAAGGCAATAAAATGGTAGATATGCAGCTGAGCAACCATAAGCTGGTGGACCGCGGTGTACGCATGATTATGGACGAACTGGGCATACCGCAAAACGAAGCCGCTGCATTATTAGATGAACATAAAAACGTGCGCAAAGCGATAGAAGCGTATGCCAACCAATAGAAAAACATTAGGCCGGGGAATACAGTACCTAAGCTGGGCGCTGCCTTTTATGGGTATTGGCCCCATTGCCATATTCAATGCCTTCCAAAACAAGCATCACCCGTTTTTTATACCGGTACTGGGATTGGGAATAATATTATGTGCATGTGCCGTATTCCTTGCATTTAAAGGAATCAACACTGTAGTTAAAAGCCTTTTTGAAAATGAAAAATAGTTTTTTTAGAATTTTGCCTTTATTAATAATTGCATTATTTGCAACAGGCTGCTATGAGGTGGAACGGAATTGTGCCGATTTTAAGACCGGTAATTTTAAGTTTGAGCAGGAAATAGACGGCAAAAAACACACTACCGTGTTTGAACGTACCGGCAAAATACAGATAGAAACGTATGAGGGAAAAACCGACACGGCATCGGTACGCTGGGTGAATGACTGCGAATTCATACTGCAAAAGATCCGTCCAAAAAACATGGAGGAAAAAAAGGCGGTACACATGAAAATTTTAACTACTGATAAAAATTCCTATATCTTTGAATATTCGTTTGTGGGCGACACCCATAAACAGAAAGGCACCGTAACCAAACTCAATTAACCATACACCAAAATGAACCTGGAATTTTTAGCCAACCCTGATGCCTGGATAGCCCTGCTTACACTTACTTTCCTGGAAATTATATTGGGTATTGACAATATCATCTTTATTTCTATCGTAACCGGGAAACTACCGGAAGCTGACCGCAAGAAGGCTACCCGCGTAGGCTTGTTCCTGGCCATGTTTATGCGTATAGGCCTGCTGTTTGGCATTACGCTTCTTATTGCTATGAAAGAGCCGCTTTTCAGCATTGACTGGGGCTGGTTCAACGGGCATTTTACAGGGCAGGCATTGATATTGTTTGCCGGTGGCTTATTCCTTATCTATAAAAGCACGAAGGAAATACACGAAAAAGTAGACCATAAAGGCGAAGAAGAAAAAACAATTGGCGCTGCTGCAAGGAAATCTTTTGCCAATACCATTTTGCAGATATTGCTGATAGACCTTATCTTCTCTATCGACTCCATACTTACCGCCGTGGGCATGACCAACGGGCTTGAAGGTGCACTGTATGTTATGATTACGGCCGTGGTAATATCGGTAGGTATCATGATGCTGTTTGCTGTGCCAGTGGGTAACTTTGTGAACAGCAATCCATCCATCCAGATTCTTGGCCTTGCTTTCCTTATACTTATCGGTTTCATGCTGATTACCGAGAGCATGCACCTTTCGGGCGCTACCCTTGCCGGACAGCACATTGGCGCGGTGCCTAAGGGTTACCTGTATTTTGCTATAGCGTTCTCGCTGGCGGTGGAGTTCCTCAACATGAAAATGCGGAAGAAGAAGTAGTTTTCAGTTTTCAGTCGCAGTCGCAGTGGGCAGTGATTATAATATATAATAGGCGTTTCGGGAGAGGCGCCTGTTTTTTTATGGGAGCTATTGACCTCACCCTAGCCCTCTCCAAAGGAGAGGGGATAGCGGCACTTATACCGCAATTCGACAGTTTCAGTGTGAGTCGTGGGCTTTGTGTTCTTTGTGTAAATCTTTGTGTGCTTTGTGGTGAAAAAACAAGAGATTCTTCACTCCGCAAGCTGCGTTCAGAATGACAAAGCATTGGAAACACACCCCCACCCCCACTCAAGAGGGGAACAGCTGCACTCTTGCTTTGACAGAACATCGAACAATCTGACAATCGAACAATCTAAAAATCTAAATTGACTGGCTTGCTGATACATAGAAAAATTCAGGCAAGATTGTTATTTAATTTCATTCTAATTATTAACCTGTGGTTTACCAAACCTTGATTGTTTCTATATAAATCGGTAAAATACCGGTAATATTAAGAGCATAGTTTTGCCGCTATCAATAACTAACAATTATGGCACAACTAACAAAAAAAACACTGGTGGCTTTTGCCGCCATAGGGCTAACATTAACAGCCTGTAAAAATGATGACAACAGCGGCTCATCAAACCCCGTAAATCAGGAAATAGATTTTTCCTCACACTCTCAGGAACCACCTTTTGTAATCCCGATGCAGGGGTTTGAGGGATTGCAGATCAGCTCGCTTTTGAGCAGTACAGACAACCTGGTGCAATCGCCTAACTTCGTGTATGGCCCGCAGCCGGACGGTGCAGGCTTTATGAAAGACCCAGACAGCGATGGCTACATCATGATTACCAACCACGAAATCATCCAGTCGGTATCGCGCGTTTACCTTGACAAATCGTTCAAACCGGTAAAAGGCGAGTATATTGTAGATGGCCTTGGCGGTATGACCCGTTTATGTTCTGCTACGCTTGCTCTGCCTGAAAAACACGGTTTCGGCCCTATGTTCCTTACAGCAGGCGAAAGTGGCGAGGAAAGTATGGTACACGGTATAGACCCACTTGGGGTAACTTCGGATAAATCAAGGACAGACAGGATACTGCCTGCACTGGGCAAAGCCAGTATGGAAAATGCCGTGCCACTTCCTAAAGGCGTATATCCCGGCAAAACCATCATCATGATTGGCGAAGACCAGTCATACACTACATCGCATGCCAGCGCCGGCCAGCTTATAATGTATATGAGCAATGCACTGGGCGACCTTAACAACGGAAAACTGTATGCCCTGAAAAGGACCAACGGCAACCAGGTAGAGATGGATATGTCACCAAATAACACTTATGATGTTCAGTTTGTGGAAATACCAAATGCCAAAACAAGTACAGGTGCAGTTATCAATACCACAGTAAACAACCTTGGCGCTATCCGTTTTTCACGCGTTGAGGACGTGGATTACAGAAAAGGATCTATAGCCAACAACCGCGAAGTGTACTTTACCGCTACAGGCCAGGCATCGTCAAACATGCCGGTGGCAGGCTACACTATGTGGGGCCGCGTGTACAGGCTGAAAATGAGCGAGAACAATCCGCTTACAGGTACACTTGAAGTAATTGCAGAGGGCGATACCACACCAGGTACCGGCCTTATAAATCCTGACAACCTTTGCGTTACCGAAAACTTTGTGTATATACAAGAAGATGGCGACAGCTACTATACCGCTGCACAGCACGACTCTTACATTTGGCAATACAACATCAACAGCAAGGCATTGAAGCCGTGGCTTACCATGAACCACAAGCGTGATGACCCTACGTGGGTGGCAAAATACAACCAATCGGGCGAAACAAGGCTTGGATGCTGGGAGTATGGCGCGATGGAAGATATATCTGACCTGATTGGCGTACCGGGCACTTTTGCCGTGAACATCCACCCGCATACCTGGAGGAATGCCGAGTTCCTTAATGCTGACGGCAGTGGCGCTATTAACAACAACGAAGGCGGCCAGACAGTAATCATCCGTAACGTAGAAAGATAACAAACGGCTTACCAATAACTTAAACAACCCTTTATAACTGAAGGGTTGTTTGCTATTATAACAAAATGAAACTACACAACTACTACATTATAATCCTGCTGGTTAGCCTGTTTTTAGCCTCCTGTAAGGAAGAAGAAAAGTATGAGGTGAACCTGAAGCAGGATGTGCTTACAGAAATTACAACATTAGAAAAAAGCGTTGAGGAATTCCTGGCTGTGGCTAAAAAAAGTGATAGCGGGGCAGAATTGCAAAAACACTTTAAACTCAACAGGCTGCAATACAAAAAAGTGGAATGGGCTATTGAATACTTTATACCGGAAACTGCCCGCTTTATGAACGGGCCGGCGCTGGACGAACTGGAACTGGAGGAGAACCGCGAGTTTTTGCCGCATGGCTTCCAGGTGATTGAAGAACTGATTTTTCCATACGAAAAAGGGAATAAGAAAGCTCTGCTTCAGGAAATTACCATGCTATTATCATACACCCGCCAGGTAGGCAAACATCTTGAAGCGATAACCATAAGCCCTGATTATGTGATGGATGCGCTGCGCCTACAGGTGTACCGCGTGATTACACTAGGTATTACGGGGTTTGATTCGCCCATAGCATTTGGGTCGGTACCCGAGGCTAAGGCTACGCTGGAGCAGATTGGAGTTTCTGTAAAAAATCTAAGGGTTAATGCTTCCGCAGAGGAAAAACAACTGGATACGCTGATTGCGAAAGCGGCAGAGTACTGTGATGCCAACAATGATTTCAACACGTTTAACCGGGCGGTTTTTATTGCCGACTACCTGAACCCCATCTCTAAAAAGCTGGCGGAGATTCAGCGGAAGGCCGGGATTAAGGATGTGGTTCGTAACAGGGCGCTGCGTTCATCGGCTGATTACCTGTTTGCTGAAAATGCTTTTGATGTGGATGCTTTCATTCCATCGCCGGAATATAAATATACGGCTGATAAGGCTGCACTGGGCAGGCTGCTGTTTTATGACAATAACCTATCTCGCGATAATAGCCGCACCTGCGCCTCGTGCCATAACCCGGACAAGGCGTTTACCGATGGGCTGAAGACCAACCTTTCGCTGAAGGGCATCAACCTGCGCCGCAATACCCCTGCCCTTACCTATGCCTCATTGCAGCATGGGCAATTTTGGGACCTGCGCCAGCCCGATCTGGAAAAGCAGAGCGTGGATGTGATTGAGAACCGGGATGAAATGCACGGCTCTATGACGGTGATACTTTCCAAAATTTCGGGCGATAAAAAATATGCTGATGGGTTTAAACAAGCCTTTAAATCCGAGAAGCCGGAAGCCTGGATGGTTCAGAATGCGCTGGCCAGCTATGTGCGGTCGTTAAATACTTTTAACTCGCGGTTTGATGCTTACATGCGTGGCAATAAGGCCAGCCTTACCGCTCAGGAAATTGACGGGCTTAACCTGTTTATGGGCAAGGCTAAGTGTGCTACATGCCATTTTGTGCCGGTTTTTAACGGTACGGTACCGCCCAATTTTGCCAAGACGGAGCATGAAGTGGTGGGTACGCCGAAAGATAAAGCCGGGTCTGCGCTGAGTGATGATACGGGCAGGTACCTGTACAACCAGATGCCTCAGCTGAAGGGTGCTTTTAAAACTCCGGGTCTGCGCAATGTGGCGGTAACTGCTCCTTACATGCACAATGGCGTGTACAGCAGCCTGGAGGAAGTGGTGGACTTTTATAACAAGGGCGGCGGACTCGGCATGGGGCTGCCTGCCGATAACCAGACGCTGCCGTTTGATAAGCTGAGCCTGACGGATAAGGAGATGAAGGCGCTGGTGGCGTTTATGAAGGCGTTGACGGATGAGGGGTATGAATAAACACACCCCTGGCCCCTCTCAAGAGGGGAAGAGCTACACTCGTGCTGTTGACCTCACCCTAGCCCTCTCCAAAGGAGAGGGGACAGCGGCACTCTTGCCGATTAGCCTTGTGAACTTTGTGTAAATCTTTGTGTGCCTAGTGGTGAAAAAAGTTTTCACTTTATTGACAATAATTATGGATAAACAGACCGTGGGATTCTTCCTTCGTCAGAATGACAGGACGTATCATTATATGATAGTCTAAAAACCTAAATAATACACCCCTAGCCCCTCTCAAGAGGGGAACAGCGACACTCATACCCCTTAGAGATTCTTCACTCCGCAGGCTACGTTCAGAATGACAAAATTGGCGGCGCTTTGACAGGCTCAGTGTGACTCGAGAGCCTTGTGGCTTTGTGCAAATCCTCGTGTGCTTTGTGGTTAAAACAAGAGATTCTTCACTCCGCAGGCTTCGTTCAGAATGACAGAACAAAAAAGCCACTTAGTTAGTGGCTTTTTTTATGGTAGAATCAATATGATTAGATGTGTATCGGCCTGTTGTCGGTGGCGGCAAGGGCGGCTTCCTTAACGGCTTCGGCATAGGTTGGGTGTGCGTGGCTCATGCGGGAAATGTCTTCGGCAGATGCTTTGAATTCCATCGCCACTACGGCTTCGGCAATAAGGTCGGCGGTACGGGCGCCTATCATGTGTATGCCCAGTACTTCGTCCGTCTTCGCATCTGCAAGTATTTTCACAAAACCATCGGTGTCCATACTGGCGCGGCTCCTTCCCAATGCCTTGAACGGGAAACTGCCGGCTTTGTACTCAACTCCGGCTTCTTTCAATTGCTCTTCCGTTTTACCAACTGCCGCAACTTCCGGCCATGTATAAACCACGCCGGGTATAAGGTTATAGTCGATATGCGGCTTTTGGCCTGCAAGGGTTTCGGCAACAAATACGCCTTCTTCTTCCGCTTTGTGGGCCAGCATAGCGCCTTTCACCACATCGCCTATAGCGTAAATGTTAGAAGCTGATGTCTGCAGGTGGTCGTTCACTTCAATCTGTCCTCGTTCGGTAACCTTCACACCGGCAGCTTCGGCATTAAGCCCGTCAGTATAAGGGCGGCGGCCTACCGATACCAGTGAGTAATCGCCATCAAGGGTTATGGTTTCGCCTTTTGCGTTTTCAGCCTGAACCTGCACGCCTTCGCCATTGCGCTCTACCGATTTCACCTTGTGGCTGGTGTAGAATTTCATGCCCTGCTTTTTAAGCACTTTGGTCAGCTCTTTAGACAATGCTCCGTCCATGCCCGGGATAATCCTGTCCAGGTACTCTACCACCGATACCTGCGCGCCAAGGCGAAGGTATACTTGGCCCAGCTCAAGGCCTATAACGCCACCGCCGATAACGATAAGGTGCTTAGGTACTTCGGTTAGCTTAAGGGCTTCGGTTGAAGTAATGATGCGCTCTTTGTCTATCGTGATGAATGGCAGCGACGATGGCTTGGAGCCTGTGGCTATGATGGTATTTTTAGCTTCAACAGTTTCAGACGAACCGTCGGCTTTGGTTACTTTTATGTGCGTAGCGTCTTCAAACGAGCCAAGGCCTTCCAGTACGGTGATCTTGTTTTTGTCCATCAGGTACTTGATGCCGCTTACGTTTTGGTCCACAACGCCCTGTTTGCGAGCTATCATCTGCTCGAAGTTTACCTTTATCTCACCCGGAATGTCGATGCCGTGCTCCTTGAAGTGTGTAGTGGCATCATGGTAGTGGTGCGATGAATCCAGCAGCGCTTTTGATGGTATGCAGCCCACGTTTAGGCAGGTACCGCCAAGGGTTGGGTATTTCTCGATGATTGCAGTATTGAAACCCAGCTGTGCACAGCGAATGGCTGCCACATAACCGCCCGGGCCTGAACCTATAACGACTACGTCAAATGAACTCATGTTTATATTTTTTGTGTGGTTTAAAATTTGTAAGGCAAATTTAGGGATTATGATTTATATGGGCAGGATAAATGGGTTTAAATTTTTGGGGTTATTAGTGGTGTGGTTTGACCTCACCCCTGCCCCTCTCCAAAGGAGAGGGGTGAGCGGTGGTTGGGGGGAAAATTTATAATTAGTAAGATGCAATTACTGTTACAATTTGATTATATCTACACCATATCTGTAATCCAAGAGTATCGAATTCATACACATTCTGCGATTCCTCATCATTTACAAAAATTTTGTCAATTGTACCTGAATAATTTACTTCATAATAATTTATAAATTCATTGATATCCATACCAATAATATTCCGTCCTTTATATAAAAGCTCATAAGTACACGACATGGACACAATAATTCTATTTTCTACATAAAGCGTAAGACCAAAATCATCAACATCATAGGTTTCATATCCTATATCGTCTGAATCCAGGGATGTGTAACGAAAATCAAAATTGGTATATCGATTTATATCCGTTTTGAAAGTAAACTGATTAACGCCAATTAGAGGTGTGAGATATAAAACTATACTATTCATTAAAAACTCTATTAATACTATTTTGCATTCAGTAAATTTTCCTCACGTTTAATCTCCCTTATCAAGCTACTAATATATTTATTATTCTGTGTTTTTTGTCCTAATCTGTAAGGTTCACCACTATTTACAAATTCCTTATTTTCGATATGCTCAATTTTTAAAAAATAATCAATAAGGTACTTTGCCTGGCCCTTTCTCATTGATAACAGGTCGTAACCCTGATGGTAATTTTTGAGATGGAAAAGATATTGTTTTAGCAGTACAATCGCGGCAATATTATTTTTCTCCGCCACCTGATCCTTATACTGCGCTGAATTAAATATATAGTCAATATCAAAATTACTCAATCCTTTATTTTTTGACAGATCAATTTCTGCAGGATGATAATTGTAAACGAAATCCTGAAAGTTTTGCAGGCTTCTGTTCAATTGAGTATCTTTAACTTGCTTGGGATGATCCACCGAAGCTTTATTTTGACAAGCCGTAAAACACATAAGCATGATGGCGATTATAAGGTATTTCACATCTGTAGAATTTAAATTAGTAATTTATACAATATTTCGATAGTAAGTGTAAATGAAAAATATTATAACATTTTTGTTTTCCATTTTATTTTTTTCCTGCTCATCAAAACAGGAAGCGGTTAATAATTATTTGAAAATACAAAATCCGGTGGATAAGGCAGTATTTATAATTGCAGAAAAAATTCCGGGAAATGAAATCGTCAACCTGCTCCAAATTTCCTATCAGCAACAAGAGAGCATTGCTATTCAGTCAATGGATGGAGAATCTGTAAAATTATCTTTAAATGAATTAAAAGATATAGCTGATAAAAAGTCTCAAACAAAAAGTTATTGGTCATTGCAAGACTTTGACAACTATAAAAACGTATTGATAAAAAACGGAGAAGAGTTGTGGTCCGAGGAATACATTTTGGCCAGCCAAAATATTTTCCAGGATGCCTATCGTTTCTCAGAACCTATAAGATATAATGATTTATATTTTTTTATGGTTGATATACGAATGTTTCCTGTTAAAACCCAGCGTGATCACGCTGTTGTAATCATGAAGCGAGAAAAAGGAAAATGGCTTGTTGTGCAAGAAATCCGAAACCCTTATGCTATTGAATAGATACAGATGTATCATAAAAATCACTTTTATAATTGGTGGTGCAATAATGCTTATTTCCTGTTCATCGCAAAAGCAGGATATAGGGGTTATAAATAATTATGTGAATTTTGCTTTAGCTACCACAAATTATGATACATTATTTGTAGCAGAACAACCTATAAGCAAATCTTCAGTTTTATCATATTATTATAAAATTAAATCATCGGAAAATAAAGCCGGTAAGATCACATATACAAATCCAAGTAATTTTACCGATTGGCCTATTGAAGATGAGGCGATAAATACAATGATGGAAGAGAACGATAATAATTCGTCAAACTGGGAAACGAAAGATTTTGATGTTAAGGTAATTATTGTGAAACAAGAATCAATAAAAACTAAAGAATTTATAACTAAGCACATAAATCCCAGAAACTACATACTATATATTTCAAAACCTATATATAATGAACAAAAAGACAGAGCGTTTTTTCAATTTGACACTACAAAGGTAGGTGTTGGCAAAGGACCCTTTGAGCACGGTATTATAATAATGAAAAAAGAAAACGGCAAATGGATTAAGGAGGCTTTGCTATCGGAAGATATTTATTATTAAATGGATATGACTTAAAATGAAAGTAATAATGATATTGGCTGCAATAATGCTTATTTCCTGTTCCTCCCAAAAACAGGATGCACGGGTTATAAACGACTATATCAACACGGAATTAGACCCTAGGGAATATGATACTTTATATGTAAAAATTGAACCGACTGAAAAGGAGTTTACATTAAAATTATACGAACAGGCATTTTTAGAAAAAGACTCCAAGAATGATCATGGATATTTATGGCTATTCCCCAGTGACTTTAATGATTGGCCCCTTAACCTGAGCGAAATACATGCGGCAAAGAAAGATACCATAAATAAAAACTGGGAGGCGGGCGAACTGGGAAATATATATAAATATGTATCAACCAACGTTGCTAAAACAGTGGATTTTAAAAAAGAGCATGTAATTACCAGAAATTTCTTGCTTAATATTTCCAGGCCGATTTACAACGCTAAAAAGACTAAGGCTATTTTTCACTTCAACGCCGGCCAGGCAACATTTGGCGGAAGCCCTTTTAAAAGGGGGGTAATGATGATGGAAAAGAAAAACGGAAAATGGGTAAAAGCGGGTTATCTTTGGGAGGAGTATTACGAATAAATAGTTTATGACTTAGGAAAACTTAGTTTCAGTAAAATAATGTTTTATAGTTTATTGCTCTCCTTGCTTGGAACATTGATTTATTTTTCCTTCTGATCGGCTGCCATTAGCGCATATATATTTGCCGCGGCTGTAATTCACTTTATGGTAATGTATTTTGTGCGGCAATCTTTCCTTCGTGACTCTCCCCTATCACTCCGAAAAGAATTTTTAGCGTTACCGATTTATATCGCAATAATTATCACATTCCTTTTGTTGCCCTTCAAAGAAATTTGCTCATAATTAACTTCTAATCCCACTGCAAAATTACAACGGCTTTAAGGAAATTTACTGAAGCGGATTTTTCAGTAGGGCAAAATACTTTACAAATTGTAGGAAAAAATTCAATTTCCTTTGATGTGTTTAGGGTGAAGCCCAGTAAATGATGAATGTTTAAGAAATTAAAAATCTTACAGATAAAACTTACAAAAATAAAACACTGTAAATCAATAACTTATAAACCATGAAGTATTGTCAGTAAGAAATGAAATACACATTAAATATGTAAGGTAAGTTTTATAAAATATGAAATTTCCGAAGGCATTAAAACTGATTATAGAAATGCGCTGTCATCATCTTTTTCTTACACCACAATCACATTCGTATTTTTTACCTCGCCAATCATAAATGTGCTGTGTGTGCTGCCTATGTGCTGCAGGGTTGTAAGCTTGGTTACCATAAACTCCCGGTAGGCTTCCATATCGGCTACGTAAATCTTCAGAATATAGTCGTAATCGCCGCTAACATGATAGCATTCAAGCACTTCGTCCAGCTGTGTTACCTGCTGCTCAAACTTGGTGAGGTATTCTTTGGCGTGCTGAATCAGCTTCAGGTGGCAAAAAACCACAAAGCCTTTGTTCACCTTTTTACGGTCGACCAGCGCCACGTATTTGTTGATGATGCCTTCGCGCTCCAGCTTCTTAACCCTCTCATATACAGCGGTTACCGAGAGATTCAGCTTCAGCGAGAGTTCTTTTGTGGTTTTGCGGCTGTCTTCCTGCAACAGCATCAGCAGCTTTTTATCGGTTGCATCTAAGTTCATCCTGAAAATATTTCGGCAAGGATAGCCTTACCGGTTTGTATTTAAAAAAAATTATCTAACAATAATCAAAAATACAGATTTAAAATCTGAATATCTTTTACATCATTGATTTTTTATTTACAAACCTTTCTATTTGTAATTCAAACAAATGAATTATCATGAAAAATTTCAATCCCGCAGACAATATCCAGGACCTACAATATTTTGGTGAATTTGGAGGCGTAAACCCTTCCATATCAGACTCATCGACCTATACCTTCCTATCGGCCAAAACAATGTTCGATACCTTTGAGGGCAACGCTGAAGGCTGCTATTTGTATTCGCGCCATTCTTCGCCCATGAACCTGTACCTTGGCCAGGCGCTTGCCGCGATGGAAGGGACTGAGACTGCGAATGTTGCGGCTTCGGGCATGGGTGCAATAACCCCGGTTTTGCTGCAGCTTTGCGGCCAGGGCGACCATATTGTTTCCAGCCGTACCATATATGGCGGCACGTATGCTTTTATGAAGAATTTCCTGCCGAAGCTGGGCATCAACACTGCTTTTGTTGATATTACTAAGCTTGATGTTGTTGAGGCCGCGATTACACCAAATACTAAAGTTTTATACTGCGAAACCGTAAGCAACCCGCTGCTTGAAGTGGCTGATATTGAAAGCCTTGCCAAAATAGCTAAAAAGCACAGCCTGAAGTTGGTGGTTGATAATACCTTCTCTCCCCTATCAGTCGCCCCGGCAAAAATGGGTGCCGATGTTGTGATACACAGCCTTACCAAATTCATCAACGGGTCGAGCGATACTGTTGGCGGCGTAACCTGTGGCACCCAGGAGTTTATAGATGCCCTGCGCAATGTGAATGACGGTGCCAGCATGCTGCTTGGCCCTACTATGGACAGCCTGCGTTCGGCCAGCATACTGAAGAACCTGCGCACGCTGCACATCCGCATGAAACAGCACAGCCACAACGCTTTATACCTTGCGCAAAAGTTTGAAAAGGACGGCCTGAAGACGGTATATCCCGGCCTTGAAAGCCACCCGAGCCATGAGCTTTACAAGGGCATGATTAATCCGGAATATGGCTTTGGCGGCATGATGACCCTTGATGTGGGCACGCTTGACAAGGCCAACGAGCTGATGGAACTGATGCAGAACCGCAACCTGGGCTACCTGGCTGTGAGCCTTGGCTTTTACAAGACATTGTTTAGCGCGCCAGGTACATCAACATCCAGTGAAATTCCGCTGGAAGAGCAGAAGGATATGGGACTGACCGATGGCCTGATACGTTTTTCTATTGGGCTTGACAACGATATTGAAAGGACTTACAAAATGATGCGCCAGTGCATGCAGGACCTGGGGATACTGGAGCCTGTTGGGACTGAAACCGTATAATTAAAATCCGCTTTCGAGCGGATTTTTTTGTAACTAAACGCAAGGTGGCGTTACTAATTAACATGCAATCATTTCGGCGGTTGGCCTGTATTGGCTAAATTCGCCGTACAAACACAAATTATTCACATGAAGAAGTTACTACTGCTGTTCCTGTTGACAGGGATGGCCGCAAGCGCACAAAAAAACCTTACCATAGCCCAGGCAACATCAGGCCAGTACCGCGAATTCGCCCCGAAAGCCTTAATTGCACCGCAATGGCGCAAGGATGCCAGGGCCATTACTTACCTTGATGAATCTTATTCAAAGCTTATGTCAAGAACCGAAGAAGGCAATTGGGCTGAAACGGTGTTGCTGAGTAAAGAAGATGTAGCATCAGCATTAAAGGCAAAGTTTCCGCAGGATACCTTTAGCCTGAGGATGTTTCCGTACAGCTATGAATGGCAGGATGCCAATACACTACAGCTGGAAGTAACAGGTACACAGGCTAATTACCTGGTATCATTTGATGTTGTTTTAAAACAGGTTAAAAGCGCGGTAGCCCTACCTCTTGATGCCGGACAGCATATACTTTCGCCGGATGGTAAACAGGCTGCGTGGCTAAAAGATAATAATATCATGATTGGTTCGGGCATAATTACCAAAACGGTAACCAACGATACCGATAAAGGTATTGTAAATGGGTCGGATTACGTTCACCGCCAGGAGTTTGGCATTGATAAAGGCATGTGGTGGTCTCCTGCCAGCGACAAGCTGCTATACTACCGCAAAGACGAGACGATGGTAGCAGAATTCCCGCTGATACAATGGGATGAGCGCATTGCCCAGGCTAAAGACATCCGCTACCCTATGGCCGGAATGAAAAGCGAGGAAGTTACACTGGTGATTTTCAACGTAGCAACCGGCGCTAAAACCACACTGAAAACCGGTGAGCCGAAAGAGCAGTTCCTTACCTGTGTTACGTGGTCGCCTGATGGTAAGAGTGTATTTGTAGGCGTGCTGAACCGCGAACAAAACCACCTGAAACTGAACCAGTATGATGCGGCAACAGGTAACCTTATCAAAACATTGTTTGAGGAAAAAGCCACTACTTATGTAGAGCCGCTGCATGACCTTACCTTTATTCCCGGCAATAACAGCCAATTTTTGTACCGTACAGAAAAAGACGGATTTGAGCAGCTGTACCTTTACAATACCGATGGCAAACTGGTAAAAAAACTGGGCTACCTGGATGTTGTGGTGACGGAGTTTCTTGGCTTTGATGCGGATGCAAAAAATGCCTTTTACATTGGCACTGCCGATAATGGCCTGAGCAGGCAGCTGTATAAAGTGGAGCTGAAGTCAGGGAAGACAATTCCGCTTACTACCGGAAACGGCACGCATACAGCTATTGTAAGCACTGACGGCAGTCTGGCATTGGATAGCTACAGCAGTGTTACAATACCGAATGACGTTTATATCATCAACCTGAAGAATAAGAAAAACACTATCCTTTTCAAAGCTGAAAATCCGTACACCGGCAAGACCGTGTTGCCTAAAATGGAACTGATATCAACCATGTCAGCCGACGGGAAAACTGAGTTGAACGGCCGTATCATTTACCCGGCTAACTTTGACGCAAAGAAGAAATACCCGGTTATGGTTTATGTTTACGGCGGGCCTCATGCACAGCTGGTTACCAACGAATGGCTGGGCGGCGCAAGCCTGTTTGACTATTATATGGCACAAAACGGCTATGTGGTTTTCACGCTTGATAACCGTGGCAGCGATGCCCGCGGACGCGATTTTGAGCATGTGATTCACCGTAACCTTGGGGTGAACGAGATGGCCGACCAGATGAAAGGCATTGAATACCTTAAAAAGCAACCGTTTGTAGATGCTGACAGGATTGGCGTTTATGGCTGGAGCTTTGGCGGTTTCATGGCTACATCGCTTATGGTGAACCATCCTGAAACGTTTAAGGTTGGTGTGGCGGGCGGCCCGGTTATCGACTGGAAATACTACGAAGTAATGTATGGTGAGCGCTATATGGACACACCGCAGGAAAACCCTGAAGGCTATGCTAAAACGGCGCTTCCGGCGCAGGCTGGTAAATTACAGGGCAGGCTTTTGATGATACATGGCGCGCAGGATAACGTAGTGGTACAGCAGCACAGCATGGAATTTATTCAGGCGTGCATTGCAGCCGGCAAGCAGGTTGATTACTTTTTGTACCCTACGCATGAGCACAATGTGCGCGGCAAAGACAGGATACACCTGAACCAGAAGATTGCCGATTATTTTGATACTTACCTGAAAAAGTAGTTATGGAGAATATAATTTACATAGATAATATACCACTCCCTGATATTAAAAAAATCCTGGAGCAATGGCTTACGCTTTATTCCGGGCAACTTGACCATGATTTTGAATTTTCCCTGATGAGTTCAGAAACAGGATTTGTAATTAAAAGTTCAAAGGGCCTAAGTAATGAGCTATTTACATTTCTTGTGAATTATATTACCTATCCTGAAAATTTTGATGACCGTTTTTACCCAAATGGATATATGACGGTAACCAATACAAAATATTATCCTAAGGAAATCATATATAAAAAAATGATGGTTTATGTGCCTGCAGATGATAAGGAGTATGATTTGGTTTATGGTACCACAGAAGATAATAAAACTTTTGTAATTGATTTTGGAGGCAAAATATCAGCTATTGAAAATACTGTACTTTACAGTGAGCCAAAAACATTTAACAATACACCTGCACAAATAGTTTCTGCTAGGGTTGTTACAGAAAATCAAAATAATAAAAAAACTAATGATAACATTATCATTAAACTTTTCAGAAGATTATTTCCGTAAAAATATAACTCAGGCTTGTTTAAAACTTAACGGGAGCATTGTGCTCCCGTTTTTATTATATTTACTTTATGAAATCTAAAGTTTTTATTGCTCTTGTAATGATAACATTTGGTTGGCTTTCAATAGGATTTGGCTATTCAATTACTAATAGCGGAAACCTGGCCGGGATACTGTTTTTAGGAGGGATATTGCTTTTCTTTATTGGAGTAGTTCAATTTATACTTGCGGTAAGAAGTAAATAGTTACATCTTCTTTAGCAACTCCGCCAACTGGCCGGTGAGGTTTTTGCGCGAGTATTGCTGCAGGCCAATAGCGCGCGATTTCAGGTTGCCTTCAGTATATTGGGTGAAATAATCCAGGATAGCGTTTTTAAGCTTCTCTTTCTCATCATAAGTTACAAAAATACCGGTATTGGTAGATTGCATGATACCGGCAAAGTCAGCCCCCTGTGGGCCAACTGCCAATATGGGCCTTTCGGAAACCATGTATTCAAACAGCTTGCCGGGAATGATGCACCTGGTATCTTCCGAGTCAATCTCCACCAATAGCAATACCTGCGATTTACGCTGCTGGGTCACGGCTTCCGCATGCGATACATAGCCAAGATTGTTAACGTACTTGTCCAGCTTAAATTCGGCTATGGCATTAAGCACTTCCTGGCTTACAGCACCTATCAGCTTCAGTTCGAAAGCGGCTTTAAAATCTTTATTCTCTTTTACCAATTCTTTCAAGGCTTTCCAAAGGATACGCGGGTTTCGCTCAGACAAAAACGAACCTATATGTGCTATACTGAACTTTTCATCCAATGGCTGCTTTTCAATCTTTTCAACATCGTAGCCATTAGTAATGACAGAGATGGGTTTTGTTGTCAGCGCCTCAAATTCTTTTTTGGTGGTTGGGCTGGTTACTAATACGGCATCAGCGGTAGTGAGTACCTCCTTTTCCATCGCTTTGTGCTTTGCCTCCGCGGATGCAGACAGCTTCAATTCCTTATGATAGCCGATGGTTGTCCACGGGTCGCGGAAATCAGCCAGCCATTTTACGCCCAGCTTTTCCTTAAGCCCCTTCCCTATCAGGTGGAGGCTGTGGGGCGGCCCGGTTGTAATCACAATATCAATATTGTTTTTCTGAATATATTTGGAAAGGTACTTGATGGACGGCTTTACCCAAAGCATCCGCGCATCAGGAATGAACAGGTTGCCCCTTACCCAAAGCATCAGTTTTTGCAGGGCTGATTGTTTCCTTTTATCAGGTATGATGCCGGAGCTTATCTTTTTGGTATTGCCTTTTGAAAATGCAGAGGCCCAGGCATACGGCTCGGTAATCCTGTTTTTAAGTATCGTAACATCCTGCCTTACATCAGCCAGCAGCCCGCTATCAATCAATGGGTAGGTTGGGTTTTCCGGTACATAAACTACCGGCTCAATACCATAATCAGGCAGATACTTAACAAACTTAAGCCACCGCTGCACACCCGGCCCGCCCGCAGGAGGCCAATAGTATGTGATGATTAGAACCTTCAAGGCCGATTATTAGATTTTTCGATTATTAGATTTTTCGACTGCAGACTTTCAGATTGTCAGATATCAGACTGCCTGAATAGTTTTCGTTTTCTTGTTTTCCATGTAGATGCCGACACCAATAAGCACAGCTATCAATAAGCAGCTTATCAGCGTTATAGTGCTGCCGGTTTTTACTACCTGTGGCTCAAAAGTGAACTCAATAGTATGATTACCGGCTGGTACTTTAAGCGCACGTAGCGTGTAATTGGCTTCAAAAATTGTAGCCGGCTTGCCATCTATCTTCGCTACCCAACCGTTTTTGTAATATATTTCAGAGAACACCGCAAAGCCTTCGTTCGCATTGCTTGAAACGTACTTCAGGTAGTTGGGCTCATACACTTCGAGTTTGATAGTAGCAGTGCTGTCAACCGCAAAGGATGTTTTTTGTACTGCTTCGGGAAAGGTCTTTTTGTTGACTACAGCCGTCTTTTTAGTATCCAGCTTGTTCAGGGCTTTCATCTCCTCATCAGGAGTGTTAACGGCTTTAATTTCGCTAACAAACCATGCTGCGCCGTTAGCATCCGGATTCACTACCGGGATGTTCTCGCCAGTTTCGTTGCTTTGTATCACATATTTTACGTTCAGCATGTTCAGCACACCAATGTTGTTCTTTGCAATCTGGTATTCAAACAACTGCTGCATTTTCCTTGGCTTGGCTGCATGATAGCCGCCAATCGATTTATGGAAATATGAGGCACGCGCACTGTTAAGGTTGCCGTCAACCTCAAACACACGGTAGTGCGATGGGTCTTTCAGTATCTGCTCATCGGCTATTGTCATTTCAAACGGCGTGTTCACCTTATGCGCGCTCATAAAATCATCGGCATTTACATAGCGCCTGTCCACAAAATAAAGATCACACACCATGAAAAGACCTACCAAAACAAGCGTTACAGTATAGGATAGCTTTTGTTTGGCATACAGCCACAGCGCTACGCAGGCCATAGCTATCAGGAAGAATGAGCGCAGCAAATCAGCGTTAAAGAAACGTTCCCTCTCCTTCTTCAGCGCTTCCAGGTATTCGTTGGCAAAGGCCGGGTCGCCCATTTGTGTAAACATTTCCCTTAGCTGCCCATCAATAGCACCTGAAAAGCTGAACATTGATTTGCTCAGGAATAAGACAACCAACACACCAAGGCTTATAGCGCCTGATTTCCACAGGTAAGGCCACTGTTTTTCTTTTTCGGTATTGAAAAAGGAATACAATCCCATAACTGCAAGCGCCGGCATGCACAGCTCCAGGATAACCTGTATTGACGATACCGCCCTGAACTTGTTGTACATTGGGAAATAGTTGATAAAGAAGTCCGTCAGGGCCGGGAAGTTCTTGCCCCATGATAGCATAAGCGACAGGATAGCCCCTGCCAAAAACGCATACTTTATCTTACGCTTTTCGGCAAACATAGCCAGCACAAACAGGAAGAAAACCACTGCGCCAATGTAGGCCGGTGCAGCCACAATAGGCTGGTCTCCCCAGTAGGTCATGTTATACCTGTCGGTAAAATCTTTTGCTTCTTCAGGCGAGGCTCCTTTAGAAAGGATAAATTCATAGATATTGGAATCTTTGTCGGCCTTTTCGCTGTTGGAACCGCCAAACAGGCGCGGTGCAATCAGGTTAAAACTTTCGGCAATGCCATAGCTGTATTCGGTAATGTACTCGTATGTCATGGCGTTGGAACTTTTTTTAGCCGAACCATCCGGCTCAAAACTAAGCTCGCTATCGCTGCGCGTACTGTATTTGGCATATTCTGAAGTTGCCATCAGGTTAGTGGCATTTGCGCCTAAGGCCAGTATTCCTGCCACGCCAAAAATACCCAGCGTAATGCCCAGGTGCTTAAACTCTTTGTTTTTGATGATGCCAATGATGAAATAGATTCCGATAACAATAAGTAATAACAGCAGGTAAAAGGTCATCTGGAAGTGGTTGGCGTTGATTTCCAGCGCCGCGGCCAGCAATGTGAGCAGCCCGCCCGCAATGTACCTCCGCTGAAACACCATGATTACACCCGCAACCACCATAGGCATATAAGCTATAGCGTGTGCTTTGGCATTGTGCCCTACCCCAAGGATAATGATGAGATAGGTTGAAAAACCGAACGCCAGCGCACCAATGAACGATTTGCCTACATCAACCCTCAGTGTCCTAAGCAGTACAAAAAAGCCAAGGAAATACAGGAACAGATAATCTGCCGGGCGGGGCAAAAAACGTATGGCGCCATCAAGCGCCTTGATGTAATTGTGCGGATAGTTGGCTCCCAGCTGGTAGGTTGGCATCCCTCCAAAAGCACTATCAGTCCAGTAGGGCTCTTCGCCTGTGGACTTGCGGAAATCGTTCTGTTCCTTCGCCATTCCGGTATATTGGGCAATGTCTGACTGGTAAATCATTTTGCCCTGCATAACAGGATAAAAGTACACAAGTGAAACCACTACAAAACCAAGTACGGCCAGCAGGGTTGGATAAATCTTATTGATGTTTTTCATGGTATTTTGCTAAAACGCCGTGAAGATACTTAATTTCCTGCAATGTGTGCCCAACGGCACAGCGGAAATAAAAAAGCCCCCTGGTGGCGGAGGCTTTGTGTTATTCAATTTCTTCGTAGTCAATATACTCACCTACTTTTTTCTTTTCGCGGGGCATTTCATTTGTTTTAGCCTGATGCGGTTGCTGTTGTTGGGTATATTGCTGTTGCTGCTCATAAAAATTCTGCTCGGCCTTTTTCACTACCTGCTGCAACAGTACCGGTGCAAACAGGCGGATAAGGAACTTAAGCCCATAATACACAAGGATTAATATACAGATGGTAAGGATTATACTTGAAAATGATGCTGTATCCATTATCATAAAATTTTGTCAAAATTACGCATTCTATCCTTTAAAAATAAATGCGCCATCTTAAAATAATAATAAAATAACTACTTTTGAGGAAACATATCCTAACCAATAAACGCGCCAAAAGATGAATTGTTACAAGAAATATGTACTTAGTGCCTTCCTCTTAACCTCTTCGCTATCCTTTGCCCAATATACTGATGAAATCAATACGAACCGCCCCGGCGAATCGATGGGTGCCTTTTCGGTGGGCAAAAATATTATACAGGCGGAAGCGGGCGTTTATGGAATACGCGAAAAACATGACGTGCTGGACTATACCGCAAAGGGTATTGGGATTGACCTGACTGTGCGGTATGGTGCATTTCTGGAAGAACTGGAACTGATAGCCGATATACAATACCAGTTTGACCAGTATGATGATGCCCTGGGGTACACCAATCGCAATGACTTTAAACAACTAATCATCGGGGCCAAATATCTGGTATATGACCCGGATAAATATTATAACCCAAAACCCAACCTGTACAGTTGGAAAGCTAACCACAAATTCCAGTGGCGCAAGCTAATACCGTCGGTTGCGGTATTTGCGGGCACCAATTTCCCGGGTAAGGACAATCCTTATACCTTTAAGAACGATAAAACCAGTTTCAAAGCCATAGCAATAACCCAGCACTATTGGGGCAAATGGGTATGGGTAAACAACATCATCTTTGATAAATTCACTACTGAATATCCAAGTTCAGGCATTGTATCTACCCTTACACGCGGGTTTAACGAAAACTGGTCGGGCTTTGTAGAGTTCCAGGGCTACTCCAGCGATTATTATGCTGACGGGCTGGGCCGTATTGGCGCTGCAAGGCTTTTCGGGCCGGATATGCAGGTAGATGTATCTGTTACTGCCAACATAAAAAACACGCCATCAATATTATATGGGGGCGTAGGCTTTTCCTGGAGGTTTGATATGGGCTATGAGCCAATTTATATGCCGTTGGAAGGAGACCGCGAGGAAGAATTCAAGAAACAGGCTGAGCAGGAAAATGAGAAAAAGAAAAAGCTTAAAAAAGCCCGCAGGGAGCGCATAAAGAAACGCAAAGAAGCTAAAGAAGCCGAAGAGAACGGAACTGAGGCCGCCCCAGCAGAAGAATAAAAGCCCATGATAACTATAAAAGAAGCCGTAACCAAAAAAGAGCTTAAGGACTTTATAAAATTTTCGTTTGACCTGTACAAAGGTAACCCGTACTGGGTTCCGCCAATTATCAATGATGAACTGGAGGGTTTCAACAAAGAAGAAAACCCCGCTTTTAAACATGCCGAGGTACATTTTTACCTGGCCTACCGCGACAATAAGATTGTAGGCAAAATTGCAGCCATCATCAACTGGCAGGAAATAAACACACAGGACAAGAAAAAGGCTCGCTTTGGGTGGTTTGATGTGATTGATGATATTGAGGTGACCAAAGCCCTGCTGGAAAAAGTTTATGAACTGGGCCGTAAGCACAGCATGGAATATGTGGAAGGCCCGATGGGTTTTAGCAACCTGGACAAAGTAGGCGTGCTGACCGAAGGTTTTGACCAGCCCGGTACCATGATAACCTGGTACAACTACCCATACTATAAGCAGCACCTGGAACAGCTGGGCTATGTGAAAGAAAAGGAATATATTGAAAGTATTTTTTCCTTTAACGATGTTGATCCTGCTCCTTTCCAGAAAGCCAGTGGGCTTATAAAAAGCCGCTACGGGCTGGTGCCGATAAACCCGGCCACAACCAAGGAAGTTATGCCTTATGTGGACAAAATGTTCGACCTGTTCAATTCAGCGTACGAAAAACTGTCGTCATTTGTGGCAGTATCAGAAGAGCAGAAGGAATATTTCAAGAAGAAATATGTAGGGCTCATCAACCCGGAATATATCAAGTTCATTATGGATAAGGATGACAATATGGTTGCCTTTACCATAGTGATGCCTGATTTTGCTGATGCACTGAGGAAAGCCAACGGAAAATTATTCCCTTTCGGGTTCCTGCATTTGCTTAAAGCCAAAAAGCACAGCGACAATGTGGTGTTTTACCTAATAGGCATTGACCCGGCCTACCAAAACAAAGGTGTTACCGCTATTATTTTTGATGAGTTCTATAAAGTATTCACCAAAAATAAAATTGATAAATGCATACGCACACCCGAGCTGGAAGACAACTATGCTATGCATAACCTATGGAAGCATTTTAACCCGGTGGTCAACAAACGTAGGAGAACATACAGGAAAGATTTATAAACGAAAAACCCACAGTAATTACTGTGGGTTTGTTTTATAAATAAGCTGATTACTCAGCTGAAACGTCAACTGTGGTTTCGGCAGCAATCTTTTTGTAAGTGCCATTTTCAAGTTTTTCACGGATGGCTTCATACGCACGCAGAGTCTCTTCAATATCCTGCATAGTGTGTGTAGCAGTAGGTATCATCCTTAATAATATAATGCCTTTAGGAATAACCGGATACACCACTATCGAAAGGAAAATGCTGTAGTTTTCCCTAAGGTCATTCACCATCACCATTGCTTCGGGTATGCTGCCTTCCAGGTACACCGGCGTAACACAGGTATTGGTATCACCAATGTTGAATCCGCGCTCCTTAAGCCCGTTTTGCAGCGCATTTACGTTTTCCCAAAGCTTGTCCTTCAGTTCCGGCATGGTGCGTAGCATGTCAAGGCGTTTCAGTGCGCCTTTTACCAATAGCATTGGTAGAGATTTAGCAAACATCTGCGAGCGCAGGTTGTATTTAAGGAAGTCAATAACATCCTTGTCAGCGGCCACAAAAGCACCTATGCTGGCCATAGACTTGGCAAAGGTGGAGAAATACACATCAATACCATCCTGGCATTCCTGCTCCTCGCCCGCCCCGGCACCCGTTTTACCCAACGTACCAAAGCCATGCGCATCATCAACCAAAAGCCTGAAGTTATATTTTTCCTTCAGTGCCACAATCTCTTTCAGCTTGCCCTGCTGGCCCCTCATCCCAAAAACGCCTTCGGTAATAACAAGGATGCCCCCGCCTGTAGTCTCTGCCATGTTTACAGCACGCTCCAGGTTTTTCTCAAGGCTTTCAATATCATTATGTTTGTAGGTAAAGCGTTTGCCCATGTGCAGGCGAACACCATCTATAATACAAGCGTGTGAGTCAACATCATAAACAATAACATCGTTTTTAGATACCAGCGCATCAATGGTTGAAACCATGCCTTGGTAGCCAAAGTTCAGCAAATAAGCCGACTCCTTGCCAACAAATGCGGCAAGCTCCTGCTCCAGCTGTTCGTGGAATGTGGTGTGCCCACTCATCATCCTTGCGCCCATAGGGTAAGCCGAACCGTATTCAGCGGCTGCCTCAGCATCAACCTTTCTAACTTCAGGGTGGTTGGCAAGCCCAAGGTAATCGTTTATACTCCAGTTAATAACCTCTTTTCCGTGAAATGTCATCCTGTTGGCCAGTGGCCCTTCCAGCTTAGGGAACACGTAGTAACCTTCCGCCTGAGATGCCCATTTTCCAAGAGGCCCTTTATTTTTTTGTATCCTTTCAAATAGATCTTTTGCCATTGCTCAAAAATTTTCTGTGTGTAAAAAGCGCTCCAAAAGTAATTATTAATTTTAATGTTAGCGTAACGTTTAAGCAATAATTTATAGGAAAAAGATCCATAAATACATTAAGATTTTCTTAACACATAAAATTATTTTTATAGATTTACGGCATTAACCAAAAAACCAAAAAACAATGGACGCACAAAAAGTTGACATGTACCTGATGACCAATGCCAAATATTTTCAGAGCCAGCACCTGAACTACATAAGGGAAAGGCTTGCAGTGGTTGACGAATCAAAATGGGCCATGATATCAGCAGTAGAATTAAAAGACCCTACAACAATTCTAATTGTATCATTACTTGGTGGAGGATTAGGTATAGACAGGTTCATCATAGGCGATACCGGCCTTGGTGTTGGTAAGCTTTTAACATGCGGCGGATTAGGTGTATGGGCGCTTGTTGACCTATTCCTTATCATGGATGCAACACGCCAAAAGAACATGGAAAAACTACAACAATTCCTGTAATATGAAAAAAAATAAGCTATACCTGCTGCTCGCTGTTCTGTTGGCAGCAGGGTATGCTTATCTTTTTGCCACATTAGTATCTGATGGGCATTCAGGGCATGGTATAAACACCTGCGTAATAAAAAACACAACAAGTTACCCCTGCCCTTCGTGCGGCAGCACTCGTTCGGTCATTTCCATAATAAATGGCAAATTTAGCGATGCACTACTGCTTAATCCACTAGGATATATAATTACTTTAGTCATGCTGGTGTTGCCCTTATGGCTATTGTTTGACATAATATTGAGCAAAGCAACGCTTCACAAATCATACACGGTTTTTGAAACCGCACTTCGCAAAAAACAAGTAGCCATACCACTTATTATTCTCATTATTGCTAACTGGATATGGAACATAACCAAAGGATTATAAATAAGGAAACCGAAACGTTTATTTACCCGCACGAATACGAGCAGGCATCAAACAGCTACCTGATGTCAGTAGTATCGGTTATGGCAGGCACATTCATACCCATAGTCAATTTTATTGCTGCTGTCATTTTTTACCTGGGCAGCCGCAAAAGCTCTTATTTTGTGCGCTGGCATGCCATACAGTCGGCACTTGGGCAAATGGTGCTGATACCGTTTAATGCATTTGCGTTTGCGTGGACTTTAAGGTTGTTGTTCCATGGCTTTCCTCCGGAAGAATTTCGTACACAAATGAACAAAGAGGCTTTTTTTGCTGATAATATACTTGATGCTCCCTCAGCTTTTTGGCTTTATATTGCTTTGGTTTTATTGCTGAATGTTATTGAGTTCTTTGTGACGATTTATGCGGCAATCAACGTTCGCAAAGGCCATAATGTGCGCTGGGCAGTGATTGCACCAATTGCAGACAGGCTTACTTCTAAAGAAAATCGCGATATTTACACAAAAAACGCATGAAACTCGTATTCGCATCCAACAACCAAAACAAACTGATTGAGATTAGGCACCAGCTGCCTGATGATATTGAGATACTGAGCCTGGAAGATATTGGCTGCCATGAGGATATTCCGGAAACGGCGCAAACCATTGAAGGTAATGCCATATTGAAAGCCAATTATGTAACCGAAAAATACGGCTACAATTGCTTTGCCGATGATACCGGGCTGGAAGTGGAAGCGCTTAACGGTGCGCCGGGCGTATATTCGGCACGCTATGCGGGAGAACAAAAGAATGCTGATGATAACATGGCAAAGCTTTTGGCCGAACTGGACCCGCATGCCAACCGCAAAGCGCAGTTTAAAACCGTAATAGCCCTGAACATTAATGGCGAACAGCACTTGTTTACGGGAATTGTAAACGGAAAGATAACCAAAGAACGCGAAGGCAACAACGGTTTTGGATATGACCCTATCTTTAAACCCGAAGGATTATCTTACACGTTTGCGCAACTTTCGCTGGATGAAAAGGCACGTTTAAGCCATCGCGGAAGGGCTGTGGAGCAGCTGGCAGAATTTTTAAAAAGTTAAATTACTGATTTTCAATTTATAATAATATTTTAATTCTGAAGCAGGCATTAGTTTATCTCGCTAATAAACAGTACTTTTGCACCAATTTTAAAAATATACATGAATAAATTTGAACAATTAGGATTGAATGAATCGCTTCTGAAGGCGATAACCGATCTAGGATTTGAGAATCCGTCAGAAGTACAGGAGAAAGCGATTCCCCTCTTATTGGAAAAAGATACCGACATAGTAGCACTAGCCCAGACGGGTACCGGGAAAACAGCTGCTTTTGGTTTCCCGCTGATACAGAAGATTGACCCTGAAAACAGGAACACACAGGCACTTATACTTTCACCAACTCGTGAGCTTTGCCTGCAGATTACCAACGAGATAAAAAACTACTCCAAGTATGTAAAAGGCCTGCACACCGTAGCTGTTTATGGTGGCGCCAGCATTACTGAGCAGGCTAAGGATGTTAGGCGCGGCGCGCAAATCATCGTGGCAACACCAGGGCGTATGCAGGATATGATAAACCGTGGGTTTGTTGATATCTCCAACATTGATTTCTGTATCCTTGATGAGGCAGATGAGATGCTGAACATGGGCTTTTATGATGATATCGTTTCGATACTTTCTACATCGCCGGATGAAAAAAGCACGTGGCTTTTCTCGGCTACCATGCCGCAGGAAGTAGCCCGCATAGCTAAAGAATTTATGCGCAAGCCGCTGGAGATAACCGTAGGCCACAAGAACTCGGGCTCATCAACCGTATCGCACGAATTTTACCTGGTAAACGCACGCGACCGCTATGAAGCGCTGAAGCGCCTTGCTGATGCCAACCCTGATATTTTCTCTGTAATCTTCTGCCGTACCAAAAGGGATACGCAGGCGGTTGCCGAAAAGCTGATTGAAGACGGATACAACGCTGCAGCACTGCACGGCGACCTTAGCCAGGCACAGCGTGACACGGTAATGAAATCGTTCCGTAACAGGCAGATACAGATGCTTGTAGCCACCGACGTAGCTGCAAGGGGTATTGATGTTGACAACGTAACGCACGTGATTAACTACCAATTGCCGGACGAGATTGAAACCTACAACCACCGCAGCGGGCGTACAGGCCGTGCCGGTAAGCTGGGTACATCTATCGTTATCATCACCAAAAGTGAACTTCGCAAAATATCAGCAATTGAGCGCATCATCAAGCAGAAGTTTGAGGAGAAGACCATCCCTTCAGGCATTGAGATATGCGAGATACAGCTGTTCCACCTTGCCAATAAGATAAAAGATGTTGAAGTTGACCACGAGATTGATTCTTACCTTCCGGCTATTTATGAGGTAATGAAAGACCTTACCAAAGAAGAGCTTATCAAGAAAATGGTATCGGTTGAGTTTAACCGATTCATCAACTACTATAAGAAAAATAGGGACCTTTCAACACAGAAAGCCGGAGCCGACAAGAAAGATTTTTCATCGAACGACGGCGCTGTGCGTTATTTCGTGAACATAGGTTCAAGAGATAATTTTGACTGGATGAGCCTGAAGGATTTCCTTCGTGATACGCTTGGCCTTGGCCGTGACGATATCTTTAAGGTGGATGTTAAGGAAGGTTTCTCTTTCTTTAACACTGATGCCGAACATGCTGAAGCTGTGCTTGAAACTCTGAACAGCATGCACCTGGAAGGCCGCAGGCTGAATGTGGAGATTTCTAAGAATGACGGAAGCTCAAACAACCGCCGCCGCGACCATAACGGACGCAGCGGAGGCGGAAACTTTGGCAGGAATGACAGGGGCGACAGAAGCACTGACAGAAACGCACGCAGCGAGAGAAGAAGCGATTCTTTTGGCGGGCGTAACCAGCAGTCAGGCGGAAGGAGCGACCGTGCACCAAGGCGAAGTGAACCGAAAGATAGTTCGCGCAGCGCAGCCAGGGACAGGAAGCCGCGCAGAAGCTAAGCAGAAATTTTTCTGAATAAATGTATACTAACTACAAAATATCGCGTTTGTTTACTACTTTTACTTTACTAAAGCAGTCAATGAGATATTTTGTAGTTTTTTTATTTATGCTGTTATCCTTTTCCGCAACAGCGCAGGAAAAACAGGAAAAGCAGCCAACAAAGGTAAAGGGTACCATCATTAACGAGGGTAACCTTCTGCCTATTTCCGGCGTTAATATTATCAACATCAATACCGTAAAAGGAACAGTTACTGATGAAAAGGGTAACTTTGCTATTGAAGCCACAGTTAACGATACGCTGCATGTTTCCATGATTGGTTACACCTCAATTAAAGTACGTGTAACCGGCGACTGGATAAAATTTAACAACACTACTAAAATTCCATTGACCGAAAGGGCTTATACGCTGGAACCCATAACCATAAGCAAATACAACCTTACCGGCTACCTGCCTATTGACTCCAAACTGGCACCGGTTAACAATAGCTACCGCTACAGCATTGCCGGCCTTAATGTAGGCTATGAAGGCGGAGACCGATCGCCGGGTGCGTTCAGCAAAGTAGTGAGTGCCGTGTTTAACCCGACTGACCTGCTGCATACTACTTTTGGTAAAAAAGGGCAGGAAATGCGCAGGCTTCGCGAAATGAAAAAAGACGACACGGTGCGCAATGCACTGGCATCAAAATTTGACCGTGAAACCCTTGCCGCACTGCTTGGTGTTACCAAAGAAGATATTGCAGGCATACTGGAACGCTGCAACTACTCCGAAGAGTTCATTAAAACCGCCAACGACCTCCAGATTATGGATGCAATAAGCGGATGCTATGAAGAATATAAGGTGCTGAATAAATAATTAGCATCCTAAATACCGCTCCGTAACAAAATCAATATCCTTTATTGATTTCCTGGCCCAGTCAATACGCTTTTCAAGCATTTCCTCGTCTGACAACTGCCAGTTGATGGCTGACTTTCTCAAACGTGCTGTAAGGTTTTGCAATATTATAGCTGCTGATGAGGATATATTCAGGCTTTCGGTAAAGCCTACCATAGGTATTTTAATGAAGCCGTCGGCCTGCTCCATCACTTCTTCTGACAACCCCATTTTCTCTGTCCCGAAAAAAATAGCAGAGCGCTGTGTAATATCAAAATCATCAAGGTAGCAGGACTCTTCATGTGGTGTAGTAGCTACAATTTTATAGCCTTGTTCCCGCAGTGCAGCAATACAGCTTTGTGTATTGCCATATTTACTTATATCTACCCACTTTTGGGCACCCATGGCAATTTCCTTGTCAATTGATTTTCCATACTTCTCCTCAACCACATGCAGCCCCTGTATGCCAAAAACCTCGCAGGTGCGCATTACCGCACTGGTATTGTGCAGCTGGTAAACATCTTCAACCGCCACGGTAAAATGCGTGGTCCGGTTTTTTAATATCTCAAAAAAACGCTCGCGGCGGGCGGGTGTAATAAAGGTTTCAAGGTAGTCAAGATAATCAGTATCGTGCGTATTTTTCATGCTTGGTGTGGTAGGTACGGTTCTTTTGGTTAAATTAGGCGTATCAAAAACAAAATATGACACAGGAAGAATTACTACCGCTAATTTATAAAAAAGACAGCAAAGCCTTTACCCTGCTTTATGATATGTATTCCAAAAGCCTCTACGGTGTCATCTTCAATCTGGTCAAAGACCGTGAGGAAGCTGAAGATGTATTACAGGACGTATTTGTAAAAGTATGGAAAAACATTGACAGCTATGCCGAAACCAAAGGCCGCTTTTACACCTGGCTACTCAACATAGCACGCAATTCGGCTATAGACAGGCTTCGCTCCAAAAGCCATAACAACAGCCTTAAAAACCTCTCGGTTGATAATTTCGTACATATATTGGACCATAACACTTCAAGCACCAATAAGATAGATGCAATAGGCATACGTGAATTTATAAACAAGCTGAAGCCAAAATGCATACGGCTGATTGACCTTCTCTTTTTTAAGGGATACACGCAGCAGGAAGCCTCAGACGAGCTGGAGATACCGCTGGGCACCGTAAAGACGCAAAACCGTAATTGTATAAATGAACTAAGGAATATACTACAGATACAATGAACCAGGAATATATAGAATCGGGCATACTGGAACTGTACGTTTTCGGCTGCCTTTCTGAAAAGGAAAGTGAGGAAGTGCAGGCTATGGCCGAAAAGCACGCTGACATAAAGCAGGAGATAGTAGCTATTGAAAAGGCTGTTATCAACCTGTCCTATAGCATAGCACCTTATCTTTCTGCCGAAAATTATCACAAGATACGCCAGAAGCTTATTGAGAAGCATGAGGGCGTGGTGCCGATGGTGCAGGAACGCCGTACCGGTTTTTCGCAATACCTGGGCTGGGCAGCGGCAGTTATATTGCTGCTGGGGCTGGGCATACAGTATTACAAATACAACGAGGTGGTGGAAGCCAATACCGCACAGCAGGCTGAACGCTCCAAGTTTGAGCAGCTGGTAGCCGGGCTTGAAAAGCAAAACACGCAAACCGAAAAAGCACTGGAGCTACTCCGCGGGCAAAATACCACTACCGTGCCATTGGCCGGGCAGGCGGTATCACCAGAGTCCTACGCTAAAGTATATATTGATAAAAACGACAATAAAACCTATGTGGATTTAGCCGGGCTACCGGAGCCGCCAGCAGGTAAAGTGTACCAGGTTTGGGCATTGAAACTAAACCCTATAACCCCTACCAGCATTGGTATTATTGAAAATGTGAAAGACAATAAAGGCATACATGTTGTAGATACTTTTGCCGGTGCCGAGGCTTACGGTATTACGCTGGAGCCAGCCGGAGGAAGCGCTTCGCCTACCATGGAGCAGCTTTACACATTAGGCAAGGTATGAGGAAGAAGCTCGTAGTACTCTCAGGTGCCGGTGTCAGTGCCGAAAGCGGTGTGGCCACTTTTCGTGATGCAGGCGGGTTGTGGGAAGGCCATAATGTAATGGATGTGGCCTCGCCCGAAGGTTTCCGTAAAAACCCTGAGCTGGTGCTTGATTTTTACAACCAGCGCCGCAGGCAGCTGCAAACCGTAAAACCCAACAAAGCCCATAAAATTATTGCTGAGCTTGAAAGTGATTTTGATGTGCATGTTATAACCCAAAATGTGGACGACCTGCACGAACGAGCCGGGAGCACTAAAGTGCTGCACCTGCATGGCGAACTGCTGAAAGCCCGCAGCATCAACAGTGAGCATGATAGTATCGACTGGACGTCTGACATCAACCTGGGCGACCTCCACCCCGTAAGCAAAAAGCAGCTGCGCCCGCATATTGTGTGGTTTGGCGAGATGGTTCCTGCTATTGCCGAAGCTATGGAAATTGTGGAGCAGGCTGATTATGTGGTGGTGATAGGCACATCATTACAGGTGTACCCGGCAGCCGGGCTTATGGACTATGCCCAGCCGGGAGTAAAGATTTTTTATGTGGACCCCAACCCTGCCCCTGTACACAACTCCCGCAACAAAGTAGAGGTTTTTGCTATGTTGGGTTCAGAAGGTATGGAGATGGTGAGGGAGAGATTAAATACTTAAAATGGAAGACATAAGAGAATTCTATCGTAATAAAATCTCCGAATTAGAAGAAGAGCTATATATTTTAAAATATACCGCGACTTACGGTTCATGTAAATCAATTGAAGAAAGTATAAATGAAGAAATAAAAGGACTTAATAGGATGATAACATTATATGAACTAAATATTAATCTTTAGAAAGTCGTTTTCCAATTCTCCCTTCAAACCCTTATATTTGCGGAAACAACACAACCGCAATGCAACAATTATCTGAACTGAATGCCATATCGCCTATTGACGGGCGCTACAGGAACAAAACCGTATCACTTTCACGCTATTTTTCGGAAGAAGCCCTTATCCGTTACAGGGTACTGGTGGAAATTGAATATTTCATTTCCCTTTGCGAACTTCCCCTGCCGCAGCTTACCGGCGTTGACAAGGCTACCTTTGAGCCGCTCCGCAACATTTACCGCAACTTCAGCAGTGAAGATGCACTCCAGATAAAAGAGATTGAAAAGACCACCAACCACGATGTAAAAGCCGTGGAATACTTTATAAAAAAAGCATTTGATACCCTGGGGCTTGAGCAATACAAGGAATTCATACACTTCGGGCTTACCTCGCAGGACATCAACAATACCGCCATACCCCTTTCCACCAAAGAAGCTTTTGAGGATGTGTACATGCCATCGCTCATTGCGGTTATTTCAAAGCTAAAAGAGCTTAGCGTTGAGTGGGCTAACGTACCCATGCTGGCACGCACGCACGGGCAGCCGGCATCGCCTACGCGTCTGGGCAAAGAGATACTTGTATTTGTAGAACGCCTTGAGGAGCAGCTGCGCCTGTTGTTCAACGTGCCGTTTGCGGCCAAATTTGGCGGCGCTACGGGCAATTTCAATGCACATTTTATTGCTTACCCAAAAACCGACTGGAAAAAATTCGGGAACGATTTTGTAGAAGGTACACTTGGTTTAAAACACTCCTTCCCTACTACGCAAATTGAGCATTACGACCATTTTGCGGCATTTTTTGATGCAATGAAACGCATCAACACCATACTGATTGACCTTGACCGCGATATTTGGACGTATGTTTCCATGGATTACTTCAAGCAGAAAATAAAAGCCGGCGAAATAGGCTCATCAGCTATGCCGCACAAAGTGAACCCTATCGATTTTGAAAACTCTGAAGGCAACCTGGGCATTGCCAATGCGCTGTTTGAGCACCTTGCTGCCAAGCTGCCTGTATCGCGCCTGCAACGCGACCTTACTGACAGTACCGTACTGCGCAACATCGGTGTGCCTATAGGCCATACGCTGATTGCTTTTGAAGCCACCCTGAAAGGCCTGAACAAACTATTGCTTAATGCCGATAAGTTTGAGGAAGACCTGGAACGCAACTGGGCCGTAGTAGCCGAGGCGATACAAACTATACTTCGCCGCGAGAGCTACCCTAACCCTTATGAAGCTCTGAAAGACCTTACACGCACCAATACAACTATTGACAAAGAAGCGATACACAGCTTTATAGACAGGCTGGATGTTAACGAGGATATCAAAAAAGAGTTAAGACAAATTACACCGGCAAATTATTTGGGAATTAATCCTTAACTTACAAAACATAATTATGTTTTGTATATGCCGAATAAGATACTGATCCTCTTTGCCCATCCGCTGTTTGAAAAATCAAACGCCCACCAGGCGTTGGTAAACCACATACCTGATTCGCCCAACATTACGTTCCACGACCTGTACCAGGAATACCCGGAGTTTGACATCGACATGAAAAGGGAGCAGGAGCTTTTATACAACCATGACATCATTATATGGCAGCACCCCATGTACTGGTACAGCTGCCCGCCCCTGTTGAAACAATGGATTGATATTGTGCTGGAGCATGGCTGGGCGTATGGCAAGGAAGGCTACGCGCTGAAGAACAAATGCCTTATGCAGGCCATAACCACCGGCGGGCGCAGGGAAAGCTACCGCTCTACCGGGCGGCACATGCACACCATATTGCAATTGCTGGAACCCTTTACGCAAACGGCCCGAGTGTGCCGCATGAATTACATTCCGCCTTTTGTGGTGCACGGTACGCATGCTATGGACGAACAAGGATATGAAGAAAACGGCCGCTTGTATGGCAAAATCCTAAAGTATTTAGAAAACGAAAAGGTAAATAGCGCCCAACTGGCAAATTACCCCTATTTTAACGACTGGTTCCTAACCCAACAAGGCTGAAACTATGGAAAACGGATTTTTTTTTGAAGCCATAATTTACCTGGCTGCGGCAGTAATCTGTGTCCCGATTGCCAAAAAGGCGGGGCTAAGTTCTATATTGGGTTACCTTTTTGCAGGCATCATCATAGGCCCTTATGTATTGGGGCTTATTGGCCAGGAAGGCCAGGACATTATGCATTTTGCCGAATTTGGAGTTACCATGATGCTTTTCCTTATTGGCCTGGAGCTGGAACCTTACAAATTCTGGAAAATGCGCAAGTACATTGTCGGCATGGGTTCGTTGCAGGTAGTCATTACCGCTGCGGTGCTGTTCATAGCCTGCTCGGTTGTAATGCGATGGGAATGGCGCGCTACACTGGCTATAAGCTTTGCATTAACGCTTTCGTCCACAGCTATAGTAATGCAAACGCTCAAGGAAAAAGGCCTCACCAAAACCTCTATGGGCCGGTCATCATTCGCGGTGCTGCTTTTCCAGGATATTGCAGTCATACCCATACTTGCCATATTACCTCTTTTGGCTGATGGCACTATAGTGAATAAAGACGTTAACCAGTCGCTAATATCAGATTTACCGGGATACTTACAGGCATTAATAGTTTTTGGAGCCATCGGTACAGTGTACCTTGCAGGGCGTTTCCTGTTTGTGCCCCTTCTTAAATGGGTTGCCAAAACACGCTTGCAGGAATTGTTTACCGCATCGGCACTGTTGCTGGTTATGGCTGTATCGTACTTTATGCAACTGGTGGGACTATCTCCTGCTTTGGGTGCCTTCCTGTCCGGGCTGGTACTGGCCAACAGTGAGTTTCGCCATGAGCTGGAAGGCGATATAGCACCATTCAAAGGCTTGTTGCTCGGCTTATTCTTTATCGGCGTGGGGGCATCCATCAACTTTCACCTCATCATGGCCGACCCGGCGTTTGTTATACTATTCTGTACCATATTCAATATCATCAAATTCTTTGTGTTGATAGTTGTCGGGAATATCTACAAAAAAAGTTCCGACCAAAACCTGCTGTTCGCCTTCGCATTAAGCCAGGCGGGAGAATTCGGCTTTGTGATACTGGGCTTTGCAGTACAGCTAAACCTTATGCCTACAATGCTATCCAACCAAATGATGGCCGTGATTGCCATGAGTATGATTGGTACGCCTTTCCTGCTACTCATCAACGAGAAATGGATTGACCCTTACTTTGGCGTTAAGGAAAAGCAATCGCGAAAAAAATACGACTCTATTGATGAGGACGATCAGAACTCTGTGATTATTGCCGGTTTCGGGAATTTTGGGAGTACGATAGTCCGCCTATTGAAAACCAACGGCATACCCGCCACGGTACTGGACATGGACTCTGACCGGGTGGATTTGCTGCGTAAAATGGGATTTAAAGTATATTATGGCGATGCATTGCGCCTGGAACTGTTGCGGGCTGCGGGTTGTGAAAATGCTAAACTGTTTATTGCCGCTATTGATAACCCGCGGGTAAACCTTGAAGTGGTAGAGAAAGTAAAGAAGCATTTTCCTCACCTGAAGATACTGGCAAGGGCGCGCAACCGAAATGATGCTTTTGACCTGGTGGAGATGGACGTAAACAACTTTTACCGTGAAAACCTGTACAGCGCCGTTCACCTTGGTGTAGATGCCCTGGTAGAGCTTGGGCAACGCCGCTATACGGCCACAAGGCAGGGCCAGCGCTTTATTAAATACGATGAAGAATCCATACACCGACTTGCAGAGAAAAGGCACGATAAGACGGCTTTCCTGATGACGGCTATGGAAGAGATAGAATTACAGGAGCAGCTGCTGCGAAACGACCTGTATGCCCAGCTGGGTGCCAATGACCACGCCTGGGAAAGCACTGACTTAAAGCGTGAAGAAACCGGCGATGAGGATTTAGGTACCAGTAATTAGTCATAAATTCCTGCAAGGTTTTGGAAACTTTGTAGGTATGAATGCGTAGTAAAACACCTCAAAGGTTTTTGAAACTTTTGAGGTGTTTTACTAAGCGATATGTTTTGTTTAAAGACCTACAAGGTTTTGAAAACCTTACAGGAGATTAAATCCAATATACAGCTAGTGGCTTGTGGCTAGCTACTACCTACTGTAATTCGGCGCTTCTTTAGTAATGGTTACATTGTGTGGGTGGCTTTCGGAAATACCACTTGAAGTGATGCGTACAAAACGTCCGGTTTCCTGTAGGGTTGGGATATCCTTAGCGCCGCAGTAACCCATACCGGCACGAAGCCCGCCTACAAACTGCAGCATGCTTTCAAACAGTTCGCCTTTGTAAGGCACGCGGCCCACAATGCCCTCCGGCACCAGTTTCTTTACATCGTCTTCCACATCCTGGAAATAACGATCCTTAGAGCCTTCTTTCATCGCCTCCACTGAGCCCATGCCGCGGTAAGATTTGAACTTGCGCCCTTCAAATATGATTGTCTCGCCCGGAGATTCCTTAGTGCCTGCCAAAAGTGAGCCCAACATTACGCAATCAGCACCCGCTGCAATCGCTTTGGGTATATCACCCGTATAGCGGATACCGCCGTCAGCAATAACAGGTACGCCCGTGCCTTTAAGTGCAGCAGCAACCTCCAATACCGCAGAAAATTGTGGGAAGCCCACACCTGCCACCACACGGGTAGTACAGATGGAACCCGGGCCTATGCCTACCTTAACGGCATCAGCACCGTTTTCGGCCAAATATAAGGCAGCTTCCGGAGTAGCAATGTTGCCTACCACTACATCTAATTCAGGAAATTTGGCTTTTACTTCCTTCAATACGCTTACCACGCCTTTGGTATGCCCGTGTGCGGTATCAATAATTACGGCATCAACCCCGGCATTAACCAGCGCTTCTGCCCTTTGCACGGCATCAGCGGTAACACCCAGCGCAGCAGCTACACGTAGTCGGCCAAAACGGTCTTTGTTGGCTATGGGCTTTTGGGTAAGCTTGGTAATATCGCGGAAAGTAATAAGCCCTACCAGCTTATTGCTGCTGTTTACAACAGGTAGTTTTTCAATCTTGTTTTGTTGAAGTATTCCTTCCGCCACTTCAAGCGTAGTGCCTTCGCCCGCAGTAACCAGGTTTTCGGATGTCATAACTTCCAGTATAGATCGGCTGTTTTCCTTCTCAAAACGCAGGTCGCGGTTGGTCACGATGCCTTTCAGCAATCCATCGCCATCTACAACCGGTATACCACCAATTCCATACTCACGCATGGCAGCTTTGGCGTCGCCAACATTAGCGGTAAGTGGCAATGTAACCGGGTCGATGATCATGCCCGACTCTGCCCTTTTTACCTTGCGCACCTCAGCGGCCTGCTGCTCTATGGTCATGTTCTTATGCAGTACGCCAATACCACCCTCTCGGGCCATGGCAATAGCCATAGCGCTTTCGGTTACGGTATCCATCGCGGCAGATACTACAGGAACGTTTAATGTTATGTTTTTGGAAAAGCGGGATTTGATGCTTACTTCGCGCGGCAGTACTTCGGAATAGTTAGGAACCAAAAGTACGTCATCATAAGTTAAACCCTCGCCGATGATCTTAGTTGTGTGTGCTTTCATCACTGCAATTTGTAGTTAAATTGCATGCAAATGTAGTGAATTTAAAGATACTTATAAACTAATGAATATTATAAATCTTAAAATAAATTTGATAGATTTGACACAAAATGCGTAAAATGAAAAACTTCATATATCTTATTACGATTTCACTACTTATAAGTTGTAAACAAAATGAATTACCCTTACACTCCCACATAATTACTAAGTATATTGTATTTGATGAAAACATCACTCCTAAATTGAATGTTTGTGAAGATACCATCAAGAGTTTTAAAGACAGTACTTCTTATGGGTGTATTTTTAAATTAAATGAAAAAATATTTGAGATTGAATATGCTGTCACAATAAATGAAGAAGGGCATATGGTAAAGTATGAATCGCATAGTGTTAACGACAATATAGAATATAAAAAATTAAACATTCAACCTGATATGTGGTCAACTCAAAACTTAAATGGAAGAGACTTTTGGATAAGATTATCTGAGGCAAGAGATAAAATTATAGACGGTAAAGATACGATGGATATTGAGGATGTTTTTGAGAATGAAAAATTAGTATTTGTAAAATCAAAAGGTGCAAAGAAAGGCAGAAAATTTATTTATAGATATCAATAGTTATATTGTTATATGAAAAAAATCTACCTGATTACAATATTATTATCAACAACCTACTGCTCAACTGATAAACATCTTAGAGAAGAAAGAAAGTCATTTGATTATGCAAACTGGGATGAAAAATTTAAGGACAGGGCACTTTGCTTATGCATTGTTGAAGGATTTGAAAACAAGAAACTTGAGTCGGAAATAAGAAAATATGATAAAAGTTTTTACGACCCATTAGCTATTGCTGTTTTTGACCCTGCACTCAAGGATATCATAACACAGGAAATAGAAACTATAAAAACAGATTCTTTAGAGAGTATAGACAAATATCCTGCTGACCTGCATAATGCCTTAGAGGGAAAAAGAGTAATGCACCGTTGTTTGCAATTATATAAAAGTAAAAAGTTAGAAAAGCTTACTAATCAACAAAAGTATTATTGGAAAAATATTGATACGATAGTAAACGAAATACATAAAGTTATACCTACGTTTTAAAGAACTGGTTTTAATGATACTCCCCAAATAACTTTGTAGCTTCATTATAGGCGCTTTCAAAACTCATCATTTGGGCATTGGTATCTGCTTTGGCTGCTGTAAAATACGATAAAAGCTTCTCTGTAGGCATATTGCCGGTCAGTTCATCCTTTGCCATAGGGCAGCCGCCAAAACCCTGTATAGCGCCATCAAAACGGGTGCAGCCGGCCTTGTAGGCAGCATCAACCTTTTCGTGCCACTTATCAGGCGTAGTGTGAAGGTGTGCACCAAACTCTATGTTAGGATATTTCGGTATCAGGTTAGAGAACAGGTATTCAATAACATCGGGCGTAGAGCTGCCTACGGTGTCCGACAGCGACAGTATTTTCACCCCCATATTGGCCATCTTTTCGGTCCACTCCCCTACTATCTCTACATTCCACGGGTCGCCATACGGGTTGCCAAATCCCATAGAAAGATAGGCCACCACCTCCTTATTGCTCCTGTCGGCAATGTTTAGGATTTCCTGTAATGTGATTATAGATTCCGCAATGGTTTTGTGCGTGTTCCTCATCTGGAAGTTTTCAGATATAGAAAAAGGGTAACCCAAGTACCGTATAGGTGCATGTTGTACAGCGGCTTGTGCCCCCTGTGTGTTGGCTATGATGGCCAGCAGCTTGCTTTGCGTACGGCTCAGGTCCAGCTTATCCAGCACCTCAGCCGTGTCCTGCATTTGCGGGATGGCCTTTGGCGATACAAAACTGCCAAAGTCGATAGTATCAAAGCCTACACGAAGCAATGACTGTATGTAGGTAACTTTTTTATCGGTAGGGATAAATGCTTTGATGCCCTGCATAGCATCGCGCGGACATTCGATAATTTTAACCTGCTCCATAGAAGCCCAAAGATAAAAAGAATTGTTTTGGCTACGAAATCGATTTCTTTAAAAAGTTGCTGAGTTTTTAAGCAGCTTAGCGGCTAAGCGGCTCAGAAGCTAAAATACGCTTATTAATAGCTTTTATAAGCCCAGGCCCTTCATAAATAAAGCCGGTATAAAGCTGTATAAGGCTTGCGCCTGCTTTCAGTTTTTCAATGGCATCTTCAGGGGTGTGTATGCCGCCAACACCAATAATAGGGAATGCTTTGTTACTTCTTTCCGAAAGGAAGCGTATCACTTCTGTAGAACGTTGGGTAAGCGGTTTGCCGCTAAGGCCGCCGGTTTCAATCTTGTTATCGGACTGAAGGCCATCACGCGTTATGGTTGTGTTGGTGGCAATAACACCGGCAATCAATGTGGTCTTTACAATTTCAATAATATCCAGCAGCTGCTCATTGGTAAGGTCGGGTGCTATCTTTAGCAGTATAGGCTTTGACTTTGGCTTGGTGGCATTCTGCTCCTGCAAAGTCATAAGCAAATTGGTAAGCGGTTCTTTATCCTGCAATTCGCGAAGGTTGGGTGTGTTGGGAGAGCTTACATTCACCACAAAATAATCTACATAATCATACAGGGCATCAAAGCTTTTAAGGTAATCAAGAGCCGCTTCATCATTGGGCGTTACCTTATTTTTGCCAATGTTACCGCCTATAAGCACATGGCCCTTTCCTTTAGGATTTTTCTTCAGCCTTTCTACAGCAGCCACTACACCGCCGTTGTTAAAACCCATGCGGTTGATGATGGCGCTGTCCTCCTTCAGGCGGAAAAGCCTTTTCTTTGGGTTGCCATCCTGTGGCAGCGGCGTAAGTGTGCCTATCTCGATAAAACCAAAGCCTAATCCTGACAGCTGTTTATATAGTTTAGCATCTTTATCCAGACCGGCGGCAAGCCCTACCGGGTTTTTAAATTTGAGCCCAAAAACTTCACGCTCCAGTTTGGGGTCGTTAATTTCGTACTGAGATTTTAAGATGGAAGGAATACCGGGAATGCTACTTAAAAAACGGAGAGCAGAAAATGTAAGGTGGTGCGCCTTTTCGGGGTCTAACCGAAAAAGCAGCGGCCTGATAATGGTTTTGTACATGATAGTTGAATGTGTTGTTTCGCAAATTTAGCAATATGTACCGGATATCAACAGTACAGAGCCGACAAAAAATTTGCATATCTTGTTGTATTATGTAAATTTGGCTTTACCAATTGTACAAACACTACTGATGAAGGATGAATTAGAAAAGCTTGTAGAACTTTCGCTGGTTGATGGTTATGTGTCAGACAAAGAGCGCAATGTTTTAAGGAAAAAAGCTGAAAAACTGGGTTATGATGCCGATGAGATTGATGTGATACTGGATGGCAAGCTGTTTATAAAATCAAACAAAAACAAACCGAAGATCCGGAAGTGCGTGAGTTGTGGTGAAGTACTTACCGGCATGAGCAAAGTATGCCCTGCCTGCGATTATATTAACGACTTTAAGTTAGCTGACAGCCAGGACGAAGATGATGAAGATATAGAGGAAACGGAGGAAAAAGGAAATTCATGGGATGATGATTTTGAAACCATTAATGACCTTTTATATGATTTTTCCAAAGCAAAAAAAATTCCGGAAGATTCTGTGAGTTCGGGAATCATGAAAATACTCTTTACCGGTGGGCTATATATTCCCTATAAAGTTTTATTAAGAAAAGGCCGCTTGTTTGACCAGTATGAAACTGCTAACCAAACTTATCTTGTAGGGATGGAAGCGGAAGCGGAAAAGCTACGCAAATACTATGGTTCCAACCCTGAACTGAATGCGAAAATTGACAGCTTTCTTAAACAGGCTTATCTTATAAAGCGTGGAAGACACGTAGGAGATATCATCAGGCTGTTGTTGATACTTTCGGTTTGGGCGCTTATAGTCTGGGGGATTGTTGCAATAGTTAATATGCCTAAAGCTCCGGAAAGCCCTGAAGATAAAACAGAAAGGCTTATCAATGAGAAAAAATTAGGTGAAGCTAAGGCGGCCTTTGCTGAAGTTACCAGATGGAATGACAGAGACAAACTTCAACCGCTACTGACTGAACTGGAAATTGACAGCCTTAAAGGAGCGAAAGATTATGATGGGGCATTGAAAATGGCGAATATGCTGGAACCCGGTTACGGCTATAAAAACCGTGAAAGCGTTATAGACGACATAGTGGAACAGCAGGTGCTGGAACTTATTGAAGAAAAAAACTTTAAGCTGGCAAAAGAAAGGGTAGAACTGGCTTCGTCCTATAAACAATATGACCTGAAAGACAAAGTAGAACTTGCTGAAAAACTGGATAAAAAGAAATAAGTATGGGAATAAGGAATTTTTTTAGCGGAAATGAAGGCGGATTCATGGATGTTATACGCTGTGATGAAACGGATTACCTGGTACAAAAATGGTCGCCCAACGGCATTGACGGCAGTACCACAAAAGAAAATGCCATACGCTACGGAAGCCGCATACGTGTAAAACCGGGTGAGGCAGCTGTGTTTTTTTATAAAAAAGACGATGGCAGCATTTTTGACATTATTGAAGGCCCGGCTGATGAAGGGCTTAAAACCGGTAACTTTCCTGTACTGAGCAGCATTGTGGGTGCGGCATTTGGCGGGCAGTCGCCATTTATAGCCGAAGTGTATTTCTTTAACCTGCAGAAAAATCTTCAGATAAAATTCGGCATTCCATATTTTGATGTTTTTGATAATCGTTTCCCTGATCTTGGCGTACCTTGTGCGGTGAGGGGAACCCTGACCTTCAATATTACTGACATACAAAATTTTGTAAAAAATTACCGCCTGCTGAATATTGATCTACCGGAGTTTGAGGCTAAGATGAAAGACCTTTTTGCCCGCAAGATAAAAGCCTGCGTAATGAACATACCGGCCGATACCGGGCTGCCTGTAATGCAGATGGAACGGAAACTGGAGGAGATAAACGAATACGTAGAAAACCAGCTGCGTACAGAGATTGAGCAGGATTTTGGCATCAACCTGAAAAGGCTGGACATAGGCACCATAGAGCTGGACAAAGCCAGCCCGTACTATGCACAGCTGAAAGGCGCTACGGCAGACCAGCAATTAAAATTTATTGATGCCAAAACCGGTATTGAAATTACCAACCTTGGCGAAATGGCCCGCATACAGCGCAAAGATGCTGAAATGGGTGTGGAAGGCAAACATTTTGCCGTGTACCAACTGGACAAGCAGGCTGATATAATGAAGACGGCAGCTGAGAACCTGGGCGAAATGTCAAACGTTAACTTGGGCAATGGCGGCGGCTTCAGTCCACTGGGAATAATGACAGGTATGGCTGTAGGCAACGTTTTAGGCGGGCAAATGGGCGGCATGATGGGTAGTATTATGAATACGCCACCACCACCGCCGGCTATTTCTTACCATATTGCCTTAAACGGGCAACAGGCAGGGCCTTATACGGTTGACCAGTTAAAGGAATTTGTAAAATCAGGCCAATTTACACGCCAGCACCATGTATGGAAGCAGGGAATGGCTGGCTGGGAACCGGCTGAAAATGCTCCCGGTATGGCAGAAATTTTTGGCGAACTACCACCGCCCCCTCCTCCACCTTCTAAATAAAAATCTAATGAAAATAAATCCAATACCGGCCCTCATAGCCATTGGCATAAGCGCCTTACTGGCTTATGGTTTTTACAGTTTCGCACCACAATCTACCCATATACTTATCAGTGTTGGCAGTTTTATTATGCTTTCGCTTTCAGCTATATGTGCGGTGGGCGTTCAGTTTAATTATTACAGGAAAACAGTAAATACCCGTAGTTTATCAATGCTGTTTTTCTGTACTTCATTCATCAGCAACCTGATTTTTGCATTTATACCTTGTTCTGATTTTTACATTATAGTACACGGTATCATGCTGCTGTTTTATTTACTGCTGTTGTATTTTGTTTCAAGGCCTGTAAACATTTAGCCTCATTTTTGCAAAACATATAAGGCTTAACAGTCTTTTCACAATAAAATGCTAAATTTCATAGTATATTAGCCCTATTATGAGTGAAACTACTGTTGCCGATAAAAATGCCATACCTGACTTCCTTACTTCCGAAGGGCAGCTGGGCATGCTTATCCGTAACTATGACTGGGCCTCAACACCCCTTGGGCCTATTCACTCATGGTCGCAAAGCCTTAAAACTACTGTCAACCTCATGCTGCATTCCAAAAACCCTATATGGGTAGGCTGGGGCCCTGAAAATACTTTTTTGTATAATGACCAGTATATTGATGTACTGGGCGATGAAAAGCACAAATGGGCGCTGGGCAAGCCTGCCGGTGAGGTGTGGCAGGAAATATGGGAATATGCAGGCCCGCTGGCCGATAAGGTATATAACTTAGCAGAAGCTACCTATGGGGCAGATGTGCAGCTGTTTATGAAGCGGGGCGATTTCCTTGAGGAAAAATATTTTTCGTTCAGCTACAGCCCTGTGTTTGATGAATCGGGCAAAGTAGGCGGCCTGTTTTGCCCTAATTTTGATACTACAGATAAAATACTTAGTGCAAGGCGAAACCGTACCCTTTCGGAACTGGCTGCAAGATCGCTCATTGAAAAATCCATAGCAACCGCATGCAGCTCTGCAGCCGAAACAATGGCTAAAAATGATAAGGATATTCCTTTTGCAGTGTTTTACATGATGAATGATAATGGAGATGCCGCTGAAATTTTGCAAAGCACCGGTGTAGCTGATGGCGTTGAAGATATATTTCCAAACTATATTAACCTTGCCGACAGCGAATCAGCCAAATTGCACCCTATACTGACGGAAGTGCTTACAACAGGAACACAATCTGTCAACACTCTTATTGAAAACAGCGCTTTGCCTACAGGGCCGGCCGGGCAACGGGTTACGCATGCCATTTCGCTGCCTTTAACCCTCTCGGCAAATAATATTGTAGGCATGCTCATTTGCGGCATTAACCCTACCCGCAGGCTGGATGATGATTACCGCACCTTTTTTGAAATGGCCGCCAGCCAGGTATCAGCAGCAATACAAAATGCTACTGCTTTTGAAAATGAGAGAAAAAGGCTTGATGAACTGGCAAAAATTGACAAAGCCAAAACTGCTTTTTTCAGTAACATAAGCCATGAATTCCGCACCCCTCTTACCCTTATGCTGGGCCCGCTGGAAGACCTGCTGGATAATTACAGCCTGCCTTTTAATGAAAAGCAGATAATACAAACCACACACCGTAACGCTATGCGGCTGCTGAAACTTGTAAATACCCTGCTTGATTTCAGCCTCATGGAAAGCGGACGGATGAAAGCAAGGTTTGTACCCACAGAGCTTGGAACATTTACAGCTAACCTTGCAGGAAATTTCCGCTCGGTAATAGAGCGTGGCGGTATGGAGTTTACAGTGAATACAGAAAATATACCGCAGGCATTCATTGACCGCCAAATGTGGGAAAAAATAGTGTTCAACCTGCTTTCCAATGCTTTTAAATATACGCTTAAAGGAACTGTAAGCCTGCAGCTTGTAAAGCAGGGCAATACTGCTGTACTTACAGTGAGCGATACCGGAGTGGGCATACCGGAAAAAGAAATGCCCAATATGTTTACCCGTTTCCATCGTGTACAGAACAGCGATGGCCGAAGTTTTGAGGGTTCAGGTATTGGGCTTTCCATGATACGTGAATTTGTTATTGAGCATGGCGGCAATATTACAGTGCATAGTGAGGAAGGAAAAGGCAGTACCTTTACCGTAACGCTGCCGCTGGGAAGGGAACACCTGCCGGAGGAGCAAATTATGGATTTTGAAACTACGGCTGAAGATGTACTATCCGGCCAGCACATACGCGAGGCTGACCTTATGCTGCAGGATGCAACAGATAACAGCATTGAGGTAATGCACGAGCGTGTATCAGCAAAAACCGATACGGTGCTTATTGTAGATGACAATGCCGATATGCGCAGGCACCTTAGTTCCATAATAGAAAAACATTACAATGTGCTTACTGCACAGCACGGCAAAGAGGCACTGGACTTAGTGCAGCACAATGACGTTTCGCTGATTGTTAGCGATATTATGATGCCTGTAATGGATGGGATTGAATTGCTGAAACAGGTAAAATCAATGCCGCAGCTGGCTATGGTTCCTATTATACTGCTTACTGCCAGGGCCGGTGAGGAATCGCGTATAGAAGGTTATGAAACCGGCGCTGACGATTATCTTGTAAAACCATTTTCTGCCAAAGAGCTGGAAGCCAGAATACGATCGCAAATACGGATATCAAAAACACGGGGGCACATACGCAATGAGCTGAAAAACCTTTTTATGCAGGCACCTATGGCCATTTGCATTCTCCGGGGTGAAGATTTTGTTGTTGAAATGGCTAATGACAATATAATGAAACTGTGGGGCAAGGATAATGATGCCATGATGAACAAGCCTTTGTTTGAAGGCCTGCCGGAAGCCAGACTACAGGGTTTTGACAAGCTGTTGGAGCAAGTGTACCATACAGGCAAGGAATATATTGATGAAGAAGCCCACTTTTATACCATAGATGAAAATGGCCGGGAAGACCATTTGTACATAAAGTTTATATACCAGCCTTTACACGAGGAAGATGGTACAATATCAGGCATTATAGTACTGGCACACGATGTTACCCAACAGGTTATAGCCCGTAAAAAAGCAGAAGATAGCGAAGCCAGATTCCGTAGCCTGATTGTACAGGCGCCTATGGGAATTTCAATATTGAAAGGTGAAGATTTAGTGCTTGAAATGGCCAATGACGCTTACCTTAAAATACGCGGTAAGAAACGGGATGAGATTATAGGAAAACCTATTGGCGATGCCCTGCCTGAAATGAAAGGCACACAGGTTGAAGAAAACCTTAAAGAAGTGGTACGCTCCGGTATAACTACCACTTATACCGATATGCCTGCCGAAATAATCATCAATGGTGAAAAGCAAACGCGCTATTTTAACTCCGTTTACCAGCCGTTGTTTGAAAATGATGAAACTGTGGGCGTTATTGCTATTGTTACTGAAGTAACTGAACAGTACCACATTAAAAAACTACAGGAAAAAAACGAGAAAGACCTGCGCCTTATCCTGGAAACCATTCCACATATTGCTTTCCGTGCCAATCCGGAAGGTAACGTTACTTATTTTAACGACAAATATTTTGAATATACAGGCTATGCTTTTGATGACGTAAAAGGTGAAGGATGGCATAAGGTGATACACCCTGATATGTTGCAGCAGGTAAGCGCCTTTTGGGCTGATTGCCTGAAAACGGGCGATGATTGCACTGATACTTTCCTGCTGCGAAGGGCCGATGGTACTTATCGCTGGCACATGTCGCGCACTGTAGCACTTCGGGATGAGCTGGGCAACATTACACAATGGGTAGGCACGCTTACCGACATACATGAGCAAAAGGTATTTGCTGAAAAGCTGGAAGCCATGGTGGATGACCGTACTGAAAAGCTGAACCACGCCAACCATATACTGGCCGAAAAAAATATACAACTGGAGCAATCCAACAAAGAACTGGAATCTTTCAATTATATTGCCAGCCATGATTTGCAGGAGCCTTTGCGGAAAATACGCACGTTTATCAACATGATTAAAGACAAAGGGCGTGAGGGCAATAGCGATTTATATTTCTCAAAAATTGACTCTTCTGCCGAAAGGATGTCACAGCTCATTAATGCTGTGCTTACCTATAGCCGCCTTTCTTCGGCCATTGCAGAATTTGAGGCTACAGACCTTAATGCCATACTGGAGCAGGTGCTGATTGATTTTGAGCTCATCATTTACGAAAAAGATGCCGAGGTGGAACATGAGGAACTTCCGGTAATTAAAGCCATACCGCTGCAGATGAGCCAGCTTTTCTCCAACCTCATCAGCAATTCGCTAAAATATTCATCAGATAAACCGGTCATTAAAATTTCTGCTAAGGAAATTCGCGGTTATGATATTGCCCAATACAAAGGAGACAATATTGCTGAGCCGTTTGTAGAACTGCGTTTCAGCGATAACGGCATAGGGTTTGAAAAGCAATACAGCGAACAGATATTTAAGCTTTTCCAGCGCCTGCATGGCAAAACAGAATATAGTGGTACGGGAATAGGCCTCAGCATATGTAAAAAAATAGTTGACCAGCACAGCGGTTATATCTCCGCAGAATCTGTTCCCGGGCAGGGCGCTACATTTATTGTACAGCTGCCTGTGGGTGGCTAACAGCATTTTAACTTTTGCAGGCACGGAGTTTGCATGTATAGTTGTATTATGACTAAATACATGCTACCACTTATATTATTGTTAATCACCCTGGGATGCAACTCAGCCGATGAACCACAACCTGCCGCAAGCAACCTGCCTGCCCAGGATATCATGAACGTATCGTATGGCAATGACGCCGAACAGAAAATGGATGTGTACCTGCCTGCCGGAAGGAATGCCAATACCAAAGTATTTATACTGGTGCATGGTGGTGGCTGGAGCAGCGGCGATAAGGCAGATTTCAATTATGTTATCCCTACGCTGAAAACGCAGTTTCCTGACCATGCCATTGTAAACATCAACTACAGGCTGGCTACCGCCGAAAACCCGGCTTTCCCCAAACAGGTGCAGGATATTGAGGAAGCGATACAATTCCTTAAGAGGAGTAATTACTCTGTTTCTGAAAACTATGCGTTTATAGGAGCCAGTGCAGGCGCTCACCTGGCCATGCTGTACAGCTACAAATATGATACTCACAGCAACGTGAAAGCTGTTTGCAGTATAGTAGGGCCAGCTGACTTTACCGACCCGTATTATACATCTAATCCTTATTATGCCTATGCATCGCTGTATCTTGTGGGGAATGTGGGCAACCAGCCTGAGGCAGCCATAGCGGTAAGCCCTGCGCTGCATGTACATGCCGGTTCACCATCTACCATCTTGTTTTATGGCGGGCAGGATATGCTGGTACCATCAAGCCAGGCAGACAGGCTCAAGGCAAAACTGGATCAGTACAATGTATATAACGAATATTACCTGTATGCCGATGGCGGCCACGGTAACTGGAATGAACAAACTACATCTGATTTTCAGGATAAGATGATTAACTTTTTCAGGGAGCAGTTTTAAAAAAAGCTATATTTGGGTATGGCTAAAGCAACGAGCATAACTGTACCTAAGCCCTGCCAGGAAAATTGGGCGGCGATGTCGCCTGCCGAAAAAGGGCGGTTTTGCAGCGCCTGCCAAGAAACCGTGCGTGATTTTACACGCGCTACCGACAGGGAAATTGCCGCTGAATTTGGAAACGGCACTGTATGTGGGCGTTTCCTTACCACACAATTAAACCGGGAACTTATAATACCTCAGCAAAAAAGTTCATTATGGCTGGCGGCTTCCGCGGCGGTAATGGGCTTTTTGGCATTGGGCACTACTGCTGCCACTGCCCAGAATAAAGTGCCGACTGAGCAACAGGTGCCTTCCGGCGGAAAAACTGCTGATAATACACTAACAAAGCCCAGTGTGATTAGTGGAGTAGTGAATGACTCAGAAGGGCCTTTGCCGGGAGTACTTATAATAGTTAAGGGTACGGATATTTCAACACAGTCTGACTTAGATGGGAAATATACTATCGAGGCAAAACCGGGCGACACACTTCAGTTTAGCTATATTGGCTACAAAACCTTTGAGGTTAAAGTAAACGATATACATGAAATTAATGCTACATTACAGGAAGATAATGAAAACGTTACTGTTGGTGGAGTTATATTTGTACGCCCTCCCCTGCACAAACGCATTTATTACAGTATTAGAAACTGGTTCAGGTAATTGGCTTATCTGTTATAAGGATATTCATTAACCCAGTGGAAACCTCTGTTCATTAAAGGGAAGTCTTTTTCAAGCTTTCTTATGGTATGTAACTTTAGCTGCTTGTTATTGACCTGTCCTTCAAAAATAAAATGATTACCATCGGTTTTGGTATAGTTAAGCCTTCCTATTTCAGTAGAATCATTATACTGCAAAAGCGCTACTTCCTTTTTTATTGTATCTGCCATATACAGGTAATAGGTAAGGTCATCATAACTTGAAGTTTTCATTCCGAATATATTGGCATTGTACTTATCCACAACAAGGTAACGCCAATAGGTTGTGTCATTAAGGTTGGGTACGATAGTATCATTATCCCTGATAAATTCTTCAACTTCATAGATTCCGTACATTGGCGGTTTAGCTGCAAGGTCGCCGTAAAGTTCCCGGCTTTGCAGATTATTGAAAACTGTAAAGCCTATACCCCCCACTATTGCCACACCTTTTACAACTCTTGTAGTAATATTTGCCCACTTGTGCCTAAATGGCGGCTGGCTTTTCTGCGGTAGCGCAGCCCTGTTCAATATAAAAACATTCAGCAGGCGTTTATAATCCAGTAAAAGCAAGAATAGTGAAAGTACTACGAGCTGTAAAGAGAACAACTTGACAGGGATGTCGTATGACATGTTCATCAGGAAAACATTAAGCATAACCCCAAAGCTGAACAACGCTCCAAGTGTCCTGGTTTTTCGGTAAATTAAGAAAATGGCGGCAAGAACCTCACAAACTCCCGAGAAAATGGTGTAAGTATCTGAAAAGCCTATAAAAGTCCAGGCAAGGCCCATAGGTGATTTATTGCCTAAAGGTATAAGGAGCTGAGATAATGCAGGCTGCGCAAACTGCAGCTTGATTACTTTCATAAAGCCATATACAATAAGGAAAAATGCAAGGTAATACCGTATGTAAACTTCCTGCCAGTATAAAAGTGTAATGTAGCTTTTCCTTTTTCTGTCCAGGATAGACCAAATTAATGTGATGATTACCGATACAATTATTTTGATGGTAATATCATAAAAATCGTAAAGCGTATCTCCACTGCCGCTAGGGTGTGCAGCTACGTTTTCATTAAAAAAATAATTGCCTGCCCACTGTATGGGATGTTGCCACATCAAATTTGAAAGTACCGGAACTATTGTAACAGCACATAATACAAAAAAGAAACGAAAGGCGATTTGCTGCAAAACATTCCAATAATTTACTTCAGGATAGGTAGGTTGGTGCATAGGTATAGGTTTGTATCATAAACGCACACCAATTATAAATATTGTAATATTTTACTGCATAATAAAAAAACGCCCCACAAATTGCGGGGCGCTTATCATCTAATATCTTTTATCTTAAAATCTAAAAGATTATTTCACTTCTTCAAAATCTACGTCCTGTACGTTGTCGCCTTCTTGCTGGCCACCTTCCGGCTGGCCTTGCTGTGCGCCACCCTGGGCACCTTCGGCCTGTGCTTTGTACATTTCTTCTGAAGCTGATTTCCAGGCTTCGTTTATTTTGTCAAGAGCAGGCTGTATAGTAGCAACATCTTTAGTTTCGTAGGCTTTTTTAAGCTCTTCAAGAGCGCTTTGTATAGGCTGCTTGTTAGCGTCACTCAACTTATCGCCAAACTCGGCAAGTTGTTTCTCCGTCTGGAAAATCATACCGTCAGCCTCATTCAGCTTGTCCACTTTTTCTTTGGCAGCCTTGTCAGCATCAGCATTTGCCTCTGCTTCTTTACGCATCCTTTCGATTTCTTCCTGAGTCAATCCTGAAGAAGCCTCAATACGGATGTCGTGCGATTTGCCAGTACCCTTATCAGTAGCCGAAACTTTAATAATACCGTTGGCATCAATATCAAACGTTACCTCAATTTGCGGTACGCCCCTTTGTGCAGGCGGAATACCATCAAGGTGGAAACGGCCTATCGTCTTGTTATCCTGAGCCATTGGCCTTTCGCCCTGTATCACGTGTATCTCAACAGATGGCTGGTTATCAGCCGCGGTAGAGAATGTCTGCGACTTTTTGGTAGGTATCGTAGTGTTGGCATCAATAAGCTTGGTCATAACGCCACCCATGGTTTCAATACCAAGAGATAAAGGCGTTACATCAAGTAGCAATACATCTTTCACATCGCCTGTAAGTACACCACCCTGTATAGCAGCGCCCACAGCTACCACCTCATCCGGGTTAACCCCTTTTGATGGTTTTTTACCAAAGAATTTCTCTACTTCTTCCTGTATGCGTGGGATACGTGTAGAACCACCTACCAGGATAACCTCATCAATATCTGATTTTGAAAGGCCTGCATCTTTAAGCGCCTTTTCGCAAGGCAGCATAGAGCGGCGAACCAAATCGTCAGCCAATTGCTCAAACTTAGCCCTTGTAAGGGTTTTAACCAAGTGCTTAGGGCCCGAAGCCGTAGCTGTTACATAAGGCAGGTTTATTTCGGTTTGTGTAGAAGACGAAAGCTCAATCTTGGCTTTTTCAGCAGCTTCTTTCAAACGCTGTAATGCCATAGCATCTTTACGCAGGTCAACACCTTCTTCGCTGTTGAACTCATTCGCCAGCCAGTCAATGATTACCTGGTCAAAATCGTCACCGCCAAGGTGCGTATCACCGTTGGTAGAAAGCACTTCAAAAACGCCATCGCCCAGCTCCAGGATAGAGATATCAAAAGTACCGCCACCAAGGTCATACACAGCAATCTTCTGGTCTTTGCCTGCTTTGTCAAGGCCATAAGCCAGAGCAGCCGCAGTAGGCTCATTAATAATCCTCCTTACCTTAAGGCCCGCAATTTCGCCGGCTTCTTTAGTAGCCTGGCGCTGCGCATCGTTAAAGTAAGCCGGTACGGTAATAACCGCTTCGGTAACCGTTGTGCCAAGGTAATCCTCGGCTGTTTTTTTCATTTTTTGCAGTGTCATGGCCGATAGTTCCTGCGGGGTGTATAGCCTGCCGTCAATATCAACACGTGGCGTGTCATTATCGCCTTTTACAACACTGTAAGGTACATTGCTTGCTTCTTTGCTGCTTTCAGAGTATTTGTTACCCATGAAACGCTTGATAGATGCAATGGTTTTTTTGGGATTGGTCACCGCCTGCCTTTTGGCCGGATCGCCAACCTTGATCTCTCCGCCTTCAACAAATGCGATTACTGACGGGGTTGTTCTTTTTCCTTCAGCATTAGGTATTACCACCGGTTCGTTACCTTCCATAACAGCAACGCAAGAGTTGGTAGTACCTAAGTCAATTCCGATTATTTTACTCATTTTCGTTTTGGTTTATGTTTTTGTTATCGTTTAAAATCTTTTTGAACTTGGTGTGTAAATGACAATCTCCGTGCCATTACTCAATTGGCATAGGTTATATGACAATATGACATAAGCCTTAAAAACTCAATTATAATGTAGATAACAAAAACGTGAACATTTGTTAAAGTACTTTATTATGCACAAAATACGAAGTGGATTTATTAAATTTGATTCAACAAAAATTAACATTTTATTAACTTATTGATTACCTTCATGAATAAAGAGATAAAAATGATAATGCTGATTGATGATAACAATATTGATAATTTTTTTCATGAGCGCGTAATTAAAAAACATGATGATGCTATTAATGTAGTGTGTTATCAATCAGCAATTGATGCATTAGAATACCTTAAAAAGCCCGGAATAGAAAACCCTGATTTAATTTTTTTAGATATAAATATGCCCGGGATGGATGGATGGGAGTTTTTAGACAGCTATAGCCAGTTACCTCAAATTTCTAAAAAAAGTATGGTTGTAGTGATGCTTTCAACATCTGAAAATCCGGATGATATTGATAAGGCCCGGGGCACAGGGATATTGCATGATTTTAAAACAAAGCCGCTAACCAGAGAAATGATGGCTGACATAGCCGTAAATTATGTAAACAGGAATGCATAAAACCATTTTTAATTTTTAAAAATTTGTGAGACATGAGTTCGGAGATAAGTAGATTTTGCTGGATTGCAGGAAAATTTCTTGCATCGCTTACAATTTTTTTTTCAATAATAATATTTTTCGGATGGTTTACAGGATATAGCTGGATAACTGAAATTTATACAGGAGCCATATCAATGAAAATAAATACTGCAATAGGTATAGCTTTTTTAAGCTCATCATTATTACTATTGTATAATAACAAGTTTAATGCAAGCAGGGTAATTACTTTTATACCTGCTGTAATTGCAGCTATGAGCGTGTTTGAGGACATTACAAGTTATAATTTACATATTGATGAGCTGATTATTAAAGATATTGATGGCTGGGAGAAAAAAGAGGTAAATCCCGGCCGACTGGCCACATTAAGTTCTGTACTGTTTTTATTTTGCTGTATAGGGCTTTGGTTAGATACAGCTAAAAAAATGGTATACAAACAAATAGCTCAGGGATTTTTCGGCCTGGTAACTATTTTATGCACTGTGCTTATTTTAGGGTATTTGTTTGAAGTCCGCTCTTTCACCCATTTCAACTTTTCTTCACCGGTAGCATTCCCAACTGCAATATGCCTTTTAATGATTTCAGTTTCAGGAGCATTTCTTAATCCTGATGTGGGTTACCTTACCATTTTTACAGGCTCAAAAATAGGCAACATCATGGTGCGAAAGCTACTGCTGCAAATAATAGGGGTAACCGTATTGCTGGGGTATCTGCGCCTTCAATCTTTTAAATATAATCTCTTTTCTAACGAATTTGGGCTTATTGTCACAATATTGATCTTTATGTTAATTGTATCAATCATCATCTCATCAATCGGGTTAAAGCTAAACCAGATTGAAGACAGCCGCAATTATGCCGAAAAAAAATTCAGCAAGGTGCTGGAATCTACACCTAACGGAATACTGATTGTGGATAAAGACGGGAAAATTGAAATGGTTAATAAACAGACCGAAGAACTTTTTGGCTACAGCAAAAGTGAAATGCTGGGAAAAAGCATAGAGATTTTAATTCCGGATAAATATAAAACACCTCATGTGGCATACCGCAAAACATATGCTGATAATGCAACAAAGAGGAATATGGGCGGAAATAAAGACCTCTTTGCACTACATAAGCAAGGGCATGAAGTACCTGTACTGGTTGGCCTTAATTCGCTCGACATGAAGGAGGAAAAAGTAGTTATAGCTTCTGTTATTGATATTTCGGAAAGAAAGAGAAAGCAAAAAATAATTGATGAACAGTTTATTGAGCTACAATCAAAAAACCGCGATATAGAACAGTTTATTTATATAGCGTCGCATGATTTGCAGGAACCTTTAAGGACAGTGCGTAACTATATTGGCCTCATCAGGGAAGATTATCCCTTAATAATAGATGGGGATTTTAAAGACTACCTGACCAATATGGACAGTGCAGCAGAAAGAATGTCAAATTTAATAAAGCACCTTTTACAATATGGAAAACTGGGATCAAGGAGTGTAGCAACGTTAATAGATTCTCAGAAAATTGCAGAGGAAGTGATATCCGACCTTAACAGCCTTATACAATCTACTTCTGCCACTATATATATTGAAACCCAGTTGCCGGAATTAACGGGTTTTGAAACTGAGTTCAGGCAATTGTTTCAAAACCTTATACATAACGCCATAAAATTCAGAAAACAAAATGAACTGCCTGTTGTAGCAATAGGGTATGATGAAAATGCCGAGATACCTTATTTTTATATTAAAGATAACGGGATTGGGATTGAAGAAAGGCACTTTGAAAGCATTTTCAGGATGTTCAGGAAAATAAACAGCGATTCGTTATATGAGGGCTACGGAGTTGGTTTAGCTAATTGCAAAAAAATTGTAGAACTGCACCGTGGCAACATCTGGATTGATTCTACACTCGGGCAAGGCACCACTATAAAATTCACCACAGGCCTGCTTGAAGATTTAATGATTAAAAAAGTTAGCTGATTATTCCACCAAAAATAAAGCATTGCTGAACAATAGGTTGCCGTTTTCCCAAAACCCGCGGAACAGCGGGTTATCAACCATATAAATTACCTGCCCCTGCCCTTTTTGCTCCACGGCAAAGGTTACGGTGTTTTCAAGCCTTTTTTTAAGGCTTTGGCCAATAAAGCCAAAGTTCTTATATCCTTTCGGCACATAGGCTACATTCCATACATTCTTTAGCAGCTGGTAGCGGCTATCACCCGTCTTCAGGCTGAAATACCTGTCGCCCAGCCCATAGCTTAGCGGATGGCTTTTGTCCAGCACATTCTCTACAATAGCTCCCGGTACCGCAGCGCTCATAGCGCGCCTTTCAGCTCCTTCATAATCCAGGAAACGGGCTTTCAGGGCTTCGTCATCCTGTTGTTGGGCTTCTGCTTGCTTGTCAGCATCAGTAGCAAAACGGGTAAGGCTGTAGCCTTCCCTGTCTTCAAACAAATTCAGCGCACCGCCTATGGCTATAGCTTTGCCCCCACCGGAAATAAAATCATCAATACGTTTCTTTTGGGCTTCATCAAGGTTATACCAGCCTTCAGGTAATATAAGGGTATTAAATTCCGTAAGATTCACCCTTCCCAGGTTTTGCACATCAATAATGCTTACCGGATATTCCACCATCTCGTCAAGATAAAACCAAGCCTGTCCAAAATCGGTTGCGCTAACCCCGCTGCCTGAAAGCAGCAATACTTTTGGTGCTGTAAGCAGCTGATAAAATTCCCCGCCCAAGTCTGACCCGTTTACGGCATACCCGCTTTCAATAACCTCATAGTCGCATTTCTCCATCAGCATAATGTCCATCACAGTTTCAAAGTCCTTAAGCTTAGGGTTGTCTCCTTTCAGGATGATGAGGTCGCCGGGATTTATTTTGATGCCCGTAAACAGCGACGCTTTCCTTGCCGAACGCACCTGTATATTGTTTTTGTGCAATTGTGCCAAAACGTAGGCTGACATCCTGCCATTCCACGGTACATAGTAGGCATAAGCCCTTTGATATTCCAGCTTGCCTTTGCCGTTTACCTGCTTTTTCAGTTTCACCTCAACATCTTTTTTCAGGGCATAGCTTTGTATGCCGTAAGCATGTGGCAGCGCCCATGCCGTAATGTCATAAGACAGGCTGTCTGTAAGCCTTTGCGAAGGTTCAAACAATACCTGGGTAAGTACAGCTTTTGGCTGGCGTGCTTTTATAATCATATCATTCGGTTCCAGCGTAAAGTCTTTTTCGGTATCGCTTTGGTAGTGGTAGCCTGTAAGCTTTTTTGTCTCATCGGCATACGCAAACTGTATGCGGTTACGGGTCAGCAGTTTTGCCAGCTCTTCGCTTTTGCCACTGTTCTTTATAATGTAAGTACTGTATTTGCCTTTAGGGTTTTCCCTGCTCTCCTTAAAATACTCACGGAAATTCTTCACCAGCTTGTCTTTCTGCCATGATGCTGTTTCTACAGCCGTCAATACCGCTGTGGTGTGGTGGTTTATCCTATCCTGTAGCGTAAGTATGTTGCCGTTTTTCATCGTCACAGCACGGCCGGCACCAATGCCTCCCTGCTCATACGTCATGCCTACGGCACCGTTAAAACTGGGGTAAGTATCGCCATAGCTGGGGTAAAACAGGTCGAAACGTTCGCGGGTGTAGTAATTCCAGCCCTGAGCATCAAATTTTTTAGAAGTAGCCTCACCTATGCTGTTGTGGAACTGGCGTTGTGCCGGGGTAATAAAATCATGGAAAGGCTCAGCCGCCGGCGGAAAAAAGTAAGGCTCGTTATATCCCATTTCGTGTACATCTACATGCACCATAGGCATCCAGTTGTTATACATTTCCATACGCTGCTGCGTTTCCACCTGCGTTTGCCAGGCCCAGTCACGATTCAGGTCATACGCATAGTGGTTTTGCCTGCCGCCCGGCCAGGGCTCCATGTGTTCACGGTCGTACAATCCGGGGTGGGTTTCTTTTCCTGAAATATCCCTTAGCCAGTTGCCGTAGCGGGCATAGCCATCAGGGTTCAGGCACGGATCCAGTATCACTAGGGTATTCTCCAGCCACTTTTTGGTTTCGGCATTGGCAGGGTTTACCAGCTCATAGGCTACCTGCATGGCGCTTTCGGCCGCGCCCATCTCATTGCCATGCACGTTGAAGCTAAGCCACACAATAGCTTTATCGTTAATTGTGACAGGCTTGTTTTCCAAAAGTCCTATGTTGTACAGATGATTGTCTTTTATAGCCTGTATGTCCTTTAAATTATCGGGTGTGGAAATAAAATACACGTTAAGGCTGCGCCCCTGGTTGGTTTGGCCGTAAGGCTGGTGCTGTATGTATTGCGAGTTTTGCACCAGCTGCGTAAAATAAGCCTCCAACTGGTGGTAGTAGCTTACCTGCGTGCCATAATCAGGCAGGAACTCTTTTGGGCTTTTGGGCTGTGCGAAGGATGCGAATGCTATGAGGAATAATCCGAAGAATATTTTTTTCATGAAAGGTTGGTTAAGGTTTCAAATGTAAGGATTTTAGCATTGTGCGCATATTTTGAAATTTAATTTTGGGGTAACTTGCCACACAATTATTATCTTTGCGTGCTTTTAAAATAAACTACAATGCGTATATCCTACAACTGGTTAAAACAATTCATAAAATTAGACTGGAAATCAGAAGAAACAGCTGCCCTGCTTACCGACCTTGGCCTTGAGGTGGAAGGCGTGGATAAGTTTGAGTCGCTGAAAGGCGGGCTTGAGGGCGTTGTGGTAGGCCACGTGCTTACCTGCGTGCAGCACCCCAATGCTGACAGGCTAAGGATTACAACCGTTGACCTGGGAGACGGCACACCGGTACAAATAGTATGCGGCGCACCCAACGTGGCTGTGGGACAGAAAGTACCTGTAGCGACTATTGGCACTACGCTGTATGACAAAGAAGGCAATGCCTTCCAGATAAAAAAAGGCAAGATACGCGGCGAGGACAGCCACGGCATGATTTGCGCCGAAGATGAGCTGGGCCTTGGTCAGGGCCATGACGGCATTATGGTGCTGGCAGCCGACCTGAAACCGGGTACGCCGGCATCAAAAGTTTTTAACATTGAAACTGATGAGGTTTTTGAGATAGGCCTTACCCCTAACCGTGCCGATGCTATGAGCCACTGGGGTGTAGCGCGTGACTTGCGTGCCGGACTGAACCAGAAGAATGTGCACACGGAGCTGATAACACCATCTATAAGCAATTTTAAGATTGACAAGCGCACGCTTAAGATGGATGTAAAGGTGGCTGACAGCAAGCTGGTGCCAAGGTATTGCGGGGTGACCCTATCGGGCATTACGGTAAAGCAGTCGCCGGAGTGGCTGCAAAACAGGCTAAAGGCCATAGGCATCACGCCAAAAAATAATATTGTTGACGTTACTAACTATGTACTGCACGACCTTGGGCAGCCGCTGCATGCGTTTGATGCTGCCAAGATAAAAGGTAACAAAGTAATTGTGCAGACGGTAGCAGCAGGCACTAAATTCACTACGCTGGATGATGTGGAAAGGACGCTGCATGAAGAAGACATCATGATATGTGATGAGAACGGCCCGATGTGTATTGCGGGTGTTTTCGGCGGGAAGAATTCGGGCGTTACCGAGAGTACTTCGGCTATATTCCTGGAGAGCGCTTACTTCAACCCGGTATCCATCCGCAAAACAGCCAAGCGCCACAGCCTGAGCACTGATGCATCGTTCCGCTTTGAAAGGGGTATTGACCCAACCATTGCCGAATATGCGCTAAAGCGTGCCGCATTGCTGATATTGCAAACTGCCGGTGGCGAAGTAACATCTGACATTGTAGACATTTACCCTAAAAAGCAGGAAGACCACCAGGTGGTGCTTAATTTTGCCAACGTAAACCGCATCATAGGCCAGGAAATACCAAAGGAAACCATCAAGAAAATACTGGCATCGCTGGATATAAAAATCAGTTCCATGTCAGACGCAGGCCTTGGCCTTGTAGTGCCGGCCTACCGTGTGGATGTAACCCGCGAAGTGGATGTGATTGAAGAGATACTGCGCGTGTACGGCTATAATAACATCAGCTTTACCCAAAAGCTTAATGCATCTATATCCAACTCATCGCGTACAGAAGACCACAAACTGCAAAATATTATTGCAGGCACTTTAGTATCATTAGGCTTTAACGAGATGATGGCCAACTCGCTTACTACGCCTGATTATTTAAATCTGACTGAAAGCCTTAAAGAAGACCACAACGTAATGATGCTGAACCCGTTGAGCAACGACCTTGCCGCCATGAGGCAATCGATGCTGTTCAGCGCGCTGGAAGCGGTGTCGTTCAATATCAACCGCAAGCGAGCCGATTTGAAATTATTTGAATTTGGCAAAACCTATCATAAAGTGGCAGGAAGCTACAATGAGAAAAAGCACCTTACACTAACGCTTACAGGCAACCGCCAACCGGAAAGCTGGGCTTATGCACAAAACCCGGCAGGCTTTTTTATGTTTAAAGGCTATGTAAATATTGTACTTTCACGCCTTGGGCTTACACAGTTAAGCACCCAGCCCATAAATAACGATATTTTTGCAGAAGGAATAGCTATTGCTGTAGGTAACAATGTAGTAGCAGAAATAGGTGTTGTAAAAAAATCGGTAGCTAAAGAATTTGATATAAAGCAGGAGGTATTGTTTGCTGATTTCAACTGGGATGCCATCATTAAAGCGGTGAGCGGCAAAGTGAAATACAGTGAAATATCCAAGTTCCCTGAAGTGCGCCGTGACCTGGCACTGCTGGTTGATACAGCAGTATCATTTGAAAATATCTACAACACAGCAAGGCAAACGGAAAAGTCACTACTGAAAGACATTAACCTGTTTGACGTGTATGAAGGCAGTAACCTGCCGGAAGGCAAAAAATCGTACGCAGTGAGCTTTACCCTGCAGGACAGTGCCAAAACCCTTACCGATGAGCAGATTGATAAGATAATGGGCAAGATAAGAGCCAACCTGGAAAAAGAAACAGGAGCTGTTCTTCGTTAATTTGTTGATTCGTTAATTTGGAAATAGCTTTGGAGCTTAATTGCTAAGAAGCTAAGAAGCTTAAAAAATGCGCATAGATATAATTACCGTACTTCCTGAACTTTTACGGAGCCCGTTTGAGGCTTCGATACTGAAGCGCGCTATAGACAAAGGGCTTGTGGAAGTGCACCTGCACAACCTGCGCGATTACAGCACCAACAAGCACAAAAATGTGGACGACTACCAGTTTGGCGGTGGTGCGGGCATGGTTATGAGCATTGAACCTATTGATGCATGCATAAGCAAACTGAAAAGCGAACGGGATTATGACGAGGTAATTTATATGACACCTGATGGCGAAACGCTGAGCCAGGGCATGGCTAACAGGATGTCGCTATTGCAAAACATAATTATACTATGCGGGCATTACAAAGGCGTGGACCAAAGGGTGCGCGACCATTTTATTACCAAAGAGATTTCGATTGGTGATTATGTGCTGTCAGGCGGTGAGCTTGCGGCTGCAGTGCTCAGCGATTCTATCATACGGTTGATTCCCGGTGTGCTGAGCAATGAAACATCAGCGCTTACGGATAGTTTCCAGGACAACCTGCTTTCCCCTCCTATTTATACCCGCCCGGCAGAATACAAAGGGTGGAAAGTGCCCGATGTGCTTTTGAGCGGTCACAACGCCAATATTGAAAAATGGCGCGAGGAACAGGCTTACGAGCATACGAAGAATCGCAGGCCGGATCTTTTAGACAGGCACTAACCACAAGGCAAAAGCCAAAAGTGCCAGGCTTGTGGCTTTTTTGCTGATTACTTTTGGAACAATTTTGTTTCAGGTTTCAGGTTTAAAGTTTGACATTCAGAACGTTAAAAAACCTGAAACTTTAAACCTGAAACTATTGCAAACTTCAAAATAATTTTTATCTTTGCACCCACTTTGGACCAACCTCTGGCGAAAACCGTGAATGTTGCTCTGGATCAACTATTTAAAATTAAAAAAATCATGACAGCTGATTTAATCAAATTCGTTCAGGACGAGTTCGTAACCAAAAAAGATTTCCCTGAGTTCAATTCAGGTGACACAATTACTGTGTACTATGAAATTAAGGAAGGTGAAAAAACAAGGACACAGTTCTTTAAAGGTGTGGTAATCCAGAGAAGGGGCGCCGGCATCACTGAAACTTTCACTATCCGCAAAATGTCAGGTGCTGTAGGTGTAGAGCGTATTTTCCCTGTAAACATGCCAGCACTTCAGAAAATTGAAGTTAACCAAAGAGGTAAAGTTCGTAGGGCACGTATATTCTACTTCCGCGACCTTACCGGTAAGAAAGCGAAAATCAAAGAAAGAAGGCGCTAATCTTCTTCCTGAATTATACAAAGGTCCCCGTGCATTGCATGGGGATTTTTTATTCCACCCCGCTTCAAATCAGTATCTTTGCAGTATGGATCCTATCTTTATAAAAATAGCCGATGTGCGCGGCGGCGTACACTTCATCAATATCAAGCATATTTTTGAAGTGGAAGAAATTGTAACCGCCAAGGGCAAAGAACGCAATACCCACATACGCTACTACAGCATACCGGACTGCAAAAGCAACATCAACAAAGTAATTACCAAAGAATATCCGGCTACCGTGCTGGAGCGCATCGAAAAACTGAAGTCGCCCCTACAGGAATAACCGGAAGGAAAAATCTGCCATATCCTCAAATTTCAAACGTTTTTTTTACCGATACGGCAACCCAAATTCAGGATAGAATTTCCTATATTTGGCGTGCCTTTTTGTGCAGACACAAGGCAGCAAACAAACAGATCAACTTTTTATAAATCAACTCCGTAAAAGGAAACGCATTAAAACAAACAAAATGTCAACCTCAAAGATTTATTACACTATAACTGACGAGGCCCCTATGCTGGCCACCCACTCATTCTTACCAATCGTACAGGCTTTTACTGCACCGGCGGGCATAGAAGTAGAAACAAGGGACATCTCACTTGCGGGAAGGATTCTTGCCAATTTCCCTGAATACCTTAGCGACAGCCAAAAAATTGGCGATGCGCTTACTGAGCTTGGGCAACTGGCCAACACTCCTGAAGCCAATATTATAAAACTGCCTAATATATCTGCATCGGTACCGCAACTTAAAGCGGCTATTAAAGAATTGCAGCAACAAGGATATAAACTCCCTGAGTTTCCTGAAGATGCCAAGACTGATGAAGAAAAAGAAATAAAAGCCAAATATGCCAAAGTATTGGGTTCTGCTGTAAACCCTGTACTGCGCGAAGGAAACTCTGACCGACGTGCACCAAAGGCTGTGAAAAACTATGCTAAGGCACACCCACACTCTATGGGTGCCTGGAGCGCTGACAGCAAAACGCATGTAGCCAGCATGAGCGAAGGTGATTTTTACGGAAGCGAGAAATCAGTTACAGTAAAAGAAGCTACCGATGTAAAGATTGAATTTGTTGGTAACGATGGCACATCAACAATACTAAAAGCAAGCACTGCGCTTAAAGCTGGCGAAATTATTGACAGCTCGACCCTTAGCCTTAAAAAGCTGAAAGCCTTTGTAAGCAAAGAGGTTGAAGATGCCAAAGCTAACAACGTGCTTTTCTCGGTACACCTTAAGGCCACAATGATGAAAGTGTCTGACCCTATCATCTTCGGTGCTATTGTAGAGGTTTTCTTTGCTGATGTATTTGAAAAATATGCAGCGCTGTTTAAAGAGCTTGGCGTAGATACCAGCAACGGCCTTGGCGATGTATATGCTAAGATTGCAGGGCATGCACAGGAAGCAGAAGTAAAAGCAGCTATTGAAAACGTATATAAAAATGGCCCGGCACTTGCCATGGTAAACTCTGACCAGGGCATAACCAACCTGCACGTGCCAAGCGACGTGATTGTAGATGCCTCTATGCCGGCCATGATACGCACATCAGGCCAGATGTGGAACGCGGCAGGAAAAGGACAGGATACCAAAGCCATTATACCGGACAGGTCATACAGCGGCATTTATACAGCTACAATCGACTTCTGCAAAAAGAATGGCGCTTTTGACCCTGCCACTATGGGCAGCGTGCCCAACGTAGGCCTTATGGCGCAGAAGGCCGAAGAATACGGATCGCATGATAAAACTTTCCAGGCTGCGGCTGACGGTGTGGTGAAAGTGGTTGATAACAATAATGGCACCGTATATATGGAGCAGCAGGTGGAAAAAGGTGACATCTTCAGGATGTGCCAAACCAAAGATGCACCAATACAGGACTGGGTTAAGCTTGCCGTAAACCGTGCAAGGCTATCGGCCACTCCGGCTGTTTTCTGGCTGGATGACAAGCGTGCGCATGATGTGCAGCTTATAGAAAAAGTAAAAACCTACCTGAAAGACCATGATACTACAGGTCTTGACATACAAATATTAGACCCGGTTGCTGCTACACAATTCTCATTGGAGCGTATCATCAAAGGGCAGGATACCATATCGGTTACCGGTAACGTACTGCGTGATTACCTGACTGACCTGTTCCCTATCCTGGAACTGGGCACGTCGGCCAAAATGCTTTCAATCGTTCCATTAATGAATGGCGGCGGACTGTTTGAAACCGGTGCGGGAGGCTCTGCCCCTAAACACGTTCAGCAGTTTGTGGAAGAAGGCTACCTGCGTTGGGATTCGCTGGGCGAGTTCCTTGCGCTGGGCGTATCTCTGGAACATTTAGGCCAGACCATGAACAACCAGAAAGCGTTTGTACTTTCAGAAACACTGGACAACGCTAACGAAAAATTCCTTGAAAACGATAAATCGCCTGCACGTAAAGTAGGCCAGATAGATAACCGCGGGTCGCATTTTTACCTGGCATTGTACTGGGCACAGGCACTTGCGGCACAAAATAAGGATGCAGAACTAAAAGCTAAATTTGAACCGATTGCCAAGGAGCTTACCGAAAACGAAGCCAAGATTGATGCGGAACTTATAGGCGCACAAGGCAAAGCACAGGAAATAGGCGGTTACTACCACCCTGACCACAAGCTTACTGATAAAGCTATGAGGCCAAGCGAAACGCTGAACAGCATTTTAGCGAAACTTAAATAACATATTAAAGGCATTAATATTGGCCGTCCTGAAAAGGGCGGCTTTTTTATTTTATTGCAGAACTTTCTTACACATTTGCATTTACAAATGTTGCTGGTAAATGCATACCGGCTGCTTAAATGCATAGCTCCTTACCTGAATAATAACAGAGTGGGATACGAAATAAAGCACTATAATTGACTTAAGTCAATTGCAAGAAATTTTTTAATAAATATTTTTGCCTAATCAACCATACAGGTACTATTTTATGTGTTAAATAATCATTACTAAGGCAATTTATCCATACTCAGGGCGTTAGCAATTATGAAAAAGAAAAAGACTGTAAAAATTGTAGGAAAAAACAATAATTATGTAATATAAATTCCGCAAAGATATACCTATCTTTGCGGCCATCAATCAATTAAACCAAATCAATCAAATCATGACGTTACCTTTAAAAGGATACCTCTCGGCTATCCTTCTGCTCCTTTTTGCAAGCACTTTTGCACAGGAGAAATTTACCCTGAGCGGTACGCTGACCGATAGCGGCAGCAATGAAACCATCATCGGTTCAACCATTTACATCAAAGAACTACAAACCGGCGTAGCTACTAATGAGTATGGCTTCTACTCCATTTCCCTGCCGGCGGGTACCTACACGGTGCAGATAAGCAGTATAGGCTTTGGAAGTATTGAAGAAACCGTAGTGCTGGACAAAAACATCAGGAAAAACTACAAGCTGGAACCCGGCGTACAGGACATTGAAGAAGTAGTAATAAGCAACGATATTCCTAAAGCCAACATCCGCAAGCCGGAAATGAGCGTAAACAAACTCACCATTAGCGAAATAAAGAAAATGCCGGTGGTTATGGGTGAAGTTGACGTGTTGAAAAGCATACTTACCCTACCTGGTGTTACTAATGCCGGTGAGGGTGCATCAGGCTTTAATGTGCGTGGTGGCGCGGCTGACCAAAACCTTATCCTTCTGGATGAAGCCACTATATTCAACTCATCGCATCTTTTCGGTTTCTTTTCGGTTTTCAATTCTGATGCTATTAAAGACCTTAAGCTGTATAAGGGTGGCATACCGGCCCGATATGGCGGCAGGCTGTCATCAGTACTGGACATTTACCAGAAAGAAGGCAACAGCAAGGAGTTTCATGCCACAGGCGGTATCGGGCTTATATCAAGCCGTTTGCTGGCAGAAGGGCCAATTGTGAAAGACAAGGGTTCGTTCCTTATAGGCGGGCGCGCATCCTACGCGCACCTGTTCCTGAAACTGACTGATAATGATAACTCTGCTTATTTTTATGACCTGAACACCAAGCTGAGCTATAAACTGAACGATAATAACAACCTGTACCTATCAGGTTATTTTGGGCGGGACTTATTTGAAATTACTGATAGTTTTAACAACGTGTACGGCAACTCGGTGCTTAACCTGCGTTGGAACCACCTGTTTAATGATAAGCTTTTCTCGAATATGAGTTTCATCTATAGTGATTATTACTATGGGCTTACAATTGACTTTGCCGGCCTGCAATGGGATTCGGGCATCAAAAACTACAACTTTAAGTATGACCTTAAGCATTACCTGTCAGACAACTTTAAGCTGAACTATGGCTTAAACGCTATTTACTATGACTTTAATCCGGGTACAGTAAAACCAATTGGAGAATCATCGGCTGTGAATTATGAACAGCTTGCAAAAAAACATGCTTTTGAACCTGCGGTGTATCTTGAAGCTGAGCAAAAGCTGGGCGAGAAATTCACTGTAAGCTACGGGTTACGCTATAGTATGTTCTACAGGCTGGGCGCTCAGGATCTGAATACCTATGCCAACAACCAGCCGGTTACTTTTAACCAACAGCTGAAGATATATGAGAAAGCAGCGCCTACTGGCACACAGCACTACGGCAGCGGCAAAACCATTGCCGATTTCAACAACCTGGAGCCAAGGGCAGCTGTTGCTTATGAACTGACCGAGAACAGCTCAGTAAAAGCCAGCTATAACCGTATGGCACAATACCTGCACCTGATTTCCAACACCTCATCTCCTACCCCGCTTGATGTGTGGGCACCGAGTGATAACTGGCTGAAACCGCAAATGCTGGACCAGTTTGCTATTGGATATTTCAGGAATTTTAAAGATGATACCTATACGCTGGAACTGGAAACCTACTATAAAAAAGTAAAAAACAGGCTTGATTATATTGATGGCGCCGACCTTATTGCTAACGATGCTATTGAGCAGGTGTTGCTTAACGGAAAATCAAGAGCGTATGGTGTGGAAGTATTGCTTCGCAAAAATAAGGGTAAACTTAACGGGTGGATAAGTTATACACTATCCCGCACAGAACAAAAAACTGAAGGCAGAGCGCCGGGCGAAACCGGCATTAATAACGGCGACTGGTATGTATCAGGATATGATAAAACCCATAACCTTTCTGTAACAGGAAACTACCAACTGAATAATAAATGGTCTTTCGGCGGTATATTTGTATTGCAGTCGGGTCAGCCGGCAACTTACCCCAACGGCCAATATCAATATGGCGACCTGGTGGTACCTACCTTTAACGGCAGGAACAGTGACAGGATGCCGGCCTACCACCACCTTGATGTTTCGGCTACTTATGTACCCAAGCCTGATAAGAAAAAGGGCTGGCAGGGCGAGTGGGTTTTCAGTATCTATAACCTGTATAACAGGATGAACAGTGCATCAATAACCTTCAGGCAAAATGAAGATAATGGGGCTAATGAGGCTGTAAGGCTTTCCATCTTCGGTATTATACCAAGTGTAACCTATAATTTTAAATTTTAAATAAAATTAATGCAGCCGCACTTTACAGTCAAACCAATCCTGTCAAAGTGCACCTGCTAAAAAAATATAAGCAATGAAACATATATTTTATATAACCGTATTAATAGCTTCGCTTTTCCTTGCGTCATGTGAGGAAGTAGTGGAAATTGACCTGAATACTGCAGCACCCCGCCTTGTTATTGATGCGCGCATAAACTGGCAAAAAGGCACTACAGGCAGTGAGCAGACAATAAGGCTTACTACAACAGCACCATATTACAACAGCGGTGTACCGGCTGTAAATGGTGCTACTGTTTTTATTACTAACGATACCGGTAGTGTATTTACTTTTAATGAGGTTGGCAACACCGGTTACTACACATGCCTTAACTTCGTCCCGGTAATTAATGGGCATTACACACTTACGGTAATACATGCAGGGCAAACCTATACTGCCGAAGAAACACTTTATGCCGTGCCTGAAATTGGCGAAGTGGTTCAACGTGCTGATGGTGGCTTTTTAGGGGATAATATTGAAGTAAAATTCTTCTTCCAGGATAATGCAATTGAAGATAATTTTTACCTGGTGCGTTTTGATACGCCTGTACTTCCTTATCCTGACTATGATGCACTTGATGATAAATTTGTTGAGGGCAATGAGATGTTTGACTTTATTGACAATGAAGATTTTGCCGCCGGGCAGCCTCTTGGCCTTAACCTTTACGGCATTTCAGAAAGATACTATAACTACATGAGCCAGATTATTTCCATAGCCGAAGGAGGAGCCGGTAGCGGGCCATTCCAGACACCGCCGGTAAACGTTACAGGAAACATCATCAATACCACCAACCCGGGTAGCCCTGCTCTGGGTTACTTCAGCCTTAGCGAAATGGATAAGGTGGACTATGTTATTCAATAGTTACAAAGTTGGAAAGTTTTAATGTTATAAAATTCCAAGCAATATATTAATGAACCGGCTTTATGCCGGTTCATTCGTTTTTATAACTTAACTTTACAACTTTCAACTTTTAAACTTTCAACCTAAAAATGTCCTCCCACCACATAGTTCGCGAAGACCAGGAACCTGCACTTATAATAGCAAACGGCGCGCCATGCAGTAAAGAGCTTATGGGCCAGCTACTGGAGTGGTCGCCTCTTGTTATTGTGCTGGACAGCGCCATGGAGCGTGTGCTGGAGCTGGGTATAAAAGTAGATGTTTTGCTGGGCGATTTTGACCGTGGTTTTGACCCTGAACAGTACCGAGAGGCACAATACCCGCTGGAAATTGTGTACACTCCCGACCAGGATAAGACCGACCTTGAAAAAGCGTTTGATTTTTTGATAGACAGGAATATACCGGCTGTATACGTGATTTGGGCCACGGGCAAACGGGCTGACCATACCATTACCAACATTACCAACATTGTACGCTACCGCGATAAACTGAAGATTGTAATACTGGATGATCATTCTAAAATATTCCTGCTGCCACAAAAGTTTGAGAAATGGTACCCGGAGGCTACCCCAATATCACTGATACCGATAGGCAGCGTGCGGGGCATTTCAACCCAAAACCTCAAATACCCTCTTAATGATGAGGAACTGCACATTGGTTACCGCACCGGCAGCAGTAACCAGGTTTTGAAAGACGGCATGGTGGTTATAGAGCACCGCGAAGGTGATTTGCTGATGATGGAGTGTTTTGATTAAATTCCGATAAGTATTCAGTCAATCTCATCCAAATGGAAATTCTGCCCAACACTGCCTATCCTTCAAAATATTCAAAAGCATCTATAATATCTAAATACACGCCATCAAATCCGGCAGTTACAATCTTATCAAGGTAGCTACCGGGTTTTTTGTATATAATATCCTGCCAGTCGCTGTTCCAGTATTGCACTTTGTAGTTGCCCGGCCAGTCCGGGTTTTCGGCAGCCATCCATGATGGAGGGTTGCCAGCCCAATTATCGTTCCAATAATAGCGGTAATCTTCAGCCTCGCCAATGCTCATGTAGCATACCAACATGCGCCTGCCGCCGTTGGCTTTATAGTGCAGCTGTTCAATTTCAGCGGCTGTAAAAACATCATCTTGAACAAATAGGTCCATAATCACCACATCATAATTAGTGGCCGTCACAGCCGATATAAAAGCCTGCTTTGTAGCAAAGTTTTCAGGGTTAATAAGGTACAGAAAATTTTTCGCCTGGCTCAGTGAGGTGATGTTATTGCTGTTTTCATTTTGCGGTGCGCCTGCTGGAATAATGTTCAAAGCCCTTTGCGGTGCAGCGTAGGATACATAACCCGCAGACTGATTCTGCTGGTAGGATGAAGCTATTTTAGCCGGCGTAATGCAATAGTCCGTCACCAAAATAGTTTTGCCGTGCGTTTTGGAAATATTCAGCAGCGAGCGCAGGTACTCGTTATCTTCAGCAGGGGTAGCCTCATCATCATTCACATAACCAAAGAAAAGATCTTCCTGTCCGTTACCATCAATAGCGTTCAGATAGGCCATGTCCGGCTCGCCCTCATTGTCGCCGTTGGTTGTTACCAGCTCAATCCCGTTTTGCGGAATGATGGCAAAGTTGGGGTTGATACCCTTCGCTTTTGCACTGATGCCCTGCACCAGGTTGCGCATTTCCTGCTTGTACATGGTGTTGGTGCTGCCACCATCTCCCTCATCAGTGCTGCTGCACGATGTTATCGCCATCAGGCAAAATGCCGCTACTATCTTTTTCATGTATCTTCTTTTAATATGTAACTCTGATTTCCTTCTGAAATTATGCTCAGGCAAAAATATAGCTTATTTCCCGTCCAAATCGAAACTCAGAGGCTAAGTAGCTAAGCAACTAAGCCGCTTTTTTCCTATTTTAGCCATGCAAACAAAACACACATGGACATCCTTCAAAAGATAACCGCCCTGCGCGAAGAGCTTAACCAGCACAACTATAACTACTATGTACTTGACAACGCCACGATAACCGACCTGGAGTTTGACATGAAGCTGAAGGAGCTGCAGGAACTGGAGGCAAAGCACCCTGAATATTTTGATGAAGATTCGCCCACTCAGCGTGTTGGCGGGGCCATAACCAAAAACTTCAATACCATACCGCACGAGTACCGCATGTATTCGCTTGACAATTCCTATTCTAAAGAAGAATTGCTGGAGTGGGAAAAGCGCCTGCAACGTGGCCTGGGCACCGATAAGATTGAATATACATGCGAGCTGAAGTATGACGGCGCATCTATAAGCATCACCTACGAAAACGGCAGGCTGCTGCGTGCGGTAACGCGTGGCGACGGCTTTCAGGGTGATGAGGTTACTACCAATATTAAAACCATTAAAACCGTACCCATAAAGCTTAGGGGTGACTATCCTGACAGGTTTGAAATTCGTGGTGAAATCATCCTCCCGCTGGAAGGTTTTGCGCGAATGAATCAGGAATTGATTGAGGCCGGAGAAACACCCTATGCCAATCCACGGAATACGGCATCAGGCAGCCTGAAATTGCAGGACAGCTCGCTGGTGGCCAAACGCCCGCTGGATTGTTTGCTGTACTCACTGGTAGGGAACAACCTACCCGTAAAGAACCAGTTTGAAGGCCTGGAACATGCCCGCCAATGGGGTTTTAAGGTGCCCAAGGAGGCTAAGTTGGCCCAATCGATGCAAGAAGTATTTGCATTTATTGACCATTGGGACACCCACCGCCACGACCTGCCGTATGAAACCGATGGCGTGGTTATAAAAGTGAACAACCTGCACCAGCAGGAAGAACTGGGCTACACCGCCAAAGCGCCACGCTGGGCAATAGCTTATAAATTTAAAGCCGAAAGGGTAAGCACCCGCCTGCACAAAATAACCTACCAGGTGGGCCGTACAGGCGCTATAACACCGGTGGCTAACCTGGAGCCGGTTCAGCTAGGCGGCACAACCGTAAAACGCGCGAGCCTGCATAATGCCGATCAGATTGAAAAACTGGACGTGCGCGAAGGCGATGAGGTTTTTGTGGAAAAAGGCGGCGAGATTATCCCGAAAATAATAGCGGTAGATTTCACGAAGCGTGAACCACACAGCATGCCGACTGTGTATATTGATAAATGCCCGGAATGCTTTACACAATTGGAGCGTAAGGAAGGCGAGGCACAGCACTACTGCCCTAATTATTATGGCTGCCCGCCACAGGTTATAGGGCGCATACAGCATTATATATCCCGCAAAGCCATGGATATTGAAGGCCTGGGCGGCGAAACTGTTACGCTGCTGTACAACGCCGGATTGGTAAAGAATTATGCCGACCTGTATGAGCTTAAAAAAGAGCAGATTATCCCTCTGGAGCGTATGGCAGATAAATCGGCGGAGAATTTGGTGAACGGGATTGATGCATCAAAACAAATACCTTTTGAGCGGGTATTGTATGCTTTGGGTATCCGCTATGTGGGCGAAACCGTTGCCAAAAAACTGGCCAAGCATTACAAAAGCATTGACGGCCTGGCTAATGCTACACTGATGGAGCTGATAATGGTTGATGAAATTGGCGAACGCATTGCCCAAAGCGTTGTTGACTTTTTTGCTGATGAAGATAACAGGCAGCTGGTAGAAAGACTGAAAGGTTATGGCGTGCAGATGGAAGTTTCGGCAGAAGCCAATACCAGCGTGAGCGATAAGCTGGCCGGGCAGATATTTGTAGTATCGGGCGTGTTTGAAAAATTTTCCCGCGATGAACTCAAGAAAGCCATTGAGGATAATGGCGGCAAAGTAGGCAGTTCCATATCATCTAAAACCCACTATGTAGTTGCCGGTGATAACATGGGGCCCGCCAAGCTGGAAAAAGCTAACCAGCTGGGGGTTAAGATAATCAGTGAGGATGAGTTTGTGGAGTTGGTAAGTAGCTAAGGTACTGAGAGACTCAGTAACTAAGGTTATTTTTTGGCCTTAAAAAGATTGACGTTAAAACATTTAAAGTATTTGATGCAGAGTCACCTGCTACGCTAAAGATAAAAACGGCTACTACATGGGGACTGACTTACCGGAAGGCGACCAATTGAAATACCCGGAGTTTTTAAAAGCTAAAAACATCTTGATAAATTATAATCACACGTACTCTTTTTGTATATTTGTACGTGTAAATTATTTTATCATGAACACTAAGCTGACCCTAAATCTAAACAAGAGTGTAATTGAAGAAGCGAAATCTTATGCTAAAAAGCATAAAGTTAGCCTGTCAGGATTGATAGAGAATTATCTTTCTTCACTTTCCGGAAAAACAGAAAATAATGCAGTCAGCCCCTTGGTTGAAAGTCTTACCGGTGTGATGGAGCCGATTGATGAAGATTATAAAAAAGACTATATAGATTATCTATCAAAAAAACATTCCTGATGGATAAATTGCTTGTTGACACCAACATAGTACTGGATTTGCTTACACAACGTGAGGAGTTTTACAGAGAAGCACAAGAACTTTTTACTCTTGCTGATACAGGTAAAGTTGAATTGTATATATCATCCCTGACTTTAGCCAACACTTATTATTTACTATCAAGGCAGTATAAATCAGTTGAAGCAAGAAAAATATTGATTCGGTTTAAGGTATTGGTAAAAGTACTTTCGATGGATGATAAGGTGATTGAACTGGCACTGGCTTCAGATTTTAACGATTTTGAAGATGCTATACAGTATTACACTGCTATCGAAAATGGATTGGCTATTATTATCACCCGCAATAAAAAAGATTTCAGGCATTCTTCTTTACCGGTGTTTACTGCTAAAGAATATCTGGCAAAATAAAGCCACATATACCTAATTTTTCCACACTCAACCTTAACTTGAAACAACACCAACTAATCATTATCTTTGTGTAAAAGCTGAGATAATGAAATTTAAGGTAGTATCTGATTACAAACCTACGGGTGACCAGCCCGGGGCGATAAAACAGTTGAGCGAAGGGATTAATGCAGGGGAAAAATACCAGACACTGCTTGGGGTTACTGGGTCGGGTAAAACCTTTACCATGGCCAATGTGATTGAAAAAGTGCAGAAACCCACATTGGTATTGGCGCATAACAAAACACTGGCAGCGCAGCTGTACAGCGAGTTTAAGCAGTTTTTCCCCGATAATGCGGTGCAGTACTTTGTATCCTACTACGACTACTACCAACCAGAAGCCTACATACCTGTTTCGGGCACTTACATAGAAAAAGACCTTTCGATAAACGAGGAGCTTGAGAAAATGCGCCTCAGCACCACCTCCGCCCTGCTTAGCGGCCGGCGCGATGTATTGGTTGTGGCTTCGGTGTCCTGCCTTTATGGTATAGGTAACCCGGTAGAATTCCAGAAAAATGTGGTATCGCTGCATAAAGACCAAGTAATAAGCCGTACCAAGCTTTTACACAGGCTGGTGCAAAGCCTTTACTCCCGCACAGAAGGCGATTTTACGCCCGGCACTTTCCGCATAAAGGGCGATACGGTTGAAGTGTTCCCAAGCTATGGCGACGACCCTTTCCGCATCCATTTCTTTGGTGATGAGATTGAGGATATTGAGGCTTTTGACAAAGCTTCATCTAAAGTGATAGAAAAATACGACAGGCTCAATATTTATCCTGCCAACATGTTTGTTACCAGCCCTGATGTGCTGAACGGCGCTATATGGGAAATTCAGCAGGATTTGGTAAAGCAGGTAGATTATTTTAAGGAAATTGGCAAGCACCTGGAGGCCAAGCGCTTGGAGGAACGCACCAATTTTGACCTGGAGATGATTAAAGAGCTGGGCTACTGTAGCGGCATTGAAAACTACTCGCGCTACCTGGACCGAAGGCTGCCGGGCACACGCCCCTTCTGCCTGCTGGATTATTTCCCTAAAGATTACCTTATGGTGATTGACGAAAGCCACGTAACCGTAAGCCAGGTACATGCTATGTACGGAGGCGACCGCTCGCGCAAGGAAAACCTGGTGGAGTACGGCTTCCGCCTGCCGGCTGCGATGGATAACCGCCCGCTGAAGTTTGAGGAGTTTGAAGCCTTGCAAAACCAGGTGGTGTATGTGAGTGCCACACCTGCCGATTATGAAATGGAAAAATCGCAAGGTATTTATGTAGAGCAGGTTATCCGCCCTACGGGATTGCTGGACCCGGTTATTGAAGTGCGCCCCAGCCTGAACCAGATTGACGACCTTATTGAAGAGATTCAGCAGCGCGTGGAGCTGGATGAGCGTGTCCTGGTAACTACCCTAACAAAGCGCATGGCGGAGGAACTGGCAAAATACTTAACCAAAGTCTCCATTCGTTGCCGCTACATTCACAGTGAGGTAGATACGCTGGAGCGTGTGGAGATAATGCAGGATTTGCGTAAAGGCCTGTTTGATGTGCTTATAGGCGTGAACCTTTTGCGTGAAGGTTTGGATTTGCCGGAAGTATCGTTGGTGGCTATTCTGGATGCCGACAAAGAAGGCTTTTTGCGCAGCAACCGCTCACTGATACAGACTGTAGGCCGCGCCGCACGTAATGTTAACGGAAAGGCTATTATGTATGCGGACAAGATTACCGACAGCATGCAACGCACTATTGACGAGACCAATTACCGCCGCGAAAAACAGCACAACTATAATATTGAAAATGGCATTGTACCGCAGGCACTGAATAAAAAAATTGAGAAATCGGTGCTGGGCCGCAGCGAGGCATACAAGCTGGAGCATGCGCCAAAGATTGCCGCTGAACCGGATACTACATACATGAGCAAGATTGATATTGACAAGATTATCCGTGAGAAGCGCAAGGCCATGGAAAAAGCGGCAAAGGAGCTGGACTTTTTACAGGCTGCCAAGCTGAGGGATGAGATTAAAGTGTTGCAGGAGAGGGTTTAATTTATATATTTGGACATAATTATCAGGCAATGACCAACAGGGAGACTATAATTTCAAGATTGAAGGATTACAAACCGGAGTTTTTAAAATTCGGGGTAATACACGTTGGCTTGTTTGGATCCTATGTTCGCAATGAACAATCAGCAGAAAGCGATATTGATTTGCTTATAGATTTTGAACCGGGTAAAGCCACTTTTGATAACCTTATGGGTTTTCATGACATCGTAGAATCTATTTTTAGGAATGTAAAAGTTGAGGTAGTTACTAAAAATAGCCTGAGCCCATACATTGGCCCAAAAATTTTAAACGAAGTTATATATGCCTAAAGAACCTGTTGAATTTCTTCGGCATATAAATGATGAATGCAACTATATTCTTTCTGCTGGCTTATTATGATTTTCTTGATGATGAAACATTAAAGCGTGCTGTTGTGCGTAGCCTTGAAATTATTGGAGAAGCGACTAAAAAACTTCCTGAAGATTTCAGGATTAAATATCCCGATGTAAATTGGAAAAATATGGCTGGTATGCGAGACAAACTCATTCATGATTATATTGGTATTGACTATGCTATAGTTTGGGATGTAATCAAAAATAAAATTCCGGAACTGCATGAGCAGATGATAGCTATTTTAGAGCAGGAATAGGATAAATATTAAGGCTGTAAAAAGCGGCCAAGGAGCTTGACTTTTTGCAGGCTGCCAAGCTGAGGGATGAGATTAAAATGTTGCAGGAGAGGGTTTAATATGAAGACAATTGAGGAATTAACCATACGGGAACAGAGGCTTATAAGGCTAGTTGAAAATGCAGAAGGAACAATCGAGCAAAAGTATGCTGCGATTGAAGCATTGGGAGTATTCGATGAATATAAAATTATTCATCGGGAATATGCAGCTTTGAGCTCTATGCATCCAGAGGCTTTAAAAAGAGCCGTGTTTCTCTATTGGTATTTGTGTGTAGAACCTCCTTGTTATACTGGTTTAAATGATCTTTGTCCCGATGCTATTTCCATTACGATGGAAAACTTAAACACTTCTCTGCAAAATGGAGTAGTTGATTATGAATTAAATTGGATGCTCAGTTACTATTTTGTTTGGGATTATGTTTTCCGGAAATTCCAGTATCTTGATAGTATTGCAAAATTATTGATGGTAAAAGAATCAGATTTACCAAAAATCATTGATAAAAATTTTATGACGCAGCGGGGCCAAATGGGTAATTACTGGAATTCATTGACCGTGTTTCATTAACTTACGTTTTTATTACAATACAACTGTTTATATAGCAATTACTAATGAATTAACATGTATCGCGGTAAAATATTATGTTTATTCTTGTGTGGTACGCGGCAAACTCATAAAGTTTATTTAAGCCGTTCCCCCGCCTTAAAAAGGTTTACTATCTTACCCTTATGAAACCAACCGAGAAAGGCACCATAACCGAATTCGCCATCAATGCACCACAGCTTGGGCGCGACAAGCACATTTGGGTGTACCTGCCGTATAATTACCAAGCTTCCGATAACTCCTACCCTGTGATTTATATGCACGACGGGCAGCATGTTTTTGACCATGCGGAATCACCCAAGCGCGACTGGCACATTGAGGATAAGTTGAACGATTTGCATTCGGAAGCCATAATTGTGGGGATTGAACACGGCGGCAGCACGCACAGGATTGATGAAATGACACCTTTCAAAAATGAAAAATACGGCGGCGGCCATGCCGATGATTACTTGGATTTTATTATCAACACACTTAAACTTTATGTTGATAAAAATTACCGTACGTTAACTGATAAACAATATACTACATTGTTTGGAGCATCGGTGGGTGGGTTGATTTCGTTTTATGCGTTACTGAAGTTTCCGGAAGTGTTTGGTAGCGCCGGGGTGTTCTCGCCATCATTTTGGTTCAGTGAGGAAATATTTGAAGTAATTGAAGGTGTTGAAACTATTGAAGGCCGTATTTACTTTATGGCCGGCGACCACGAAAGCCAGGCTATGGTTCCTGACCTTGACCGCATGGAACAATTGGTACTGGAACGTGTGAAAGATAAAAAGCAGGTCTACAAAAAGATAGTGCACGGCGGGCACCACAACGAAAAGCTGTGGCGAAAGGAATTTAAGGAAGCCTACAACTGGCTTATGATTTAGTTATGTTGCGCGCGGAACAAAGCCAGTAATAAGTCCGGGTCTATAAGCCCGGTTTCTGATTTGCGCATTTCAAGCAATACGCTTTTCATAGCAAATGGGCTTAGCCCCATATTCAGGCCCATCTCGCGTATGGCAATCTCTTCATTTTCATGTAAAACGCCATCAGCATGCATCAGTAATGCCAGCCTGTAAAACTGCAGTATGCGCTGATGCTCTGATTTTACCACCACTCTTTCAGCCGGGTGTTCAAAAAGGCTTGTAAAAATATCCCTTTCCACCCGAAGCTGTGATGCCACAATGCTCAGGAACTGGTATTCCCGCTCGTGGATGCGGCCGTCAATTTTCGCAAAAGCGATCATTTCGGTCAGCAAGCTCAATTTTTCTTCGTAAGTACTCATGGCTATTAAATTTTTAACTAAATTATACCATCAAATGTTAAAACAAAAGCCAATTAAGATGCGAACCCTTATTTTACTGGTATTCACGCTATTCACTTTAACACTTTCAGCGCAGGAAAGTACAGCTTCAACCAGTGTTTCATCCTTCAGCTTATATTCGCCGCAACTGAAAACCGAACGCAAATTATGGGTGTACCTGCCGCAGGATTATAAAACATCAGGCAAAAAATATCCCGTGATTTACATGCACGACGGGCAAAACCTGTTTGACCGCAAAACCTCAGCCTTTGGAGAATGGCGCATTGACGAAACACTGGACAGCCTGAAAGCAGAGGTGATTGTGATTGGCATTGAACACGGCGGAGAGAACCGCATAAGGGAACTCACTCCTTTCAGCAACCCAAAATATGGAGGCGGGGAAGCAGATAGTTATCTGGATTTTCTGGTGAATACCGTAAAGCCCTATGCAGATAAAACCTACCGCACTAAACCTGATATTGAGAACACCATAATTTGGGGCAGCTCCCTCGGTGGGTTGGTATCGTACTACGCGCTACTGAAATATCCGGAGGTGTTTGGAAAAGCCGGGGTATTCTCCCCTGCGTTTTGGTTTAATAAAGAAATATTTGCACTGGCAGAAAAATCAGGCAAAATAAAAGGCAAAATATACTTTATGGCAGGTGACAGCGAAGACGAAGATATGGTTCCTGACCTTGATACAATTTATCAACAAACACTTAAATTAAACAAATATAAAAATCAGGTTTACAGAAAGGTAATAGCAGGAGGCAAACATAATGAAAAACTCTGGAGCAAGGAATTTGCAGGCGCATATTTATGGTTAATGCAGTGATTTGACGATGTGTTTATTTGTAGATTGGTTAATTCTTTAATTAGGGTAAGAAAGCCCTACCTTTGTAAAAAATTCAGATATGAACAATAACGATATATTTAAAAAGCTGCGTGTGGCATTGCAGCTTCGCGATGACCAGATTGTGGATATTATGCAGCTGGTGGATTTCAGGATTTCAAAGTCGGAGATTGGTGCATTCTTCCGCAATGCCGACCATCCTAAGTATATGGACTGCGGTGACCAGGTGCTCCGCAATTTCCTGGATGGGCTTGTAGTACACCTTCGCGGTACCAAAGATGCCCCGAAAGACCCTAATGCAATACTGGCCGAAAACAAAGCGGCGGTTTCAAATTCAACAGCTAACACCAAACTGGTGGTAAAACAGCCGGCAAAAGAAACCGGCAAAAGTGCTGTAACCAAAGCCAACCCGAAAAAGCCTGTGGCACGCAAACCCGCCAAGCAGCAGCCTATTGTTGAAAAGGTAAAATACAACAACGGAAAAAACAAAAAGAAATAAGCTTTGCATAAGCTTGACACAATTGATTACCTTAAAAACGGCACACCGAGGCAGAAGGCAGCTTATACCCTCTTATCAAAAATCATTTTAAAGCCATTAGAAGCGTTTACTCCCATCTTAGCCGGTACAATACCGCTTAATATAGATATTGCTTCCAGCGACCTGGATATACTTTGCTGCTGGACAGACAAAGCAATTTTCCGGGAGTCCGTATTCAATGCTTTTTCAAAATATACGGATTTCTCCATCAGGGAAATTGAAATGCATGGCAATGACACGGTTATCGCCAACTTCTATATCGATAATTTTGAGGTTGAGATTTTTGGGCAGGAGATACCTGTAAAGCAACAAAACGGTTACCGGCACATGATTATTGAACATGCTGTACTGGAACGTGAGGGTGATGATTTCCGTAAAAAAATTATCCACTTAAAACAAGCGGGATACAAAACCGAACCCGCCTTTGCTAAATTGCTCGGCCTGCAGGGCGACCCCTACCAGGCACTTCTTGACTACAGGATATAAAAAGAAAATCCCGCCAATGGCGGGATTTTCAGCATTTATGTGTGCTTTATTAGTTATTACCGCTAAGGGCAGCTTTAACCTGGTCAGCCGCTTCCTGGAACAGGGTAGCTGAAAGGATTGGCATGCCTGAATTGTCAATAAGCTCTTTAGCAATATCAGCATTGGTACCCTGAAGGCGCACAATGATTGGCACTTTGATTGAATCGCCCATGTTTTTGTAGGCATCAACAACACCCTGGGCCACACGGTCGCAACGAACGATACCACCAAAAATATTGATAAGGATTGCTTTTACGTTAGGGTCTTTAAGGATGATGCGGAAAGCCGTTTCCACACGCTTGGCATCAGCAGTACCACCCACGTCAAGGAAGTTAGCCGGCTCATAGCCTGCATATTTTATAAGGTCCATGGTTGCCATGGCAAGGCCGGCGCCGTTTACCATACAGCCCACAGTACCATCAAGATCTACATAGTTAAGGCCAACTTCTTTAGCTTCCACCTCTATAGGGTTCTCCTCACGGATGTCGCGCATGTCAGCATATTTCTTCTGGCGGTAAAGGGCGTTGTCATCAAGCACCACTTTAGCATCTACAGCAAGAATTTTGTTATCTGATGTCTTCAATACCGGGTTGATCTCAAACATTGAGGCATCGCTGTCAATATACGCCTTGTAAAGGGCAGCTACAAACTGAACCATTTCTTTATGGGCATTGCCCGAAAGGCCAAGGTTAAAAGCTATCCTCCTTGCCTGGAAGCCCTGTAGGCCTACAGCAGGGTCAATCTCCTCAGTAAATATAAGGTGCGGCGTGTGCTCAGCCACTTCTTCAATATCCATACCACCTTCGGTAGAATACATAATCATGTTACGGCCACGGCCCCTGTTAAGAAGCACTGACATATAAAATTCTGAAGTTTCACTTTCTCCCGGGTAGTAAACATCCTCAGCAATAAGCACTTTGTGTACTTTTTTACCGGTTGGAGGCGTTTGCGGAGTGATAAGGTCCATGCCTATTATCTGTTCTGCAATCTCCTCAACCTGCTGAAGGTTTTTGGCAAGCTTTACGCCACCGCCTTTACCACGGCCACCTGCATGTATCTGTGCTTTAATAACATGCCATCCTGTTCCGGTTTCGGCTGTTAGTTGTTTTGCGGCAGCTACGGCCTCGGCAGCGTTATTGGCTACTATGCCGCGCTGTACGCGTACGCCATGGCTTGCAAGGATTTCTTTCCCCTGATATTCGTGTAAATTCATGATTAATGCATTTATCTTATTAAAAGTGGAACAAAAATAGCAAAATCAATCCAACTGTTAATGTTATTACAAAGTAATTTTTATCCACCACTCGTGTTAATTGTTTTTTTAGCCTGAAATGATTTTTAGAAAATTCTTACGCAACCTTTTCAGCATATCGCTATCTACTAAGAAAACCAAAACATTACGCTATGAAAAAGATTTTATTTATGCTGCTTATCTCTCCCCTGCTGCTGGCTACCAGCTGCGATGAGGATGATGATAACAACAATCCGGCAAATAGTTCAATGACCGGCCGATGGAAATTGGTTAATGTGAGTGGTGGTATTCAGGGGCAGAATTTTGATGTGCCAAATAGCAGCATTACCTGGACGTTTAATTCCAACAACACAGTGCAGGTAGTAAACAACAACCCTGCTGACACCAATGCCGAAGATTTTTTTGAAACCGGGACGTACAATTATCAATATGTACCAAGTGAAATAACTGTAATTTGTGCATCATCATTAGAAATTGATGATATTGACCTTGGCTGCCAAAATATACAGGGCGATACTATGATATTAACACAGGTTGAATCTGACGGTTACGTTCTTACACTGAAAAAATAGAACCCACACTCTTTATATAATGTCACCCGGGATAAGTCCAAAGCCAAGAGTCGTCGCTGCCGCTTTGGAAAGCCCCGGGTTTTTTAATTTAGTTATGAGTTTCGGGTTATGGGTTTCGGGTTGAATGAAGATGTGAGAAATAGATTTTGCATTGAAACTTACAAATGTTATATTTATAACTTTTTGTTATATTTTGTTATTCTTAAAATTTATGTTGGCTTCACAATAATTGATTTTTACATTTGTAGTAAACACTATTTTAATGGATACAAATCAGTTACTCAGCCTCACGGAAGAATTTGGCAGCCCGCTATATGTTTATGATTCTGCTAAAATACAATTACAATATAACCGTTTGCAAAAGGCTTTCGCCAAAGTACCGCACCTAAAAATAAATTACGCTGCCAAGGCACTATCCAATATTTCCATATTAAAGCTGCTGGAAAAAATGGGCTCAGGGCTGGACACCGTATCCATCCAGGAAGTACAACTGGGACTCATGGCAGGCTACACGCCCGATCGCATTATTTACACTCCCAACGGCGTTTCGATGGAAGAGATTGAGGAAGTGGCCGCTTTGGGCGTACAAATCAATATCGATAACCTTTCTATACTGGAGCAATTTGGCGCCAAGCATCCGCAAACGCCGGTGTGTATCCGCATTAACCCGCACGTTATGGCAGGTGGCAACAGCAATATATCCGTTGGGCATATTGACAGCAAGTTTGGCATATCCATACACCAGCTGCCACACCTGTTGCGTATTGTGGAAAATACCAACATGCACATTAACGGCATACACATGCACACGGGGAGCGATATACTTGATATTGAGGTGTTCCTATACGCTGCCGAAATACTGTTTGATACGGCCAGACATTTTAAAGATCTGGAATTCCTTGATTTTGGAAGCGGATTTAAAGTACCTTACAAAAAAGACGACATACAGACTGATGTAGAGGAACTGGGCAAAAAACTGTCCAAACGCTTTAATGAATTCTGCAAAGAATACGGCAGGGAACTGACCCTGGCTTTTGAACCCGGCAAGTTTTTGGTGAGCGAGGCAGGCTTTTTTCTGGCAAAGGTAAATGTGGTGAAGCAAACTACATCAACTGTATTTGCGGGGATTGATAGTGGCTTTAACCACCTTATCCGCCCCATGCTTTACGGCTCTCAGCACCATATCGAAAACCTGAGCAACCACAAAGGCAAAGAGCGTTTTTACAGCGTGGTGGGCTACATTTGCGAAACCGACACCTTTGCCAGCAACCGCCGCATTGCCGAAATTAAGGAAGGTGATGTGCTTTGTTTTCACAATGCGGGGGCGTATTGTTTTTCTATGTCCAGCAACTACAACAGCCGTGTGCGTCCGGCAGAGGTATTGTGGCACGAAGGCAAAGGCCACCTAATACGCCACAGGGAAACGCTGGAGGATATTATACGGAATCAGGTGATGGTGGAGGTGTAGGTTTATTTTTTTAATGATAAGATATGAACCTTTATCTAAAATATTTGCTACCGGGAATAGCTTGGGGAATTTTGGCAACATCTGCTTCAAAATGTAAGCATCATTTCAATACGGCAGAACACCGCAGCATTGATACAATTGTTCTTGGCGATATCAATAATGATAAGATTATTGATACAGCTTTTGTAAAAGGTGCGTCGTATCCTGCTGAAAATTCTGATTCTTGGGATTGTACCAATTGCAATACTGAAATTACTTTCTCCAACGGTTTGCCTGCCATTTATTGCGGTAATGCCATAGGTGCACAGGTTTGCAATATTGGCGATATTGATGAAGACGGTGCTGCGGAAATCATGATTATACCTTGGTGGTTTGTAGGATGCTGGAGCCAATTGCACTTTCATACTTTGAAGAACAATAGCTGGAATGAGTTTGAAAGAGCCAAGATAAGGATTTGTGAGGATGAGGACTTATCTTTAAGAGTGAAGAAAATAAAAAAGAATAAATTTAGTGTTACGGAAGATATACCAAATGAAGACTATAGCGAAGTAAAACTGGTGAAAAGGATCATACGCATGAAGTAGCCTATCGTTTTAAACTTAATTATCCATAAAATAACACTCCTCCTCCACCCCTTTCAGCATACTTTTTTACCTTTGGCAAAACAACTACAGAAATGGACAGGAGAAAATTTTTCAGGAACGGTTCGCTATTCACACTCGGCACGGCGTTGCTCAATCCTTTTGAAGGAAGCGCCAATATATTGAACCTGGAACACCTTCATAAAAACAAGAAAGCCAAAAACATCATCTTTATGGTTAGCGACGGCATGAGTACAGGCACACTGAACATGGCCGACCTGTATCTGAACCGTAAAACAGGTAAAGGAAGCAACTGGCTGCAATTGTACAAAGACCAGCGCGTGAGCCGTGCCCTGATGGATACGGCATCAGCCAGCTCAATAGTTACTGATTCTTCTGCCGGCAGTTCTTCATGGGGTGGCGGCATGAGGGTAAAAAACGGTGTGCTGAACATTGGCCCAAATGGCGAAAAATACATGCCTATATGGCAAAAGTTTAAAAAAGCAGGTAAAATGGCGGGGTGTGTTACCACTGTACCCATTACCCATGCTACCCCGGCAGGTTTTTGCGTGAATAATGACAGCCGTAGCGCCATGGAAGATATTGCTGAAGATTACCTGAAGCTGGGCTTTGATATTATGATGGGCGGCGGCGATAAGTACTTTAATTCTTCGACCCGGAAAGATAAGAAAAACATGTATGGTGAGTACATTGATAAAGGCTGGCAGGTGGTGCGCAACCGCAAGGATATGTTTGCCGCCGGTAATAACAAGCCAATATTAGGCGTATTTGGCGAAGAAGGATTGCCTTATAGCATTGACCGTGCTAACGATACCAAACTTACTGAAACCTCCCCTACCCTGGCCGAAATGGCGCAGAAAGCCATAGGCCATATGAAAAACCATAAAGACGGTTTTGTATTACAGATTGAGGCCGGAAAGGTGGACTGGGGTGCGCATGCTAATGACATTGCCGCAGTATTGTATGACCAGGTAGCTTTTGATGAAGCTATTAAGGTAGTTATTGACTTTGCAGAGAAAGACCAGGAAACGCTGGTAATTATCACCACCGATCATGGAAATGCCAATCCCGGTGTAATATATGGGAAGGATGCCAACAAGAATTTTGACAGTATTCAGAAATATACCCATACCAATGAATGGATACTTAATGAGATAAAGCCCAACTTTACCGTAGCACAGGTAAGAGAAATTATTGATAGTGCCAATGGCGGAAGCATAACACAAGATGATGCTAAAACTATTTTGAGCTATTATGACGGGCTACATAAAGAAGAGGGCCTGTATAATTATAGGAAACTGCCATTTAAAGCATTTTCAGAAATGCAGAAAGCCAGCAATTCTGTGGGCTGGATAAGCATGGACCACTCAGCTGATTATGTGGAACTTGCCATGTTTGGACCGGGAAGCGATTTGTTGAAACCCTTTGTAAAAAATACTGATTTGCATTACCTGATGCTCCAGGCAGCAGAAGTTGAAAATAAATTTTAAAAAAAGGCCCTCCTGATTATATTGCAGGAGGGCTTTTTTATAACGCTTTTAATAAAAAAAACAGCAGTAACTGATGTTACTGCTGCCCTAATGAAAAAACTTTACTTTCACCCGGTAACCCGGGCTCAGCTCAAAAAACTAAATATTTATTGCAAAACTACTTTTACTGATTTGCGGCTTTCGCCCGATGTAAGGTTAACAATGTATAAGCCCGCTGTTGGAAGCTCAAAACTGGTATCATTATCAGTATTCACTGATTTTACCAACGCACCTGTAAGGCTATAAACATCTATCCTGGTTTCTTCTGTCACATTGGCTATATTCACCTGCATTTTTGCACCATAAACCTTAACTGATTGTAATGCCGTAAATTGCTCGTTTGCCATTACTACTGGTACCGGCCCACTAACTGTTGCACCGGTAACCTGCATTTTATACAGGTTGTTGGCTGCGCTGCCATATACATAAAGCTTGGTAGCCGGACCGGTATAGGTTGCCGTAAACGTAACAAAATCAGCGTTACTGCCACTGTTTGAAGTGCCTGAACCTACAATATTTGTGCCGTCGCTAACATATACAGTCCTGGTAGCCCCGTTACTACCTGTTTTAAACCATACCTTAACTGTACAGTTACCACTTACATCAAAATGAACAAAACGCTGAGATGGCATAGCCAAAGGTGTACTACCGCTATAGCCTGCACCATTCATCTGGAAGCGGTAAGTAGCTGTAAAACCGTCAGGAAAAGTTGCATTATTAGTTGTTATTGCTCCAAAGTTGGTTATCTGCGTTTCAGCATCAGGAGCACTTCCATACATACCTAAATTATCCACTACCGTGTTGGTAGCATATCCGCTACCAAGGGGCCATGTGGTATGGTCATTACCAAAATCCCACGTTTTCTGGGCATGGGCCACACCTGCAAAAAGCATAATTGCAGCAAAAGAAGAAAGTAATTTTGTTTTCATACTAATAAAAGTTTAATATATTTTTGAATAAATGTAATCGATTGCATAAAAGTAATGCTTTTTTTTATTCCACAAAAAATTTACGCTTTTTTTTTACTATCAATATTAAATTATGCGGTTCATTAATAATAATAACTGCCTGTAACAAAATTTGCTACAGGCAGCCATATTAAAGTATATCTAAAATATTATTCAGTAACTAGCTTGTAAGAACTCTGCCCTTCGGCAGATTTTGCAGTCACAATCCATAAGCCTGAAGGCATGGTAAAGATTGTTTCTTCAGTAACGTTAAGTGATTTCACAACCGAACCATTAAGCGAATAAACTGTAATAGCTGTAGGTGATTTCACATCTGTAACCTTAACGTTATTTTTGTATGCAAATACTTTTATACCGGCATCTGCCATATAGCTTCCTGTACCCAGCGCATCTTCAGCAATCAGGTTAGGGAAAGGATCCCAGCTGTCATTACCTTTTGTAAAGTTAAAAGTAGATATAGCGGTCCCATCAGTCAATAACGGTGAGGTTAGCGTAGTGGCCCACGGTGCCCTTTGTGGCGTATTATTAATACCCGAAAGCTCAATAGTGCCATATTCATACATACCGGCTGATGTTCCTCCCAAACTATTCTGCCATCCTAAAGGCATTATGAGTGAACTACCTTCTGAACCCGGGTAGTCTGATGTTTCGATGGTGGTATTATAAAAAACCACCTCGCTTGTGTTTGCAGCCCACGGACGACCGAAATAACCCGGCTTAGCCCTGTACACAGATGCTGTTTCTATCTGCGGTATTGCAGTGGTAACAGTACATTCGTACATTAGGTATCCCCTGCCTGACGATTGCTGTGCTGCAGTAATATAAGCCTGGTCATTGCTTTGGTCGCTCACGTTCATGGTCAGGTTGCTCTTATAGAACACCACGTCCATACCCCCGAAGATATAATCTACAGCGCCCATCATGTCTCCTTTGTATACAGCTACCCTGGCGCCAACGCCTCCGTAGAAAGAGTCCTGGCGGCCTACAACCCTGCACTTATTCAATATCACCTTATCGGTATTATTTGCAATAGCTATAGCAGCGGCACGCTCTACCAGTGTTCGGTTCTGCACACTTACATTGCCCACTGCTGTAGGCCTTGCACCCGGGCTACCGCTTGTCCAGGCCTGAACTACATCCTGTGCTTCTTTCGCAGAAATGTACTGGTTAAATGAGTTTTCAAAAATGATATTATCAGCTATAAAACCTGCACCGCTAATCACCACTGTAGCATTCCAGTAAGAACCGTTTGTTGTACCGGCACCTGTGTTTTGGTACGATGTAGCGCCATTGGCAGTATTTACCGCAAGTACATCAGCATTCCATTTCTGGTCTGTGCCCATACTGAAGTAGTTATAACCATGGCCGTAGTAGGAAGTTATCCTTACTGCGCCCGGAGCAATGTCAACACCTTTGTTAAGCAAAGCTGTACTTGGGGTTGTGGCTGCATTCTTTAGCGTAACGTTATTTTGGTTTACTACAAGCATCTCCTCATAATTGCCCGGGTCTATCATAATGGTAACACGGTCTGCCGCTCCCCTGTTCATGTTTGAAACAGCGTTTAATGCACCATTTATAGTTTGGTAATCTTTATTAGTACCTACAGTAATTACAGGAACATAAGCAACCACAGGACTTGTCCTTATTTCGGTAAAATAAGTGGTAAGGGTTGACGGCCCTCCAACAGTAATAGTTACAAAGCCTGCCGATGTACCTGTGTATATATATTCCGTTTTTTCAACAATTGATGTGCTGTTGGTTGCAGTACTGATTTCAGCACCTCCTTCAATAGAGAAGTTAGCAGTGTAATAGTAGAATACTGTTACTTTTTCTCCTGCATTTACAGGCACCTGGATAGTTGCACCGGTTTTAGCCAAAAGATGTCCTGATGACGGTGCTGTACTTACCTGCCCGGCAAACACCATTCCTTTATATGACGCGGTTGTAGTTGTTGAAACGGCCTGATCATTAAATGACCAAACAGTTACCGGTTTAAAAGACAGTGTTTTTGATGTATTAGTATTGGTAACTACCAAATTAGACGTTAGCGCTAACTCTACCGGGTAGTTGTCAAGGCCGCTAAATGAAACCTTATAAGTACCGGCACGTAGTGCTATTGTATTCAAATCTGTAAAGCTATAAACATAGCCTGTTTCATTTAGATTTGTAAATGTCAGGTGCAAATCGGGAATTTGTGTAGCAGTAAGCCCTGTTGTATTAATTGTAACGTTATAAAGCGGCTTTGGCGCAAAGGCAATGGCTGCAGTAGTATTTGCCGCAGGAATAGTAATAGTGTTAGCTGGGATTTGGTAATCATTTACGCCTTGCGCAGTAATAGTATATTCAATATTTGGCTCTAACTGAACACTATAGGTAGCATTTGCAGCATTAACTACAGGTACCGGTACATAGATAGTGTTTGCCGATGCAGCCGGGGTAAAAGTAAGGCCAAGGTTAGAAATTGCTGTACCCAAACCTGTGATGCTTCCTGTTACTGTATAAAGCGAAACACCTAAAATAACTACATTATGCGTAACCGCAGGTGTTATGATTCCTGTGGTGTTTATATTATTTCCCGTGGTTATAATGTAACCACTGGCATTGGCTAAACTTACGTCATAGGTGTATCCAACCGGGATGTTCACACTGTAAGTTCCTGAATTTACAGCAGCTGTCCATGATTTTCCGGCGGCATTGGTAAATACCAAAGAGTAACCACCCGGTATCCCCGCAGCCTGTGATGCATCTACCGCACCGGTAACATTAACATAGGTTGCCGGTTTCCTGTAAATCCTGTAAAAGCTGGCTTTGGCAGTGGCATCATATAAAAAATAAACACCTGCTGTTTTAGCTACGAAATTATTTGTTGTTACCATACCGCTTTCAGAAGTTGTCGGGGCAGTATCAGTTTGCGCTGCAGGGTTTGCAGAGTTAAGGAACGTTAGCATTCCACTTGTATCACTTCTGGAAATTACCTTTACCTCATCATCTTCATTCAGCGTCAGGGTAATGTACCTTGAGACAGGCAAACCGGCTGATAATCCCGTTACACCGTTGCAATATATCCTTCCGGTATAATCAGTAACGCTGGCAACATTAGCATCATAACGTGTAAGCGCTGTATTGGTTGTCCTTAACCTGTCGTTGGTTGCACCCACCCATCCTAATGCACCTACAGTAATACTTACCGGTAATGTTACACCTGATGTTCCCGGTGTGACAGAGCCATACCAGGCATTTATAGAAGTTTCGTTAAGTTGGTTATTGTATAAGCTGGTACTAAGCTGTGTTGCGCCAAAATCCCACACATCAGTGTTAGCAAATGTCATGGGAACAAGTGTTACACCAATGGCAGGTGTATAAGCATTAGCACCGTTAAAGGTAAAATATAGCGTAGTTGCCCCTCCTACATAGGTAAATTCATAATATCCCGTCTGATCTGCCATGCCGGTATAGGTATCCAAATCTACATTTTTTAATCCTAAATCATTACCCGTCAATGTAGTTGATCCTTTCATCGTTCCGGAGCTATGTATTGAGCCATAAAAGCGGATAGTATTGTTTCCGCTCAACACATCAATTTCTAAAACGTTGCCTTCTTTAAAAGCTATCCCGTAGCCTGTACTGTGCCACTGGCTTGTGGCTGCCTGTGTACGAATCTTGCCGTCGGGGCTTGTAGTAGATGTTACCGAGGTCCACTGTACACCGGAATTGGTAAAAGTTGACTGATCCCCTAAATTATAAGTTGTGGTTTGGGCACAAAGGATCATTGGTACACAAAACATCAATGTGTACATAAGTACTTGTAATTTTTTTTTCATAAAAATAGTAATTAGAAATGTTTGTACTTGAGGTCATATTGTAATCGATTGCATTTTTAATTTTTAAAAAACTTATTTAAGGTTGCTTTTCCATTTAGGATATTTCTTTAAAACTTCTTTAGGCTCATTGCTATACCAGCCGTAACCACTCCTGCGCTCATAGCCAATTTCTGCCAATGTGTATTTTTTTATGCCATCCCTGTCACAGAAAAATGGCCTGTTATCTTCTAATTCCATAAATCTTGCCCACAATGGTTCTGCATCAGGGCTTTGCATTACTACCCTATCGGGCTTACTTCCTTCTGTTGATGGAACTGCCTCTATTTTTATACCGGTAATTTTAGTTTTTTCAAACCATTTTACTGCCGCTTCCACAGCCTCTACAATTTCCTTAGATGGATTTTCTACTGACATCAGCAAAAGGGTTATCTTGGCTGACTCCTTACCACTTAACGATGGTAGCTCATAAGCCCTGGCTTTAGCAGGTTGTAACGTTACTTCATCGTGCTGTGCACACCAGGCAGTAAGTACACCATTTTGCCTATACTGTGTTTTCAAAATACAGTCGATACCTTTGTTGAATGCGGTTTCAATTTTCTTAAGGGTCTTATCGCATGGAGTGATGGAATAATAGCCCGACTTATCTTTCAACTCTTTCAGCATCACTAAGATATGAGCCATCAGGTCATCATTGTAAGTAATATGCGTGTAATAGCCTTTTTTTAGCGGATAATACTGTGGCCAGCCTCCGTTTTTATATTGGGCATCCAGCAGGTAGTCCACTCCTTTCAAAAAAGCCTCTTTGTACCTTTCTTCAGGGCGCTGCCTGTACATTTTACTGAGGAACACCATCTCCTGGGTTGTCGCGCCATTGTCCATAGTGCAATCCTTCGATTCTGACTTCAGCTTCTTCAAATTAGCTTTCTCTGCCTCAGTAAGCGGCTTTTGCATTTGTATATTTTTGGGCCAACCGCCAATATTGCGCTGGTACAGCAATACATTTTCAGCAATAGCAGCAGCCTCATCGGTAGCAAACCATTTCTCGTCCTTTGATTCTGTTATGCTTTTCCAGGATTTATCATTTACCTGTGCTATTGCTAAAACAGGCACTGCCAGCAACAATACGCTTACAACCTTCTTTAGGAAATTCATTTTGTATGTATTTATATTAATTGAATCTGCTACAAATCTACCTGTCCAACTCCAATGCTGCCAGTATAAATGGCCCGGTAGCTTTAGGGTCGTTATCTTTCCTGGGTTCATTTACATAGTAAGTGTAAGAACCATCACGATAAGGGTTACCTCCGAGCCCGGCCACTTCACACGCCTGTGTTATAGTAATCTCTCCATCGGGCGCTGTAACTATAAGCTTTTGAGTAAGCCCGTCAAAAGCCTTGTTGGCTATCTTTTTATATTTTTTGGGAAGGTAGCCTTTGTTGTAGCCCTTTGCCATTGCATAGGCAAACATTGATGAACCCGATGATTCAAGGTAATTACCTTCCTTCCCGCATTTATCAGTCACTTGGTACCAAAGCCCGGATTTGTCCTGAAATTTAGCTACGCTTTTACTAATCTCATTCAAGTATTGTACCAGTTCTTTATGTTTAGGATGATCTTTAGGGAAATAATCCAGCACGTCAACCAAAGCCATCATGTACCATCCCAGCGACCTTGACCAAAAATTGGGTGAGCAGCCGGTTACTTTATCAGCCCATGCCATTTTTCGGCTTTCGTCCCAACCGTGGTATAGCAGTCCCGTTTTTTTGTCGCGGGCGTTGTTGTGTATCAGTTCAAACTGTTTTGCTATATCATCCAGGCTTTTGCCTTTTTCATATCGCATAGTATATTCAGCATAAAAGGGTTCGCCCATATATAACCCATCCAGCCACATTTGGTCAGGGTATATTTTTTTGTGCCAAAAACCACCGCTTGCTGTACGCGGCTGTTCTTGCAGTTGTTTTCTCAAAAGCTGTATGGCGCTAAGGTATCGCTCATCTTGAGTAGTATCATACAGGCTAAAAAGTATCCTGCCTGCTGCCACCATATCTATATTATAGTTCTCAAACTTGTACGATTTTATTTTGCCATCCTTATCAATAGTGGCATTGGCATAACCCTTAATGTAATCGTAGTATTTATTATTTCCTGTTTTCTTGTAAAGCTTTTCAAATGAGGTAAGCACCAGCCCGTGCACATAATCCCACTTAGGATCCTTCTTATCATCAATCTGATACGCTTCCGGATGCCGCTTCATTATTGACAGCGCCATTTTTTCTGACCATTTCAGGTTAGCCGGAATGTTTTGCTGCGCAGCGGCTGCATTAGAGAAAAAAACAACCAGGGCGATTAAAACCACCCTGATTGCCACATGAATATTAAACTTAATTCTATACCTGTCCTGCTTTTTCATCAACAGTAAAACTTAGTAATTATAATCGTTTACCAGCGAGCCGTTGCTATTGTTAAGGAAAACCTGCCATATCGGCCAAAACTGCTTCTGGTCAGGGTTACCCCTGTATAAGCCGTTAATTTTAGCATCAGTAAGGTTACTCCACGCTGTAGATGTCCAGCCTGCACCCGGATTGCCCAGTTCACCATGGTTAAAGCCATATATGCTAATGGTTACATTATCTGCATTTAGCTTAGAATATACGGTTGTAGCTATATCAGCATACTCTCCGGTACGTTGCTGCAGGCGAGTCATTTTTTCTTTAGCCAGCATCAGGTTTGTACCCAGTTTGTTCCAGCGAATTAATGCCTGCTTGCGCTCCATCTCTCCTGTAAACTCAAACTTATGTTCTTCCATAATGGCATTGTGCATAGCTATTTTATCCGTCAGTGCATTCACATAATTATCGACCTTAACACCATGCTGTGCCACAGGGAATGCCCTCCTGCGTATCTCTTTCAGGTATTCGGCTGCGGCACCCGGGCCTTCAATTTCATTGGCAGCTTCAGCCGCCATCATCAGTATTTCAGCATAGCGCATATATATCTTATTCACCCCGTCATCATTGTCCGATGTAGGTATACGACTCATCCATTCAAAACGGAATTTTCCAAAATACCACCTGTTGATAGCTCCCAGCTGCTGCCTTGAAATTTCGTTTACGGCAGGTGCCCATCTATAAGGTACACACGTAACATCGCGGCGGGTATCGGTTACGTCAAAATCATAATACAGGTGTGGCAGCGGACCCGCCAGGCCTCCACGGTTATTACCCATTTTCTGGAATTGATCTTCAGTCTGGTGATTTACTGAAAATGTATATAACACCCTGCCACGGCCGGCACCAAAAGGTATTTCCCAAAGCGACTCTCCGCCTGCATTTGTTTCTTCCCGGTTGTATTTTTTCCAAAGCTCTTCAAAAGTAGGTTCCAAATGTGCGCTTCCGCTCTCAATTATATCCCTGCATTCCTGTAAAGCCAGTGTGTACATAGCCTGAACCGACAGTTCAGGGTCGTTGCTTCTCCTTATGCCATCAGGATATTGCTGAAAACCACTTGCCGCCAGTGCAAGGCGTGCCCTAAGCCCTTTAACAAAGGCTTTATTAACCCTTTCTACTGATGAAGTAGCTGAGTTGCCATTAGGCCACGGTACTAGTGTTGCCGCTTCGCCAAGATCTTTAATCAGGCGCTTGTATATAGTATCCCTGCTTGTTTTTGGTACATATATGGTCATATTATTAACCGGATCAAAACGGGCTGGTACATCTCCCCATGCTTTCAACAAATCGGCATAATATACTGCACGCAGCGTTAGTGCTTCGCCTAACAGGTAGCCCATTTCACTGTCAGGAACAGGATTTCCATAGGTACGGAGACCCCTTACACACAGGTTAGCACGTTCAATACCGGAGTACATCATTGCCCAAACATTAGTATCAGTGTTCATTTCACTATTGTTTGGTTTGGCATCATAGGTCACCAAATCAGCCTTGTCGCTCGATGTGGATTCAGATGAATTGTACCATTCGCAATCGGTATTCATACCGTACCATGGCAGAAATCGCCCACGGTAAGAGTAGGTTTCACCCATTGGCACTTTAATGCCGTGGACGGCACGTTCGGCAAGTCCCGGAGTAGAAAACACAATTGATTCATCAAGTGTAGATTCAGAATCTGCTTCAAGTGAGTCGGTAAAATCACTACAGGCAGCAAACATACCTGAAAGTACTAAACCCGTTATTACTATATACTTTTTCATGATGTAAATTTTTTCAAATTAAAAGTTAAGGTTTAACCCGAATACAAACTGCCTGCTGCGTGGATAGGCCGAATAATCAACACCCGGCGATAGCGGCGTATCTCTCCTGGTTGAAACTTCAGGATCAGGGCCGGAGTAATTAGTCCATACAAATACATTGTTGGCTGTACCATAAATCCTGAGCCTTGAAAGACCCAATTTAGCTACTGTTGACTGTGGCAGCGTATAGCCCAGCGTAAGGGTATTTAATCTAAGGAAAGAACCGTCTTCTACAGCCCAGTCGCTGAATACAAAACGCTGCATAGCAGGAGACCACATAGTTGTATTGGCATTAAGCGCTTCCAGTTGTGCAGGATCTGTTACTACCTCACCTGTTGCCGGATTGATGTTGGTCCATCGGTTACCTGCTGCCATTTCGCTACCCAGATTCCTGTACTGTCCTGTTGGTGATGTTGGCGTAGTGGTATTAAATTCAATTTTATTGGCATTATACACATCATTGCCGTAGCTGTAGTTAAATGCTGCCGAAAGGTCAAACCCATAAGCATTGGCATTAATTACAAAACCGCCGCTATGCTTAGGGTTGGCATGGCCTATAATGGTTCTGTCCTTCGCGTCTACCACGCCATCGCCGTTAAGGTCTTTCAGTTTCATGCTTCCCGGCTGTACATTGCCAACCACTCCCGAAGCATCTGCCACACCCGGATTAAGGGTATAGGTTCCGTTAGAAAAAGTAAAGTCAGAAACTTCATAACGTCCTGCACTCTGATAGCCATACATGGTTCCTAAAGCCTGCCCTACCGCCACAAGGTATTCGCCATTGATAGCACTTGAAGCCCACTTGGTAGAGTACTCAAAATCATTCATGATACCTAATGATTTAATTTCATTTTGATTATACCCCATGTTGAATGACACACTAAGACCATAATCTTTCTTATCTAATATGATAGCAGTTATGGTTGTTTCAAAACCTTTGTTTTCAATTTCGCCCATGTTCCTGTATTGGAAATCATATCCAGATCCTGACACGGGGAAACTTACAAGCAAATCACTGGTTGTATTTTTATAGATATCAAATGAACCGGTTATGCGGCCTTTGAACAACTCATAGTCAAGCCCAAGGTTACGGGTTGTAGTAGTTTCCCATTTAAGATCCGGGTTAAACATGTACTTTGACGGCGACAGGTAGTTGGAAACTCCATTAATCCATGCTGATATATTCGACTGGAATGTTTGTATGGTTTGACCTGTTGGTATATTGTTGTTACCCGCCTGACCATAGCTCAGCCTTAGTTTCAATAAGTTTAGCCAGCTAACATCTTTCAGGAAGTTTTCGCTCGAAATTTTCCATGCCGCAGCTGCAGAAGGGAAATACCCCCAACGGTTATTGTCATTAAATTTGCTGGAACCATCAGCCCGGAAGGTAGCCGTAAGCAGGTAGCGATCTTTATAATCATAGTTTAAGCGGCCAAAGAAAGAAAGGAGCTTGTCTTGAGGATTTACAAAATTATCTATAGAGAAAGGTTTACCCTGCGAACTAAGATTAACAGAATCGTCAAAAGTAAACAGCGCTGGGAAAGCATGTACTGTATTGGTTCCGGTAGTAATTTTTGTATTGATAAGCTCCTGACCGGCAAGCAGGGTAAGCCCATGGTCATCACCTAACAGTTTTTTTAGGTCATAGGTTAGGGTATTTGTATTCCTGAACCTCACGTCCTTACGGTCCCTCATAATAAGGGCAGGCAACCCTTGGTTTTCAGGCAAAGGAATATTCCTTACGTAATAAGTGGTGCGGCCGTAAAACCGGTTGTCAGTGTAATTATAGTTGTCAAGGCCAAAATCACTCCTGAACTGTAAGTCTTTCACAATCTTCCATGAGAAGTTACCCAGCATGTTAAAATTTTTACGCCTCTGCTGCCTATCATTATCTGCTACAGCTATAAAAGGATTGGTTAGGTAACTGGACTGTGCCTCGTCAACATCATTATCGGTAATACCCGGCAACGGTATTGGCGCATAACCTACACTGTGCCTTAAGCGGGCATCGGCAGATGAAAATTCATTCTGGTCGTTAGCGCCACCGCCGTTAATTTCTGTATCCGAATAGCGCAGCGTGAACCCAAGGTTCACTTTTTCGCTCACCTTACTCTTAAGGTTAAGTGTAATGTTGTTCCTTCTGTAGTCTGAACCCAGCATAATGGCCTGCTCATCAAACCTGGCATAGCTAAAGCTGTAATTCAGTTTATCGCTGCCACCGCGTAGCCCAAGGTCATAGCTGTGGGTAATACCCATTTGCCCATAAATTTCTTCCTGCCAGTCAGTACCCTGTACTCCTGCAAACTGGTTAGGCTGCCATGGCCCGAAAACATCATCATAAGAAGCCTGGTCATCAGTAATCATGGCATATTCATACTGCCAGTCAGCATAATCCTGCACACCAAGCACACCAATTTTCTTGGCTATAAACTTTGCCCCGCTAAACATATTGAAGGTTACTGCCAGCTTATTGTCTTTAGTGCCGCTCTTAGTGGTAATAATGATAACTCCATTAGCCCCCCTTGAACCATATATAGCGGTAGAAGAAGCATCTTTAAGAACTGTTATATTCTCAATATCTGATGGTGCAATGTCGTTAATGCTGTTCACCGGGAAACCATCCACAATCAGTAGTGGAGAGCTATCCTGTGTTAGTGAGCCACCGCCCCTAACCCTTATTTGTATCTCGGCATCAGGCGCACCTTCAGATGAGCGCACCTGCACACCGGCAAGGCGGCCTGTAAGCGTTTCAGCCACATTAGGCATTGCCAGTTTGCTCAGCTCAGAGCCCGAGATGGTAGATACTGCACCGGTAAGGTCGCTCTTTTTGGCTGTACCGTAACCTATTACCACAACTTCTTCCAGTTGCGATACTGAAGGCTTCATGATAACATTAAGCTGTTTTTTATCGCCCACAGCCTGGGTTATGGTTTCAAAACCCATATAGGTAAAAACCAACTCGCTTTTAGCCCCTGCCACAGTAATGGTAAAATTACCGTCAAGGTCTGTCATTGTATAATTATCAGTGCCTTTTTCATTAATGTTTACACCGGGTATACTCATGCCTGCCTCATCAAGAACAGTACCGCTCACTTTAGCCGATTGGGCATGAGCCGTGGGGCCTGCAAGCAGTAATAATAAAAATGCGATGCCTATACCGCAATTAGCCCATTTGTCATAAAAAAACCTTATACTCATAATACTAGCTGGTTAATAATTTGTTTTGCTTGTTAGTTGCCGGGGCTTTGCATTACTGCCCCGTTTATTTTTGTATCTATAAACCTTAAATTTTCTACGTTCTCAGTCTTATATTCCGTTTTTACCTTTTCAATCACTACATTTTTAAAAGTAATGCCGCTTATAGGCTGTGCGGGTATGCCCCTGGCTAAAATGCCATAATCACCGCCATTTTTTACAGTTACATTTTCTAACAGAATATTTTGCACGTGTGGCATGTAATTGCCGGTTTGGTTGCCATGTATACTATAAAACATATCAATACCCAGTACTGATTCCTTTACCTGGCCCACCTGCACATTCCTTACATACAGGTTTTCTACAAATCCGCCCCTGCGCGTGTTCGATTTTATCCTGATGGCCCTGTCAAGTTCAGGGCTGTCCATAATACAGTTTTCAACAAAAACATTCCTTACCCCGGCTGATATTTCGCTGCCTATGGTTACACCGCCGTGCCCGTCAAACATTTTACAGTTTTGCACTACAATATTCTCACTGGGAATATTCACCCTTCTGCCATCTCCGTCACGTCCTGATTTTATAGCTATGCAATCATCACCAGTATTAAAACTGCAGTTGCGTATCACTACATTTTTGCAGTATTCAGGGTCGCAGCCGTCATTGTTTGGCCCATGGCTGGTAATGGTTACACCATCAACAATCACATTGGTTGATTTTATAGGGTGTATTACCCAAAAAGGAGCATTAAGTATTTTGATATCCTTAATCATTGCATTAGTACACTCAAAAAACTCTACAAAACTTGGCCTTAGGTAATGCCCATCTCCAAACATGCGCCCATCAGCAGGAACACCATCTTCAGCCAGTTGCACCAGCCGTGGTCGGTTCAATGGGTCAGCCTGGCTTGGCATACCTTTTTTAAAGCCATAGCCTTTGCCTGCCCATGGCCACCAGTTATCTACGGTAGCCTGCCCGTTAATAGTTCCTTTACCGGTAACGGCTATGTTGTTTTTTTTATAAGCATAAATCAGCGGCGAAAAATTCATTAGCTCCGTACCTTCCCATGAAGTGTGCACCAACGGATAATCAGCCGGATTGGTACTGAACAAAAGTTCTGCGCCTTCCTGCAAATGCAGGTTTACATTGCTTTCAAGATGTATTGGCCCGGTGAAGTATTTGCCAGCCGGGACTGATACTGTTCCCCCGCCCTGCTGTGCACATTTTTCAATCGTGTTCTTAAATGCTACAGTGTTGCTTGTCTTCCCATCTGCTACAGCGCCAAAATCTGTTACTTTATAAGTCTTATTATTAAACACAGGTTCCTTTACGCTTTCCAGTATTGCATACATTTTATCCCAACCATTGCTTTCCGCTACCTGCTGGTTGTTTTTTACAGCACAAGAACTAACTAATATTGCTGTAATTAGTGTAAGCGGGAAAATACGTATTAGCTTTTGTAGCATTTTTTAACTTTTAATTTGTAATCTTTAAAGATATTGCAAAAAAGCGAAAACGTTTTATGCAATCGATTACACAAACGTATATATTAATTTCCAGTCTGCCAAAAAAAATGTTCAAAAAAAACATTAACAATAAAAAAAATAAAGTATTATTACGTTAATCTCAGTCAATTACTTATTTTAACACAATATTAAGGTGTGAATTTAAGGATTTTCAGTGGAAATTATGGAATTACAGAATTAATGCAATCGATAACTTAAAAATTATCATTAATATAAATTAATTACTTTTACTACAAAATTTTTTACCTTAATGAGTGAGAAAGCAACGATTTATGATATTGCTCAGGAACTGAACATCTCTGCGGCTACAGTATCAAGGGCTCTGAATAACAATCCGAAAATAAGCGAAAGCACACGTGAACTTGTTAGGGAAACTGCCAATAAGCTTAATTACAAGCAAAATAAGCTGGCACAGGCTTTAAGAAGTGGAAAGAGTAACAATATTGGCGTTATTGTGCCGCGTATAGACAGTAACTTCTTTGCATCCATTATCCGGGGTATTGAGGAAGAACTGTATCCGCACAAGTATAATGTAATCATCTGCCAGACGCATGAGGATGAAAAGCGTGAAATTGAGAACATCAATACACTTATCAATGCGCAGGTGGACGGAATTTTGATATCTATATCTAATGTAAGTTCTGATAATGATAAGGTGATACGCCGGGTTTTAGATAAAAATGTCCCTGTCGTGTTTTTTGACCGTAAAAAGAATATTGAAGGCGTAAGCTCAGTAACTATTGACGACTTTGGTGCTGCTTATGCTGCTACAAAACACCTGATTGAAGAGAACTGCGGTAAGATTGCTTACCTTTCTGGCGACAGGTCGCTGGAGATTTACGAAAACCGTTTTCACGGATACAAGCAGGCGCTGCTGGATCATGGCCTTGAGTTTAAGGAAGACTATGTATTACAGACCCGAAGTAATGTTGAAGCCGGTAAAAATGCCGTAAAGCAGTTGCTAAAGCTTAAAGATAAGCCTGATGCTTTATTTTCTTCGAGCGATTTCGCTGCGCTTGGCGCCATACAGGAACTAAAAACGCAGGGCATCAGGATACCGGAAGATTTTTGTGTAGTAGGGTTTGGTAATGAGCCTTTTACCAAGTTTATGGAACTTTCCATATCGTCGGTAGATCAGTGCACTATGGAAATGGGTAAGATTGCCGCGCAGGTTTTCCTGGAGCAGATAAACAATACCAATAATGTTAAGATTGAAAAGAAGGTGGTCCTTAATCCTGAACTTATTGTCCGCGGTTCATCAATGCGTAACTCAAAATAAAAAAAATGGCTGCCGGTTGGCAGCCATTTTTTTATAGTGAAACACCCCTTTTCCAGGGAATAAAGTCATTTTGGTTCAGCAGTGCGGCTTTGGTTATCACCCTTCCGCTGGCTGCATCAATAATATATTCCAGCAGGTCGTCAGCCATCTCTTCAATTGTCTTTTCGCCGGTAATAATCTCACCCGTGTTGAAGTCAATGATATCCGGCATTTTTTCCGCCAGCTGGGTATTGCTCGATATCTTAACCACCGGCGCAATAGGGTTGCCCGTAGGCGTGCCTAACCCGGTTGTGAACAGCACCATGTTAGCGCCTGAGCCTACCATGGCCGTGGTGCATTCCACGTCATTGCCCGGTGTGCACAGCAGGTTTAGTCCCGGTTTTTTGATGTATTCGCCGTAATCCGAAACGCCAACAATAGGCGAAGTGCCGCCCTTTTTGGCCGCTCCGGCCGATTTCATGGCATCGGTTATCAATCCGTCCTTTATATTGCCTGGTGATGGGTTCATGTCAAACCCTGAACCGGCATCAATTACCGTTTTCTCATACCATTTCATCAGTTGCAGAAAACGGATGCCGTCCTGCTCATCAACACAGCGGTTCACCAGCTCCTGCTCTACCCCGCATAGTTCCGGGAATTCTGAAAGTATCGTCGTCCCGCCAACTGCAGCCAGCAGGTCTGACATTACACCCAGCGTAGGGTTAGCCGAAATGCCCGAAAACCCATCAGAACCGCCGCACTCCAAACCAATCTTCAGTTTAGAAAGCGGTGCAGGCTCACGTTGTTGCTCATTGGCTTTTTTAATGGCCTCAAAGCTGTCTTTCACTACACTGCTCAGCATGGCATCAATAGTACCCATCTGTTGTTGGTCGTATATAAGTACCGGCTTGGTATTGTTAGGGTTTATCTCATCCAGCGCATCCTTAAATATCTGTATCTGCAGGTTTTGGCAGCCCAGGCTCAGCACCGTAGCGCCGGCCACGTTGGGGTTATTTACATAGCCTGCCAGCAATTTGGCCAGGCTGTGCGAATCCTGCCTTATGCCGCCGCAGCCGCCCTGGTGTGTTATGAACTTTACCTGTATGTTTTTAAAAAGGTTATCATCAGCCGCTTTGTCAGCATCAGCAGAAACGCCGTTTTCCTTATTCACTAACGAGCGTAGCAACAGCTGGTAATCGGTTTCTTTGGGCTTCATCAACTCCTTCTCAAAGATATCTTTAAGTATCTCAATGTTCCTGTTTTCACAAAAAACCAGCGGAAAAAACAACCATATATTTTCGGTACCCACCTGCCCGTCAGGCCTGTGGTATCCCATAAAAGTCCTGTCTTTCCATTTGGTGGCATCAGGCATTTCCCAGCCTATGGTTTCAGTCTTGCCGGTTACCTTATCACTTTCGTGCTTCACGTTAGTTGTAGCCAACAGCCCACCCTTTCCTATAAAAGCGCTTGCTTTACCTACTAACACACCATACATTATTATCCTGTCGCCCACATTCAGGTCGGCCAGGGCAATTTTATGCTTTGCCTTAACATCAACCAGTATGCTTATCGCTTGGCCTTCAAACGGGATCTCTTCCCCTGCTTTCAGGTCAACCAGCGCCACTGCCACATTATCGGTAGGGTTAACCTTTATTAATTTCTTTTGCATTGTTACTACTTTAAGATTGATACTGCCTGTTAAAGTTCAGGTAGCCTTTTTCAAGCCCGTAATTCTGTATTTCAGCTATGGCGAAGGCAACATCCTGTGCCAGCCCTTCCACTTTGGTAAGGTCTTCACCCCAAAAATCTTCATTTTTTAATACTTTATCCACCACAAGCTCTACATCGCCAAGCGCCCATGCGGCGTTGAATTCTTCAACAATTTCAGGCGAATCCTTTACCGGAAGGCCGGCATCATTCCACGTGCCTTTGTAGAATAGGATAAGGCATGCCAGCGAGAACGTAAGGCTGGCCGGCAACTTGTCCTCATTCGCTTTGTATTGCAACAGGCTCGGCAACACGCGTACCTTGAATTTTGAGATGGAGTTCAACGCAATGTCTGACAGTAAATGCTTGATGAACGGATTGCGGAAACGGTCCATCACCTCTTCGGCATAAGCGTTTACCTCCTCTTTATCCATTGGCAGTGTACCGCTTATCTCATTGATGATACTGTCCACAAACTTGCCGGTAAAATCGCCGTCAACCGTTTGCTTCACTGTTTCATTGCCGTAAAGTATAGAGAATGGCACCATGGCGGTATGTGCCCCGTTGAGAATGCGCACCTTCAGTGTACGGAACGGCTGCATGTCATCAACAATCTTTACATTCAGGTTGATTTTGTGGAAAGGCAGCTTTTGCTTCAGCGCTTCACCGCCTTCAATTACCCAAAGGAAAAACGGTTCTGCCGCCACAATCAGGTCGTCACGGTAATCCAGTTTGCTGTTGTAATCGTCAATCTCGTTTTTAGGGTAGCCGGGCACAATCCTGTCCACCAATGTATTGTGGAACGAACAACTTTCATTAAGCCAGGTTTTGAAGCTTTCTTCCAAGTTCCACAATGTGCAATATTTCAGTATAATCTCCTTCAGCGTATCGGCATTGTGGTTGATCAGCTCACACGGAATTATAGTCAGCCCTTTTGCCTTATCACCGTTAAAATACCTGTACCTTTCGTACAGCAAAACCGTAAGCCTTGCCGGAAAAGCTACCGGTGGCCGCATATCGGGCGTATCGGTATCAATGTATTCAATGCCTGCCTCGGTAGTGTTTGATATTACAAACTGTAGTTCCTCCTCCTTTGCCAGCGCCAGGAAATCGTCATATTCCTTATACGGGTTGATGCCCTTAACCACATTGGTTACCAACTCAATATCCTGTATTTTTTCACCTTTTTTAATCCCGTTCATGAACAGGGTGTACAGCCCGTCCTGATCGTTAATCATGTGTACCATGCCGTTTTCCAGCGGCTGCACCATGGCAATGCCGGCATTAAAGTCCACTTCATTATTCAGCCTCTGGAAGGCATAATCTACAAAGGCTCTTAAAAAATTGCCTTCGCCAAACTGTACTACCTTTACAGGGAGCCTGTTTTCAAGCCCTCTGCTCTTTCTGTTTAATTTTTCCATCTTGCTATCAGGTAACTGTTATTTATATGTACGGACCTTCTTTATTGTGGCTAAGGTTTCGCGCACCCTGGCCTCTAATCCGGCATAATCTTTATTAATCAATATCTCGTTGGAGATTAACTGTGAGCCTATGCCCACACAAACCGCCCCGGCGCTGAACCACCCCTTCAGGTTATCTTCAGCCGTGGTTACGCCGCCTGTAGGCATTATACTGGTCCACGGGCACGGGCCTTTTATTGCTTTGATGAAATCAGGGCTGTAGATATCTCCGGGGAACAGCTTCACTATCTCGCAGCCCAGCTCTTCGGCACGGGCTATCTCGGTTAGCGACCCACAACCGGGAGACCACAGCACTTTCCTGCGGTTGCACACCAGCGCTATATCCTCACGCAAAACCGGTGTTACTATAAAGCTGGCGCCCAATTGCATGTATAATGATGCAGCAGCAGCATCAGTAACCGAGCCTATACCCAGCACCATGCCCGGCAGCTCAGCCAATGCATACTTGTTGAGGGCGGCAAAAACCTCAAAGGCAAAATCGCCGCGGCTGGTAAATTCCATCAGCCGTGCGCCGCCGTCATAACAGGCTTTAAGCACTTTCTTAGCCACTTCGGCATCATCATGAAAAAACAATGGCACCAGGCCGGTTTCCTTCATTATTGTTGCTACTTCTATCCTTGAATATTTAGCCATAATCTTTTTATCTTGACACCAATCCTGACGAAATCCCGCCCATGATGTTTTCAACTTCTTTCAATGTCACCACGTTATAATCGCCTTCCACGGTATGCTTCAGGCAGCAGGCCGTCACGGCAAAGTCCAGCGTTTTCTGGTAATCGCCTCCATAGCTCAGCAGGCCGTATAACAAGCCGCCCATAAAGGCATCGCCGCTACCTACCCTGTCCACCACCGGGGTTATCTCCCTGATGTCAGACTTATACACCTTTTCCCTGTCATACAGCACACCGCCGATCCTTTGATGCGTAGCGCTCACCGAATAGCGCAGCGTAGTAGCAGCGGTTTTAAGGTTAGGGCATTTTTCAAAAATCTTATTATATAATGGTACCAGGGATGCTTCGTCCTGATAATCAGGATTGGCTTTTCCAATGCCCAGCATGAGCCCCGCGGTATCAATGTCGCCCAGTATTACGTTGGCATACTGCAAGAGTTGTGGCATTACCTCAGCCGGCGTTTTGCCATACTGCCATAACTTGGATCTGTAGTTCAGGTCGCACGAAATCTTCAATCCTTTATGATGTGCCGCCTGCACTGCTTCCAGGCAGGCCTCAGCTGCGTTTTCAGACAATGCCGGGGTAATCCCGCTGAAGTGGAACCACGTGGCGCCATCCAGTGCCTTGTCCCAGTCAATCATGCCTTTTTGCAGGGTAGCCATAGCGCTGTGGGCACGGTCATACACCACATTGCTGCCACGCACGCCTGCCCCTGTTTCCAGGAAATAGATGCCCAGGCGGCTACCGCCGTAAGCCACATTTTTGCAGCCCACATCCATTTTTTTGGCTTCTTTTATCGCACATCGACCAATTTCATTATCAGGCACGCGGGTTACAAAATCAGCCTCAATACCATAATTGGCCAGCGAAACCGCCACGTTGAACTCCCCGCCACCATAATTGGCCGTGAATGATTTTGCCTGCTCAAAGCGAGAATGCCCCGGCGTGGAAAGCCGCAGCATGATTTCGCCGAAAGTCACCACCTTCTCCATCAATCTGCTTATTAAAAACTGAAATATTGTTTTGCATTATGATAGCTTATGTCTGCCACCATTTTGCCTATCCATTCCATATCGTTAGGCAGTTCGCCCCTTTTTATCTCATCGCCCAAAAGGTTGCACAGTATCCTCCTGAAGTATTCGTGCCTTGGAAACGACAGGAAACTCCTGGAATCGGTCAGCATACCTACAAAACAGCTGATGAGCCCCATGTTGCTCAGGGCATTAAGCTGCTTGGTCATGCCGTCCTTCTGGTCTAAAAACCACCAGCCGGAGCCAAACTGTACCTTGCCTTTTACGCTGCCATCGTTAAAGTTGCCTATCATGGTAGCCATCACCTCATTATCAGCCGGGTTAAGGTTGTAGATGATGGTTTTGGTTAGCTTATCCTTACTGTCAAGCGCGTTGAGGAATGCCGAAAGCTTCAGCGCTTGCGGATAATCGCCTATGGAATCCCAACCCGTATCAGGGCCCAGTATCCTGTGCATGCGGGCATTGTTGTTGCGCAGCGCACCCAAATGGAATTGCTGCACCCAACCGAATTCATGGTAAGTTTCCGAAAGGAACAATAGTATTGCCGACTGGAACTTCAGTACCTCAACAGGGCTCAGTTCCTTGTTTTCTCTTTTTTTCCAGAAGATAAGCTTTACCTCATTCTCGGTGAAATCTTCAAAATATATCTGGTCCAGCCCATGGTCGCAAAGCCTGCAACCGTTCTGGTTAAAGTATTCTATCCTGTTGCGCAGGGCCTGACATAAATCAGTATAGGAATTGATTTCCACGCCTGCTGACTCGCCTAGTGTATTCACGTAATCATTATACCCGGCGTTGCCAATAAGTATTGCCTTATCAGGGCGGAAAGCAGTGCTTACCTTCACACTAAAATCACTTTGTGCCAAGGCTTTGTGATGTTCCAGCGTATCAATCGGGTCTTCGGTAGTGCAAACCAGTTCGGCATTTACTTTTTTCAACAGGCTTTGCGTGCTGTATTCTTTAGTGCTTAATTTTTCAGCTGTTTCTGCGTATATTTTTTCAGCTGAATTTCCGTCCAGCAAGTCGTATATATCAAAGTAACGCGCCAGCTCCAGGTGTGTCCAGTGGTACAGTGGGTTGCGCATTGTATAGGGCACTGTTTTGGCCCAGTTCAAAAATTTGCCCTTATCTGAGGCTTTTCCAGTAATGAATTCTTCGCTGATACCCAGCGTGCGCATGGCGCGCCACTTATAGTGGTCGCCGTTTATCCATACTTTGGTAAGGTTGCCAAAAACGGTATCCTCCGCAATTTGCTGCGGCGGCAGGTGATTGTGGTAATCTATAATAGGCTGATTTTTAGAATAGTTGTGGTACAGCTCTTCAGCGTACTTATTCTCCAGCAAAAAATTATCATGTATAAACTTGGTGCTCATTGTAGTTGCTTAAAAAGTTATTCTTCGTTGGCAGGTTTGCCTATGGTGGCAAGGATTCCGCCATCAACATAAAGTATCTGCCCGTTTACAAAATCACTGGCTTTAGATGCCAGGAAAACTGCCGCACCGGCAAGGTCTTCCGGGTTGCCCCAGCGTGCTGCGGGTGTCCTGCTGATAATGAACTCATTAAAAGGGTGCCCGTCCACACGTATAGGCTCCGTTTGCGATGTGGCAAAATACCCCGGGCCGATACCGTTTACCTGTATGTTGTGCTTAGCCCACTCGGTAGCCAGGTTTTTGGTAAGCATCTTCAGCCCGCCTTTTGCTGCGGCATAAGCCGAAACACTGTTCCTGCCCAACTCGCTCATCATGGAGCAAATGTTAATAATCTTCCCTTCGCGCCTTTCAATCATCTGTTTGGCAATAAGCTGCGACATGATGAATGGCCCAACCAGGTCAACATCTATCACCTTCCTGAAATCTTCTACTGCCATGGTTATGGCAAGTTCACGTTTTATGATACCGGCATTATTTACCAGTATATGTATGTCGCCCAACTCTTTACTGATGCGCTCCACATTTTCAATTGCCGCTTTTTCGTCGGTCACGTCAAACAGGTAACCGGTGGCGTTGTAGCCTCTGCTTTTATAGTGTGCCAGCGCCTCATCCATTTTGGCGGGCGTAGTACCTGTAATTACAAGCTCGGCCCCTGCCGCCGCCAGCCCTTCGGCCATGGCCATGCCCAAGCCGTGCGTGCCGCCGGTTATCAGCGCCCTTTTACCTTGCAGATTAAATAAATCCATCATCATTATCTCAGTTCGTTAGGTGCTACAATATCCATATCGCCATAATCCAGATTTTCCCCGGCCATGCCCCATATAAAGGAATAGTTGGTAGTGCCGGCTCCCGAATGTATAGACCACTCCGGCGACAGTACCGCCTGGTGGTTCTGCATAAATATGTGGCGGGTATTATCAGGTTCGCCCATAAAATGGCAAATGGTTTGTGGGCTCTCCAGCTCAAAATAAAAATAAGCCTCCATGCGGCGGTTGTGCGTGTGTGCCGGCATGGTATTCCAAACACTACCCGGCAAAAGCTCGGTAAGGCCCATCTGTAACTGACAGGTTTTCACCACGCTGTTCACTATCAGTTTATTGATTATCCTTTTATTGGCCAGCTTCTCTTCACCCAGGTGAACAATCTCCGCGTTTTCTTTAGTCACCTTAGTGGTTGGGAAAGTAGTATGCGCCGGTGCCGAGTTGATATAAAACAGAGCCTGCCCACCTGCCGCGCTGCTGAAAATGACTTCCTTAGCGCCCATGCCTACGTACAATGCCTCTTTCTTTTGCAGGGTGAAGATTTCACCGTCAACGCTTACCTGCCCTGCATCGCCTACGTTGATGATGCCCAGCTCCCTCCTGTCCAGAAAGTTGTCTGATTTAAGGTACGGTATGGTTTCCAGCTTGAGGCTTTGCCCAACCGGCATAACGCCGCCCACAATATACCTGTCGTACATAGAATAGGTAAGCCTAACCTGGTTTTCGGCAAAAAGGGTTTCAATCAGGAAATGTTCCCTCAGCTCGTTAGTATCATATTTGGCGGCATCCTTCGGGTGGGAAGCATACCTGAACTCAAAATGTGTCATTCAGTATATTTTAATTCTGTGTTGTATTATAAATCCGTTATCGGGGCATATTTAGGCACCAGCGATTTCATTACTATCCAGCCAGTTAAATAACATACTGCGCAGATGGAAAAGATGATGAAATACCCGGCCTCAATACCTTCAAAGCCCATAAAATTCATATTGCTATCCTTGCTGTAATCAAACAATAGTCCCGATCCTTTATTGATAAGCGTAGAGCCCATGCCGCCTGCCAGCCCGCCTATGCCAGTTACGGTAGCGATGGCTTTTTTAGGGAACATATCGCCCACGGTGGTGAAAATATTGGCCGACCATGACTGATGTGCCGCACCGGCTATACCAATTATGAGTACCGGTATCCAGTAAGTATAGTGACCCAGCGGTTGTGCAAAGAGCGCCAGTAGCGGGAAGAAAGCAAATATCAGCATTGCCTTCATGCGGCCTTCATACGGGTTCATGCCTTTTTTCTCTACAAAATAGGTAGGCAGCCAACCACCTATTATTGATAACAATGTGATGGCATATAGAACAAATAATGGTAATGCTGTCTCGGTTTCATCCATTTTATACACTGAGCTTAAATAAGCCGGTGTCCAGAACAGGAAGAACCACCAAACACCATCGGTCATGAACTTACCAAATGCAAAAGCCCACGTTTGCCTGTATTTAAAGCACTGTGCAATAGATACTTTTTTGGCATTCTCCGGCACATAGCCAGCAATCTCACTGTCCGCTATGCTGTCCTGCTGTATATAAGCCAGTTCTTCTGCACATACCTTTGGGTGCCTTTCGGGCTTGTCATACAGGAAAACCCAAAAGCCCATCCACACGAAGCCAAGCGCGCCTATAATGATAAAGGACATCTCCCATCCGTAGTATTTAGCGATGAAGGGGATGGAAACCGGCGCCAATAAAGCACCTATGGTAGCCCCTGCATTAAATATGCTGGTAGAAAATGCCCTGTCTTTTTTAGGGAAATATTCGGCTGTGGTTTTAATGGCTGCAGGGAAGTTGCCCGCCTCACCCACTGCCAGTACAAAACGTGCAAAGATGAATAAGGAAACGCTTACCGAAATTACAAGACCCGTATCATTAACTTTCTCTATAATATTTTTCGCTTCCTGAAAACCTACCAGCCAGTTGCCTGTAATAATGCCTGATGTGGCAATGCCTGCAAAAGCATGGAGGCACGCCCCTACCGACCAGATGCCTATAGCCCAAAGAAACCCTTTCTTGGTATCAAGCCAGTCTACAAAGCGGCCGGCAAATAGTAATGATACAGCATAAAAAATAGAAAAAAGTGCCGTAATGTTACCATAATCGTTATTGGTCCAGTGAAATTCCGGAGCAATTGAATGCGACCATGTTAATGATAACACCTGCCTGTCCAGATAATTTATGGTAGTTGCAAAAAAAAGCAGCCCACAAATGGTCCAGCGATAGTTTCCGGCAACTTTTTTATTCTGTGTCATACTTTATATGTTCATTTAAGTTTATCGGCTCATTAAGGTATATTATTTATCCTCAACAAAATTTTTACATTTGTATTTTTAAACAATGTAATCGATTGCACAAATATATATTTTAATTTTATATTAACTGAATAATATCCAAAAAAAATATATATAAATTATATTATCAAAATAATTAAGGGCTACATCCTGACAAAACGATTATAAAATATGAAAAAAACACACTTTTATATATACATTATTTGCTTTTTATTCAGTAGTTTTCATATTAATGCACAGAATGATGTGTTTCCGATTTGGAAAAATAATGTGCCCGGTGAAATAAAGGCACCCAATTATAATGAGGAAACCATTTATAAGGACGGCGAACTGCAAAAGGCGAGCCGTGTGAGCCAGCCTACTTTATCGGTTTACCAGCCTGAAAAGCCAAATGGTACCTCGGTGCTTATCCTGCCCGGAGGCGGTTATGGGCATCTTTCCTTATATAAGGAGGGCAAGAAAGTAGCGCAGTGGCTCAATACTTTGGGCATAACCGCTTTTGTGCTGAAGTATCGGTTACCGAACGATGCCATTATGAAAGATAAATCTATCGGCCCGCTACAGGACGCTCAGGAAGCCATGCGGGTAATACGGCGTAATGCTGCAAAATATAAAATCAATACTGATAAAATTGGCGTGATGGGCTTTTCCGCAGGCGGGCACCTGGCAGCAACCCTTTCTAATCGCTTTGCAGAGAATACCTATACAGTAAGCGACAGCACCAGTGCATGCCCTGATTTCTCCATCCTTATCTACCCTGTGATTTCCATGAAAAATGATATTGCCCATAAAGGCTCGCAGCGCAACCTCTTGGGCGACAGCCCAACTCCTGAAGCCATAGAAAAATTCTCTAACGAAAATAACGTGAATGCCGCTACTCCGCCCACATTTTTGGTGCATGCTGCCGATGATAAGTCTGTCCCCGTAGCGCATACGCTTTTGTATTTCGCTGTGCTGAAGCTGCACGGCATCCCCGCCGAAATGCACATTTACGAAACCGGTGGCCACGGTTTTGGCCTGGGCAATGATGCCGGCAACAGTCAATGGCCTGCTGCCTGCCACCAGTGGCTGAAACTGCACGGCTGGGTAAAGGACTGACTTGCATCTGTACAAACAATTTCTTATATTTAGTTTATCAAAATAAAAATATGCCGCATTACAGAGCTATATTCCGCCTAAAAGGTGGCAGGGAACTTGAAGCACAACGGGGTTTTGTGCCCGATGCTTTTTTTGCCGCAGCACAGCACGCCACGGTTGATGATATAATTGATGTGTATGAAGACGGCTTTACACTGAGTAACGAAATGCACGATAAGCTGGATATTCCCGGTGTATTTACCAGCTATGCTGTTGTGGGTATTGTAGCTCCTGAAGGTGCTGATAAAAAAGCTCACTTCCAACAAAATATGCTGCACCGGCTAAAGGATGCCAACCACGCCCGCCCACTGCAGGACAACCTGCACTACCAGGTATTTTATATGGAGCATATTGAATCGCCGCCTGATGATGATTAGCAGCTTGCACTAATTATTTATATCCTGCATAAACTAACAAATAGTTTTGTACATTAGGGGCATAAGCCGGCACTGCTACTTTACCGGCACCCAAAACCTTTTGAAAGACATTTGCTTTACTGTTGTGCGCAACATCATCTGTATAAAAAACAAGATATTGCTTTTTGCTTATGTTTCCTTGCTTTTACTGGCGGGGTGTACCAATAATGACCAAACGGAAAAGCCGGCTATGGTGGTGAAAAGCCAACCCTCGGCAGATACAACTGCTCTTAAATATTCGTTTGGGCAAATAGATAATACCAAGGGATTATCCAATAGTTCGGTAAACTGTATTTTTCAGGATTCGCAGGGATTGCTGTGGATAGGTACCTGGGATGGGCTAAACCGGTATGACGGCAACAGCTTCAGGATATACCGCCCGGAGCCTGATAACAAAAATTCACTATCCAACCAGGTTATACTAAAAATTGGCGAGGACAGTGCCGGCCAGCTTTGGGTACTTACCATGCACGGCATTAACCGCTATAATAAAACGACTGATACTTTTACGCGCTATTATTTTTCTAAAGACAACCGCCCGCCGATGTCGGAATCTCAGTTCAGCATGGCTATTGATGGTTCGGGGAGTGTATTCTGTGCCGTGAAAGATTGGGGGTTAGGATATTTTGACGGCAATAGCTTCCAGCTGCTTAAGAATAATGGCTTCCGCCGGAAAGCGATAAAAAAACTGGAGTTTACACCATCGGGGCATTTGCTGGCATTATTTGAAGATAACGAATTACAGGCACTTACCATCATTTCGCAAAATGGCAAAAAAGCAGTAGGAAGTACTTCAAGTATTGCTTCAGGCATACGCGCGTTTGGAATGCTACGGGGCAGCAACATCTGTATGGTATCAACACGGGGCGTGGCCAAGTTGTATGATGTATCCTCAAAACAGGAAAAATTACTGGCACAAAACCATATTTACAATATTGTTGGTGAAATCCCAAAAGGCCTGGTACTGGCCGGCAAACAGGGATATACAGTAATAAATGAACATGGGGAAGAAATTAAAAAGCCGTGGGCAGGCTACCTGGCGGGCCACAAGATCACTACGCTGATGCAGGGTAGCGAAGATATATTATGGACAGGTACTGATGGTGACGGTATCTTTAAATTGCATCCGCTACAAAAATCATTCGGTTTGGTATCCGGCAGCCAATTGCCAAAAATAGACGGGGCTATAGTGCGTAGCTTCCTTAAGGATGATGGCGGCAACTTTTGGGTAGGTACCAAAGGCAAAGGTGTTTTCAGGCTCCCACCGGATTTTTATACCACGGGCAACCTAAGCCCTTACCAGAGTTTTGACGAGGCCAACAGCAGTCTGAACAACGCGGTATACGCCTTGGGCAAAAGTACTGACGGGCTTATTTATATGGGTACTGATGGTGATGGCATTACTGTATATGACACCAAAACATCAAAAATAATAAGCTGGGAAGAGATAGAAGGCAGCAAAGGGTGCGATTACTTTAAATCTACCTACGCTATTTATACTGATACTGACGGCCAAATATGGCTGGGTACTAATGGTTATGGCATTATAAGCTGTAAAATTGAGCGTGCCGGGCAAAGGCTTAAGGTATATGGATTTAAGCGTTACCTGGCAGGTACAGAAGCCACGAGCCTGAGCAGTAACATTGTATTTTCCATCATCCCGAAAGATGATAACCAGCTGTGGATAGGCACAAGGCTGGGCGGGCTTAACCTTTTTGATAAGCAATCGGGCCGGTTTACGGCTTTCAAAAATGTGCCTGGCAATGTCCAAAGCCTTTCCAGCAACGATATTTTATGCCTGGCTAAAGATGCACAGGGCAAACTATGGGTTGGCACCAGCTACGGGCTTAATGTACTGGAGGGTATAAATGGCAATACCGCACTTTTTAAAAACTATACGGTAAAAGACGGGTTGCCCAACAACACCATACACGGGCTGGCACCGGCCAGGGATGCAGGGCTATGGATAAGCACCAACTTTGGGCTGGCTAATTTTACAGGAGATAAGTTTACCAACTATACCCGCAGCGAAGGCCTGCAAAACAATGAGTTTGCCGATGGCGCTGCCTATGCCGATGCTGTTACGGGTTATGTTTTTATGGGAGGGATAAAAGGCTTTAACTATTTTCTTCCTGAACAGATAAAAGAATCGGATGAAATACCCAACCTGTTCATTGACAGGATAAGCGGGCAAAACCAGCCTACTCCTTACTACCAGGGGCTGGTAATAGCTCCCGATTCTAAATCCTACCCATCGCTAACACTGAAGCATAACCAGAATTTTTTCGATATACACCTGGCTGCGCTTACCTTCACCAATAACGAAAAATGCCGCTATGCTTACCAGCTACAAGGGTTTGATAACGGCTGGAACAACATAGGCAACCGTAACGTGATATCGCTTACCAACGTGCCGCGCGGCCGTTATTCGCTCTACATGAAGTGGACCAACAGCGATGGCGTTTGGAGCCAGCCGGTGCATGCTATTGACATAAGGGTGAAACCGGTGTGGTGGCAGTCTAACCTGGCTCTCATCATTTACGGCGTGCTCTCGGTGCTGTTCATTCTTTTCGTACGCAGTTACAACCTTAAGCGCCAGTCATTACAGCAAAACATCCTTATCCGCAAAAATGAGGAAGAGTTGCATGAAAACCGGTTAACCTTTTTTACCAATATAGCGCACGAGTTCCTTACACCGCTTACGCTGATAGTGGGCCCGGCACAAAAAATGGCCGAATCATCAACCCTTGAAGGCAAAAACCAAAAGTACATGCACATGATTCAGCGCAATGCCTCCCGCCTGCTGTTCCTCACCCAACAGCTACTGGAATTCCGCAAGGCAGAGTACGACCACCTCAAAAATACCGTGCGGCATTTTGACCTGGTTGGGCTCATAGAGCAGATAGCCGAACTGTTTGACGACTGGGCGCTGGACAAGAATATTACCTATAAGCTAGATATACCGGCCGAAATGGATGGCTGGTTTGACAAGGACAAATTAGAGAAAATAGTTTTCAACCTGATGTCAAACGCCTTTAAGTACACACCTGTAAATGGCGAAGTTCAATTGAAGTGCAAAATTGAATCCGGCAAGCTCACTATATCGGTTACCAACACCGGGCAGGGCATCCCTAAGGAAAAGATGGAATCGTTATTTGACCGCTTTTTCCTTTCGGACAGCAACAAGTCGCCCGACACCGAGATGTTCCGTACCGGGATTGGGCTGGCGTACATCAAAAAACTGGTGACGGTTTTGAAAGGTGACATACAGGTAGAAAGCGTGCCAAATGCAGAAACCGTTTTCACGATACTGATACCTTGTAGCAAAGAAGCCTTTGCAGAAAAAGAGATAGACCCGGAAACCGCACCGGTACTGATATCTCACCATCTGAAGAATATTTTGGAGGAAACCGGAGATAAGGCGGCGGCTGTACCTAAAAAAATATCGGCACTGGAAAGTGTGGAGGATGGCCGCAAAAAGATACTTGTGGTAGAAGATGAGAAAGAGATACACGCCTACCTGGCCGACCTTCTGGCTGATAAATATACACTGATAACTGCCTATAATGGACAGGAAGCCCTGGACAGTATTGAGAAAGAGCTCCCGGACATTATAATAAGTGATGTGATGATGCCGGTGATGGACGGTGTGGACCTGTGCAAAAAAGTAAAGACCGACCTGCGCACCTGCCACATACCTTTCATCATGCTTACCGCCAAAAATTCGGTAGAGCACAGGATTGAGGGGCTGGAAAGCGGCGCCAACTCCTACATACCCAAACCCTTCTACCCTGACCACCTGCTGGTAAGGATACAAAAGCTGCTGGAAGAAAAAGACCTCATACTGAAACATTTTACCCAGGATACTCTGGTAGAGAACCTGCCGGCCATACCTATTAATAATGATGAGAAGGCTTTTATAAAATCCATCATAGAGCTGGTGCGCCAAAACGTGGACAGCGAAAACCTGGACAGCGCCTTTATAGAAAAAACACTTGGCATAAGCACATCGCAACTATACCGCAAAACCAAGGAGATATTTGGCCTTTCGCCAGGCGACCTCATCCGTACCATCAGGCTGAAATATGCCGCCGAACTTTTGCGTAAAAACGTGCTTACTGTATCAGAAGTTTGCTACAAATCGGGTTTCAATAACCGCTCTTATTTTTACCGGGAGTTTAAAAAAGTATATAATACTACCCCTAAAAATTACCAGTTGCAATACCAGGCTAAGACTTCGGCCTTCGCAAACAACGCTTCTTAAAATATTGTTAATCAATCAGTTTAGTTGCAGTGTACACTTTTGAAGAAATAGTGTACACTGTTTTTTGTAGCTACTTTTTAAATTTATAACGTTTTCGTAAATCAATATCATAATTAAACTAACCAAATTTTAGCAACATGAGAAAAAAAGTACTAATTACTAACCAAACTACAAGAATAGTATGAGTCGGAAAATTATTTACAACCTGGTCCTCATTTGGACAATATTGTCGGGCAGCGCGTTGTATGCGCAAACAATAAGCGGTACCGTTTCGGATAAAAACGGCACCCTGCCCGCAGCTAACGTAGTGGTAAAAGGTACAGGTGCCAGCACGGTGACCGACCTTAACGGGCAATATACCATAAATGCGTCGCCCAATGATGTTTTGGTATTTAGCTATATAGGCTATACAACACAGGAAATCACGGTAACTGTAAGCACTACTATTAATGTTACCCTTGCGGAAGATGCACAAAATCTTAATGAGGTGGTGGTAACCGGTTATGTGGGCCAGCAAAAGCGCTCAATAACCGGGGCGGTATCGCAGGTTAACATGGAAAACCTTTCTAAAACAAGAATACCAGATGTTGCCCAAGCCCTGCAAGGCCAGGTAGCAGGTGTTTTTGTAGCTGCCAACACAGGTGCGCCCGGTGACGGCATTAAACTGCGTGTTCGTGGTGAAGGAACATTTAGAAGTAATGAAGCTTTATTTATTATTGATGGAGTTCCTACACGCGACATTTCATTCCTTAACCAGAATGACATTAAGTCGATGACCGTACTTAAAGATGCCGCATCAGCTGCAATATACGGTTCGCGTGCATCGGGTGGTGTGGTAATTATAACAACTAAAAAAGGACAGGAAGGCAAAGCAACTTTTGATGTGGATTTATTTACAGGAATACATTATACCCAAAACCTGCCTGAACTCTTAAATACTGACCAGTATCTTACTGTAAAAGACCAGGCGTGGCACAACACAGCAGGAAATAGCCCAACTGCTGAAAGCCCATATGCTTTTGACAGGAGGACAAGGACAGACCTTGCCAATACTGACTGGCTGGATGAACTGTTTACTACCGGGCTGTCCAAAAACGTGCAGGTTTCGGCAAGCGGAGCTTCTGATAAATTCCGATACCTTGTATCGGGTGGTTATTATGGCATTGATGGTGTTGTAACAGAAAAAAATGATACCTATAAGCGCGTTAATTTCAGGACGAACCTTGAGGCAGATATTTCCGACAGGTTTAAGGTAGGTACCAACTTGCAGATAAGCTTCCAGTCTCAGGACAAGCTTTCATCATCAGGTGATGCTCCGGGCGTTATACGCCACGCAATGATTCGCCCTCCGGTACTGGCAGTTTACAAAGACCCAAGCGACCCAACTTATTCAGCAAGGGATCCTTATACTGACCTTCCTTTCTACACCGGTCCAAACGGCGGATGGCTGAGCAGGTATGAGTTTAGCTCTAACCCATTGGCTATTGTACATTTTACCGATGACACAAGGGAGCGCTTCCAAACTTTTGGTAACGTGTTTGCAGAATTTGCTTTCCTTAAAGAAAAAGAATTGAAATTCAGGAGTAATCTTGGTATTGATGCGACTTTTGCTCATAACAAGATATTTGCTGAAAACTATGGCGACCCTAATGAAGTATTGGCTCCTGACCATCCGTATTTCGGCCTTGGCAGAAACAATAAGCCAAACAACCTTTCAGAAAACCGCGGACAGGATGTAACCTTAACTTGGTCGAACACATTAAATTACATTAAAAATATTGATAATATTCATAACATAAACCTTTTAGCGGGTACTGAACTGATTAAAAACAGGCAATCTACAATTGGTGGCACACGCTCATACTACGATTTATATGATGATGAGTTTCGTTTTCTGGATTTCGGAAGCGTTGGCAGTGATATAATTTCAAGGCCTTACGCTTCTGGTAATGATACTCGTTGGTCATTGGTTTCTTTCTTCGCTTCAGGCACATATGGTTATAAAGACAGGTACTATGCTTCGGCCACGATGAGAGCAGATGCTTCGTCAAGATTTAGCCCTAATAACAAATGGGGTTATTTCCCGGCATTCTCCGCAGGATGGACCGTAAGCAACGAGGAATTCATGAAAGAGGTAAGCTGGCTATCAAATTTAAGGCTGAGGGGAAGCTGGGGTAAAAACGGTAACCAGGAAATCCCGAACGATGCCTATCAGAACTTTGTAGCGTACACACCTGAAGGTGTTCAACCAATACGATTTGGTAATCAAGACCTTAAATGGGAAGCTGTAGTACAAACTGATTTTGGTGTTGATCTAGGCTTCTTTGACAACAAATTATCATTCTCTGCTGATTATTTCCGCAAAACAACAGATGATATCATCCTTGCATTAAGAATACCGGCAATTGCGGGACAATTGGATGTGACGTATATTAACGCAGGTGAAGTAGTTAACAAAGGTTTTGAATTTGCTTTAGGTTACCAAAATAATGATAACGATTTCAAATATGGCGTATCTGCGAATCTTGCAACTGTTGATAATGAAGTTACCAAACTACATCCTAATGTGCCGCTGATAGAAGATACTAATGCACGGGTAAGATCAGTAGTTGGCCAACCTCTTAACTCTTATTATGGTTATGTTTTTGACGGCATTTATCAAAACGCGGCCGAGGTATCTTCACATCTCTATTCTAATGCTGGCACAACACAGCCCGGCGATATGAAATTTAAAGACCTTAATGGTGATGGGCAGATTGATGCCAATGACCGTACATTTATAGGTAATCCCAACCCTAAAGTTACCTACGGCTTCTCTTTCAATGCATCCTATAAAAATTTCGATATCTCTTTCCTTTTCCAAGGTGTTGAAGGTGTTGACCGCTATAATGACCTGAAGCAGATACTGGATTATGACAGCCGTCCTTTCAACTCTTCTACCGATGTATTAGGGGCATGGAACGGAGAAGGTTCTACCAACAGCACGCCGCGTGTTACCTTTAATGATAATGGCGGAAGCAAAGTATCCAGCAAATTTGTGGAAGATGCTTCTTACCTGAGGCTTAAAAACATAGAAATTGGTTACACATTTAAAGATGCTTTTAAAGGGCTGACCAATATGCGTATTTATGTTTCAGGACAAAATATGCTAACGTGGACCAAATATTCTGGATTGGATCCGGAATCAACACAATATAAAGACCAGGGAACTTATCCACAAACCTCAGCTGTGATTTTTGGGGCAAGAATTAAACTTTAATTAAATTGTTATGAAAAATTATTTAAAAATATTTCTACTGGCTGGCTTAGTTGCATTTACTGCGTGTGAAGATGAACTGGACAAGCCGCCTTTAGGTAACCTTACCGATGAACAGGCAGATGACACACCTACCCTCCAATCTATGGAAAACGGTGTAAAGGGTTCCTACATGTTGCTGTCGAACACGCTCAATATTATGGGTAACTGGGACTGGACCGGTGGACTGGTATTCCAGAATGATTATGTGTTACAGGATGTAGCATCTGACGACATGGAGAAAAAATGGATTACCGATGGTGACCAGCCCTGGATTGATGAATTGAACAATTTTACCTTTACGTCAACAAATGGTGGGCCCAATGGTTTATGGAAATATAACTATGAGGGCATCAGGAGATTAAATACGGCCTTGGCCCAATTAGAAAAGCCAAATATTGAAGAGTTAACAGGCATAACTACTGAAAGAAAAAACCAGCTGCTTGGTGAAGCTTACTTTTTAAGATCTTATTATTACTTCGCATTGGTAACCAATTTTGGAGATGTTCCACTGATTGTAAAGCCTATAAAATCGTTCCAGGAAGCGTTTGAAGTTTCTGTACGTGCCGACAAGCAACTTGTTTGGGCACGCATTAAAGGAGACTTGGCCCTTTCAAGGGATTTACTGCCAAACACCAAGTATTCATCCGATACTGAAAAATGGCGTGTATCTAAGGCTGCGGCTATCGCACTTTTGGCTAAATCAGAGCTTTATACTCAAAACTGGAATGCAGTTCCTGGGCTTGTAGACCAATTAGTAACACTTGGTTATGGGCTTAACAATAACTACTTTGAGGCTTTCAGCTCAGAATTTACCGATAACGAAGTGATATTTGCGTTTGACCATCAAACCAATGCCAACCCACGTAGGGGTAATGGTATATGTGCGCCGCTGGGTTGGGGCTTTTTTGCGCCAAGCACTGATTTCCTTAATGCGTTTGAACCTAATGACCCACGCTTATTGTACACTGTAAATGCACCTGCACAAAACGTGAACAAGATGTTGGGTACTCTTGACGGTACCAATAAAGGTAACGACGATGCGTCTAACAACAAAATTTACATACGTTATGCTGATGCACTGCTTTGGAAGGCCGAAGCGCTTAACGAAACCGGCAACCAGGCTGATGCTGTTGCTATCATCAACCAGATAAGGGCAAGGGCAAGGAACGGTGTAGATGCTAACGGCAATGCTGTTCCAGCAGGTACGCTACCGGATAGGTCAACTACAGCTGACCAGGCTACCGTGAAAACATGGCTGATACATGAGCGCAGGGTAGAGCTTGGCTTTGAAAACCAGAGGCTGCTTGACCTTAAGCGTTGGGGCATTGCACAGCAGGTATTACAGGCACATGGCAAAAACTTCCTGCCTAAGCACATGCTGTACCCAATACCGCAGTCAGAAATTGACGCATCTGCAGGTACACTTACACAAAACGATTATTAAAATTACTTAGTTTGGGTTAGCTCAGGAACTGCCGCAAGGCGGGCCTGGGTTAACTCAATTTATAAAATTACAAATGAAAGACATTGCCAAACGCTTTGTACATAATCCCCTATTGTCTCCGGCGGACTTAAAACCCAGCCGCGAAGGGCTTGAAATTACCTGCCTGCTTAATCCCGGCGTTTTCCGCTTTGAGGATAAAACCTGGCTTATAGTGCGCGTTGCCGAAAGGCCGCAGCAAAAAGATACCACCATATCTTTCCCGGTGCTTACCGATACCGGAAGCATAAACATTATTGAAATAGACAAAAACGACCCGGAGCTTGTAGCTGACGATGCAAGGGTCATCAATTATAAAGGTGCTGATTACCTCACTACCCTTTCGCACCTGCGATTGTTGTGCAGTGATGACGGCGTGAATTTTTATGAGCCGGAAGGCTACCCGTCGCTTGTTGGCGAAGGTCCGCACGAAACCTTTGGTGTGGAAGATTGCCGAGTGGCGCAAATTGGCGATACCTATTACCTTACTTTCACTTCGGTATCTCCGCTGGGTGTGGCAGTAGGGTTGCGCACCACAAAAAACTGGAAAACTTTTGAAAAGCACGGACTGATTTTCCCGGCACACAATAAGGATTGCGCCATATTTGAAGAAAAGATAAACGGCTTGTACTATGCCCTGCACCGCCCAAGTAGTGTAGATATTGGCGGTAATTACATTTGGCTGGCCTCCTCACCTGATGGTATTCATTGGGGCAACCATCAGTGCATTGCCACCACGCGCAAAGGAATGTGGGACAACAAGCGCATAGGTGCCGGTGCTGCACCGATTAAAACCGAAAAAGGCTGGCTGGAAATATACCACGGCGCTAACCAGGAACATTACTATTGCCTGGGTGCCATCCTTATGGACCTTGACAATCCATACAAGGTATTGGCCCGTACCGAAGCTCCCATCATGATACCATCGGAAGAATATGAGCTGAACGGCTTTTTCGGCAAAGTGGTATTTACCAATGGGCACGTTGTTGAGGCCGATGGCGATACCGTAACCCTGTACTACGGCGCTGCCGATGAGTTTGTATGCGGTGCGAAATTCTCTATCACAGAAATACTTTCACAACTAAAATACGACTGATGCTTAAGAAACTAACTACCGAAATAGGCCATTTCAAAAGCCAGTCGCACAACTTCCGCATACTGGTATTAACCAATTTGGTGTATGCTATTGTGCAGCCGGTTATAGATATTTTTGTGGCGGCTTACATTATGCGCAACTCCAGCGATACCTCTAAGGTTGTCATCTACCAGTTGGCCATTTATACAGGCATACCACTTACCTTTCTGGTGAATGGCTTTCTGCTCAAGTATATTAACATCAGGGTACTATACTCTATTGGCATGATGCTCAGTGGGGTTTCCATGATTATCATGATGTCTTTAAAAACACTAGATCTTACGGGCATAGGCATAGCCGGTATAACTATGGGGCTATCCTTTGGCTTATATTGGTCTAATCGTGATTACCTTGCCGTATCTATCACTAATGATAATAACCGTAATTATTATTATGGCCTCGAAACATTTTTCTACACCATAATCGCTATATGCATACCTGCCGCAATAGGCTGGTTCATACAGTCTAAAACCGGCGAAACAGAAAAACACAATGCCTATGTCATCATTACCGGAGTGGTTTTTGTGATAACAATGGTGGCATCGGCGGTGTGTTTCAGGGGTAAGTTTGAAAATCCCGTACAAAAAAAGTACATCTTCTTCAAATTCCATCCCCTTTGGTATAAGCTGTTGTCATTGGCAACATTTAAAGGGCTGGCGCAGGGTTTCCTGGTTACGGCGCCGGCCATGCTTATATTCAAGATTTTAGGCGAAGAAGGCGCACTGGGCAATGCACAGTCCATAGGTGCAGTTTTAGCCGCTATCATCATTTATTTCATCGGGCGTTTCTCTAAGCCATCTGACAGGATAAAGACTTTCTCGGTAGGATTGATACTCTTTGCTTTGGGTGCCTGTCTTAACGGGGCCATGTTTAACCAAACCAGCGTAATCGTATTCCTGCTGCTGCTGCTTATAGCCAAGCCACTGATGGACCTGGCCTACTTTCCTATCCAGCTGCGTGTGATTGACATTGTGAGCCATATAGAAAAGCGTGGTGAGTTTACGTATATACTGAACCATGAGGCCGGCCTTTACCTGGGCAGGCTGCTGGGCGCAGGTACATTCCTGGGCTTGTATTTCTATATATCGGAAGATGTTGCCCTGCGATATGCCGTGGCCATTATTGCCGTATTGCAGCTATGCTCTATCTTTATCAGCAAAAACATCATTGCGCATGGCAACAAAATAGCACCGGAAAAAGAAGACATTGAAGATACCAAAGTTTTGGAGGAAACTGCTGCCAACTTAGTTTAAACGATACAAACACATTACTATATGAATACTCATTTTAAGGCCGGATTGTGGTTATTTTTGCTAAGTGGTTTATCCGCTACGGCACAGGTAAAGCAGCTGCCTATAGAGCGCGTAAACCAAATGGCAGAAATGCCTGCACCTTACGGCATAATTGATTACAACAAGCTCGCCAAAGATTTTGATACCACCGTATACGACTTTAACGCCAAAGGCAAATTATGGCCACTGGCATGGGTGGATACTTCCCGCAAAAACTTTCCGCAGGATGTAGTGGGCATATATACCGCTATTGGCGATGTGCGCCAGGGGCCGGGTAATAATAAGGGTATGTTTCATGAGGCTTTGGCCACTATGGGGGCAACACTGGGGGCAACATTGGTAGGCATTGACAAAACCAAGCAGGATGGCCGCAATTATGTAGCTATGCTGAAAAATTACTTTAATAAAGATACCGGGTGGGACATCATGATGAACAATACCGCACCTGAAGTGGCGCTATTGGGCGGTGGTTACGGGCGCGACTGGTGGTATGATGTATACCCTAATGTACTTTTTTATGCCATATATGATAAATACAGTAATGAGCCGGGGCTGGAAAACCTGGCCAGGACAATAGCCGATAAATTTTACAATGCCGATAAGATACTGGCCGGAAACTACGACTACTCCTACTTTGATTACGGCAAAATGATGCCGATGAAAAACAACATCTGCATACAGCCTGATGCTGCCGCTGGGCATGCATGGGTACTGTATTCAGCCTACAAAAAGTTTGGTGATAAGAAGTATCTGGAGGGTGCGCTGTCGGCTATGTCGGCTCTTGAAGCGCAGCCTCAAAATCCAACCTATGAACTGCTAATGCCGTTTGGTGCTTACCTTTCTGCCAGGATGAATGCTGAGCAGGGCGAAAAATTTGATACGGCAAAAATGCTTCGCTGGAGTTTTGACGGCACCGCTATATGCCGCGAAGGCTGGGGTGTTCTGGTAGGCAACTGGAACGGTTTTGATATATCAGGTATTGTGGGTAGTACTGTTGACCACGGCGGTTACGGCTTCCTGATGAATACCTATGATGCTGCATGGCCTTTGGTGCCTATGGTACGTTATGACCAGCGCTATGCCAATGCCATAGGCAAATGGATGCTGAATGCTGCCAACGCTTCTAAATTCTTCTATCCGCAGCACATGCCTGATGAGCATGAAACGCTGAAAGATGCTGAAGAAGTTTCTAAAAACGTGATTGCTTACGAAGGTATTATAGAGCGTTCTAACCTTCAGGGATATGACCACATCAAAGCTCCTGTGGCGCAGGGTGACGGCCCATTATGGGTACCAGGCAAGAATCCGCCTGAATCACAATTAAGCGTGTACGGCAGTGGCCACGTAGGCATCTTTGGCAGTATCATCAAAACAACTAATGTAGAAGGCATATTGCAGCTGGATTTGCTGGCTACCGATTTTTTCCGTGACAAGGCTTACCCTACTTTCCTTTACTATAACCCACATAAGGAAACCAAAACTGTCGATATAAATGTAGGTAAAAAGAAAATTGACCTGTATGATGCAGTTTCAGGCAAATTTGTAGCAAGGAATGTATCAGGCACAGCCAAAATAAATGTTGGTGAAAGGAACTCAGCAGTTATTGTAATGGTTCCTGCCAAGGGCAAGGTTACCTATTCCGGTTCCAAAATGATGATAAACGGCATAGTGGCAGATTACAACGCACAAAAAAATAAATGATACAATCACCTTTTAAAATCATCCTTCCTGTCGTTTTGCTGTTTTTTCATATTTCTGTGGGGGCACAAAATACACAAGCAGGCCAAAAATGGTGGAAGGAAACCGTATTCTACCAAATTTATATGCCCAGCTATGCTGACAGTAATGGCGACGGATACGGAGATTTTAACGGAATTACGGGTAAGCTGGATTACATCACTGGTTTAGGGGTGAAAGGAATCTGGCTTACCCCTTTTTTAAAATCACCTAAAGTAGATAATGGGTATGATGTGGCCGATTATTACGCTATTGACCCCACTTATGGCTCCACGGCTGATTTTAAAAACTTTTTGGAAGAAGCGCACAAGCGCGGCATAAAGGTAATTATGGATATGGTGCTGAACCATACCTCAACCGATTGCCAATGGTTTCAGGAAGCCAAAAAATCAAAGGACAATCCTTACCGCGATTACTACATCTGGAAAGACCAACCTAATAATTGGGAGTCGTTTTTTGGCGGAAAAGCCTGGGAACTGGATAAAACCACCAACCAATATTATTATCACAAGTTTGATGTGCGCATGGCCGACCTCAACTGGCAAAACCCGAAGGTAAGAGCCGAAATACAAAATGTTTTACGCTACTGGCTAAAGATGGGTGTTGACGGTTTCCGGCTGGATGTGATCAACTTCCTTACCACTGATGGCATTACTGCAGATAACCCTATGGCTGATGGCAAGCAGCAGCACACCAACGATATTGACCAGCCCGGCGTAAAAGATGCCATGCGGATGATAAAAGCTACCGTAAGTGAATTTCCTGATAAATTTATTGTAGGCGAAATAGGCAGCGATAAGATTGAAGTGTTGAAACAATACCAGTCGGCCGACCTGTTGGATGTGGTGTTCAACTTTAACTTTGGCAGCATCCCTGAATTTTCGACAGAACGTATCTTCAGCGAACTGCGAAGCATGGAAAAAGAAATGAGCAGCTACCCTACCCTCTTTTTTGGCAGCCACGATATGCCCCGCATGATTGACCGTCTTGCCGGCGGCGATGCCAAAAAAGCGGAAGCGCTTGCTGCACTGATTCTTACTGCAAGGGGCGTGCCCTTTATTTACTATGGCGAAGAAATTGGCATGCACAACATAACAGCTAACAGCTTTGATGAGATTGTGGACATACAGGGCAAAACGCATTACAAGCTGGCTATTGATGCAGGCAAAACACCTGAAGAAGCGCTTACAATAGGCAACACTAACAACCGCGATAAATCACGCAGCCCGATGCAGTGGAGCAATGATAAATTTGCCGGCTTCTCTAAATCAAAAACATGGATAAAAACCGGCAATTATAAAAATGTAAATGTAGCAGTGCTGGCAGGCAAAGAGAATACCATACTTTCTGCCTACAAAAAGCTCATTGCCCTACGCAATACTGAAAAAGTATTGCAATATGGCACCTATAAAACCCTGGAAATGAAAGATAACCGCCTCACATACACCAGTAGTTTTGAAGGCCAAAGCATTACTACCATCATCAATTTTGGCAATGCTTACCAAACACAGCTACCTGTAGGTGCCAAAATACTCTTGGGTAGCGTTGACCTTGTGCCCAATACTTACATCATCTACAGGCATTAATCTGTATATAAGGTATAATGTTAATGCTGATTTAAAAATACTCTACTAAATCAATAGAGTTTATATAAAATTATATATTTGCAGGTAGCAACCCATAAAACACAGCCTGCACTATGCAAAATATAAACTTCCTTGCCTTTGCCATGCCTGCCTTTTTCCTGTTCGTGTACCTGGAATATATGCTGGCCAAAAAGGCAAAGCAGCCTAAAGTTTTCAATTACGAAAGTTCGGTTTCCAATATCAGCATCGGCATTGCAGAGCGGCTCATCAACCTCTTTGTCTCCGCCAGCTTTTACCAGCTGTTTTATTATGTTTATGAAAATTACAGGCTTTTCAGCATCCCGGATAATTTCATCATCTGGATACTGCTCATCCTTGCCACCGATTTTGTATGGTACTGGTACCATCGCCTGGGGCATGAGGTCAACTTTTTCTGGGCAGCGCATATAGTACACCATCACAGCGAGGAATTCAACCTTACCGCTGCCGCCCGCATCACTACATTCCAGGCCATTATCCGTACCGGGTTTTGGTGCCTACTGCCGTTTATCGGGTTTCATCCTACTATGGTCATCACCATGCTTTTGGTACATGGCGCTTACTCTTTCTTCACGCATACGCAAATGGTAAAACGCATCAAATGGCTGGAATGGGTTTTCGTAACACCATCTGTCCACGGGGTGCACCATGCGTCTGACGAAAAATACCTCGACAAGAATTATGGCGATATGTTCACTTTTTGGGACAGGCTTTTCGGTACCTTCCAGCCGGAAGAAGAAAAGCCAAAATACGGGCTTACGCATCCGCTCAAAAGCTACAGTTTCCTTTGGCAGCACTTTCACTACTATTTAGAGATATACGAACTGTGGAAACGCTCCAAAGGTTTCAGGCAGCGCTGGAATGCGGTTTTTGGTAGCCCGGCCGATATGGACCAGGACATACGCCCCATGCTGGAAAAACGGTTCTTACAGGTTCGTACCGGACATTGCAGGCTCAGGTTTAAAAATTACCTGTATGTGCAGTTGGGCATTTGTGTAGCCGTGCTTACGTTTTTCACTTATTACTTTTCAGGGATTGATGCTGCCGGAAAGATGTTTGCGGTAAGCTTCATCATGATTACGCTAATCAATTGCGGTGCCCTGCTGGAACAGCGCAAGTGGATGTATTACCTGGAATATGCACGGCTGTACATTACATCGGTATATGTTTTATATCTGCAAGGGCTGGAAGCCTATTGGATGGCTCCGCTATTTGCTATGGTTGTGGCGGAACAGCTTTTTTCACTGAGCCAGATATACCAGCGCTATGTGCTTCAGGCCGATACGGTGACGAGATAAGTGCTATCTTGCGGCTTTAAACAGTAACATGAGTGCAAACTATATTATCAATGGCAGCTATGCCAATACCACCTTTACCGGCAAGGACATTATTTATAAGGATTTTGAGAAATGCAGCTTTGTGAACTGCAATTTTACCGAAGCCGATTTTCAGGGAGTGGCCTTTACCGATTGCACGTTCCTGAATTGCAATTTTGCCGATGCCAAAATAAACTACGTGGCTTTCCGCGATGCCATTTTTACCGTATGCAATTTTACGAATGTAAATTTCGCCATGGTTGATTCGCTTCTTTTCAGCGTGGAGTTTAAAGATTGCATACTGGATTACGCCAAATTCTACAAGCTGAAAATAAAAGGCACACAGTTTAGCAATTGCAGCCTGGTAGCCATCGATTTTATGGAAACCGACCTTACCGAAGTGGTGTTTGATAACTGCAACCTTCACCAAAGCGTGTTTATTGACTCAGTAGCCAATAAAGCCGATTTCAGCACCAGCTATAATTTTATCATAGACCCGGAACGCAATAAGCTGAAGAAAGCACGCTTTTCGCTTGATGGACTTAAAGGCCTGCTGGAGAAATATGACATTGTTGTGGAATAATCAGGCATGAAGATCAACCTTGAAACTGTTGATGTCGAGGTGATCAACGACCACCAGCTGAAAATTTTCGTCCGAATCAATCAGCGCTTCATAGTTGGATACATCCAGTATTTCCGAAGCTTTTTCAAAAATGGCTTTTTTGTCCTGCACTTCCTCTTCAGTCATCAACAGGTGAAATAACAGGTAAGTGGTGTAATGCCCTTTGGTAAAGTGTTTGCGTACTGCTTCGCTCACACCGGTGTCCTGCCGCACGCACACTATGGGCGCTTTGCCGGCGCTTATAAATTTTCCGGCTTTCTGCCAAAAATTATCACGCACTTTATCATCATCCGTAAATTTCAGTTCCTTGCCGCCCGGCAGCTGCAGAACCACAAAATAGTACTCCATATCGCAAGGTTTTCATCTAAATTACAAAAGCTATGCAGTCATGGCAAACTAATTAAACCGGGATTAACAAAATATCTGATTTTTAAATACTTAACTTTAAAATTATTTAATTTGTAAATAAAAAATCCCTCCTGAAACAGAAGGGATTTGTATAATAATGTTTGTACTCTTTAAAAAACGAATATCGGCCTTTCGCTCATCATGTCGTTCACCTCATCAGCAATTTGCTCCAGCACCTCATCATTAGTATGGTCGGCAATCACGCGGTCTATCATATCCACAATAGTTTCCATGTCGGCTTCCACCAGTCCACGTGTAGTTATGGCAGCGGTGCCTACACGTATGCCCGATGTTACAAACGGTGACTTATCATCAAACGGTACCATATTTTTGTTCACGGTTATTTCAGCTTTCACAAGGGCATTCTCTGCTTCCTTGCCCGAAATGTTCTTATTCCTAAGGTCGATAAGCATCATGTGGTTATCCGTCCCTCCGGAAATAATATCATAACCACGCTTTACAAACGCTTCAGCCATAGCCTTCGCATTCTTCTGCACCTGCATGGCATAACGGAAAAACTCATCCGAAAGCGCCTCGCCAAATGCTACAGCCTTGGCTGCAATAATATGCTCCAGCGGCCCCCCCTGGTTACCCGGGAACACGGCGCTGTCCAGCAATGCCGACATCATCCTTACCTCACCTTTTGGTGTTTTTAAACCGAATGGGTTCTCAAAGTCCTTGCCCATCATGATCATACCGCCACGAGGCCCGCGCAGGGTTTTGTGGGTAGTGGTAGTTACAATGTGGCAATGCGGTATAGGGTCGTTCATAAGGCCTTTGGCAATAAGCCCCGCCGGGTGCGATATATCCGCCATCAGCAATGCGCCAACGCTGTCGGCAATCTCACGGAAACGCTTAAAGTCCATATCGCGAGAGTAGGCTGATGCACCCGCAATGATAACCTGTGGTTTTTCACGCTCGGCCACTTCCTGTATCTTATCATAGTTCAGGCGGCCTGTTTCTTTCTCTACCCCATAAAATACTGGGTGATATAGTTTACCCGAAAAGTTTACCGGGGAGCCGTGCGTTAAATGCCCGCCATGCGATAGGTCAAATCCCAAAATTTTGTCACCAGGCTTCAATATAGCAGAATAAACCGATGCATTGGCCTGCGAACCGGAATGCGGCTGCACGTTTACATATTCGGCACCAAAAAGCGCCTTGGCTCTGTCTATAGCTATCTGCTCTATCACATCAACTACCTCGCAGCCACCATAATAGCGCTTGCCCGGGTAGCCTTCAGCATATTTATTAGTAAGTACAGATCCTGCTGCTTCCATCACCTGGTCGCTCACAAAGTTTTCTGATGCAATCAGTTCAAGCCCGTGTATTTGCCTGTCCTGCTCTTCAAGGATAAGGTCGAATATTTGTTCGTCGCGTTGCATTTTATAATTTTTCGTTAATTTGCTGTCAAAAGTACAAAAAACGTTTGGTAAACCGAACCCTAAAAGTATATTTGATAACTTTAATAATACACACGCAAACACTAAAATAAACATGCCAATAACAGCAAACGACCCCAACAGGAAATCCTGGCTGAAAGTACAGCCTGACAGCGATTTCCCTATACAGAATATACCTTTTGGCGTATTCATTACTAAAGATGATGTGGTTACCATTGGTACCCGCATAGGCGATTATGCCATAGACCTTGGCGCACTGCAGCAGCTTAATTATTTTGAAGGCATAGAGCTTACCGATGATATGTTTATGCAGGATACGCTGAACGATTTTATATCTGACGGGAAAAAGACATGGAGGCTGGTGCGCAACCGCATTGCCGAGCTTTTTGATGCCGATAACGGTGAGCTTCGTGATAACGAAGCCCATAAAACAGTTGTTATTTTTGATGTAGCAGACGTTGAAATGCAGCTGCCGGTGCTTATTGGCGATTATACCGACTTCTATTCCAGCAAGGAGCACGCTACCAATGTGGGTAAAATGTTCCGCGACCCTGAGAATGCACTGCTGCCTAACTGGCTGCACCTGCCGGTGGGTTACCACGGAAGAAGCAGCACAATAGTGCCATCGGGCATACCGGTACACAGGCCAATGGGCCAAACGTTGCCAAATGGCGAAACCCAGCCGGTTTTTGGCCCGTCTAAACTGGTAGATTTTGAGCTGGAGATGGCTTTCATCACTACCGATGCCAACATAATGGGAGAATCAATCCCTGTGGAAGAAGCTGAAGAGCATATATTTGGTATGGTACTTTTTAATGACTGGAGCGCCCGCGATATACAGAAATGGGAATATGTGCCGCTGGGGCCATTCCTTGCCAAAAACTTCGCATCATCAATGTCGCCGTGGATTGTTACTATGGATGCCTTAGAGCCATTCCGTACCAAAGGCCCTGAGCAAAGCCCTGCTCCGTTGGACTACCTAAAACAGGAAGGCGAAAAAGCGTTTGACATTAAACTACAGGTAGCCATTAAGCCTGAAAATGCAGAGGAGACTGTTATAAGCAACTCCAACTTTAAGTACATGTACTGGAGCATGGCGCAACAGCTGGCACACCACACCGTAAACGGCTGCCGCGTAAACAGCGGTGACCTTATGGGCAGCGGAACCATAAGTGGCCCTACAGAAGACAGCTTCGGTTCAATGCTGGAGCTTACGTGGGGTGGAAAGAATCCAATAAAACTTAATGACGGCACTGAGCGCAAATTCATAAACGATGGTGACTGCGTAATTATGCGCGGCTATTGCCAGAATGATAGTATAAGGATAGGCTTCGGCGAAGTGGCGAGCACATTGTTGCCGCCGGTAGCGAGAAAGTAATCAGATATGTAAATCACAATCATAGAGCCCTTCAAAAATTGAAGGGCTTTTTTATTTATCAAAAAATATTTTATCATTTTATTTGGATACATCTAAATAAAATGTATATTTACCCTATGTATAGTAAAGAACTAACCAAAGGAACCCTGCAACCTATAATACTGAAGCTACTTAGCGACAGTGAAAAGATGTATGGATACGAAATAACCCAAAAGGTAAAAGACCTTACCAAGGGAAAAATAGACATATCTGAAGGTGCCCTCTACCCCATTTTACACAAAATGGAAGCTGACGGAATATTGGAAACTGAAAAGGTATTTATAGGCAAGCGTATTCGCAAATATTATAATGTAACTGGCACCGGCAAAAAAGCCGCGGAAAAGGTAACAGAAGAATTGCAGGATTTTATAGAAACACTCTCCATAATATTCAACGATAAAAAACTGGCCTATGCACCTTACTGATGAGAACATAGAATACATAGCCACAAACCTGGAGTTTTATGGCGTAAAGCATCCTGACCTGAAGGAAGACCTGCTGGATCATATATGCACTTATATTGAAAATGGCAATTTCAGCAGTTTTGATGAAGCATATCTTGAAGCCATCAACAAGTTTGGCGGGCAGTATGCTATGGGGCGCATACAGCATGAAACTTTTTTATTAGTGACTTTGCAAAGCACCGGTAAAAGGAAAAACCTGCTGTATATTTTCGGTAGCCTTATGGCTGTGCTTATCAGTACCGGCAGCATTTTCAAAATTATGCATTGGCCTCTTGCCAGCATACTTACAATTTTAGGGTTCTTTGTACTCAACTTTTTCTTCCTGCCGCTGTTTTTTTACCATTGGTACAAAAATTCAGAGGCAAGGCAATACAGTAATCATTAATCTTTTAATATTTATCAATCATGAAACGAGCAGTTTATTTAATCGGTTTCCTTGCCAGCTTTACACTGAGCACCGGATTTATTTTTAAAATCATGCACTGGCCGGGCGCCAGCATCCTGATGCTTACAGGCTTTTTAATGCTTAACATCGGCTTCCTGCCTTTGTACTTTTACGATAAGTACAAGTCAGCCAAAGTGTAATGTAAAATAATTTTAGTTAGTACAAAAAAGGGAGGCATTTCGATTGCCTCCTTTTATTTATACTGATAATTTGTTTTTCACCACTCCCGCATCAATATCGCCGTGCGAGGTATCATAAACCGCTTTACCATCTTTAATCAAAATCAATTGCGGCGACTGGTGCATCACCCCGAAACGATTGGCAATTTCGTTGGATATATCCCTGTGTTCCAACAAATCCAGCATATAAGGTTTGGCCTGTTCGGCGTCAATGGCATATTCCTTTTCAAAATTACCCAATGCCATACGGCTGATGCCACAACGCGTGCTGTGCTTAAAAATCAGTACAGGTTTTTCCGTAGATTCTTCCATTATTGCATCAAGTTGTTGCAATTCTGTTAAATCATTCCATCCTATAGCTTTGGATGAAGTATCTTTATTATCGCTTTCGCCAAAAAATTTATTGAATAAGCCCATGATTTGTCATATTTTAGGACAAATTGTCTGTATAATTGCAGGAAAAGCTAGCGTTTCAGGACAATTTGTCGGTTTATTGAATACGGAATACAAATTGAAATAACCTTACCAAATTTAAAGAAATAACAAGATGAACTTTGCCAATTTTACTATAAAATCACAGGAAGCGATACAAAGGGCGCAGCAAATAGCCCAAAGCTTTGGCCACCAGCAGATAGAGAACGAACATATTGTGAAGGCTATATTGGAGGTGGACGAAAATGTAACGCCATTCCTGCTAAAAAAGCTAAACGTAAACCTGCCGCTGCTGCAACAAATACTGGACAGTACGCTGCAAAGCTTCCCGAAAGTATCGGGTGCCGAAATGGGCATATCGCGTGAGGCTTCCACTGCTCTTAACGAGGCGAGCAACATTGCCCGTAAAATGAATGACGAGTTTGTATCAATAGAGCATTTGCTTCTGGCCATCTTCGGCACAAAAAGCAAAATTGCCCAGATACTGAAAGACCAGGGCGTAACCGAAAAAGCCCTAAAGTCAGCTATTGACGAGCTTCGCAAAGGCGAAAGGGTAACATCGGCCAGCGCTGAGGAAACCTATAACTCGCTGAATAAGTACGCCAAAAACCTCAACCAGCTGGCAAATGATGGCAAGCTGGACCCGGTTATAGGCCGCGATGAGGAAATTCGCCGTGTGCTGCAAATACTTAGCCGCCGCACCAAGAACAACCCTATGCTGGTGGGTGAGCCGGGTGTGGGTAAAACCGCAATTGCCGAAGGTTTGGCACACCGCATCATTCAGGGTGACGTGCCTGAAAACCTGAAGGACAAAGTGGTTTATTCGCTGGATATGGGCGCACTTATTGCCGGTGCAAAATACAAGGGCGAATTTGAGGAAAGGCTGAAATCGGTAGTGAAGGAAGTTACCTCTGCCGAGGGCGACATCGTACTTTTTATTGATGAAATACATACGCTTGTAGGCGCCGGCGGAGGCGATGGCGCCATGGATGCGGCTAATATACTAAAACCTGCCCTGGCCCGTGGTGAGCTGCGTGCCATAGGTGCTACAACGCTGGACGAGTACCAAAAATATTTTGAAAAAGATAAAGCGTTGGAAAGGCGTTTCCAAAAAGTAATGGTTGATGAACCGGATACCGAGAGTGCTATATCCATCCTTCGCGGTATTAAGGAAAAGTACGAAACCCACCACCAGGTGCGCATTAAAGATGATGCCATCATTGCGGCGGTAGAGCTTTCGCAGCGCTACATTACCAACCGTTTCCTGCCTGATAAGGCGATTGACCTTATGGACGAAGCAGCCAGTAAGCTCCGCATGGAAATCAACTCCAAGCCGGAAGAGCTGGATGTACTGGACCGTAAGATAATGCAGCTGGAAATTGAGATTGAAGCCATTAAGCGTGAGAATGATGAAACCAAGCTGAAATCGCTGGGGATGGAACTGGCTAACCTTAAAGAGGAGCGCAACGAAATATACGCCCGCTGGAAAAGCGAGAAGGATGTGGTGGATAACATACAGGCGGTGAAGACCGATATTGAAAACTATAAGCTGGATGCCGAACGTGCCGAACGTGAAGGCAACTACGGCAAAGTAGCCGAACTGCGCTACGGTAAGATAAAAGAAGCCGAAGAACAGTTGGTTAGCATGGAGAAACAGCTGCAGGAAAGCCAAAAAGGCCACAGCCTTATCAAAGAGGAAGTGACCCATGAGGATATTGCCGAAGTGGTAGCTAAGTGGACGGGAATACCGGTTACTAAAATGTTGCAAAGCGAACGCGAAAAGCTGCTTCGCCTGGAAGATGAGCTGCACAAACGCGTAGTGGGCCAGGAAGAAGCCATACAGGCCGTGAGCGATGCAGTGCGCCGTAGCCGCGCCGGGCTTCAGGACCAAAAAAAACCTATTGGGTCGTTCCTGTTCCTGGGTACAACCGGTGTGGGTAAAACAGAGCTGGCCAAAGCGCTTGCCTCCTACCTGTTTGATGATGAAAATGCCATGACCCGGATTGATATGAGCGAATACCAGGAACGCCACAGTGTGAGCCGCCTGGTAGGTGCGCCTCCGGGATATGTTGGGTATGACGAAGGCGGGCAGCTTACCGAAGCCGTGCGCAGGAAACCGTATAGTGTGGTATTGCTGGACGAGATTGAGAAAGCACACCCTGATACCTTCAACATATTGCTACAGGTACTGGATGAAGGCCGCCTGACCGATAACAAAGGCCGCCTGGCTGATTTTAAGAACACCATCATCATCATGACCAGCAACATGGGCAGCAGCATTATTCAGGAAAAGTTTGAGAACTTTAAAGGCGATATTGATACCGCAATTGAAGCTGCTAAAAACGAGGTGCTGGGCTTGCTAAAACAAACGGTAAGGCCGGAGTTCATCAACCGTATTGATGATATTGTGATGTTTACACCGCTAAGCGCCGATAACATCCGCGAGATTGTTGGGTTGCAGATGAAGTCTATCTCCCGCATGCTGGCAAACCAGGGCATAACACTGGATGCCACACCGGAAGCTATCGACTACCTGTCTAAAAAAGGCTATGATGCTGATTTTGGCGCACGCCCGGTAAAACGCGTTATACAAAAAGAAGTGATGAACGAGCTTAGCAAGCAGATACTTTCGGGTACTGTAACCACCGACAGCATCATTCTGTTGGATAGTTTTGACGGCCAGCTGGTGTTTAGGAACCAAACCGATTTGGTGAATAAGTAATATTCAAGTAATAATTTAATACAAAAACGAGGCTACTCTATTTTGAGATAGCCTCGTTTCGTTAAAAAGCAGTCCTTTTTTCAGCGGGCGCTTTTGTATTGGTAATACTGGCGTATGGTCATAAAGCCGTTTTTAGCATTTTTACGCCTTTGGTATACCATATAAAGTATGCCTATTACGCCGGCACAGGCCAGCACCAGTATAAAAAGTGTATTAATCAGGTAATTACTGAAAGTAATGTTATCAAAACTGAAATCGTTTGCAAGGAAGTATCCTGCAAGAAGCAACACGAACAAGAAAAGGAAATAGTATAAAAGTTTCATATCCATTTGCATTTTAGGGTTAAACATCAGTTTAAAACCAGATGCTAATTTCATCATTACTTTCGTGTAAAAAAAACACTTTATGACTGTATAACTTTTGGTTAAGATATAATTTGTAGGTTTAATATTTCACTATTGCATCCATTGCCTTTATTATAGTGGAAACTCGCAGCATACAAAAGATTACGCCTAATTGTTAAATAAAATATAGGGGCTTTAAGCGCATATTCAACAGGTGTTAAACTTATATAAAACCCTAACCTATTTCAATTATTTCATTTGAAATTTGTAGAAGATAATCTTACTAAAAACAAATTATTATGAACCTGAAAAGAACATTTGGCGCTATCCTTACCATTCTTGGAATTATAGGATTAATATATGGTGCATATATTTTCGCCGCAACATCACTTGGTGAACAGAGCGTTAAGAATGCTATTATTTATGGAGTACTTGGACTTATTTTCTTTATATCAGGAATTGGCCTTGTTAAAAAGACCAAGGACGAAGCCTAAGAAAATAATTTATAACAAATTACCTCTTGTCTGTTTTTTTTAAGTAGTATTGCAGCCGCAACACCTTAATTAAAAATAACAGATGAAGAAATTATTATTTTCGTTAACTATCCTTACATTGCTCATTGCCGGCGCGTGCAGCAGTGATAGTTCAGATTCCTTAACCCCAACTTGTTCTGCCGCAATTACATCGCTTAACGTATTACAATCGCATGATCGTATCGATATCAACATGAGCGCTACTCCCGGTGCGTTATATTACGAAATAAGTTTCGTTAATGCAGCAAACAGTGATTTAAATCCTGATTATGGAAGTATTGAAAATATTGAAACTACCAACGGGAATATAACTGTCCATATGCTTGGCAATTACGTATTCTATGCCCGTACTGTTTGTACTGACGGCACAAGAGGCGCATGGTTTGGCCCTAAGCTGCTTAATATACAGCCGTTTTGCGAAACACCCCTGATTACGAATGTTTCGCCTTACAGCATCGACTGGCAATCAGTAACAGGTGTAGCCAACTACCAGTTGCAATACGGCCCGACAGGTTTTCAACTTGGTTCAGGAACAAGTGTAAATGTAAGTAACAATACTTACACCGGTATGTCAATGATAGCTAATCAGAGTTATGACTTTTATGTTAGGGCTTATTGCCCTGTAAGTTCGGGTTATGCAAATTGGTCACCAAAGTACACTTACTTTTCAACAACCAATGTAAATATGTGTATGCCTCCGTCAAACATAGTGGCCCAATACACTTCTGCTACCTACGTAAAGTTCAATTTTAATCCAAATGGTGAAACAATTTGGGAATATGCTTTAACCAATTCCGGAAATCTTCCACTTCAAAGTGAGATAGGTACAGTTACGTTAGGATATATACCCGCTTATAATGTAAGCGCCGGGTATCATGGCAGGTTTTACATGAGGGCAGTATGTGCCAACGGTGCAAGGACAGCTTGGGTAACTCTGGATATATAAGTATCGTGTTAATTTATTATGAGGGGATGCACACGCATCCCTTTTTTGTTATAAATACTTTAACTATCGTTCAACTCAAGGTTTATAAATACTTTAACTGATATAGGTAAAGCTTTGCCATAATTTTGGATTATGCAAAAATTACTTTACATACTATCTGCCGTACTTCTTGTTGGCTGTTCCACCTCACGAATACCGGCTGACCACGCCCTGTTTTTAGATAAGCAGAAGGAAACCGAATACCTTGCCGCTTATGACAATACCATGAAACTGTGGCCGGTTGCTTATGAGGAGCGCAACATCCCTACAAAATTCGGTACGGCCCACGTAATTGTGGCAGGGCCAAAAAATGCGGAGCCATTAGTCTTGCTCCACGGCATGGATGCCAGTTCCACCATGTGGTACCCCAATATTGCCAGTTATACCACAAAATACAGGGTATATGCTATTGACCATATTATGAGCTCGGGCAAATCGGTGCTTATTGATGAACGTCCTGATAAAGATGAAGTAGTTGCCTGGTACAACGAAGTTTTTGATGCGCTGGAGCTGAAAAAATTCAACCTGGCTGGTATATCTATAGGTGGATGGTTGGCAACCAACTATACACTTCATAACCAGGAGCGTATAAAAAAGTTGGTATTGCTGAGCCCAGTACAAACGTTTGGCTACATGAAATTTAACTGGGAAACACGCCGTACAGTAAATTTCAAATTTTTTACCACACGAAAAACGATGAAAAAAGCGCTGGAGGTACTGTCTCACAATCCCGATAATATCAGCCCTGTTTACCAGGAACAAATGTATCTTGGCACACTATATACACATTCAACTTTTGATATGATGGGTATGAAACCTTTCAGGAAAAAACTGAAAAAGCTAACTGTCCCAACCCTGGTACTGGCAGGTGAGTATGACATATTATGCGGTGACGAATTGCTGGCTGAAGCCAGAAAAGAAATCCCTAATGTACAAACCTATCTGGTGGCTGATGCAGGCCACTTTATAACCAACGACCAGCAGGAGGCGACTGACAGGAAAATGATGGAATTTTTAGGAGGTAGCATTACACCTAAAAATAATGATGAACCGGCAAAAATAACGCAGAATACCACGGCAAGGCCTGCTATGGAAAATACGTTAAGCAGCCAAAATAAATAGCTATGAGCAAATCACTTATCGTAAAAAATAATGTGCGTATAGATGCACCCTTATCACGCGTTTGGGAAGTACTTACCAAACCTCAATATATTCGCCAATGGGATGAGCTTCCCGAAGATTTCGGGGATTACGAGATACATCCTGCTACAATTATCGAATGGCCGGGATATTCCAAACTCTCGGTTGTAGAGTTTCAGCTAAACAAAAGCCTTCGTTACTCCCTTTTTGTGCCTGCCTGGAAAGAACAGGATATAAATAATATTGGCTATACCTATTCCCTTTCTGTAGATGATAACGGTTATACATGGCTTGGTATTGAGATTGGCGACTTTGCCGTACTTACGGAAGGAGAAAAGTATTATGATGAAAGTTTCAGTTTTGGACAGACGGCATCACAAAAAATTAAAGAAATTGCTGAAAGGCCTCAAGATCATCAAGCGGACCATACCGGTGCTGTGCTTTAATTGCCTATTTTTGGGCATTAAAACCATCCAAACAGCATATTGTGAACATTACCCTTACCAACAGCATACTTACGGCACAAATTAATCCTAAAGGTGCCGAGCTCACCTCATTAAAAAATAACAACCGCGAATATATTTGGGAAGGCGACCCTAAATACTGGGGCAAGCATTCACCTGTACTTTTCCCTATCGTTGGCACACTGAAAAACAACAGTTACCTGTATGAAGGCAATGTTTATGCCCTTTCACGCCATGGATTTGCCAGAGACAACGAATTTTCAGTAAAGACCCAGAATGAAAACAGTGCAGTTTTTTGGTTAGTTCACAATACCCAGACCAAAAAAGTATATCCTTTTGACTTTGAACTGGAGCTTCATTACACGCTTCAGGATAATATACTCGAAATAAAATATGTTGTGCACAATGCCGGCAGTAATGATATGCCATTTTCTTTAGGCGCTCACCCGGCCTTTGCCCTTCCGGAAAAATTCAGCAAGTACAGCCTTCGGTTTCAAAAGGAAGAACAACTAACCTCAACACAACTTGAAAATGATTTGCTATCTGATAAAACTATAACCTTGCCGCTTCAGGGCAGTATATTGCCATTAGATTATAGCCTGTTTGAAAATGATGCATTGATACTAAAATCACTACAATCTAAAACGATAACCATTGTTGAAAATGATACCGATTTGCTGAGCGTAAGGTTTGAAAAATTCCCTTCGCTGGGTTTGTGGACAAAGCAAGATGCCCCTTTTATCTGTATAGAGCCATGGCAGGGCTATAGTGACCACCAAAGCGCTAATGGCAACATAATAAATAAAGAAGGAATTATAATACTGCCGCCAGGGCAGCAATACACTGCTTCAATAGAAATTATAATCTCAGAGTAAATTTATTTGCTGCCACGCAACCATGAGCGCCGCAGCACATCTAAGAATAAATATAAATTGCTATGAAGATTATTAAATTACACATTTGTGCATTTTTTATTGGGTTGCTTGCCCTAACATCATGCGATATAAGTGATGATGCACGAACCTGCATTTCTACTATTTATGCACCGGCTATAGAGGTTACTGGCCCAACAACAGCTACAGTAAACCAGGAAGTTGATTTTGTGGTGAAGTTTAAAATAGAAAATTCCTGCGGGAGCTTTCTCGGTTTTGCCGAAAGTAACGGTTGGCCCAGGCAGGTTGCCGCAACAGTTAGGTATAACGGCTGCGATTGTAATGAGGTTGCAACTACGGTTACCCGAAATTATAAATTTAAATCTACGGTAGCTGGCGAATATGTACTTAAATTTCTCACGGCAAACAGCCAGTACATTACTAAAACTATAACTGTAGCTCCGTAATATCAATCAGTAGCCTTATATAAATAAAGCCCCAAAATTGGGGCTTTATTTATATAATATGAAAGGTTATTTTATGGTAGTTGGGCGTTAAAGCTGCCTTCGGTAACAGTTACCGTGGCGCCATCAAAATCTTCTCCGGTAAAATTAAAGGTACCTGATATCCACCCGTTGCTAACACTGGTAATGGTTATAGACCCTCCGGGTAACGAATAATAAGCATCTGCACCAAACGAAGGGATGTAACCGGCGGTAACACCATCAAGGTTTTCACCCAGTTCATAAGTACCTGCTGTTATATCATCAGGCACACTGATTGACAGTGAATTATCGGTATTAGTACCAGCTATTCTGTAAGTATCCATTAAATGGAAAACGGTTACATTAACAAAATTAGTCATAGTACCATCAATTTTTGCCTTCAAAAATTTGGTTGTAGGTCCCGGATTAGGATTTGGGTTGGGTGCATCACCCGTATAAGGGACGTTTTGGAATGAGCCGGAAGAAAAAACTACCGGTGGCAGATTTTGTGACTCATCAGTAAAATATCCTGTAAAATTAAAAGTACCTGATATGGTACGGCTTGTAGTATTAATATTGGTTATAACTACCTGTCCATTAGGCTCGTTACCTGAAGCCGGGTTTAGGTTGGTATAAATGTTAGTTGATGTCCCTGAAGGAAGATAATTAATAACCGGACTATTATATGTACCTGTAGTATTACCTGGTAGTACTATTAATATACTTTCGCCAGTAGTGCCACGTACACCAGTGATAGAAATACTGCCTCCGGCAAATTGTGCAGCTGCTACAGTAGCCACATAAGTCTGTCCTCCAAAATCAACTTTAAACGATGCCGGGCCTGCAGGCTGTTCTTCTCCAACATTTTCCAATAGGTCTTGATCAAGCTCTTCATTCTGACAGCCGGTAAAACTCAAAGCGGCAATAATTGCGAAAAACACCGATATTAATTTAAACTTTTTCATAGTTAATTTAGTTTTGTTGAGTAAGTGCCAAATATAAATCATTTGGTTTAAATATTTTAGAACAATATATAAAAAAACCGCTACTGTAAAATAGCGGTTCTCCATATATTTTGATACCGATTAGTTCAACACGTATGATGATATGGTTTGTGTCTGGTTTATACCTCCGCCAGTCATCACAATCTTTATAGGGCCAACGTTTTTAGCGAAGTAATAGTCAGTAACCGTTGTTGTTCCAAATGTTGATTGTGTAAGTTTAGAATGGATTACATCATTAAATGTCTCCCCTCCTACTTGTAGCGAAATATTTTTTTCAATAATCTCACCCTCCACATCAATTGTCATATTCGTTGGTGGTACACCGGGTATATTAAAAGTAACAGTTTGTACCAATGTTTGGTTCCATGTTTCGCCTGCAGCAATATTATCTTTCAGCATCAGGTATTCTACCGGCGAAAGGGTACTGCCCGTAGTAGTGGTAATAATCCTTGCATAATAGTTGCCCTCCTGTTGCCTTGTCCAAACCTGGGCCATTCCTGCCTGACCTGCGGTAGATGTGCCAAAGAAATTATCATACTTATAATACAACTTGTTATCAATAGTCTGGGTGCTCAAAATTTTCATATTCTCAGTGGCACCTGTGCTTACACTATAAGACCATTTATTATTCACAGCCATAGGCCAATAAGTGCCTGCAGTATTTCCGCCTCCGTTATTTCCTCCGTTGTTACCACCATTATTACTTCCGCCTCCATTGTTTCCTCCTCCGTTATTGCCACCATTATTGCCGCCGTTATCGTCCACATCCTGGCTTATAACATCGCTATCAATAGGGTCGGTAGTGCATGATGTAACTAACAGCATTGAGAATAAAGTAAAAAATACAGGCAATAGTCGTAGTTTCTTCATAAGTAGTTTTTGTAAAAATTTTGGCAAATATAACAGAATAATAATTCGTTTTAAGATTTTTTTGGAACGCGCAGAAGCAGCAATATACCTATTATAAAAAACAGGGTAAGGAATATAATAGAATACCTCATACTGCCAAACATCTGGTCAATAGCGCCGTAAAGCAACATGCCTATTACAATGCCTATTTTCTCGGTAACGTCATAAAAACTAAAGAACGAAGCGGTATCTTCCGTCTCCGGCAAAAATTTGGAATAGGTAGAACGCGAAAGCGATTGTATGCCGCCCATAACCAGCCCAACAAAACCGGCAGTAACATAAAACTCTACAGGCGAATGGATAAAAAATGCCCACACGCATATAACCGCCCAAATACAGTTGATGCCTAACAATGTTTTAATGTTACCATATTTAGCCGATAATTTTGATGTAATTATAGCTCCTGCCACTGCTACCAGCTGTATCAATAATATGCTTATAATAAGCCCCATGCTTTTAGCATCCTCATCTGCCCATCCTATTTCTTCGGCACCAAAATAGGTAGCTACCAGCATTACCGTTTGTACCGCCATACTGTACACAAAAAAACTTCCCAGGTAACGCTTTAACGCTATGTTCTCTTTTAGTATAAGCCACACTTTCCTCAATTCGCGGAAACCATTCAGCAACACATCTCCGGTAACTTTATTGCGTTTACGCCCTTTCGGCAGATACATATAGGTATATTGGCTGAACAATATCCACCAGATACCTACCGATACAAACGAATACCTCATTGCTTTCATCGCGGTTTTAAGCGGGTCACCCTCATCAATGCCAAATAGTTCAGGTTTCATAACCATAGCAAGGTTGATGATTAGCAGTATAACACTACCTATATAGCCCATAGAATATCCTCGGGCGCTCACGGCATCCTGCTGGTCAGGAAAGGCAATATCCGGCAAGTAGGAATTGTAGAACACAAGACTTCCCCAAAAGCCCACCAGGCCTAATAAATAAAATACCAGGCTGAAATACAAATTATCCGTATCAAACCAATAAAGGCCAATACACGAAAGCGCACCTATATAGCAAAACAGCTTGAGGAAAAACTTTTTATTGCCTGCATAATCTGCAATGCCGGAAAGCAAAGGCGATATGAATGCCACAATAAGGAAAGCCAGCGCAGTAGTAAAGCTTATCAGCGCTGTACTTTTCATAGTGGTGCCAAATACTGCCACCATGGCACCGTCAGGAAAAAGTTTGTTATAAAATATAGGGAAGATGGCCGAGGCAATCACAAGGCTGTAAACAGAGTTGGCCCAGTCATAAAATGCCCAGGCGTTAAGGAGTTTTTTGCTCCCTTTTTCAGGTAGTGCCATATAGTAGTGGTTTGGTACCCAAAACTAATGCATTTTATTGAATTATGATTATCGTGATGTTAAGCGCATGTAAAATAACATTACCACTGCCTAACTTTAATGGTTTATTAAGATTAATAATTCTCGATATACCTAATTTGCAATTAGCAACAAATAATTAATATAATGAACATTACACTGCAACAGGCAGAAGCTATAATTGCTGCAGCCAAACAAAAAGCCTCAGAACTAAAATCCAAAATGAACATTTGCGTGGTAGATTCCGGCGCTAACCTGGTAGCCTTTGTGCGTGTTGACGGTGCCTGGCTGGGCTCGGTTGACATTGCCATCAAAAAAGCAAAAACAGCCGTTTTTTTCCAGATGGACACGTCTGACCTCAGCCCGCTTATACAGCCCGGCGAAGCCCTGTTCAATATAGAGCATTCCAACAACGGCCTTATTACCTTTCCCGGCGGCGTGGTACTGAAAAATGAAGAAGACGAAGTGATTGGTGCTATTGGCGTTTCCGGCAGCACGGTGGATGATGATAACAGAGTGGCGCTTGCGGGGGCGCAGGCAATTTAGGTGTTGGGTATTAGGTTTTAGGTATTGGGCGTGGAACCGGGGATAGTAGATTCAACATATTTTTTTAGCGACTGAATTCTCTTTTGGATTATGTGCAGTTCAGGCAATATCTCGTGGTATTGCAAATCAGATATAAATCCTAATTCTTTTGCGATTTCTAATTGGGTTTCCAGTTCAAATGCCGAACCAAGGCTTATCTGTAAAAAACGGGAAAAATCTTTTTGTGAATTTCTCGAACATCCTTCTGCAATATTGGAAGGGATGGAAACAGCGCATCTTGTAATTTGGGAAACAAGGCTATATTTTTCGGAATTTGGAAAAGCATCGGTCAACATGTAAATTTTCTTTACAAATTGCACTGAGCTTTTCCAAACGTCCAAATCCCGAAAATTCCTCATTTGCTTATTAAATAGCTTCAAGGTTAAAGGCTAATATCCAAAACCTAACACCTAATACCCAAAACCTAGTACCTGATTAATATATCTCCGATTCCTTCAACTTCTCGGTATTGTTAACCAGCTGAAGCTCATCAATCATCTTATCTATATTGCCGTTCATAAAACCGTCAAGGTCAAAAAGGCTTAGGCCTATCCTGTGGTCGGTAATACGGCCTTGTGAGTAGTTATAGGTGCGTATTTTGGCGGAACGGTCGCCGCTGCTTACCTGGCTGCTGCGCTTGGCTGAATCTTCCTCCTGCTTTTTGGCAAGCTCCATTTCATATAGCCTTGAGCGTAGTACCTGGGTAGCTTTGTCTTTGTTCTTGTGCTGCGATTTTTCGTCCTGGCACTGCGCCACTAACCCTGTAGGGATGTGCGTCATACGTACGGCCGACTTGGTAGTGTTAACTGATTGCCCGCCAGGCCCTGATGAACAGAAGTAGTCAATCCTAACATCATTCATATCAAGTTGCACATCAAATTCTTCAGCTTCCGGCAGCACCATAACCGTAGCGGCAGATGTGTGTACACGCCCCTGCGTTTCCGTCTGCGGCACACGCTGTACGCGGTGCACGCCTGCTTCAAATTTCAGTGTACCGTAAACATCCTCGCCGGTAACTTCAAAAATAACTTCTTTAAACCCTCCCGATGTACCTTCGCTCATATCCACAACACTGGTTCTCCAGCCTTTGTTTTCGCAGTATTTGGTGTACATACGGAAAAGATCGCCGGCAAATATACTGGCCTCGTCGCCACCGGTACCGGCACGTATCTCTACCATCACATTCTTGGCATCTTCAGGGTCTTTCGGTATCAGCATGAACTTGATTTCCTCCTCCAGCTGCGGAAGCCTTTCTTTAGCTTCATCCAGCTGCATTTTGGCCATTTCAACCATCTCCGCATCGCTGCCATCGGCAATAATTTCCTGCGCTTCAGTAAGGTTTCCTGAAACATTTATATATTCCTCTCGTTTTTCAACCAGCGCTTTCAGGTCTTTATATTCTTTGTTCAGCGCCACATAACGCTTCTGGTCGGCTATTACATCCGGCTGTATGATAAGGTCTGATACCTCATCAAACTTTTGCTTTATTATCTGTAATCTGTCTAACATGCTTACTTCTCCTTATTTTTGCGGTGCAAAACTACGCATTTTTTTGTGATTTTCAACGCAGTGCATCGGTACAAATTCCGTACCATCATGCGCAGGCGGGGCAGTTGCCCGTAACCCATCCGGCCACATTTTGCAGGGCATAGCCTTCTGGCAGCGTTACGACCACTTTCTCGTCCAGGCATTCTATGCTCCCGCACCCCACGCACCTGAAATGGAAATGGTTATGGTCGTGCTTCTCGCCTTTGCAGCCGCGGCACAGCGCATAATAATTCTTTCCGTCATCAGCCAGTATCTTGTGGGTAATGCCGTCTTCGCAAAAGCGGTTCAGCACCCGGTAAATGGTCACGCGGTCCATCTCGCCCTTCAGCACAGCTTCTATCCTGTCCTGGCTCAGAGCCGTTTTTTCTGATTGCAGTAATTCCAGTATCGCCTTTTTGGCAGGTGTGTTTCTTCTGTTCATTTTTATTAATGCAATTATGTTGCAATAATACGAAAAATATTTACATTTGCCAAATAAATGCAATACTGATTTTATCGAAACAGTTGCTTTTAGCAGATAAAGATCTGTGATTATCAGTTAAATCTGTAAAATCTGTGTTCCTAAAAATACCAAAATGAAAAACACATACGAGGTTATTATCATCGGCGGCAGTTACGCCGGTCTATCCGCGGCAATGGCGCTGGGTAGGTCAATGCGAAATGTTTTAGTGATTGACAGTGGCAAACCCTGCAACCGTCACACGCCGCACTCCCACAATTTTTTAACCCAGGATGGCGAAACACCCGCTGCCATAGCCCAAAAAGCAAAAGAACAAGTTCAGCAATACCCCACGGTCAATTTCCTGAAAGGCAAGGCTATTGCTGCTGAAAAAACTACCAACGGATTTAGCATTGGTACTGAAGAAGGCGAAACTTTTCAGGCCCAAAAGCTGTTGTTTGCTACCGGTGTTGCCGACATTCTCCCAAAAATAAACGGTTTTGATGATTGCTGGGGCATATCGGTTGTGCATTGCCCTTACTGCCACGGTTATGAGGTAAAGGGCCAAAAAACTGCCATACTTGCCAATGGTGATGCAGTCATGCATTATGTCATCCTTTTAAGGCAGCTGACGAATGACCTTACGATTTTTACCAACGGCCCGGCAGAATTTACGCAGGAACAACAAGCCAAACTGAAAGAGCGCAACATTGCCATTATTGAAGGTAAGGTTGCTGCGCTAAAGCATAATAAAGGCTATGTGGAAAAAATAGTCATGCAGGATTGTACTGCTTATGATTTCCCTGTGATTTATGCCAAGCCGGTTACCCAACAACATTCTGATTTGCCTGGAAAACTGGGCTGTACCATCAACGAACACGGATTTATTGTGGTAGACGACATGCAGAAAACCACTGTGGAAGGTGTTTATGCAGCAGGCGATTGCACCAGCGGCCTCAGGGCAGTGGCAGCAGCGGTTGGTGCAGGCATGAAAACCGGTGCGCTTATGAACTTTACGCTTTGTACCAAAGCATTTTAGATAAAGGATTTTCCGTATCATTGTGGTATGGAATATAACTTGTACATTCCGAGCCCCGAATTGGCGAAGCAGGTGAAAACCTACTGGAGCCTTGATAGTGCACCCGGTGATGCCCCGCACACCCGCGAACGCATTTTTCCTGACGGATGCATTGAGTTGATTTTTAATCACGGCGACAGGTTCAGGAAGTTCGATTCGGATACTGAGTTCCACATACAGCCGCTGTGCTTTGTGCACGGCCAGCTGAAAACCTACTTCGAGCTACAGGCATTGGGCAATGTGGGTGTGTTCAGCGCGCGGTTTCATCCCGCCGGCCTGCAGCCATTCATCAATTTTGATGTGGATACTTTTACCGGCACTACCTTAACCGTTCAGGAAATTTGGGGCGAAGAAGGCAAAACCCTCGAGGAACAGATGCTTGCCTGTACTAATTATGAACAGCGTATTGCCTTGCTTGAAAACTTTTTACTGAAGCAAAGGCAGGCGCTGAAGGTTGATAATGCTCCTGTAGAATACTGCGTTGATGCGATGATTGAAAATACCGGGAACATCAGTATTGAGGAACTGGCCGATAACCTGGGCATAAGCAAAAGGCAGCTGGAGCGCCGTTTTACTGCGGCAGTAGGCATTTCGCCAAAATTGTTTGCCCGCATTACCCGTTTCCAGAATATTTTGCAGCTGATAGAAAACAAAGAGTTTAAGAGCTTTACTACCGTGGCTTATGAGGGCGGATTTTATGACCAGGCGCACTTCATAAAGGACTTTAAAGATTTTACCGGCCTCAATCCCAAGCTGTATTTTTCTGAAAACCTGGAAATGGTGAAGCATTTCAGTTTTGAGAAGTGATGACGCTTTTTTACAATTTTTGGAAGCAGGCAAACCTCATCTTTGCCGAAACATAAACCAATTGACCATGAAAAAAATTACCGCACTATCGGCTGCTTTAACATTGGCAGCAGTAGTTTCCTGTAAGGAAAATAAAGAAACTGCAACCGAAACTACTGAAACGCCACAGCCCAAAACTTATGCGCAGATGCAGAAAGCTTCATGGCTTAACGGCAACTGGGGCCACACTACTCCTGAAGGCGCACTGAGTGAAAAATGGGCTAAGGTGAATGATTCTGTAATGCACGGTGAAAGTTATTTTGTTGTGGGCGGAAAAGATACCGTATTTGCCGAAACCGTGGAATTGGCCGAAACCGCAGGCAAGCTGGTTTATACCGTAACCGTGCCGGGGCAGAACAACGAAAAGCCGGTGCCATTTGAACTTACCTCAGCCACCGAAAACCAACTGGTGTTTGAAAACCCAAAACACGATTTCCCAAGCAAGATCGTGTACAATAAAATAGGCAGCGACTCACTGGTTGCCGAAATCAGCGGCATGCAGAAGGGCAAGCCGGCCTCTGAAAAATTTGCCATGAAAAAACAATAATATATAATCCTCATCTTACTAAATGCAAAACCCCGCCGGAATAGCGGGGTTTTGTTTTATCGGCGGGCATTAAAATAGTCGCTGAAGGCGGTGCAGCCTGAGGTTAGCTCATCATAATACTGCGGGTACTTTCGCTTCAGTTCAGCATAATACGGGCTGGTATACTCCGGTTCAGGATATATGTCAATGTTTTTATGCCGCTGCCTGTTGGTATCGCAGGTGGCAATCATCCGCAGGCAAAGCGCCTTAAATTTTGGCGTTTTTGCATGCTGCATAGCCAGGATGTAAAAATGCCTTGCCATATTACATTCCCTAAACTCAGCCTCATCTTCAAGTATGCTGCCACCCCATGAGCTGGACCAGAAAAATCGCCTCATCATCCAGGAATTACCATAATGCGACATATTATAATAGCAATTGGCTACCAAAAAATAATAATAATCACGGTCTTTTCCTGAAGGGTTATTGGCTTTCTTAATGTATGCTATGAGTTGCTTTGTAACCGTATATTTATTCAGCGGCTGTTTATCCTTACCGTTAATAAAACGCGGAGTGTATTTAATATCGTAAAACGGGTTGCCGTCAAAAACAGCTCCATAGCTCTCACTCCTCTCCCAGGCAGAATAGTTCTTATCCCAATAGTCATTCCCTGCCTTGGCGTAAGCAGCCTGAGCGTGCTGAAGCTTGTGCTGCCGAATGTATTTTGTACCCAGCAAATCATATAAGGTAGAGAACTTGTCTTTAAGCCTGCTGAATTTCCAGACAGAAAAAGTATCCGTAAGCTTATTTTCCCTAATGTAATTTATCAGTGCTGCAACCTGTTCAGGGGTATATACAATATTCAGGTAATCAAAGTAATTATCATAGTAATCGCCATAAATGTCATTGTCATTCTTTGACGATTTCCAATAGGCTGAACCGTGATAACTATGTTCTTCATCAAACTGGCTATTAAGTTGCGAATACAATAAGGCCGCATCGCTGGTATTGCCTTTATACTCCAGCTCCCTGCCTATTGCAAATAAAAATTTCTGGTCGCCTTTGTTGGCCAATAATATTGCCTTAACCTCATCAGGAATTACAGCCATGCCATAAGGCTGCATTGCCGTTAGGCACAACGCTTTGATCATTTGCAGTTCGTTATACTTATCGCTATTGGCAGCAAGCCTTGCCTGAACCTGTGCAATCGTCTTTAGCGCGTCTCCGTATTTTTGAGTGGCGAATTCCAGTTGCGCCTTTGCCATTTGCCAAAATGCGGGGTCATGCACTTTTTTCATGTCGGCTGAATTTACAAAATCCAGTACACGGGCAGCATATTCCCTGTCTTTCACTACCCTCTTCAGCACGGTGGCTGATGTCCAGTCCGATTCATCACCATCGGTTACCGATGGTGCGTACAGCGAATAATAAGGCGTATGCACCCAATCCTCAATTTTGTTTATCTCACGCAGCAACATAAAGTCCAAACCTTCGTGAGATGCATCATATCGGTACAATTCTTTCATTTCATCCAGCGTCCTGTCATATTTTACAATGGCGCGGGTAAGGTACACATTGGCCTTTTCACGATCATTGCGTGCATACTTCAGTACCTGGGCTACAGGTATCGAATCTTCAAAATAGTAATGCACGGCAAAGCGTTTATCGGGCGCATTGGCAAACACCTGTGCCGAATAATAGCTTGCGAGCGGACGGTTGGTTTCGGCAAAAATGTTAAAGTACAATCCCCAATAATATACCAGGTCCTTTTTCTGTTCACTGGCAAAAACAGCATCAAATATTTCTTTAATGGCCTTAAAATCCTGGTTGTAAAATGCCATCCGCACGCCAAGGAAACTATAGCGTAGCTTCAGGCGGCTGTCTTTAACTTTAATTGCCATCATTTTTGCTTCTTTGACGAACCCAGCCCTTTGCGGCAACTTCAGGTTTTCATCCCTCTCCCACGGGTCTGAAAAAAACTCGTTGAATATCTCACAACGCTTGGCGAACTTCAGATAATTAATGGCTTCTTTATTTTTTGTAGCATACAGGTACTTAATCATTGGATTTGACGATGCAGCCGAAATTTCTCCTTCCGATATTTTATATACTGCTTCGCTTATGGCCGGCATAGCAACTTTGCCCTTACAATAGTCAAACCACAGTTTTTCGTTGCCGTTAGGAGATTCGGGTATGGTATGGTCCTCAAAAGTATTGGACGAATAATAGAACGGCGAATAGCCCCGGTAGCCGAAATATTCGGGCCTGAAAAAACAAAACCGGATATCCTCGCCATACGGATAGTAACCGCAGGGTATTGCAGGACTACTTAGTAAAATCAGTATAAAAACCAGATAATTCTTCATTACTAAAACGGCTTAATTGTTGTTCATCAAGATGGAAAAGGCTAACGGTTACTGTATCAGCCAAATGTATTTTATCCTTTATGGCAGCAATGGCTTCAGGCATTTGCTCAGGAGTAGTTTCCTCAACCTTCACTTTGTCTCCGGCGCGCAAGTAGAAGCCATCAATAAGCGTGTCTTTGGTTACCTCATACCACATTGGCTTCTGCTGACGCAGTATTTTCTTCAGGTTTTTGGTATCGGTATACATTACTTCATTAAAATGATTGTTTTGATACACCATAACCCACGAATACAAGGGTAGTGCAATATCAAGCTTCAGCGGATATTTTTTGTCGGTATCAAAATACGATTTCAGTTCCTTTATATCCAGTATCGAGTTTTTGCCCTCGTTCTCTATCGGGTTAATAAGGTTATAGCACATCAGCATGGCTTTATCAACCGGCGGCACACCCATTTTATCAGGATATTTATACGGATAGAGCCTTAAGGTACAGCTTATGGTTTTGCCGGAAAGCTGCTTGATTTTTTTCAGGAAATAAAAATAATTATCTTTTGTACTTATCGTCCAGTCACAATCCATCTGGTATTCATCTGCTTTAAGCTGCTGAAATTTATCTTCTTTATATTTGTTTATAAGGAAATTTACATTGTCAGCCAGCTTATCCAGTGTGGCGTGGTCAGCGCCTTTAAACACGTCATTGCGCAGGTACACAGTTGGCACAATAACCAGGCTATCTTTATTATATAGATGTAACTCCGTTTTCGAAACCGGCACAAGCCCCATTACAGAGTTTTTTTCCACTTCAAAAAACTTTATATAAAGCTTCCTGATTTTGCATTTGTCAATAATGGAATCTTCAGTCGAATTTAACGACCAGTCGTTGCTTTTCCAGTAATAAAAAGCACGCTCCACATGTTTAGGCTTCTCTCCTGAACATGAGCTAAATAACAGTGCTGTTATGAGCTGCAAAATAAAATGTTTCATTTGGATTTGGTGGTTTTCTGTGTAACGCAAAACCATGCTAAAATTATATGTTTTCACAACATATTTTCATAAAAAAACCTGCTTATTTTTAAGCAGGTTCTAAAATTATTATTCGGGTGTGAAATATTATGCTTTCACCGGTATATTCTTCAATATCTCCAGCACAAACCTCCAGTATTTTTGGGCTGAAACTATGCTTGCCCTTTCATCGGGGCTGTGCGCTCCTTTAATGGTTGGGCCGAATGATATCATGTCCATATCAGGATAATTGGTTCCCAGTATACCGCATTCCAAACCGGCGTGGCAGGCTACAACATTAGGCTTGGCACCGTTTTGCTTTTCGTATATTTCTTTGAGCACCTCAAGGATAGGTGAATTTACGTTAGGTGTCCATCCCGGGTAAGAGCCGCTCAACGTTACCTCACATCCTATCAGCTCAAATGCAGAGCGCAGCGCATTGGCCAGGTCCAGCTTGGAGCTTTCAACTGACGAACGCGTAAGGCAGCCTATTTGTACCTTGCCATCCTTTACAATAACACGGGCAATGTTGTTAGATGTTTCCACCAGGTCTTCCATGTCAGCACTCATGCGGTACACGCCGTTGTGGGCTGTGTACAGTGCACGTATCAGCCCTTCCTGTACGCCAAGGTCCATAATGCTGGCAGGAAGCTCGCCTTTCTCTATCGTAATCTTCAAGTTAGGTTCGGTAGTTTTGAATTCGGTTTTTATATCATTGATCACCTCCTGCATGTCGAACACAAAAGCCTCGTCGAAAATTTCAGAGATAATCACTTTTGCCGTACTTTCTCGTGGAATGGCATTGCGCAGCGACCCACCATCAATTTCCGCAATCTGCAGCCCGAAGTTCTCAAAGCTGTCAAACAGCAGGCGGTTCATAATCTTGTTGGCATTACCCAGGCCTTTATGTATGTCCATACCCGAATGCCCACCGTTTAGCCCGCTAACCTTAATGGTATAGCCAACCGAATTTTCAGGCACTTCCTCTTCGTTGTATTCGCGCACCGCAGTAACATCAAGCCCGCCGGCACAGCCTATATCAATCTCATCATCTTCTTCCGTATCCAGGTTCAGTAGTATCTCGCCTTTTAGCAAACCGCCTTTCAGGCCCATGGCACCGGTCATGCCGGTTTCTTCATCAATTGTAAAAAGCGCCTCAATAGCAGGATGCGGAATATCAGTGCTTTCCAGTATCGCCATTATGGTAGCTACCCCAAGGCCGTTATCAGCCCCAAGCGTTGTGCCTTTAGCACGAACCCAGTCGCCATCCACATACATTTCTATGCCCTGCGTGTCAAAGTCAAAATCAGTGCCTGCATTTTTTTGGTGCACCATATCCAGGTGACTTTGCATCACTATGGTTTTGCGGTTTTCCATGCCTGCGGTCGCCGGCTTTTTAATGATTACATTACCCACCTCATCCTCAATGGTTTCAAGGTTCAGCTTTTTACCAAAATCCTTCATAAAAGCTATTACCTTCTCCTCTTTTTTAGAGGGGCGGGGCACAGCGTTCAGGTCGGCAAATTTATTCCAGAGCGCCTTTGGCTCAAGGTTTCTTATTTCCTGGCTCATTGGTTTTATTGTTGTTTGTTAAGTTCTTCTAGTAATTAAAGTATCATCCAGATTACCGCGCATAAATAAGTTGTTTTTCTTTATCTATAGCGGCATTCAGATGTTTTGAAACTGCGGAAGATGAAACCAAATCTACTTTTGCCTGAAGCAATTGCTCAAGGTCAAGCTTCATTTGGATGAATTGTAGCCCGATTCTTTTGCTGTAGTCAAGCTCAACCACCAGGTCTATATCACTTTGGCTGTCGGCTTCGCCCCTAACATAAGAACCAAAAAGGTACGCTTTTAAAACAGGTTTTGCTTTAAAATACTCTTTAATACTTTCTATTTTAGGTTTAGACAAATTCATACAGCAAATATACCAAAACTCAATAAGCTATTGCGGCCTGCTCAATATTTTTAAAAAATACTGCTTATATTTACCCAACACTTTCCGCATGAAGAAAAAGTACATCCTGCCCGTTTTACTGCTTATCCAGATATTGGTTGTCAATGTCCTTTCCTTTTTTCCTTCGTTTATAGAAAACTGGTACAGCAACGGTTTATATGTATATATTTCCAAAACATCCCGAGCCCTATTCGGGCTTTTCGGCTTTTCGGTTGGCGATGTTATCTACGGCATTGTCATTATCCTACTCATCCGCTGGCTATGGAAAAAACGAAAATCCTGGAAACGCAGTTGGAAAGACAACCTTTTGCAATTTGCCGGTTTCCTTAGCGTGTTCTACTTCCTGTTCTATTTTCTGTGGGCACTCAATTACCATCGCATACCACTCCATAAAAAAATGAATATCAGTAAAAAGTATGAACTGGAAGAACTTGTCAGCTTCACCAAACGCCTTATTATAAAAGCCAATGCTGCGCACCTGGCAGTTACAGGCAATGATACCCTAAAAACCGTAAATCCTTACAGTACCGATAGTATCTACGCTTTATCAATAACCGGATATGATAACCTTAAAAAACAATATCCTGACTTCACCTACCAAACCAAAAGCGTTAAGTCATCGCTCATCAGCCTGCCGCTTTCCTACATGGGTTTCGGCGGCTACCTCAATCCTTTTACCAACGAGGCGCAGGTAAACAGCAAACTGCCGCTATACAACCTGCCTACCACCACCTGCCACGAAATGGCACACCAAATTGGCTATGCCAGCGAGAGCGAGGCCAACTTTATCGGCTACATGGCTTCAGTGTATAGCGATGATAAGTATTTTCAGTATTCCGGCTATACGTTTGCGCTTAAGTATTGCCTGCGCAACATCAATAAACTCAACAAGAAAGAAGCCGAAAAATTGAAGCCACTCATCAACAAAGGCATCCTGAAAAACTATAAGGAAAGTGAAGATTTCAATAAAAAATACGAATCTTTTGTCGAAACTTTCTTTGAGTTTTTCTATGATAATTACTTAAAGCTCAATCACCAAAAAGACGGATTGGAAACTTACAGCAAGTTTGTAGGCCTCATGGTAAATTACTACAAGGATAAAGAATTATAACTACGTGTGTAACAAAATTAATGTTATGCCTACTTATGCATCATGGGTTCATCATTAGAGACATCTTTTGTACAGCAGCTTCAGGAAAACCAAAACCTGATACACAAAATATGTCGTCTTTATACCAATAATGAAGATGCCCACAAAGATTTGTTTCAGGAAATAACCATACAGCTATGGAAAGCCTACCCGCAGTTTAGGGGTGACTCAAAATTCACTACCTGGGCCTATCGTGTAGGGCTTAATACTGCCATCACCCTGTACCGAAAAAGCTCTAAAATGGCTAACACGGTTGAGTTTGACAGCAAGCTGCACAAAATAAACCAGGACGATTACAATTACGAGGAAGAAGAGCACATCAAGCTACTTTACCAGGCCGTGCAGCAGCTGAATGACATTGAGAAAGCACTTGTGTTTATGTACCTGGAAGATAAAGATTATGCTGAAATAGCCGAAACGCTTGGTATTACCGAAGTTAATGCAAGGGTAAAAATGAACAGGATAAAAGGTAAATTAAAAAAAATATTAAATCCGTAATAGGAAAATGGAAGAGTTAGATTTATTAAAGAAAGACTGGAACAGGAGCGCAGAAAGGTTTCCGCAGGTTAGCGAAACCGATATTTATGCCATGCTGCACAGGCGGTCTTCATCCATCGTAAAATGGATATTGATTATCAGCATACTGGAGTTTGTGCTGTGGATGGGTCTATCATTTCTGCTGAAAGATACGCGCAATGCACAAATCATTGATAGCTATGGTGTTGGATACATCACTATACCAATGTCTATCCTTAGCTATGCCATCATCATTTACTTTTTGGTGCGCTTTTATATCAATTATAAAAAAATCACCACTACCGATAATGTGAAGACATTGATGGCAACCATCCTTAAAACAAGAAAAACAGTTTCCAACTATATTTTTGTAAATATTGCCTATATTGTTATTTGTAGCATTATTGCGTTTATCATCATCTTTAATAATGATGCCAATCTGCTCAATATGCTTCATAAGTCAGAAGCTAATGGCAAGGAAGCTATGTTCTACCTTGTCTATATAGGGCTTACAGTTGTGTTTATAGCCGTGTTCTGCCTGATTATCTGGCTGTTCTATAAGCTTATTTATGGAATCCTTCTGAAAAGGCTGCGCCGTAATTATGACGAACTCAAAAAAATAGACTTTTAAACCATGAAGAAATTATTTATTGCCGCATTGGCCTTGGTAGCCTCACTGGCTCAGGCACAAAAACTGGATAATGCCCTGCTTTGGAAAATTTCCGGTAACGGCCTTGCTAAACCATCCTACCTGTTCGGCACCATGCACATTACCTGCGATGCCTCGCTGGATAAAAATGTACTCACAGCACTTGATAATACCGGAAGGCTTTTCCTGGAACTGGATATGGATGACCCCAACATGCAGGCGGAAATGATGAGCGGGTTGATGATGAAAGATGGCGCTAAAATGAGTACACTTGCCTCACCTGAGGATTTTAAGGTGGTTGATGAGTTCCTGACCAAAAATGTAGGTATGGGAGCTAAAATGATGGACGGGATGATGCCGTCGATAGTTGAGATGATGGTTATGCCGAAAATGATGGATTGCCCAATGCAATCTATTGAGGAGGAATTGATAAAAGTGACCAAACAGCAAAAAGAAACTGTAAGCGGCCTGGAAGAAGTGGCTGAACAAATGGCTGTATTTGCTTCTATACCTTATAAAGAACAGATGGACCAGTTGGTACTGACTGCGAAAGAAGGGCTGGATAAAGGCAAGGTGAAATATGCACGTATGAACAAATTGTACATGGCGAAAGACCTGAACGGGCTTATGGCTTTTATGAATGAAGACGACAATAAAATGTATGGCGACAATGCTGATGTATTGCTGGACAACCGTAATGCCAACTGGATACCGAAAATAGAAAAGGCCGCAAAAGAAATGCCTACCTTCTTCGGTGTAGGGGCAGCCCACCTGGGCGGAGACAAAGGTGTAATCATGCTGCTGCGCAAAAAAGGATACAAAGTAGAAGCCGTAAAGTAATATTGGTTATCGATTTGTCATTCTGAACGAAGCTTGCGGAGTGAAGAATCTATAAACCATTTGTAACTATTTCACAGAGATGCACAGAGAAGCACAAAGATTCACAGAGATGTAAAGCAAACAGTCATACTGAGCTTGTCGAAGTAGACTGTATGTTTTTTTTATATACCACAAAGTTCACAAAGAAGCCACAAGGTTCACAAAACTCTTCGCCATAGGTGCAGCTGCTTCGCCTCTTGCTAGGAGTTAGGGGTGTGTTATTAATCAGGCTTTGTCATTCTGAACGCAGCCTGCGGAGTGAAGAATCTCAATATAGGCTAAAGCTTTTTGATTATTTCACAGAGGTACACAGAGAAGCACCAAGCCTCACAGAGATTTAAAACATACAGTCACACTGAGCTTGTCGAAGTGGACTGTATGTTTTTTTATATAACCACAAGGTTCACAAAACTCTTCGCCATAGTGCAGCTGCTTCGCCTCTTGCTAGGAGTTAGGGGTGTGTTATTAATCAGGCTTTGTCATTCTGAACGAAGCTTGCGGAGTGAAGAATCTCTACATCAGTACTATTCCACATATAACATACAGTTACACTGAGCTTGTCGAAGTGGACTGTATTGTTATTTATTAAACCACAAAGCAATTCGGCATGAGTGTCCTTATTCCCCTCCACTGGAGGGGTGGCCAAAGGCCGGGGTGTTTTCCAGAAAACAAAAAAGAGGCCCAAAGCCTCTTTTTACTATTTTAATACTGCCACTTGCGCTGGTTGTTCAGTTCCTCCTGCGCTTCCATCACTTCCGCCGGTATCACCTTCAGGAAAGACGGGTGCTGCTCAATAGCATATTCTATTTTTTCGATGATTTGTTCCACTGTTTCATTGTCGTAATCAATTTCCAGCGGCTCTTTGATGATGAACGACTGTAATATGCCTTTCTTTTTCAGCCTTAGACCCTTTTTATCAAACGACCTCCTGAAACCGTCAATCACAATAGGCACAACCAGTGGCTTGTGCTGCTTTATAATGTGTGCCGTGCCTTTTCTGATAGGCTTAAAAGGTTTGGTTGTTCCCTGCGGAAAAGTAATCACCCAGCCGTCTTCCAGCGCCACACGTATGTTTTCAGTATCGTTAGGGTTCACTTCCCTTTGTACATCCTTGCCTTTAGCCCTCCAGGTACGTTCTACAGTTATTGCACCTGCATAAGATAATATTCGCGGCAGCAGGCCTTCTTTCATAGTTTCCTTAGCAGCCACATAATAAATATTCAGCTTCGGTTTCCACAGGTAGCCAATATTCTTTATATTATCTTCCCTTCCCTTCAAAGATGCATTAAACACATGGAACATGGCCACAACATCAGCAAAATAAGTTTGGTGGTTAGATATAAAAAGTACATTTCTGTCAGGCAACGCCCTTATAATTTCAGAACCGTCAATCTGCAGTTCGTTAAAACCATGATACCGGCGATGCGTCATAGCACCAAAAACCCGTATAAGCCATCGTTTTAAGAACAGTATATGCCCAAAAGGATTACGTTTAAATAAACCCATAATTTAATCAAAGTCAAAACAGCAAACTTACAAAAACATAGCTATTCAAGAGCCATTTTTATCGTTTCTTTAAGCTCGCTCATAATCATGGCAGTAGCGCCCCACACCACATGCCCCTCAAAAACAAAAGCCGGCACCTTAATACTTTGTGCATAAGAAGTTTGCATTTCTGATGATGTAATGATAGAATCATCCAGAAAAGTATCCAGTGGCAGCTGTATTATAGCCGTAACCTCTTTCGGGTCAGGCTTAAACTCAGGCTGCTTTTTTGCCATACCTAAAAAAGGCTGCACCAGGAAGTTGCTGGGTGGTATATATATTTCAGAAAAAGGCATCACAATATCAATATCATTACCCTCCACTCCTATTTCTTCAAACGTTTCACGCAAAGCAGTTACAGCAAGGTTAGCATCCTCGGGCTCGGCCTTACCTCCGGGAAACGATATTTGCGACGAATGAACTCCGGGATAGGCATTGCGTTTCGTCAACACAAGGTGCGTTTCACCATCTTTAGGATAGAATAGCATCATTACGGCCGACTTTCGGGGGTTCATTTTCTCATAATAATCAGGCCCCATGGTTTCCTGCCTGCCTATGGGTGCCATTTTTAGGTGTGCCTGCACTGCGGGTAGCTGCTGAATTCGTATTTTTGGAATATATTTTATAAATTCGGAAAACTCCATTATTAGTGGTATTGAAACATAAAGATACTTCAAAATCGCCAATACTAAAAACAGCAGTATGTTCAGCAAAGCAGAAGCACAACAAATGAAAAAGGATTTTTGGACAGCCTTCGCCGAGGCTTATCCAAGGAAGTGGTTATTATACAACACCCGTATTAAAGATGTTACTTTTAAGTTTTATGTTGATAACAAAAAGGCGCAGGTAATGATGGACATAGAGCCAAAAGAGGATGAAAAGCGGACAATATACTTTGAAAAAATGGAATCGTTGAAAACTATATTGCTGGAAGAATTTTTACCTGATGCTGTTTTTGAAAAAGACTTTCAGCTGGAGAGCGGTAAGGTGATTAGCCGTATTTGGGTAGAAAAAACAGGTATAAGTTTATACAACATGGCCAGTTGGGCTGTAATATTCCGGTTTTTTAGCCTGAGCATGGATTCGTTTGAACGTTTCTTTTACGAATACGAAGATTACCTGCGCGACCTGGACATCAACACATAAAAAAATCCCCTTCCGTAACCTGAAGGGGATTTTTTAGTAACTAACCTAATGTTTTATCTCAACATTGAAAAATGTCCTTTATATTCACGTCCATCTTCGCGGGTTACAACAAACCAATAGTCGGTTGATGGAAGCTTTTGCCCGTTAAGTGTTCCATCCCATCCGTCACTCAATCCGTTAAATCCTATAATAAGCTTACCATATCGGTCAAAAATATTTACCTTCATACGCGGCTCAAGTATTGAGTATTTAATCTGCCACTTTTCATTGTAGCCATCACCGTTAGGTGTAAAAAAGTTAGGATAATACAGTAGCGCTACTTCTTTATCTGCCGTGCCACAGCCAAGGCCATCCTTAACAAATACATTGTACAATCCCGGTTCCAGGCCTGTAAACTCATTGCTTTCCTGCCAGTTAATTCCATCAATGGAATATTCATATTCTGATGCTCCTTCAGCAAAAACCGTAATAGTATTATTGTGTGCACTCCAGTCTGTAGTTTCAACTTTTACAATTTTTGGGGTTGCAGACTCCTTTATCTCAACTTCGGCAAATGCCTCGCAATACTGGTCGCCATAAGCTTTTTGCACAATCACGGTATATAAGCCCGGCTCAGTAACATATATAGTCCTGGTAGTAGCACCGTTTGACCAAATGTAGTTGCTGAAACCACCGTTTGCAGTTAACGCTACACTATTGCCATCGCATATTTTGCCTTCGGTAGTAATTACCGGAGTTGGGTATTGCCCCAAATACAGCTTAAATGAAGTGGTGCCGTGGCAAAGTGGTATTTCGCTATGTACCAGCCTTGCATAAATAGTCTGGTTATTTATTACATTGGTGTAATATTCCGGCAGGGCATTCACGCCATTATCTGCATCTGCTTGGGTAAGGTGGTAAGTTATTGTGTACATTGCAGCCGGAAGCGAACCTAATACTGATGCATTCTGGTCAGTCAGTCGGAATACCTGGTTACCACCGGCAGGCCCTTCTTCAGTACATGCCACCATATCGGTAGGCTGGCTGGCTTCAGCTATTGATGGCAACATTTGCACACTCACCGGTTTGGTAACAATATTACCGCATGCATCTTCTACCTGGAAAACATAGTCAGCCGCTTCAAGATTGTGGAAAACATTATTATTGCCATTCTGCAAAACAAAATTAGCGCCGTTCTTTTTAATAATCCTGTAAGCTGTAGGATAACCCAATGCTTCAATATAAACTGTGTTTGGCTCACCTATACATGCCAGTGAATAGGCATTAGATATGCTTAGCCCTTCCTTATAGGTAAATTCACCAAGTACGCTTACACAAATATTATTATCTTCAGTCCCTTGGTTAAAAGTCTCAAAACGTTTTACAATCCTGAATTTGCCACTGTTATTAATATTATTGCGAACAACATTATTGCTCAGTTTTATGCCCGAACCGGTTGGGTCGGCTCCCTCAGTATATACAGCATTACTGGTTGGGTGTACCCAATTGTTATTTTCGGCATTATATTTTTGCAACCAGAAAGTTGCCCCTTCAAGCCCATTGCTGGTATCGCTGACTTTAACAGAGAATCCGCCACAGTTTGGAGTAAAAACAAAACTGTTTACAGGAGGCCTGTATCCTTCTACATTTACAGACATATCGTGGGTAATGCCACACTGGTCAACAGCAGTAATGGTATAGGTACCTTCAGGCAGGTTATTCATGTAAAGATCTCCCCCGCTAATTACCGATGTAACATTATAAGGCAGCGTGTGAGCCGAAGCATAAGCAGCCGGCGCTTCAATTATAACAGCTGAAGTAAGGTTTCCATTTCCGCTACGGAGGCGTAAAGTACCAAAACCTGCTGAACAGTCAGGCAAAGCCGTAATGTTGAAAGGTTTCTCTACAAATGGCGGTACTTCAATGTCTTTTTGATAAATATTGCCGCAATCATCTGTAAACTCTATAGTATAAATACCAAGCGGCATATTGTTCATAGACAATGCACCGGCAGAATTTATAAAAGCAGCCAGGTTTTTAGGCATTGCATTTGTGGCAGTGTAAGCGGCAGGTGCAGCAAGCATTGTAGCTGAAATTATTTTAGCTCCCGGTACTGAAAGCCTTATCCTTCCAAATAAAGAGAAACAGCCATTATTAGTACCCCTGGCCGAAGGTGTAGGTGGTATAAATTCAACATTCAATGATTCCGTAATAGTCCTTCCGCAGGCATCAGTAACTGCTATTACATAGGTGCCAAATGGTACAGGCTGCTCCTCATTGCCAAACTGTACATTTTCTGAGGTAAATTGTGCCGCCGCATCCGGATTAAAATCAGTAGCTACAAAGCCTGCCGGAGCACTAACAAATGTAAGCGTATATGGAGCCTTATGCATTGATGGCGATACAATAAGGAACTTTTGGCTGCAGGGTGCATCGCCTGTAGTTAACGATAGTTGTATGGCTGGGTCAACCAGGTTGTCTATCTTTTCATAAACCACGTTACAGTTGTCAGTAACACTAAGCTCATAAGTATAGCTATCAGTTAAATCCCTTGGCACTACTGCTGATACATTTACTGAATCCTGAGAGCCGGTTGAAATAATCTGATTAATAATAATTGATTCCCCACTCATGCTCATCGGGTTTAGCGTATGACGAACTGCTAATGGGTAACTTATAGCACCGTTAGAAGAGCTTATAGTGTTGGTTACAGTGATTTCATCACACACCTCGCTATTAGTCAGCGTAGGTTCAGATATAGTAAGTACTGAGTTTACTACAGAAAGTGTAAATGTTTTTACACGGCCCATACCACAAATGTCAAATGCCCTGATATTATAAGTACCGGATGGCAGATTGGCAAATATGTTAGAAGATTGTAACGGCCTTGTAACCGGGCCCGACATAATCTCGAAAGAAGCAGCGAAACCGGAAACTGTATTCACAATAATATTACCACCTGTAGCACAGCTTTGGTTTGCCGCTGCTATATTAAAGGAAAAATCGGTAATTGCATTATTAATGGTTACATCCTGCTGCTGGCTGTTTGAAAGCTCTCCGAATGCCTGAATTGCAACTACGCGGTATGTACCGGCTGTAAGGCTGCTAACAGAGTTTCCTGTTGTTAATATCGAAATCGGGTTGGTAACATCAGGCATCTGATAAACTTTATACAATAGAGTTGCCTGCGGAACAAGATTAGTAACATTAAATGATAAAGAGCCATTACCTAAGCAGGTTTCATCTGTTTTAGTTACCTGAAGGTTGAAATTTGGTAATTGCGCATAAAGTGTTGTTGTAAAAAGTACAACTGATAGTAGTAGAAATCTAAACAAATTCATAGTATAATTTAACATTTAACCATTATCCCCCGGACATTGTAAGGATGTGTGATCTTACCCCAGGGAAATTCATCATCATTAGTATTAATGCAATATTAATAAAATCATCAATAACTTATTGATAATTAATCAGTTACACTAAGTAGTTAATCGATTAAATGTGCATTATCTATTTTTTAAATATTTTAAAAAATAGATAAAACCCTATTTTACAACAGTATACAGATATTAAAGGATTAAAAATTCAAATCATTGATAAATGAAAAAAAAATAACGTACTGATAAATACACTATTTTTTAATTATAAATGTTGATTTTTTTTAATTATTTATAATAAAATTTATAATCCATAAATAAATATTTAAGCAGATATTGAATGCTTATTAAGGAAAATTCTTTCATCCTTTACAAAAACATTCTTAATTCCTTTGTTATAGTCTTTATATTGATAACTTACCATTAATTATGAAATCTGGTAAATCCTCGGATTATATTGTCAATCCTGGAATATTAAAGAAGGGGTAAAGAAAATATATGCCAAATGCAGAACTGTTCCATTATTTCTCAAATAACAATTACACATGCCTCAGACAGATAAAAACAAAAACCCCTTTATCGATTAGATAAAGGGGTTTAAGGAAAGAAAGGCGATGACATACTCTCCCACAATTTCTGCAGTACCATCTGCGCAGGCGGGCTTAACTTCTCTGTTCGGGATGGGAAGAGGTGAGCCCCGCCGCAATAATCACCTTAAGTTTTTGCTTAGGCACAAGCCACTGCTAATTAGCCACTAGCGCTGTGTAAGCTTAGTTACTTTAGCTTTTGCCTTGTGGCTTTTGGCTAATTAACTAATAATAAGTTAACATATTGAGATAAGAAATCCATCAGTATAATTTAGAAAGTTCTCCGCTGCCCTTTCGGGCAGCAGGAGCGCGCACATAAGCTTACAGGTTATTAGTACTACTCGACTATGACATTACTGCCTTTACATCTGTAGCCTATCAACGTGGTCATC
>JAYRYS010000006.1:0-189372 GCA_041916875.1 Flavobacterium sp.
TAAAGTATTATAACTACGATAGGATTAAACTTAATTTAAAAGGAATGAGCCCGGTTAAATACCGAGCTCATTATTATCAAACTTAATTATAAATTTGTCTAAACTTTTGGGTGCACTCTACAATTGGGAGCCATTTTTGTTATAGCGGATTCTTCAGGTTTATAATTCCATCGGGTGCTTTTTCAATATACATCTCGGTACCAAAGCGGCGCATTTCTTTAGATCCTTTAAAGCTGCGTACCTCAATGCCCGGCTGGTATATCCTTCGGCCTGTGCCGGTAATAAGGTTGATGGCAGCGGCAAACAATGGCTCGTTAACATCGCCAATCTGACCCAGGTTTTCCATATTTTCAGGTAAGTCAACATCCGGGTCAATACCATTGCTGTAATCGCCAAAATTATCTTTGTTCAGTGTCCTTAAAACAATTGGTTGCATAGCATAATTGCTTTCCAGGTGGCTCCTTGTAAAATCGTCAGAATCATATAGCGTTATAGAACCAACATTTTTACCGGTGGTAGTATCGCCAATTACCACTACATCAATATAAGGCGAAAGGCAGTTAATAAGCAGTTCGCTGGCTGATGCGGTAGATTGTGTAACCAGTACATATACTTTAGTAAGGTTAAGGCTGTTTATGGCTTGCCCATTATTCATTTGAGCTGTAAAAAGTTCACGCAGTGCATCAGGGCTGTTGCTTTCATAGTAAGCCTGTACACGGCTGTTATATTGCTGTTTTGAAAATAGTTGGCCATTAAACTGCCCGGTAATCATACTGCCCAGGTAGGTTGCAGTGCGCACCGATCCGCCACCGTTGTAGCGAAGGTCAAGCACCAGGTCGGTAATATTCTGCGATTTCAGCTGGGCAAAGGCCGCATTCAGCTGGTCGTTATAATTGCTGTAAAAACCATTATACATAAGGTAACCGAAGGTGTGGCCGTCCTGAGTGTAGGTATTGGTATAATATACCGGGTTTTCGGCATATTCCGCTTTGGTCAGTTGTACCGCTTCGCCATTTGGGGTAAGCACACCGGCAGCATAAGTAGCCAGGTTAAGCGTATAGGTAGTCTGCGAAAGCAGGTTTTGATAGTTGTTGATGGTTAGCGGCGTTCCGTTTACGGCATAAAATATATCACCGCGGTGAATGTTCTTGGTAGCGGCATCGGTATTAGGAAGTATATAGCGCACATAGCCAAAAACATCGGTATCGCTGCCTGGCACGTACCTAAGGCCAAATTCTACCCCATTGCTGGTAGCAACACCCTGAAGTGCATTTTCCAGCACGCGGTAGTCAGGAAAAATTACGCTCCATTTATCAACAACTCCCGGATTGTACAGCAGGTTGCGAAACAGGTTTTCCGGACTGCCTGAACCTTGCAGGAAAGCGTTCAGCTCGGCCTGGTTGCTAAAACGGTTATCGGCAAGGTTGGGTACATTATCTTTCCACAGGTAATACAGGTTAAGGCCTTTCCACACAAAGTCAGATACCGGAACTTCGTTATCATCCTGGTCTTCACAGGACTGGAAAATGAATGCGCCCAGGAACAGGGCGATGAATAATATGCTAATCTTTTTCATTACAGCTTTATTTTAAAGAATATGAACGTAAAAATACTATTTTTAGTTTTAATGTAACAAATATAACAGCTGCTCGTCTTGCTTTTATAACCAGTTTTAACAAACCACTTTTTGAGTAATGAACCAAACAGAGTTTATAAAGATAATCTCTCCTTTTAAAGACCGGGTTTTCCGGCTGGCCAAACGGCTGCTGGTAAGCACCGAAGAGGCTGAGGACGCTACGCAGGAAGTGCTGGTGCGCCTTTGGAATAATAAGGAGAAGCTGGCAAATTACTCAAGTGTGGAGGCGCTGGCCATAACTATAACCAAAAATTATTGCCTTGACCAGCTGAAATCAAAACGGGCTACGGAGATGCGCATTGTACACTCTAACTATACCGACAGGCAGGCAGGCTTGCAGCAACAGGCAGAAGACCGTGACAGCCTGGACTGGGTAGGGAAGATAATAGACTCGCTACCGGAACAGCAGAAGATGATTGTACAGATGCGGGATATTGAAGAATATGAATTTGAAGAGATTGCCAAAATAATGGATATGAACGAAACGGCCGTAAGGGTGGCCCTTTCAAGAGCAAGGAAAACAATTAGGGAAGAACTTACAAAAATGCACAGCTATGGAATTAAGACAAATTGAAATACTACTGGACAAATACTTTGATGCCGAAACCAGCATTGCCGAAGAGAAGCAATTAAAGGCCTACTTCGCCTCGGATAATGTGGCGCCGCATCTGGAACACTACAGGCCTGTGTTCGGGTACTTTGCACAGAGTGTAACGCAGCAGTTTGGGCAGCCGATACCATTACAACCCAGAAAACAACGTAAATATGTAGCGTGGTTATCGGTGGCGGTAAGTGTTGCGGTACTTTTCGGGGTGTTTACATTCATGAATGAACCTGCACCGCAGGAAGACCTTGGTACTTTTAACGACCCTGAGGTTGCCTTCCGCGAAACGCAGAAAGCGCTCAATATGCTCTCTAAAAACGTTAACAAGGGCGTAAACAGCGTAGAGTATTTAGGAGAATATGAACGAACAAGAACAACAATATTTAAACGATAAAAGAAAAATGAAAAAGCTGATAATAACTTTCGTACTTGCACTAATGCCAACTTTATTTTTTGCCCAAAACACGGCATTTGATAAGTTTGATAAAGACGGCATTGATGTAGTGATTGTAAACAAAAAGATGTTTGAACTGATGGGTAATGTAAAAGCTGACCCTAAGGAAAAAAACTATCAACAGTATGTAAACCTGATAAAAAAACTGGATAACCTTAAGGTGTTCTCGACCACCAATGCCAAATATGCAGGTGAGATGAAAAGCACTGTGGAATCGTACCTTAAAAAATCATCGCTTGAAGAGTTGATGCGCATTAAAGAGGGCGGTAGGGCCATAAAGATCTATGTGAAATCAGGCGCAACATCAAACCAGGTTAAGGAGTTGCTTATGTTTATAGATGGCGGCGGCAACCCAAAGCAAAATACTGTGCTGATGTCGTTAACCGGTAGTTTTGACATCAGCGAGCTTTCGGTCCTTACTGATAAGATGAATCTGCCGGGCGGCAACGAGCTTAAAAAAGCAGCAACTAAAAAATCATAAGCCATGATGCGTACCGTATTAGCCTTTATACTTATGGTGGTGCTGTTGGCATCATGCGACCAAAAGCCTACTTTGCAAAAGTATTATGTAGAGCACTCCGGCAAGCCTAACTTCTCATCGTTTGATGTGGCGCCTACGTTCATCAATGCCAAAAAGCTTACACTAACGCCGCAGCAAAAGGAAGCATTAGAGTCGCTGCACAAGTTCAACATCCTGCTGTACAGTAAGGACAAGAACAAGCCGGCAGAATATGAAGCTGAGAAAGCCAAAGTGAAATCGCTGATAAAAAGTGATAATTATGAAGAACTGATGAAATTTAATACCGGTGCAATGGGTGCATCCATCAGTACAAAAGGAGAAGGTACAGATATTGAGGAATTTGTGGTGGTGATGAACAATAGTGACAGTGGTTTTGGTGTAATACGTGTTTTGGGAGATAACATGACCCCTGAAAACATTTTTACAATTGCCGAACTGATACAAAAAGCAGGTATTGATAAAAACCAGTTGAAACCGCTGGAGGAGTTAATGACACAGCGAAAGCCGGAACAAAAGAAATAATATGTTTTAAACAGGAATCCCCAACAAGCGTTGGGGATTTTTTATTTTTGGACTGGGTAATTTATTGTTCATGCAATTTAGCTACATTAAATTTTACTACACGTTGTATCAAATCCACCGGCATTGGCTCGCTTAGCGGAAACTGAACTGAGGCCTTACTCTTTTTATATCGCGCGAAATCTTCAGCAAATTCAGGGGTATCAGTAGCCAGGGCATAAAAGCCAATATGGTTTTTGTAGCCTGCAAAATGCACCAGGTACTTTTTGCCGTACTTAAAAGTAGGCATGTTGTAGCTTATGGTTTCATCGGCATCAGGGGCGGCTTGCTTTACGGCATCCCTTACCTGTTGCAGCGCGGCTTGTGTAGCTTCAGGAAAGGTACTGATGTAGTCGTCAATAGTTGTAGGCTTGTTATTCATGGCTTTTTACTTTTTCTATCCTGCTGTTTATCTCGTTGATAACCAGTTGGCGTTCCTCATCCGAAAGATAATTAAAAAGGTAAATGATTTCCTTAAGATAGGAAGTGTCTTTTTGAAAAGTAATCACGATCTCGCCTATGGTAAGCCGAAACATTATACGTTGTATCACCCTTTGTTTTTTAACCTTATCGGCTATATACGGATTGATGTTCTCTAACCCTTTTTCTTCGCGCCGGCGAACATTACTAAGCCTTTGAAGAGGATAAACTTTATCTTTCGTAAAAAATGTACCGGTTTTGTAAATATGTAAAGTTGTTTGGTCTATTTCCAAATGTTCTTTGCCACGCACATGCCACAAAAATTTCCTGAAAGCAATGCCTGCAATTATTACAATTATGAAAAACGATATGAAAAATTCAACAGAGAGATTTTTACCTTTCACCAAAACTTCAGCAAGCGCGCCAATCGGTACCATGCTCATTATCCCGAAAAATAATATGGCCCAATAGCTACTGCGTGCCTTGTTCACGGCATAAAATTTTTCACCAATAGTTTCATGGCTAAACTCTTTTTTCGGCCCGAAAAGTAATAGTGCCTGTATCAGGTCAATAATTGGATTCTTTATCATCTGCACATTTTATCTGCGCAAATGTAACTAAATCATCAAAGCGAATCGATTAGCTCCGCAATCGACTCAAACATCGTCATATTTTCCGAAACATTTGCAGGCAGTATGTACTGCGTGTTGCGTCCCAGCAGGTACAATTGTGTGGTATCATCGTCCAGTACACTATTTTTCAGCTCATCAATATATCCATTGACATCTCCTGTAGATGGTGCAACAGTAAAATAGGTGATAAAGGTAATGTTGCTAAAGTAGTTTTTAATATCAGCCAGGCTGCTTACCGGTACACTCTCACCCAGATATACAGTGTTATGTCCTTTAAGCGCCAGTTCATAATTAATAAACATCAGCCCAATCTCATGTATCTCGTCCATGGGCAGGTACAGTACAAAATTACGGTCGTGCTTGGTAACATCCTGCCTTAGTGCATCAGTATTAGCTGCTATTTTTTGTTTTATGAGGTAACTTATAAAGTGCTCGTGCGCCGGCGTTATGGTACCCGTTTGCCACAAGCTGCCAATTTCTTTAAGGAGTGGGATAAAAAACTGGTAAAAAATATCGCGGAACGGTTTTTCCTTCAGCAGCGCGTCGTATGTTTTAAGGAACAGCAAGCGGTCAAAATTCATCATAGCCAGCTTAAAGTTGTTCAGCACATGGTTGGCCAGGCTTTTGTTGCCCAATACCTCACGCACCAGTGCCGGTATCTTTTCTTCCGGCATTTTTGCTATTACAGATATTTTATACCCAAAATCATGCAGTGTGCTTATGTTGAGCAACTTTTGTAGGCTGTGAGCATCATAGTACCTTATGTTAGTATCAGTACGCATGGGTTCAAGAATACCATAGCGTTTTTCCCAGATGCGTATGGTATGTGCTTTTATGCCCGAAAGGTTTTCAAGATCCCTGATATTGAATACGTTCTTTACGTTGTTCATTCTTTTTCTACTAAAAATTAAACAAAACAAGTACTATCAATTTACGCTGTAATTGTATTTTAGGTTTTATTTTGCCTTGTATTTTAATAAAACATTATGATATGGTTTCGTTTTTTACCAATGATGCTAAACCCTTCAAAACTAAAGTTTTTTATGTCGAAATATTGTGTACCTTTGCACCTTCAAAAAAACAAAGATGGCATCTATAAGAAACATTGCGATTATTGCTCACGTTGACCACGGTAAAACTACACTGGTTGACAAAATCATGTACCACTGCCAGCTGTTCCGTGAAAACGAGAACACCGGCGACCTGATCCTGGACAACAACGACCTGGAACGCGAAAGGGGTATTACCATTACTTCCAAAAACGTTTCGGTAACTTACAAAGGCACCAAGATAAACATTATAGATACCCCGGGCCACGCCGACTTTGGTGGTGAGGTGGAGCGCGTGCTAAACATGGCCGATGGTGTACTTTTGCTTGTGGACGCTTTTGAAGGGCCAATGCCGCAAACCCGTTTCGTATTGCAAAAAGCCATTGACCTTGGCCTGAAGCCATGCGTGGTTATCAATAAGGTTGATAAAGAAAACTGTACGCCTGAAGAGGTGCACGAAAAAGTGTTTGACCTTATGTTTGAGCTTGGCGCTGAAGAGTGGCAGCTTGATTTCCCTACCGTTTACGGTTCGGCTAAGCAAAATTGGATGAGCGACGATTTCAGGAATAAGACTGAAAACATTGAGCCGCTTCTTGATATGGTACTGGAGCACATACCGGCACCAAAAGTATCGGAAGGTACGCCGCAAATGCTTATCACATCGCTTGACTTTTCAAGCTTTACAGGCCGTATTGCCATAGGCCGCCTTCAAAGAGGCGTGCTTCGCGAGGGCATGAACATTAGCCTTGTAAAGCGTGATGGCAAAATCATCAAATCTAAGATAAAAGAACTTCACACGTTTGAAGGCCTTGGCCGTAAAAAAGTGGAAGAGGTTATAGCGGGCGATATTTGTGCTATTGTAGGCCTTGAAGGCTTTGAGATTGGCGATACTGTTGCCGATTTTGAAAACCCGGAAGCGCTTACTTCAATTGCGATTGATGAGCCTACCATGAGCATGCTTTTCACCATCAACGACTCTCCTTTCTTTGGTAAGGAAGGTAAATTCGTAACCTCGCGCCACATTAAGGACAGGTTGGCTAAAGAGCTTGAAAAAAACCTTGCCCTTAGGGTAAATGAAACTGACAGTGCCGATAAATTCATGGTGTTTGGCCGTGGCGTACTTCACTTGTCTGTACTTATCGAAACCATGAGGAGGGAAGGCTATGAGCTACAGATAGGCCAGCCACAGGTTATCATCAAAGAAATCGATGGCGTTAAATGCGAGCCTATCGAAGAGCTTACTATCGACCTTCCGGAGAACCTTTCGGGCCGTGCGGTAGAGTTTGTTACCGTGCGCAAAGGCGAAATGTTGAGCATGGAGCCAAAAGGCGACCGTATGATTGTTAAATTCAACATCCCGTCAAGGGGCATCATAGGGTTGAGGAATCAGTTGCTTACAGCTACTGCAGGTGAAGCCATCATGGCACACCGCTTCCTGGAGTATCAGCCATTTAAAGGTGAGATACCGGGTCGTTTGAGCGGATCGCTTATTTCGATGGAAAACGGTAAGGCAATCCCTTACTCTATCGATAAGCTGCAGGACCGTGGCAAGTTCTTTGTAGATCCTAACGAGGACATCTACGAAGGGCAGGTTATTGGAGAAAACAGCCGTGGCGATGACATGGTGGTTAACGTAACCAAAACCAAGAAGCTTACCAACGTGCGTTCAAGCGGTGCTGATGATAAGGCAAGGATTATCCCTGCTATCAAATTCTCGCTGGAAGAAGCCCTGGAATACATCCAGAAAGATGAGTATGTTGAGGTAACGCCTAAGAGCCTACGCCTTCGCAAGATCTACCTTAACGAAAACGACAGGAAACGTTTTAAGATAGCTTAAGTTTTCAGCGGTTTAGCTGTTAGCTTTCAGATATAGAAAATCCCTGGTATCGCCGGGGATTTTTGGTTTTGCCACATACTGTAAAGTAATATTTGTTATTTTAGGTATTCAAAAACTAAAACAAATATGTTATCAACTCGAAATTTGCAGTCAATGCCTGATATAGCTGTCCTGATGAGCACATGTAAAGCTATTTCTGTATTAGATGCTATTTTATCGCCGGAATGGGAATTCAGATATTATTCCTATAATTCAAAATGGGATACGGATGAGGAATGTATGCAAATGAGAAATGGACACGGTGATGAGATGCACGTACTATTTCATAGGGAAGGTGCAGTCATAAATGGCTTCGCTCATGAATATCCACAACCTCCGAAAAATGACGTTACTATGGATTTGCCGGAAATCTTTAATGAATTTATATTCGGTGAACCTGTAAATTCTATCGGGACAACTTTTTGTGTATGGAAACTTCAAAAGAGTAAATGGAAATCAGGTACAAACCTGGAAGAGGACAATTCAGCAAAAATGTTGAAAATTTTCGATGGTAATCCGGAGAGCTATATAGAGTGGGCAGAAGAGTATTTTGAGCGTAGTTTGCCTATTGATTCAGTAAGTCAAATCTATAAAAGTAAGCCATTATCAAATGATATGGTATTGATGATAGATAGCCAATTCAAGGACTGGGGACAATTAATCGCCGACTTAGACGAAATTAATTATCCCCATACTATCACGTAAATAAAACTACCAAAGTCAGAAGGTTTAAATTTTGGTAAATATTATCTTCTACCTCATCAAACTAAAATGCCCTTTTACAGTCCTGCCATTATCCAGCTGCACCACATACCAGTAATCGGTAGCAGGTAGGGGGTGGCCGTTGTAAATGCCTGTCCAGCCGAGGCCGCGCGGGTCAACATCGGCCAGCAGTTTGCCAAAACGGTCAAATATGTATATCTTACTGTTTTTATAGAATAAGGCATTCACCCCAATAATATTCCAGGTATCGTGCACGCCGTCATGGTTGGGCGTAAAATACTTGGGTATGCTGAGCACAGCAATATCCTGGTGCACCACGCCGCAGCCTTTGGTGTCATATACATAAACGGTGTGTATGCCGGCCTCCACATTCTCAAAAAAGTTTGAGTCCTGGTATGGCCCATCCGGCAGGTCAATGCTGTATTGGTAAGTGGTGTTCACATTATTGCCCGGCACCGCATGCACGGTAACTGTGTTGTTGGTGGTCAGGTCCACAATGTCAATGCCGGTTATCACAGCTACATCGCTGGCGGTAACCGTTATGGTGCGGGTCTTTTCGCAACGGGTAGGGTAGCGGGTATCAATCACGCGCACGGTATAGGTGCCCGGCTGATTTACCGCTATAGTCCTGCTCGTAGCCCCGGTAGACCATACAAAGGCGTAGAAGTTACCGGCAACATTCAGCCCCGGATCCAGCGTTATATTGGCGCCGGTGTTAAGGCACACCAGTCCTTCCCCTATGGTGTTAATATCAGGTAGCGACCTTACTATCAGCTTAATTTCCTGCAAGGTAGCGCACTGGTTATTATTCTCAATACGCGCATACACGCTCTGTTGGTTGGCAGTGGTGTTTGTGAACGTGCTGGCAATGGCATTCTGCTCCAGCAGCGCGTCATTGGCGTTGGCATAATATACCACGGTGTTGGTCGGGGTTTCCAAGCCTGCATCCGTCAGGGTGAAAGAAGCCAAACCATCTTCGGTGCCATCGTCATCACATTGTTGCAATACTATTGGGGTAGATGTATTGCTGTTCACTATAAGCATTAGCGGCAATATCCTGAAACAGCCGGTTTGCACATCGGTAACTTTGGCAGCAATCTGTTGTGGGTTGGCGGTATTGGTAAAATTATCAGACAGCGGTGTGCCACCATTTTGCGCCAGGATTGCCGTGGCAAAATAGGTAACAGAAAGGTTAGTGTTGCCTCCGGTAAACTGGCTGTTGGCCTGGCTAAGGCTGAACTGCGTAAAGCCATCGGGCGATACCGCCAGGTCGCACTGCACCAAACTTGCACCGGTAACCACAGGCGGTAGCGGGTTTACATTAAGCGTTATGGCATCAATCCTGAAACAGGCCGGATTAGCTGTGTTTTTTATGCGTGCAAAAACCACCTGCTGATTAGGGGTAGTGTTGTAAAAGTTGTTGGGCAGCGCACCGGTTTCGCCCTGCGCCTGTGTGAGTGATGGGTAATAGGTTGTGGTAAATACTGCAGGGTTATGTACAATGGCCTGTGTAACCGCATTCAGGTTAAAGGTGGCCTGCCCGTTGGCGTCATTCCCATCTGTATTGTCATCGCAAATGCTGAAGCTGTTTGCTGCCAGCTGAGGTGTGTTGCTCACACTTATCTGGAAAGATGTGGTGGCGTAGCAAAGTGTGTTATTCTTGTTCTGTATACGGGCAAAAATGGATTGCGGATTTGCCGTATTGGGAAATGCGGCACCGTTCAGTGCATTGGTATTGGCATCGGCATCCGGTTGGGAGGCAAAGTATTTCACTTCAAATGTAGTGGTGGGTTGTGTACCCAGTACAGCACTATCGTTGTTGGAAAGCACAAAGGTTTCCACACCATCATTATTAGCATCGCAGGCAGCCATTGGAGGTGCGGTATTGGCTACCGGTACCGCACTGATATTTACTTCAGAAGTAATGATAGTAGTATCGCCATTCTTTACTACCGTAGCAGTTATGTTATATTGCCCGATAGCCGGGAAAATGTGGGTTACTTCCGGCGTAGTAAGTGCAGGGGTTTCCGGTGTACCATCGCCAAAATTCCATTTCACGGTATCAAAAGTACTGTTCACGCTCAACCTCAGTTGAGTTGTGTTGCCCAGGCATGTATTTTCAGCAGTAATATTTGCAGAAAAAAGAGACGTAATAAAAGGAGGAAGGCCAAGAGTACATGATTTGTTGACAGGCCCTCCAACTTCAACTACAAATTGCTGAAAATCGCAAAGCGGGCCATCCAGTTCAGGCGAATTGATGGCTGACAAGAACAGGCTGCCAAATTCGGTGAAATAAATTTTTTTGTTAGGCCCTAATTGCAATGCTCCTGTGTTTGATATCACGCTGATAAAAACTTCCGACCCTGGAATATCTGCAGCGAGCAGGTCATACTGCCTTATGCCGCTGCTCGAACTGTTAACATCGTAACTAACATAAAGTTTTTTTGCTTCGGCTGAAAACTCAATGCCATAAGGGTTAATGTTATTTTTTAGTTGTAATCCGTTAGAAACCGTACCCGTAGAGGGATTGAAATCATAAAGCATTACTACCCCGTTTGAACTTACGCCTCCAGTAGTTGTGCCGCGTTGCTGATGCGCTATAGCAAGCTTTTGCCCATCAGGCGATGCCTTAAGGTAGCCTATAGAATTTCGCCTGTAGCCAGATATGGGTACACTAGGCGTTATAGTTGATATTACAGGTGTACTGTTTACGCCTGTACCATCAACTTTAAAAGCGTAAAACTTATCAATGAAATGTGTAATGACCCAAAAACCGCTTCCATCGGCAGTTTTTACAGCTGTAATTTTTTCAGAGCATTTATATTTTGCCTGGTCCTGTATAAGAGGGTCATAGGTAACTAAATGTACATTGCGGGTTGTTACATTGCCAATGCTGCCATTAATTCCGGTAACTGATAAATCTACTACAGAATAGTTTAAGCCATTGTTAAATCCGTCATCTGCATCAGGTACTGTTCCTCCCTGGTCACTATAAACGCCGGTAAACTGATTAGGGAAAACATTGGCGTTATCATGATGGGGCTCATCAACCGTAAAAATATAGTAAATATTTGGATTTCCTTTTTTTGGTACTATTATACCCGACTGTGAGCTTGAAGGGTCGCCCAGCAAACCTGTATTAGCATTATAGTTGCCGTTGGGCATTTTTAAATGGTTCCTATCCCATACATTACGCCCATCGGTATAAAAAAGCAGGTTACCCTGCGCGTCTGATATAGTGCTGCAGCCTTCGTTAGTAACCAGCTTTCCATTATTAAGCCCGGTTACAGTACCATCCGGCAAAAAGGTTACTCCGGCATTATTTCCGAAATACCAGTTGTTGGCCTCACCCTGTGCCAAACCAGTAGCAGAGATAAGAATACAAGTGAATAAATATAGTATGGCGTATTTTTTTTTCATAGTAGTTTTTAAAATAATCTCTTAACGTATCATGGCAAAGTGGCCTTTTATAACACGGCCGTCTTCCAGCTCCAATACAAACCAATAATCGGTGGAGGGGAGGTTATGGTTATTATAGGTGCCATCCCACCCCTGGCTAGTACCGTTAAATGCTGTTATTACCTTGCCATAGCGGTCAAAAATAGTAACGTGCGATTTAGGCCGTAGGAACAAATATTCTACCTGCCAGTATTCATTAAAGCTGTCGCCGTTAGGGCTGAAAAATTTAGGGTAGTTCAGTATCACCACCTCACGGTCAACAGTTTTACAGTTGTTCCTGGCGCGTATATACACCTTGTACAAGCCGGGAAGCAAGCCTGTAAAGGTAGGGGAGTCTAAGTAGGTGTCGCCATCAAGCGAAAATTCATAATTCTCCGGGTTAGGAAGTACTATAGTAATGGAATTGTCATGGTCGGTAAAATCCCTGATGCTTACCGAAAAATTAATTTCAGGTATCTCCAGTACGCTTATGGTAAACGATTTAATGTCATGGCCTATACAGCCTCCCACATTTTGCAGCCTGGCCCAAATAGTCTCGGTAGCATAGGGGGTAAAGTTCTGATGCAGGAAAGGAAGTGGGTTTACCTGGTTTTGTGCATCGGCCTCCGTGCGGTAATACCGTACAAATGTTGCCGTGTTACCATCCTGCAATGCAGCATTGTTTTGTGCAAGGTTAAAAACCTGCAACCCATCGCCATTGGTATCACATTGCTCAAGGTCATCAGGTTCGCCGGCATCCAGCAGTTCTACCACTTCAATGTCAAAGCTGGCTACATCATAGCAGCCGGTTACAATATTCCGCATGCGTACAAAGATGGTTTGCGGATTGATTGTATTCCGGAAGGTAACAGGGTTGGTAATAAAATTAATTCCTGTATCTGCATCGGCAGCATCGGTGTGGTAGGTTATGGCCATACCTGTCTGGTTGCCAACAAACATTCCTGCATGTGTGGTAAGGTTGAAAATATAGGATTTGTCATCTACATTATCCCTGTCACAACTTTCCATCCTGAGTGGTATGTTTTGCGGATTATTGAATACCGGTACAGGGTTTACTCTCAACACAAATGTTTTGGTAGTAAAACACCCTGTTGTTTGGTTGGTCATGCGCATAAATATAGTTTGCGGGCTGGTAATGTTGCTATAGGCAGTAGGAGCGGCAATTGCATTAAAACCATCCTTTGCAAAAGCAAAAGTTTCATGATATGTTATCACTATATCGCTCTGTGTGCCTATCAGCAATGCCCTGTCGCGTGTAAGGTCAAAGGTAAATTTTTGGTCAGCAATACCATCAGTGTCACATTCAGTTTGGTCCAGCGATTGGTTTAATGGGTTGTTGAATACCGGCAGCTTATGCACATAGAGCTTAAAGTTGGTTGTGCTGTAGCATCCGGTGGCAGTATTCAGCACACGCAGGTATATGGTTTGCGGATTAGCTGTATTTATGTGTGTAAAGGTATTGGTTATTGGCAAATTTCCTGTTTCGGCATCGTCGGCAGTGGTATGGCAGGTAAGCAGTATATTAGGCTGGCTGCCCTTCAGCATGGCTGCGTGCCTCAACAGGTTGAAGGTAAAAGTATCATCATCAGCACCATCTGTATCACATGCGTGCAGGTCAAGCGAAATGTTGTTGGGATTAAGGAACAGGGGCAACAAATCTACTGTTACTGTAAACGGCAGCACACGGTAACACCCCGTTTGGCTGTTGATGAGGCGCATGTACACTACCTGCGGATTTACAGTATTGCTAAATGATGTAGGGTTTAGTATTGGGCTGTTACCGGTTTCGGCATCATTTACAGAAGTATGATAGGTGATGTCAACATTTGCCTGGCCGGCTATCAGCATTATTTTATGCAGGGTAAGGTCAAACATAAACAAGCCATTATTTACACCGTCTGTATCACATGCCCGCATATCCAGCGAAATATTTAATGGGTTATGGAACACAGGCAACGGCTTCACTTTTATGCTGAATAATGAAATACTTACACAGCCCGTTGCGGTATTCAGCATCCGCATATAAATGGTTTGCGGGTTTGATGTATTGGTATAAACTGTGGGGTCGGCAATATTCCCTGTACCGTTTGTGGCCTGTAGTTGGTTCTCATAATAGGTTATCTGCATATTGGCTTGCCCACCGGTAAACATAGTTGCATGCTGTGTGAGGTTAAATGCAAAAAAGCCGTCATCATTGCCATCGGTATCGCAGGCTTCCAGGTTGGTAGGGATAGCATTAGGGTTTTGGAAAACGGGTAACAAATCTGCCCTTACCACAAAGCTTTGTAGGGCCACACATCCCGTCACATTGTCAACCATTTTCATGACTATGGTTTGTGGTGATGCTGTGTTTATGTATGATGTTGTATTGCCTATGGGTGCCGACGTTTCAGTATTTTCATGATAAGTAAGCGTTACATTTTGACCGTTGATGAGCATAGTACGGTGCTGGGTAAGGTTAAACACATTGATGCCGTCATTGGTGCCGTCAGTATCACATTTTGTAATATCCAATGAAATATTCATAGCATTGCTGAATACCGGCAAGGGGTTCACTTTTAGTTGGAATGTGGTGGTGTTATAGCAAGTTGTGGCATTATCTGTTATACGCATGTGAATGGTTTGCGGATTTTGCGTATTGCTGAAGGCTGTTGGCGTAGTGATTGGGTTTGTGTTGGTGTCAGCTTCTGCCTGTGTGCGGTAATATGTTATGGCAGCATCAGGCTGTGAGCCTATAAGCATGGAAGCATGCTGTGTAAGGTCGAACGAAGTGAAACCATCGGGTGTGGCATCATCACACAAAATCAAATCCAGCGATATGTTTGATGGATTATTAAAAACTGGTTCCGGCCTTACGGTAATATCAAAACTTGCTGTGCTGAAACAATTGGTGGCAGTATCCAGCAACCTCATATAAATAGTTTGCGGGTTGGCAGTATTAGTATAATTTAAAGGCGTGGTGATGTTTCCAATGTCATTTTGCGCCCCATTGAGGGAATCATAATAGGTAATGTTCAGCGCAGTATCGCCACCGGTAAGCATTGCAGCATGCCTGGTCAGGTCAAATGCTGTAAAACCATCTACAGTACCGTCATTATCGCATTCAAAAAGGTCAAGGCTTATATTTTGTGGATTCTGGAAATCAGGCAGGAGATTAACCAGCAATTGGAACGATTTTACTTTTGTGCAGCCTGTATTGATATCCTCCATCCGCATAAAAACGGTTTGTGGGTTTTGGCTGTTTGCAAATATTGTTGGTGCAGTAATGTTGTTAATGCCCTGGTTGGCATCATCTTCAGTTGTATAATATTTTATAGTAGTGGTTTGCCCGCCAATAAGCATAGCTTCATGCCGCGTCAGGTCAAAAGTAAAAGTACCATCATTAGTGCCATCAGTATCACATTGAGTTATGTCAATATCAATACCTGCAGGATTGTTAAATACCGGCAATGGGTTTACTAGGAGCTGAAAACTCTCAATGCTGAAACACCCTGTAATGGTATTAGTCATACGCATGTGTATGGTTTCAGGATTAGATGTATTTACATAGGGTATGGTTGCGTCAATAGCGTTAAATCCGTTGGTAACATCATCAAGATTGTGGTGAAAGGTAAGCACAACATTTTCCTGGCTGCCTATAAGCATGGCAGCATGAGTGGATAGGTCAAACTGATTGATGCCGTCGTCTGAACCATCAGTATCACATTTCACCAAATCTATGGAAATGTTGTCAGGGTTAAGGAATTGCGGTATGGGGTGGAAACGCGCTGTACCTGTCCAGTGTAGAGAAAAATCGCTTGATCCTACCGGCCTGTCTACAACAAGGTAATAAACCTCCCCGGCCTGAACGGTAAGCCAGTTGATAAAATTATTGCCATCAGGTCCGGGGCCTTCAGCAATATCGGTTTCCGTACCATTCATCCCCGTAAGGTTACTGGTGCTTCCAGCCATCAGCGGGTTGGTTGTAGAACACCTTACGGCATGGCCTATATTGCCACATTGCACATTTGGCCCGTATATAAAAAAATCAAAGTCAACTACAAGTTCGGTATTAGTGGGAGCCAGCAAAAAACCAAGTGTGCCGCCGGTTTTTATGGTCAGTTCCAGCCATATACTGTTATTTTCGGCACTGGAACAATCATTGGTTCCAATAAGTTCCTGCACACCGGGGCCAAGTGCCGAAAGGCCAATATAATCGCTATCACCACACACTACCAGCGCATCCCGACAATCATTTTGTGCAGATACGGTAAAGTGAAGGCATAAGAATACCAATATGACAGCGAAATATTTCACAGCATAGCAATGTTAATTTTTTTATAAAATTAAAAAAAATTATCTTAACATTGCAAAATGCCCTTTTATTATCCTGTTATTGCCAAACTTTAACACAAACCAATAATCGGTTGAGGGTAAAGGTTTTCCGTTATATGTGCCGTCCCAGCCAGTGCTGTTGGAGGTAAAGCTGTGCAATAATTTTCCAAACCGGTCAAAAATATTCATTTCAGCGCCAGGGTACAATTGCAGGTAGGGCACGCGCCAAGTGTCGTTCTCGCCATCTCCGTTAGGGGTAAAAAAGCGCGGATAATTTAGGATAATAACTTCCTTATCTTCTGTTTTACAGCGGGTTTTGGATCTTACATAAACGGTATAGATACCCGATTCAAGGCCTGTAAATACCGGGTTATCAGTATAGGAAGCGTCATCCAGCGAAAATTCATAATCCTGGATATTAGGCATTAACACAGTTATTGAATTGTCATTAACTGTAAAATCAGTGGTTTGTATGCTGAAATCAATCTGCGGTATATTGTATATTGTGATAGTGAATGATTTTATATCATGGCCTATACAGCCACCAAGGTTCTGAAGCCTTGCCCAGATTGTTTCGCCGGTATAAGGAACGGCATTTTGGTAATTAAAAGGCAGGGCGTTTACCTGGTTTTGCGCGTCGGCCTGTGTTTTGTAATATGTTGCAAACGTGGCAGTATTGCCATTTTGCAGGAACGGCGTGTTTTGCGCCAGGTTAAAAACCTGTAGCCCGTTGCCGTTAGTATCACATTGGGCAAGGTTGCCGGGTTGGCCTGCCACAAGCAGATTTACTACTTCAACATCAAAATTGGTAATAGAAAAACATCCTGTAGCGGTATTCTGCATCCGCACGTATATAGTTTGCGGATTGGACGTATTGCGGAATGCCGCCGGCGTAGCTATGGCATTAGTGGTACCCAGCGCATCAGGGTTATTAAGGTAATAGCTGAACTGAATATTTGTCTGGTTATTTTTAAACATATTTTCATAACCTGTTAAATTGAAAACGGTAGATCCATCATCAACAGCATCAGCATCGCATTCTTCTATTTTCAGCACAATATTGTTTGGGTTATTAAAAACCGGTACAGGGTTTACCCTTATGCTGAAATTGTTTACCGCAAAACAATCGGCAGTGGTGTAGCCCATCCGCACATAAATAGTCTGTGGGCTGGTTGTGTTGGTATATGCCTGCGGGTTAGCAATAGGGTTTGCGTTTGCCTGTGCATCGGCAGCAGTAAGATGGTAACTAAAAACTATATCGGTTTGTGCGCCGGTAAACATACCTTCGTTGACAGTCAGGTCAAAAGAGGTTTTTTGGTCGTCAGTCCCGTCAGTATCACATTGTGCAAGGTTAATGTTTATATTGAGCGGATTATGAAATACGGGTATGGTTTTTACCGAAAGTGTTACCGGTTTTGTTGCGTAGCATCCGGTAACAGTATTAGCCATCCTGTAATACAGTGTTTGAGGGTTTGCCGTGTTTTGAAAAGCCGTAGCATTGGTTATTGGGTTATTACCTGTTTCAGCATCAGCCAGCTGACGATGCACTGTAAACAATATATTGGTCTGCATCCCTGTAAACATGGCTTCGTGCTTCAACAGGTCAAAACTATATATGCCATCATCAAGGCCATCATCATCACATGCCTGGAGGTCAGTAACAATATTCTGAGGATTAGTAAAAACTGGCTTTTGATCAACAAAAAGTTTAAAATCGGTAATGTCATAACAACCGCTAAGCGTATTGGCAATGCGTACGAAAATAGTTTGCCCCATGCTTGGAAAGGGTACTGAAGCATCTATTGCGCGTAGACCTAAAATAGCATCATTTTCTGTCCTGTGATAGGTAATAGTTGCTCCGGCCTGGCTACCAAGCAGCATAGCGGTATTAGCATCAAGGTCAAAATCTTCCCTTCGGTCATTATCATTATCGCATTTATGCATGTCAAGAGGTGTTCCGGCAGGATTGTTAAAAACTGGTTTGTCATGAAATGTTGCAGTACCTGTCCATTGTAAGCTGAAGTTACTGCCACCAATAGGCCTGTCAATAACCAGGAAGTAAGTTTCTCCAGCCTGCACTGTAAGCCATTTAACATAATTATTTCCATCGGCACCAGGCCCTTCCGATATATCAGCTGAAGCTGCATTCATACCGGTATGGTTATTGGATGCGCCGGATGCCAAAGGATTGGTGGTAGAGCAGCGTATAGCTTGCCCAAGGTTGTTGCAGGTAGCAGTTGGGCCAAACACAAAAAAATCAAAATCTACATTTATATCATTTGATGTTGGTACCAGTACAAAACCCAAAGTGCCGCCGGTTTTTATATTAAGTTTAAGCCACAGGCTGTTATTTTCCTGGCTACTGCAATTATTACTTCCGTTAAGTTCCTGTACGCCAAATCCGGTAGCATCCAGATTTGAATAGTCTCCATTTCCACAAACTATAAGTGCCTGGCTACAGTCATTTTGAGCTATTGCAGTTACGGAAAAGCAAAAAATGAATAAAAAGAAGTATATAAGATTTCTAGTTAACATGTTAAAAAAGTGGTGCGTAAATGTATAAAGTTATCGTAACATAGCAAAATGCCCTTTAATAGTTTTGCCATTGCCAAATTTTAACACAAACCAGTAATCGGTTGAAGGCAAAGGTTTTCCGTTATAGGTGCCATCCCAGCCACGGCTGTTCCCCCTGAAACGCTGTATTAGTTTGCCAAAACGGTCAAATACGGTTATTTCTGCATCGCCGTGGGTAATTAGGAAAGGTATCTGCCAGTAATCATGTACGCCGTCACCATTGGGTGTAAAATAACGTGGGTAATCCAGCACATATACAACTTTGGTATATATTGGGAGGCAGCCGTTTGTATCTTTTATATAAACAGTATATTCTCCTGTAGCTAAGCCATTAAAAAAAGGTTCAGGCTGGTAGTTAATACCGTCAAGCGAATATTCATATTGGCCCGGCCCTGAGGCATTAATGGTGATAGAATTATTATTTCCGGCAAAATCATTAACTAAAAGCTCAGCATCGGTTACCGGGCCTGATGGCATTACCGTAAATGTTTTGCTTCCCTGGCAGTTGTTAACATTGGTAACGGTTACGGTGTAAATACCGGGCTGGTTTACAGTTATAGTACGTGTAGCTGCAACAGGTGTGGTATTCCATGAATAACTGCTGAAACTGCCCGGATCCAAAATTAATGTTGAGCCTGTACATAATATAAGTGTATCATTCTGAAGCGCGTTACCAAAAGTATATACCTGCAGGCGTATATGGGCTATGCCGTAGCAATCGCTGCCGTTGTATACACGGGCATAAACAATCTGGTTGAAAGGTGTAGTATTGGTATATGCTGCCGGGTTGGCAATAGGTGATGCTATGGCCAGTGCATCGGCATAGCTTTCAAAATACTGCAATTGCAGCCCCGGTGGCAGGCTTTGCAGTATCTGCTGGCCGGTTGCGGTAAGGTTAAAGGTATAAAGCCCGTCTTCATTACCATCATCATCACATTCTGAAAGTGGGGCGGGGTCAGCCACAGTGTTGTTTGATGTGGCCAGTGTTACAGTGCTCACACCATAGCAGCCCTGCTGGCTGTACACCCGTGCGTACACCTGCTGATTAGGTGTGATATTGGTATAAGTAGCAGGATCGGTTATAAGTCCGGAGGTACCCCCTGTATTGGCTGCTGTCAGGCTGGTATAATAGGCCACGGCAAAGTCAGGGTTGGTATTTACCAGCGCATCGGCAAGGGCAAGGTTAAAAGTTGTTATACCGTCGTTATTGTCATCGCATTGCAGCAATGTTTGGGCAGATGTGGGTATGGCGGGGATATATTCTACGGTAATTTCACCACGCGTAAAGCAGGAGCCATTCAGTTCTACTTCTACGCGATAGTCACCGGGAGATGTTACATTGTAAGTAGCGTTTCCGTTAGCTGCATTTTGTTGTATATTGTTTCTGTACCATTTATAATTGGTAGCAGCAGGGTTAGCCGCGTTAAGGGTAAGCGTTTCGCCATTGCATAAGGCATTGCCCCCTGCAACAAGCCTGTCAGGCCCCAAATCGGTAGTGGCATTAAATGTTCCGCCGCCTAAAAATATGGCTGAATCATATAAGGCATTTCCCTGGTCGGCTACTACCAGTTTTATATGGTAGGCAGTGCCGGCTACAACATCTGCTTCGGCAGTAAGTATTACTGTCTGGCCATTAAAATTGATAGGTGAGTTAGATGGGTTGAAGCCGCCAAAGTATTCTTCATTGGCCGGTGGGCATACCCCCGGGCCGCGTACTGTATTTACTTTTACAGGAATAGTTGTGCCCGGCACTACGGCCAGGTTGAGGTATTGGTCCTGGCTGCCGATTTCTTTCAGCAGGAAAGCAAAGCCATCAGTATAATTGCATTGGTTGGGCGAATTGATAGAGGTAAGGTACTGCTCTGATGCAAAAATATAATCAAAACTGATGTGGTTGGTAAGCGGAACAAAATCAAACTCCAGCACGGTGGCATTAATGGTTCCTGTCACGCTTAGCGCGGCCTCAAGGTCGGTATCACCGCCCCAGGTGTTGTTGCCCTGGCTTAGTAATGAGTTGTTTGGCCCCGGAGCCGATGCCGCAAAACCGGTACTCAGTATAATACCGTCATTAAACGGAAAACCCGAGCCATTGGCAGTAAAATGTCCAAAGCTCGGGCTTCCCGATCCGCCTGTCCAGCCGTTAATGGTAACGTTGCTAACCTGTGCGCAGGAACCTGCTACCAGTGCATCAACCAGTTGCTGTGCGGTATAAGTATCATTAACCTGTATGCTTTGTGCGCTGCCTTGCCAGCTAACCAGGCTAATTAATGTTATGTAAATGTAAAATAAACGTATGCTCATAGCATCGGCAAAGATAGCTACAAATCACGTTTCTTTACAATTCTGTACGACATTAACATAAAGAACGCAGTCCAGGCAATTACAGTAGCATATTCATACCAATGTATGCCATAAAATTTTATATTCTGTGCGCCCGAAACCTGTTTTTCAAGCGTTTGGTAAGCCTCCAGCCTGGTAAAGGGTTCCCACAGCAGGTTACTCATGGACTCCAGCGGCAGAAATTGTACAAATGTATCTTCCGAATCAAATTTGCCGGTAATCCTTCCGGTTACCATTTGTATGATTTTTTCGATGATGTACCACACCACTACAAAACCCAAAGCGAAGGCTGACCGGCGTATCAAAATCCCCACAAAAAGGCAGAACGAAAAGAACGCCATCAACTTAAGGAAAAAGCCCAGAAGGTATTCCATATCACTGAAAACTATCGATGTTTCGGTGTATGATGAAAAGCTATAGCCCAGTATCAGGGTAAGAAGAAAGATAAAAACAGTTGATGTAACCGAGAAAAGCAATACCGTAAGGAATTTGGACTTGATGAATTCTTCTTTGCTGAAACCATCAATAAGATTTTGCTTAAGTGTACCGTAAGTATATTCGTTAGCCATCATGGAAACAATAACAACGGCTAAAAATATTTTGCCCAATGCTGCAATAAATGTGTTGAAGTGCCAGATGAAAGGGAAATTGAAAATACCCATATCGGCCACGCGGAATTCCATGCCAAAAAGGTTAAACTTTATTGACGAGATAAGCGCTATGAATGAAAGCAGGATGAAGTAGCTAAGTATAAGTACCTTGCTGGCTCTGTTTTTCCAAAGTTTTTGCAGTTCTATGCTGAGAAGTCGTTTCATGATGGATTAGGATGATTGGTTATCGGTTAATTGCAGGAACTGTTCTTCAAGGCTCTTGGTACGTTTTACCAGGTAGTTAAGGCAAACGCCGTAGCTAAACAGGTATCGGTTAAGCTCGCCGGCCTCCACCGGTTGGTTGGTGTGTACTATCAGCTTGTCCTCATCATGGGTTATGTTTTCAATTGCCTGGTGTTGCTGCAAAACATTCAATAAAGCCTGGTTGTCATCAGCCCGGAGTTCAAAAAATTCCGCCGCCGATATCATTCCGTGTACGGTGCCTGTGTACAGTATTACGCCTTTTTGCAGTACCACTACGTGGCTGCATACTTTTTCCACTTCGTCCAGCAGGTGCGATGCCAGCAATATGGTAGTGCCTGTTGCAGCAATATCGCGTATAAGGTCCCGTATCTGGCGTATTCCCTGTGGGTCAAGCCCGTTGGTGGGTTCATCAAGTATAAGTATTTCAGGGTCGTTCAGCAGGGCAGAGGCTATGGCAAGGCGCTGTTTCATACCCAATGAAAAGGTTTTGAATTTGCTGTCCTTACGTTCCCACAAGCCTACCAGCTCCAGTTTTTCCTGCACTTTGCTGTAGTCAGCTCCCTTAATTTTGCATACCAGCTTCAGGTTGTCATAAGCCGTCATGTAAGGGTAAAAGTTAGGGCGTTCTATAATAGCGCCTACTTTTTTGAGCGCTTCGTGCGTTTCCATTTTTCCGCCAAACCAGCTATAGCTGCCGGAGGTTTTATTAACTACATTCAGGATAATGCCCAGCGTGGTTGACTTGCCGCTGCCGTTTGGGCCAAGTATGCCATAAACATTGCCTTTTTCTATACTGAAAGAAGCATTTTTAACAGCATGTATTTTACCAAACCTCTTATCAAGGTTGGTAATGGTTAAGATGGTCTCCACAATGACTGATTTATTGGTTGTAAGAGTAAGACGAGCAGCTGCGGAGTTTGTTACCGTTTAATGGTTGATTTGTTAAAATAGCTTCGCCAGAATGCTATTTAAGGCCTTTTTGTATCAGCATCATTTTTACATAACGTGAAAGTACGCCATAGGCATTCATGCTGGCAAGCGCCAGTCCCGGTACACCATCAAGAAAACCTTTTTTGATGAAATAGGTATGGAAAAACCTGTAGAAAGGTTTAAATATGAGATGTGCATAAGTAACCTTTTTGCCTTTTTTAACTGACATCCCGGCCTGAAACCACGCATACGAATCTTTTTTGCCCAGCAAATGGAAAAGCCCTTTGTAGGTATAATGTATCATGAAGTTATTCAGCGCACCGGCTTTGCCGTTAAAGTTAAGTTTTTCGTGCACATCGCCGGTAAAAACTATATTTTCATTTTTAACCAGCCGAACCACTTTGTCCACCTTATGGTATAAAAAACGGTTCATGTAAAAGTGGGGGAAAGGTATAGTATAGCCATTGCAGCGCGGGTTGGCCAGCACTTGCTGTATCTCATGCTTCAGCTTTTGGGTAACGCGCTCATCGGCATCAATAAACAATATCCAGTCGCCGGTGGCTTCTGCAAGGGCAAAATTCTTCTGTGCCGAAAAATTGTCAAAATTGCGTTCCAGTACCCTGCATCCCAAGTTAAGTGCGCGTTGCCTTGTGCTGTCGCTGCTGAAAGAATCTACTACAATAATCTCGTCTGCAAATGCTACCGACCGTACAGCGTCTTCAATATAAGTTTCTTCATTAAAGGTAGGTATAATAACCGATAGCTTTGTCATTGCAGATTTTTTCGTACTTACAAAACTAAAAAAAAAATTATCTTTGCGCCATGCAAAAAGATATTTCTGTAGTGTTAACAGGTAACTGCCCGCCCGAAGTGCTCAAAAAGGTGCTTTGGGGGTACAATACACAAACTTACAGGAATTTTGAGCTGGTAATTGTAGGCGATGCCAAAGTGCCTGATGAAGTGAAGGCAGAATTATTTTTCCCTGTCATTACTGTCAGTAACCACAACAACGGTACGGTTATTGACCAGGCTATGCCGGCATGTGGAACCGGATATCTACTGGTGGCTGACGGGCATGCCATACCAAGGCATGATTTTGTGGAACAGCACATTAAGTACCGTGAGGAAGGTTATTATCTTACCGGTGCCCTGACCGATATAGCCACCACACAGTTTGATAACATAACGCGTGAGGATATCTACTCCGGCAAGTGCTTCAGCAGGCCGGGAAATGGGAACAAATCAGGCCTTATTGGCAGTATTATGAACCGTATTGTACCGCCTGATGCCGAATGGAACAACATCAATGCTTCGGGCTGGAAAGACGACCTTTGTGGGAACGGGCCAAGAAGCAAAGAACTGAAGCCCCGGCAGATAAAATACAGTACCGTAGGCCTGAGGCCAAAAAACAGATAGTATGAAAATATCAGTAGTAGTAAGTACATATAATGCAGAGGAATGGCTTGAAAAGGTGCTGATAGGATACAGTGTGCAAACCTATAAGGACTTTGAACTGATTATTGCCGACGACGGTTCACGCCCATCAACCAAAGAACTGATTGACCGCTATGCCGCTAATTATCCTGTGCCGGTGCGCCACCTGTGGCATGCCGATGAGGGCTACAGGCGCCAGGAAATACTTAATGTGGCTATTGTAGAGGCTGCCAACGAATATATCATTATGACGGATGGTGACTGTATTCCGCGGGCTGATTTTGTGGAAGTGCATGCCAGGTATGCTGAAAAAAGCAAGTTTCTTTCAGGCGGTTACTGCAAGCTTACCATGAAAACCAGCAAGGCAATAACCAAAGATGATATTACCAGCCAAAGGTGCTTTGATGCCAACTGGCTGCGCACTATAGATAAGCTGGGCTTTTCCCAAAGCCTTAAACTAACTTCAGGGTCTATACTATCAGCTGTACTGGATACCGTAACTACCACTACACCGTCATTCAACAATTGTAACTCGTCTGCCTTTAAAGAAGATATGATTGCCATAAACGGCTATGATGAGCGCATGAAATACGGCGGGCCCGACCGTGAGTTTGGGGAGCGCCTGGAAAATGCCGGCATTAAAGGCAAACAGATTCGGCACAAGGCCGTGGTGTTGCACCTGGATCATGCCCGTGGCTACAAAACCCCTGAATCGCTTGCTGCCAACCTTGCCATTCGCAAAGAGGTGAAAGCAAAAAAAATAAAGTGGACAGATTTCGGGATTAAGAAGTAATTCACTTGTTTTTTGTTTTTATCAAAACTTTTAAGTTACTATTTCACAGAGAATCATAGAGTCTTTTTAAGCAAGAGTGTAGCTGTTCCCCTCTTGAGAGGAGCCAGGGGTGTGTAAAAAAAAAGAATCCCACATGGAGATTCTTTCTTCTGAAAATTATAGTATTGCTGCTACACTTCAATTGCATGCTCCAGCCCAAGTACCTTGTCGCTATGCTCGCGTACGGCATTCAGTAGGGAAACATTATTATTAAGCGATTGCCCGTAGGATGGTACCATTTGCTTTATGCTGTTTTGCCATTCGGCAGATTTTAGCCGTTCAGGGAAACAGCGCTCAATAACATTAAGCATTATTGATACAGCCGTAGATGCGCCCGGCGATGCGCCCAGCAGCACTGCCAGCGAACCATCGGCACTGTTGATTACCTCGGTACCAAACTCCAGCTTACCGCCTTCTTTTTCATCTTTTTTGATAACCTGCACACGCTGGCCGGCTGTTTCCAGCACCCAGTCTTCTTTTTTGGCATCAGGCAGGTATTCGCGTAGTGCCTCCATCCTGTCGTCCTGCGATTGCGTTACCTGCTCAATAAGGTATTTGGTGAGCGACATATTGTGGTAACCCGCAGCCAGCATTGGCCCTATGTTGTTGGATTTTATGGAAAGCGGCAGGTCAAAATACGACCCTTGCTTTAAAAACTTGGTGCTGAAACCGGCATAAGGCCCAAACAATAATTCTTTTTTGCCGTTGATCATCCGGGTATCGATATGCGGAACCGACATTGGCGGCGCACCTACCGATGCCTTGCCGTACACCTTGGCGTTGTGCTTTTCAATCACTTCAGGGTTTACACACTTCAGCCATTGCCCGCTTACAGGGAAACCGCCAAAGCCGCGCCCTTCAGGTATGTCAGCCTTTTCAAGCAAATGCAGCGATCCGCCGCCTGCGCCAATGAATATGAATTTGCCGTAAACCCTTGTTTTCTCGCCCGACTCCAAATCCTTCAGCTTCAGTTTCCATTTGCCGGTGCGCGACCTGCGCATGCTTTTAACCTCATGGCTATAATGCATGTTCACACCTTCCTGTTTTGCCAGGTAATTGAACATATCGCGCGTAAGCTCGCCAAAGTTCACATCAGTGCCTATAGGCATCCTGGTGGCGGCAACCGGCTGGTTTTCATCACGCCCATCCATCACCAGCGGCATCCACTGCTCTAAGATGGTTTTATCTTCAGAGTATTCCATACCTTTAAAGAGCGGGAATTTCGTCAGCGCTTCGTGGCGTTTCTTCAGGTACTGCACATTATCATCACCCCACACAAAGCTCATGTGCGGTATGGTGCGTATAAAATCTTCGGGTTTGGCAATCAGGCCTTTCTCAATAAGGTAGGTCCAAAATTGCTTGGAAACTTCAAACTGTTCGGCAATCTTCACCGCTTTTGCAGTTTCAATGGTACCGTTAGGCAGTTCAGGGGTGTAGTTCAGTTCGCAAAAGGCAGAATGCCCTGTGCCGGCGTTGTTCCATGCGTCCGAGCTTTCGGCGGCGGCCACATCCAGCCTTTCATAAATGTTTATTGTAACTTCGGGCATCAGCTCTTTAAGGAACATGCCCAGCGTAGCGCTCATTATGCCTGCACCTATCAGTATCACATCGGGTTCAGGCTGCTGTATATCCGTTGGCATTTGTGTGTATTAAAATGCAAATTTACGGCGCGCTTTCTAAAACTTTTCTTAATAAGGAATGATAAAAGGCACTACACGTGATTTTTACCGAAACGTAAAACTTTAAACAATTTTTTTTCGTGATAGATAATCCCTGAGCATAATTGTTGCCGAAATTTCATCAATCAGCGCTTTGTTCTGCCGCTGCTTTTTTTTCAGGCCGCTGTCTATCATCACCTGGAAAGCCATTTTACTGGTAAAGCGTTCATCAACACGGTCCACAGGCATATCGGGGAAGGCTGCCTTAAACTTCTCTACAAATGCATTAATGATAGGCGCACTTTCTGACGGCTCATTGTTCATCTGTTTCGGTTCGCCAATCAGTACTTTCTCCACACGCTCTTTATTGAAATAATCCCGCAGGAAATCCAGCACGGTTTCAGATGGTATGGTAGTAAGCCCCGATGCGATGATCTGCAATTCGTCTGATACGGCTATGCCGGTGCGTTTAAGGCCGTAGTCTATGGCGAGGATTCTCATTATTTCAGATTTTAGATTTCAGATTTCAGATTATCAGCAGGAGTGGAATCTGAAATCTACCCTCTGAAATCTGAAATTCTTCCGATACGCAAAAGTAATGGAAAAGTAACCTGCTTGTCGCTTTCTGCCCATAATTGTTTCAATTCTTCGCGGATGCCGTCAACCGGGTTATGGCCGTTTTGGTTGATGTAATGCTGCGTGGCCGACCAGGAGTGGATATACCCCAGCAGGTGCTCAAAATCCCAGGTAAGCTTTTCGGTGAAGGGTTTGGTTTCAATTTCCTCAAATGGGAAAGGTATGGTTGCATAGTTCTCGTCTACATACCGGCGCTCCGGGTCCCAGTATGGGCCCAGGATATTGCGGTGCAGGTGTACCAGCAGCCTGTCGCATTCCGCATTGGTAGAAAACTGCCCATAACCGGTTACGGCAAAAATCCCGTCGGGTTTCAGGGTACGGTACACTTCTTTGTAAAAAGCATCAAAGTCAAACCAGTGTATGGCCTGTGCCACAACAATAAGGTCAAATTGGTGCGGCTCAAAATCGGTTTCTTCAGCTTTTGATTTCAGGTAAGTGATGTTATCAGCCTGTGTGGCGTTGTCCAGCTGCTTCTCGCTGATATCGGTAGCATATACCTCTTTAAAATGAGGTGCCAGCTTTACCGCTACCTGTCCGTTACCGGTGGCTACATCAAGCGCTTTGTTTTTATTGTCAACAAATGAAACAATGTAATCGATGAATTCCTGCGGGTAATTAGGGCGGAACTGTGCGTAGGTTTTGGCTTGGGTAGAAAAAAGGTCTTTCATGAGTTAAAAATGAGCACAAACCCTGCAATAATTATTAGGATGTGCAAATAAACCATTAAAATTGTTCTATTAAATATTATTGGAATTTTAGGTTTTTTTACATTTTGATAAATTTCATGAACTGAATCACTAAGTTCTCTACGTAAATGTTCTCCCCTTTCTTGATGCATTTTTATAAACCTTCTAGTCTGAATCAAGTAAAAGCATGCTAATATATTAGCACCAATGAAGATTATAATTAAATAAAATGCTGGCTTACTATCAATTGTTTTATCTGTGAATAAAAATGCTATAGTTATGGTACTTAATCCTGACACAAAGTTAGAAATATGATTATTTTGATCTTCTAACTTTGAAATTCTCTCATATTGTAAGTTATGCAATCCAGAAAAAATCTCAAAATCAATATTTTCATTTTTTTTAGTTTTATCTTCCATCCTTGATTATTTCATTTGTACGTAAGTTACTAAAATTTATCTTTGCCCAAACAAATTTTTACGATGAGCAACCTACAAACCATTATAGAGCAGGCTTGGGAAAACCGCGCCCTGCTACAGGAAGAGACAACAACCAATGCCATACGCGAAGTGATAGAGCTGCTGGATGCCGGCAAGCTGCGCGTAGCCGAACCTGTTGAAGGCGGCTGGCAGGTGAACGAATGGGTAAAGAAGGCGGTCGTGATGTATTTCCCTATCCAGAAGATGGAAACCCTTGAGGCCGGTATTTTTGAATACCACGATAAGATGCCGTTGAAACGCAACTATGCCGAAAAAGGCATACGTGTAGTGCCTAACGCGGTAGCAAGGCACGGGGCCTACATATCATCGGGTGTTATATTGATGCCAAGTTATGTGAACATTGGCGCTTATGTGGACGAAGGTACCATGGTGGATACCTGGGCTACTGTGGGGAGCTGCGCGCAGATTGGCAAGAACGTGCACCTTAGCGGTGGAGTGGGCATTGGCGGTGTTTTAGAACCGTTACAGGCTGCTCCTGTTATTATTGAAGACGGCGCTTTTATAGGGTCGCGCTGCATTGTGGTGGAAGGTGTGAGAGTTGAAACCGAAGCCGTTCTTGGCGCCAATGTGTGCCTTACCGCATCAACCAAAATTATAGATGTTACCGGCGACGAGCCTGTGGAAATGAAAGGCGTAGTGCCTGCCCGCAGCGTTGTGATACCGGGAAGCTATACCAAAAAATTTGCCGCCGGCGAATACCAGGTGCCGTGTGCGCTGATCATCGGCAGGCGTAAACCATCAACCGACCTCAAAACTTCGCTTAACAATGCGTTGAGGGAGTATGACGTTGCCGTGTAAGTTATTTTAAATGATGAATTTTGAATTTTAAATTATGAGTGAGATTCATTTATAATTTAAAATTCAAAATTTATAATTATTTCTTTCTGAGTTTTCTTTTCAGATATTTCTTTTTGGTGATTTTCTTTTTAAAATCAAGCGTGCTTTGCTGCAGTATGCTGTGCAGCTTTTCGTAAGGCTGTCCACTTAGTTCGGCATATTTGGCCGCAATGATCTTCACCATGGTTTTGCTGGGCCACAGCTTCTTAAAATTTGCCATGCGGGCTTCAATGCCCATATTCTCAAACTTCATGCGGTTCAGGTCAATCAGGTAAAAATCATAATTGCCATCGCCTTTATTTACAATAAGCGTGTTGCCCGGCGAATGGTCCAGGAAGTTTATTCGTGCTTCGTGCATGCGGTAAGTAAACTCAGTAAACTGCTCCAGTATGTTCTTCCTGTCCGGAAACAAAGGATTGTGTATCAGCTCGCGGAAAGTAAAATCGTAGTCAATGTGCGCACAGATGTAATAGCTCTCGCCCAATGCCATGGCTGATTTATCCTCAATATAGGCAATAGGCTTTGGCGTTAGGATGTTGTTATCCAAAAGGTAGTTGGCATAGTCGAACGAGCGTTTTGCCTTTGATGCCCTTAAAAACCTGTACACAAAAGAATTGAAAGCATTCGGCTTTTTAAAGTACTTGATATTTACTTTCTCCCCTTTAAAAAAATTGGTCTTGATAACATTGCGCGAACCCTTAACCAGCAGTGTGCCCTCTTTCTCAAAATCGGCTGCCAGCTTCAGCAGCAGGTGTTCATCGGCCTTGTATTCAGGAAGGGTGTGTATGGTAACGGGCATGTAGTTATTTTGGGATAAAAATAGCGAAAAAAACCATTACTTTGCAACATGAAGAAAGTCCTTATCATCCAGAACAAACGCATTGGCGATGTGCTTATCGCTTCGGTTATTGCCAATAACTTCAAAGCAAAATACCCTGACAGCACCGTGCACCTTATGGCGTATGACTTTACCGAAGGCGTGGTGATGAACAACCCGAACATTGATAAGTTCATATCGCTGGATGAAAAGGAACTGAAAAAACTGCCCAACCTGTGGAAACTGATAAAGCAGGTACGCAGGGAGAAATACGACATCATATTCGACCCGTATTCCAAAACGCAGAGCAGGCTTATCAGCAAATTTTCAGGTGCAAAAATGACCATAGGCAACAAAAGCCGAAAGAAATTAGGCAACTGGGGCTACTATACCCACCCGACTGAACCACAGAAAGAAGCCACACACATTGCAGGCAAAGCGATTGAAGACCGCATACACCTGCTGCAAATCGCAGGTAATTTTGAACCGATTGATTATGCACCTAAAATTTTTCTTTCGGAAACTGAAAAGCAGGAAGACTGGCTGGGCAAATACAAAGATAAAAAAGTGGTGGTGCTGGGCGTACTGGGCAGCACACCGCAAAAATCGATGCCCTACGATTATGTGGCTAAAATGGTAGATTTCATAACTGCCAGTTATGATGTGTATGTGCTGTTCAACTACTCGCCACACCAAAAAGCGGAAGCGATGAAAATTTACGAGATGTGCCAAAACAAGCAGCGCATCATCCTGGATATTTATGCCCCAAGCATACGCGATTTCATCAAGCTGATGTACAATTGCGATGTACTGGTAGCCAATGAGGGCGGAACCGTACATATTGCTAAAGCGCTGAATAAGCCTACCTTCACCATTTTCTCGCCTTATGTGCATAAATCGCACTGGGCCAGCTTTGAAGATGGAAAATTCCACACCAGCGTACATTTAAAGGAAATGAAGCCGGAATTGTTTGAAGATTATTCCCGTGAAAAGCGCAAGGAAATGGAAAAAGACCCAACAGAGCTTTACCGCCAGCTTACGCCGGAAATGATTATCCCGCAACTGGATGCTTTTTTGAAAGAGAATCTGTAATGCTTTCTTAGCACTTATATTGCATTAGTTTATTTCTGGGCACTGAAAGTGTGTGGCAGTATATACACGCATAGAATAAAACCAACCCCTGAATATCCTTCATAACAATTCATCCCCAAAAAACTACAATTCAGTCAAACACTTTTTACAGGGTTTAATTATCTTTAGATATTTGTTCCATCAAAACAAAAGAACCTTTTAAAAAATTACATTATGACACGATTATTTACAATGCTGGTTTTATTCATAACAAGTTTGGTAACTGCACAATCTCCATACGACCAGGGAATGCAAAAAGCCTTTAAGCTATGGGAAGAAGGCAAAGATATGGAAGCGTCGGCCATTTTTGAACGCATAGCATCGGCAGAAAAAAATAACTGGCTGCCCAACTATTATGTAGCGCTGGTTAACACAACACAATCATTTTTGACGAAGGACAAAGAAAAGATAAATGCATTGCTTACCAAAGCACAAACCGCGCAGGACAATGCGCTGATGATAGCTCCCGATGAGCCGGAACTGCTGGTTATGCAGGCTATGATTTATACTGCCTATATAGTATTTGACCCAATGAACAACGGGATGAAGCTATCGCCAAAAGTTAATGAAATGTATGCCAAAGCACAAGCGCTGGCGCCAAACAACCCGCGCGCAGTATTTTGCAAAGCAGAATTTGATATGGGCGGCGCTAAATATTTTGGTTCAGATACTAAGCCAATTTGTGCTGAGATACAAAGATCAATTGAACTTTTCAGGAATTTTAAGCCAGCGAGCGTTTACCATCCAAAATGGGGGCAGGACAGGGCTGAACAAATGCTTGCAGAGTGCAATAAAAAATAAGATACAATGAAGTTTTTCAGGGAAATAGTAAAAGCATCGGGCATTGGGCTCATAATTTTCACGGTACTGTTTTTCCTGGCTATGGCACAGGGTAAAGCAATAAAATGGAACAACGACCTGCTTATCAATTTCCTTTTCATAATGCTTTATACAGTAATACTGTACGCTGCCAATTACTTTGTTTTTGTAGCTATGGACAGGCTGTTTGGCACTAACAGGCTTTCGCCCAGGCGGCTGCTTGCAGGTTTCCTGAGCTCACTGGTGGTTTCAATGTTTGTTATCTTTTTGCTGCGGATATTTGAAGACGTGATGGTGGAAGGTAAATCTCTTGCCGGTTTTTTTGCCGAAGAAAAGCTCGAGAATTATTACACTGCTATTATTATTACTCTCATTATAACCTTTGCTGCACATGTTTTTTACTTCTACAAAAAATACCAGGAAAACAGGGTAAAAGAACAGAAAATAATAGCAGGTACAGCATCGGCCAAGTTTGAAACGCTGAAAAACCAGATAGACCCGCATTTCCTGTTCAACAGCCTTAATGTACTCAGCTCGCTGATTGAGGAAAACCCTGACAGTGCGCAACGGTTTACCACGTCGCTCTCAAAAGTATATCGCTATGTGCTGGAGCAAAAAGACAAGGAACTGGTAAGCGTGCAGGAAGAGCTGGCTTTTGCAAAAACCTATATGAACCTGCTTAAAATGCGCTTTGAGAACAGTGTGTTTTATGAAGCGCCTCAGCATATTTCTAACCCTGATGCTTGGGTAGTGCCATTATCATTACAGCTGTTGCTGGAAAATACCATAAAACATAATGTGGTAAGCCAGCAAAAGCCGCTGCACATCAAAATATATGAGGAAGGTGGTTACCTGGTGGTACAAAATGTTTTGCAGAAGAAGGAAGTGCTGCAAGACCGGCGCGGTGTAGGCCTGCAAAATATTGTGAGCCGCTACTCAATTATTACAACACGCAAAGTGCGTGTAGAAGAAACAAAAGAATATTTTACAGTACGATTACCAATACTTACCAAACAAGTAGGAATTATGGAAACAACATTTAATGACGAAATAGAGAACAGCTACTACAAAGCACAACGCAAAGTAGAGGAGATAAAAGGCTTTTATGGCAACTTGTATTCCTGGATACTGGTTAACCTGGGGCTTATGATACTTAACCTGGTTACATACCCTGATTACCTTTGGTTTTTTTGGCCGCTGCTAAGCTGGGGAGTAGGGGTAGCAATACATGCCATGAGCGTATTTAACCTGATGCCTTTTATTGGTGCAGATTGGGAAGAAAAGAAAATACGGGAACTGATGGAAAAAGAACGTAATAACAAATGGAAATAGCTATGGCCAATTATTTTTTTGAAGAAACAGAATATGACAGGGCGAAAAGGAAAGTAAAAGAGATAAAATCATTTTACTACAACCTGGCCTGCTATTGTATAGTTATACCTACACTCATTGCTATCAACCTGGTTTTTGTACCCGATTTTCATTGGTTTTGGTTTTCAGTGGCAGGATGGGGCTCCGGGCTTATTATACATGGTTTTTCAGCCTTTGGTTATATGCCCTTTTTAGGCAGGGACTGGGAACAGAGAAAGATAAAGGAACTCATGGAAAAAGACAGGCAAAACACACAGTCTAAATAACTATGGTTATGGAAAACGAAATACAAGAAAAGCTAAGGCTTGCCAAAGCAATGCACAGGGTAGAGCACATCAAGAGCTTCCTTACCCATTTTGCTTCCTGGTGCGCCATCAATACTACGCTGTTTATACTCTATATTACCGGGTTGGTAAAAATAAACGGGCCGTTTTGGGGCATTACTTTTATTATCACGGCAGGTATTGGAGGCTTAGGTGTATTGGGGCACGGCATTGGCTCTTTTGGTTACCGGTTTTTCTTTTCTAAAGACTGGGAATCCCGAAAAATAAATAAAATTATACAGAAAATTGACCAAAAAAAGAAACACAACTAATATGGAACAATCATTTGAAGAACACCGCAGACTGGAACAGGCACGTAAAAAAGTGCAGTCTATCATGGGATTTTATAAGCACCTTACGGCTTATATTATTGTGAACGCTTTCCTGTTGGCCCTTAAATGGTTTAACCAGGAGCCGGGAGAAGAATATTTTACATTCGGTACATTTGGTATGGCATTTTTTTGGGGCATGGGGCTTCTTTTCCATGCTGTGGGGGTATTTGGTACCACCCTTTTGCTGGGAAAAAACTGGGAAGAACGCAAAATACAGGAATATATGGATAAGGACAGGAATAAAACTAACAAGTGGGAGTGATTTTGTAATTAAGAATTGAGAATTTTAAATGAAAAATTCATCCAAGACCTAATACCCAACACCCATCATCTAACACCCAAGAGCCAACACCTGAAAAATGAACGTACTAATAATAGAAGATGAGAAGCCTGCTGCCAGGCTGTTACAGCGTAAGCTGCAGAAATTAGGAATAGAAGCAGAAACCATGTTGCATTCTGTAGAAGAGTCTATAGAGTGGTTTTCGGAAAACCAGCACCCAGACCTCATTTTTCTTGATATACAGTTATCCGATGGCTTATCTTTTGAGATATTTGAGGCGGTACCCATAAGCAGCGCTATTATTTTTACTACTGCTTACGATGAATATGCCCTGCGTGCGTTTAAGCTGAACAGTATTGACTATCTGCTGAAGCCGATTGATGAGGACGACCTGGAAACCGCGGTAAACAAATACCGCAGCAGCAGGCCAAAGCAAAACCTCCAGCTTGATTTTGAGCAGATAAAACGCATGCTGGTAAATCCGGCAGAGAAAACCTATAAAAAGCGTTTTACCATAAAGATGGGCCAGCACCTTAAAATGGTTAACATTGAGGATGTAGAATGCTTTTACAGCGAAAATAAAGGTACTTACCTGCATACTAATGAAGGCAGGGACTACCTTTTGGAATCCACTCTCGAACAATTGGAAAGCGAGCTGGACCCGGCTGATTTTTTCAGGGTGAGCCGAAAGTTCATCGTTCCCATGAAAGCTATAAAGGATATAGTGGTTTATACTAATTCCCGCCTTAAGGTTATCCTGCCCACCTATAAAGAAGATGAGGTGATTGTGAGCCGGGAACGGGTAAATGATTTTAAGGAATGGTTGGGGTAGGAGGTTACGGGTTGTGTAGTTACGGGTTTTCGGGTTTGAGTGCTGGTTAAATTTGTGGTGTAAGTTTTTTATTAACACACCTCTAGCCCCTCTCAAAAGGGGAACAGCGACTCCTCTCTTGCTCAAAAAATCTCTGTGTAACAGTGTATCTCTGTGAAATAACAACTCGGAAATCCGTTTCATCAGCTTAATCCGCGTCATCCGCGTTCCTTTCTTTAGATTTTTCTGCTTCACTCTGTGCTGCAGTCGAAATTACATAGTGAATAACCTCTGTGAAAACTCAGTGCTTCTCTGCGCATCTCCGTGAAACATAACTTCCGAAAATAAAAAAAACTGTTCGGTAAGCAATCTATACTTACAGAACAGTTTCGGGAATGTGGTTAAAATTGCCTGGAGGAATCCGGTTATTGGAATAAAGCTAATATTTCCTTTTTCGCTTTACCGATTTTCTGTTCAAGCCGGCCCCACATTTCATCGTCTTTGCCTTCTTCATACTTCAGGTCATCGTCAGTAAGTTCGGCATATTTTTGTTTCAGTTTTCCTTTAAGCTCGTCCCAGCCCCCTTTTATTTCAGTTGAATTTGGCATAACAAATTGTTTTTTGGTTACTTTCTCTATTGTAAAATTACAATCTGTTTTGCCAAATTGCTGGTAAGGAAAAGGTAAAACTATGCTAAAGTTTTGCAGCGCCTGCTCTCTAATATCATGTAATACTGCACACCGAAAAGCAATGATGCCGATACCAGGTGCAGCGTTTGCATACCAAAAGGAAAATCGAGGTAGAACATTGCTACGCCCGATGCTATTTCAAACACCAGCAGCCATATTACCCACATGGTTTTGTTATAGCCAAGCCCCAGTTTTTTATTACGGAAGTACAGCCATGTATTAATACCCGCCACTACAAAAGAGAAGGTGCGGTGAAAGTAGAAGTTGATAATTGGGCTGTCCATAATCAGGTTCATGTTTTCGTAGCCCAGCATTTTAATGCGTTCGTCCACAAACTGGCGCACCTGTGTGCCCAATACTACCTGCACCAGCGTAAGGAATATGGAAATGATAAGCAGGTTTTTAAAAAGCCTGTCGTATTTAAAAGTAACTGCGGTATACGTTATTTCTTTTGATTTGTCCAGTATGTACAATATCAATCCAACAATCACCAGCGCCATTACCATGTGTATTGTAATCTTAACCGGATTAAGTACCGAATATACTACGGTTGCCCCCAGCCACGCCTGGAAACCCATAAGGAAAACAGCCAGCCAGGAAAGCAGGATAATAGCAGATTTTGTTTTCCTGAATCGGAACGAGGCCAGTGCCATAGCAAAAACAGCCACTCCCGCCAATGCCCCCGTAAGCCTGTTGATGTACTCTACCCAGGTATGTACCGGATTAAACTCGGCATAATCGTGCTTGGTGTAAGCCTCCCAGTGTGCAGCATCATAATCAGTACCGGTGGTAAAATTATCTTTAGCCACCCAAAGCTTTTCATCTTTGATGATTACCTGCCCTTTTTTAAATTCGTGATTGGGCGCCCACATCAGTTCCTTTATATCGGTTGGTGGAATGTAATAGCCAAAGCACCTCGGCCAGTCAGGGCAGCCCATGCCCGATCCTGTCATGCGTACCAGCGCACCGGCTACAATAACCAGATAAACAAGTATGAGGGCGGTTTTGGTAATCTTTTGGAAAGTCATTATTTTATGTTTGTTTCCTGCAAGGTTTTAAAAAACTTGCAGGAATATTAGAATCGCATCAATATTAGGCGAATTACGGAAAAAGATACTTTCTGTTAAATGATATTAATCATACTTAGATTACTTCATAGTTCCTTTCCGCAATAATACCTCCGAAGCTTAAACCCGCAACCCGTAACTATGAACCCGTAACTATGAACCCGTAACCTTCAACCCCATCTTTCCGGCCCTTTCCATCATAAACGCGTAAGCCGAATCATAATCATTGTGTATCTCGCCTTCCAGTATCGCTTCTTTTATCGCTTCTTTCAATACGCCTATTTCGCGGGATGGCGGCAGGTTGAATATCTGCATGATTTCCTCACCGGTAATAGGCGGCTGGAAATTGCGCACATGGTCGCGTTCCTCCACTTCCACAATCTTTTGGCGTACAATCTTGAAGTTGTTATGGTATTTTTTAAACTTCTGTGCATTTTTAGTAGTGATGTCGGCTTCGCAAAGTGTCATCAAACTTTCAATGTCTTCACCGGCATCAAACAACAGTCGGCGTACGGCAGAATCCGTCACAATATCCTGCGCGAGTACAATAGGGCGCGAGCTCAGCATTACCATTTTAGATACGAACTTCATCTTTTGGTTCAGCGGCATGTGCAGCCTTTCAAATAGCTTCTTCACCATTTTTCCGCCCACAAACTCATGCCCGTGGAAAGTCCAACCAATCTTCTTATGAAATTTTTTAGTTGGCGCTTTACCTATGTCGTGCAACAAGGCAGCCCAGCGCAGCCATACATCATCAGTATTTTGAGCTATGTTATCAACAACCTCCAGCGTGTGGTAAAAATTATCTTTATGCGTTTGTCCCTCTACTTCTTCCACGCCTTGCAGCGCAGTAAGTTCCGGAAGTATAATATGCAGCAGACCGGTTTGATGCAGCAGCTTAAAGCCTACAGAAGGCACCGTAGCCATCAAAATCTTGTTCAGCTCATCAACTATGCGTTCGCCTGAAATAATCTTTATACGCTCTTTATTTCGCGTTATTGCATTGAGCGATTCTTCCTCTATGGTAAAGTTGAGCTGTGTGGCAAAACGTATGGCCCGCATCATGCGCAGCGGGTCATCGCTATACGTAATATCTGGGTTTAGCGGTGTACGGATGATTTTATTCTTGAGGTCTTCTACACCGTTGAAGGGATCTACCAATGTGCCGAAGTCAGCCTCATCCAACGAAAGCGCCAAAGCGTTGATGGTAAAATCGCGGCGGTTCTGGTCGTCTTCCAGCGTGCCGGTTTCCACCTGCGGGTTGCGGCTGTTTTCAGAATACGATTCCTTGCGTGCGCCCACAAATTCAATATCAATATCATCAAAGCGAAGCATCGCCGTGCCGTAATTTTTAAACACCTGTACTTTCGGCTTCTTGGGCAATAAATCCGATACTTTCTGGGCCAGGTCAATGCCGCTGCCTACGGCAACAATATCAATATCTTTCTTGAAATCGCGCTGAAGCAGGTAGTCGCGTACAAAACCGCCTATCACGTAGCTTTTTACATCAAGCGCTGCGGCGGCCTGTGAGGTTATGCTGAAAATTTTATTTTGTAAGGCTTCTTTATATGAAGTTTTGTTTTCCATCAGGGGCGTATCACTTTTACCTGCATATCGTTCCCAATCTTGATGATGGTTGACGGTTTTGCGGCAATTTTTTCGTGGTGCAAATTTACAATATAGTCCACGCCGTCCAAAATATGATGGTCTATTTCTTTAAAAGAAGTTGGGGTAGGCCTGCCGCTTATATTGGCCGATGTAGAAACCAGCGGCTTTTTCATGCGCTCCATCAGCTTATAGCAAAAAGGCTCCTTCACCAGGCGCATGCCCAGGGTCTTGTCAGGCGCTATAATGTTCGGAGCAACGTTTCTTGGGTTGTCCAGTACCAGCGTAGTTGGCTTGTCGCTCAGGTCCAGTATTTGCCAGGCTACTTCGGGTATGTTGTTGAACACGTTATAAACCATGCGTTCGCCGTTCATCAGCACAATCATGCTTTTGGTTTCCTCCCGCTGCTTCAGCTCGTAAATTTTTTTTACGGCATCGGGGTTGGTGGCATCACAGCCTATGCCCCAAACCGTATCGGTTGGGTACAGTATTATGCCACCATTCTTTATGGCTTCAAAAGAGTTATGCACTTCCTGGTTTACGTCCATCAGTATATTTTTTTCATTTTATACCCTTTTGATTTCAGGTACATAAAGTTAAACAACCTGCCGATAAATATGGCCGGTTTTTGCTTAAAAAAACGGTAGCGGTAACGCTCCTGCAATAATTTGTATAGCAGCATCTCGTTATCGCTAATGTTATCTATAGGCTGTTGCGGCAAAGCATTATAGCCTGGTTTAAGGCTTAATGCGCTGCTGTATATAGCCTCCAGTTTTTGTTTCCAGAAGGCTAAAGTGTAATCTTTATAATTATTATTGTAGGTCTCAGCAGCCAGCTCCTGTCTGTATGCACTGTCGTTTATCAGCCTATCCAGCCTTTGCTGCCATTCCTCCTTAGTTTTTGTATAAAAGCTATTGTCATTAAAAAGCTGTGTGATATTGAGCGGCGAATACACAAAATGAATGGCCTTTTTGCGCATAAAAACCTGAAGCAGCGCCGTGAAGGACGAGTACGGCAGGTTCTCTACATAAATATCGGCAATGGCTTCCAGCTCTGCCAGTTCAGCCGGCATTATTAAGCCCATAAACCTTATTTGCGGATGCGCGTATTGCTGTGCAATTTTGCTCTCAGGCCTTACGCCGACAACCAGCAATAGAGCCTGCGGATTCTTTTCCAGCACAGGTATTATGGCCTCAAAATAATTATAATCGTTAAAGAAAACGAACTTATTCTCGCTGCCGGTGGTAAGCAATATGGTTTCGTAATTTTCTAGCCCTCGATGGTTTTTTATATCCTGTACATGTACCTGAACTTCTGCAACTGCTTCCACCGGTATGGGCAGGTAGAATTGTTTTTCAGCAGGTATGCCGCGCCTTTTGGCATCGACAGGTATATTGGTTTCCCGTATCTGCACCAGGCCATCCGTAATATATGCGCCCAGCCAAAAGCAGTGGTCAGCATGGTTAAGGAAATATACCGGAGTGTGCTTGTGCCTTGCAAATGCAAGGTTCGGGATGATGTCGTCCGGGTGTATGTGCAGTACTACCAGGTCATAATCAGCGCTTTTATCATACAGCAGTTGTGCTATTTGCAGGTACGATTCGTTGTTTTCTTTGGTGAAGATTACCTGCTCCTGGCTGAAGCCATGCTTTTCGAACTGCCTTAATGGCAATGCCGATGCGTCCTGCTGCGTCATGAACAGATGGTGTTCCCTTTCAGCATCGCGCAGTATCCATTTCAGCATCAAGGGGGTGTGCCCGCCGGTTTCATAAATATGGGTAGCCACATGCAACACCCTTTTTACAGCAGCGCCAACAGATTGTTCGGGGGAATTATTTTTTTTGAGATGTTTTGCTGAAATTTCAGCCAGGTAGCCTTCCAGCTTTGCCGAGGCATGGTAACCTGTGTAATTGTTCCACGCGAAATTGGCAATATGCGATAACAGCTGTAATGCTTCAGCCGTATGGCCTGAAGCTATAAGCTTACCCGCCTGTTCCAGCTCGTTTTCAAACAGGAACCTGCTTTTAGCTATCTCCTTATCAAAATCAATTGCTGCCAAGGCTATAAGCGTTTAGGGTATCCACTACTTTCTGCACTTCCTCGTTGGTCATCACGGGGCTTATCGGCAGGCTCAGCACCTCTTCGTGTATCCTCTCTGTAATCGGGAAAGAAAGATGGCTGTATTCCTTATATGCGTGCTGCCTGTGCGGCGGTATAGGGTAATGTATCAGCGTCTGGATGCCGTTTTCGGCAAGGTATTTTTGCAGGCTGTCCCTGTTTTGGGTGCGTATCACAAAAAGATGCCACACATGCACGGCCGACTCACTAGCCGGTTTTCCATCAGTAATTGCAGGGAGTATAACGCCTTCTGCCTTTATATTGTCAATGTAATATTGGGCAATCTCTTTTCTGCGGTTATTGTCTTTATCAATATACTGCAGCTTTACATCCAGCACTGCAGCCTGTATCTCGTCCAGCCTGGAGTTGAGACCCTTGTATTTGTTCACGTATTTTTCGTCCGACCCATAATTGGCCAGCGCCCTTATAGCGGCAGCCAGCGCATCGTCATTGGTTGTTACCGCCCCGGCATCGCCAAGTGCACCCAGGTTTTTGCCCGGATAAAAGCTAAAGCCCGCAGCATCGCCAAGGTTGCCCGTTTTTTTGCCGTTCCACTCAGCGCCAATGGCCTGTGCGTTATCCTCAATGATTTTTAGGTTATGTTTATTGGCAATCGCCTGGAGCTCTTCCGAAAATACCGCCTGCCCATACAGGTGCACAATCATTACCGCTTTGGTTTTAGGCGATAGGGCCGCTTCTATTTTAGAAATATCTATATTGTAATCGTTGCTGTCCGGCTCTACGAATACCGGCACCAGGTTATTGTCCGTAATTGCCAGTACCGATGCTATATAGGTGTTGGCAGGCACTATAACCTCATCGCCTTCCTGCATCACCCCGGTTTTAATGTAGGCATTCAGTATCAGCCTTAATGCGTCAAGGCCATTGGCAACACCAATAGCGTGCTTAGCGCCAATATAGGTAGCAAGGTTCTTTTCAAATAATTTTACTTCTTCGCCCAAAAGGTACCAGCCGCTCCTGAAGGTTTTTACAAGCCTTGCCTCAATCTCCTCACCATATTGCAGGTTTATTTTCTGAAGGTCTAAAAATTTGATCATTCGGTTTTGCCGTCTTTAGTTATTTTGCCCCTGTAGGTTGCCGGATTGCCATACCACAGGGTGTAAGGTTCAATATCTTTGGTCACTACGCTGCCTGCGCCCACCAGTGCATATTCGCCAATGGTTACGCCGGGCAGTATGGTGGCATTGGCGCCAATAGAGGCACCTTTTTTTATAACAGTGCGCTCCAGCTTAAACGCCGTGTTTTTAGAACGCGGAAAAACATCGTTGGTAAAGGTGGCGTTAGGGCCTATCATCACATCATCTTCTATGGTGATGCCGTCCCAAACCTGTACGCCGGGCTTTATGGTAACATTGTTGCCTATAAGCACATCGTTCTCAATAAAAACATTGCAGTTGATGTTGCAGTTTTGGCCTATTACCGCATTTTTAAGGATAACGCAAAACTGCCATACCAGCGTGCCTTCGCCTATGTTGTTGGATTGTACGTCAGCCGATGGGTGAATCATTTCCTGTAGCTTAAAAATTCGTCGTAATCACGTATGTAGTCAGCCGGGTCATATTCAATGCTGGCAATGCACATCTGCACTGAGTTGTGGGTGTATTTCATAGTCCTCCAGCAACGCTTGGGTATGAAAACGCCTTTGTCGGGCGAATCCAGTATGAACTCTTCCTTGTCGCCGTTTTCCAGCTCTGTTGTTACAATTATTTTGCCGGCCACCGCCACAAGCACCTGCTCCAGGTCAAAATGCGAATGCCCGCCACGCTCCACTTCTTCAGGGGTATAGTAGGTCCAGTACACCCTTTTGGGTACAAAGGGCAGGTTTTCTTTTTCCGCTATCGAAATATAGCCCAGCGCCGGCTGGCCTATTTTCGGGAATTGTATCATGTAGGGTTTCGCGCTCATTTTTTCCAGTAAAATGCCAAAGTTAATGATTTCCTGCCACTTTTTTAAGGGCTATTTCCCCTCAATGCCCAAAACGGTTTTTACCCAATGCTCGCGGCTGTATTTTTTGTACAGCGCTTCGGGCAGTTCCCGGTAAGGCGTGTTCAGGAAACTTTCAGGAATGGCCGTGGTGCCTTCCGTCCACACAAAAATGTTGTTGGGGTCATAAAAGTCATAATTCACCACATCAGGATTGGTGGTAATGAGCTTTTTGCCCAGACCCATGGCTTCAAACACGCGGAAGCTGAGGCCATGCTGTATTTTTTTATGGATGTCAAGTATTATCCTTGATTTTTTCATCAGCTCTTTTGTTTCTTCAAAAGGGATGAACCTGTCTATGAATTCAATGGAATCCGTGCCGTACTTACCGGCTGTTTCAGCATCGTTAGACAGCAGTTTTACCACTACCTTGTTGCCGGTATTTTCAAGTACCGAAACTATGCTGGCTATGGTTGGGTAGCGGCTGTCATACGAGCCCAGGAAAAACAAATCGTATTCCGGCTGCGTGTTCCTGCCTTCGTAAAAATAAAAGTTGGTGATGAACTCCAAATCATATTTCTTCACATCAACGGGGTCAAAGCTAAAGCGGCGGCTAAAATATTGCAGCGTATTGAAATAAGCCGGGAAATGATCAAAACCGTCCCAATAATAGGCTATGGCTGTTTTTGCTTTTTTGGTGACATAATCCAGGTGTTCCGGAAAAAGCAGCTCAGGGCATATAACAAAAACATAGTCAAAGCTATCAGTTTCCTTAATGGCCGAAATGCTCTCGCGGCTACCCCAAAATTTCTTCAGGTTTTTTTTCAGGAAGGTTTTAGAAAGGAAGTTCTGTACCTTTTCCTTGGTGTTCCTGTATTTGTAATCGCGGTATAAAATGGTGGTAACTTCGCACCCGGAGTGCTGCTTGAAGCCTTCTTCAAATATCTTGTACAGGTCAAAATGCCCGGTGCATAAAAACAATAACTTCCCTTTCATAATCCTGTTCCGGTTTCATTAAAAAACACTTTCTTCACCCAAGCTTCTATGGTATATTTGTGATAGATCGCCTCATCAAGAGGTTGATAAGGCGTTTCAAAAAATGACTTGTCAATTTCAACATTCGTCGGGTCAATCACCATGATGTTGTCCGGGTTGTAAAAATCATAATTCTTAACCGATGCGTTGGTGGTGATGAGTTTCTTCTGGTACGCCATCGCTTCAAATATCCGGAAACTCAACCCGTTATGGCCGTGACGCACCAGGTCAAGAAACACTTCCGACTTGTCCAGGTACTGCATCAGCTGTTCCTGCCAAATCTCTTCTTTTGAATATTCAATGCCGTTGTGCAGGTCAGCCGGGCGGCGTGAAGCACGTACTATGAACTTATAATCAATGCTAATCTCGTCCAGCTTTGCCGCTATAGCGTTAAGTGTAGGGAGCCTTTCATCGCCCGATATTACCATAAAAACCTTATGCTCAAAAGATGATGCCGTCTGTATCTCTTTCTTACCAAGGTAAATATAATTGCTGATGTGCTCAAAACCATATTTTTTTACATCTTCCTCATCAAACGAGAACATACTGTCAAAAACGCCGTCCAGCAAATTATCAACCGGGAACCGGCGCGTACTGTCATATAGGTAGGCATAGTATTTTTTGGCAAGCTGCTTTATAGCCAGGTGCGTTTTTTTGTCCAGCAGGTCAGGACGGATTACCAATACTATATCCTGTTGTGGCAGGGCTTTCAGCTGATTTATTACATAGTCCTGGCGCTTCAGCTTCTTTACATTCTGTTTAAAAAGCAGCTTGTTAAGCGCATTGACAATGCGGTGCAGTGGTGAAGGGTGCTTGTACTTAAAATCGATAAGGTTGATATGCGTAGCCTCAGCGCCCTGCCTTTGCAGCTCGCTGATGATGTAGCGGTCAAAACCCCAGAAATCAAAACTTATTACAGTTACCTTCATATTATAAATACTGGCTGATGCCTTTGGGGGCAGCCTTTATATTGTCGTCAATGGTTTTTTGTTGTATGGCGGTATTAATTACATCCCGCTCCCGCGATGTATCCTTGTGGTATATATGGTAGGCGATGGCACGGTATTTTACGTTTTTGCCCAGCATGCCGTTATTGAAAAACCGGTGCGTAAGCTCTGTATCTTCTTTGCCCCAGCCCGTCATTTCCTCATTGTAGCCGTTCACTTTTATAAAATCGCCCCGCCAAAAGGATATGTTGCAGCCCCGCACGGCACCGTACCTAAAATCGTTAGCTTCATATTTATCGGCCAGGTAAGGTATGCGCAACGTGCGCCCTCGTTTGGAAACGCCCGCCGAAAAGAAATTAAACCGTATCTTTTTCTTCCTGAACATTAGGGATAAGATGCTTTCCTTAAGCTTTACGCGCTTGCCATATACAAAAACATTAGGTTCAGAAAGCGCCAGGTGGTCTTCTACAAAATGGCGCTCCATAATCATGTCGCCATCTATGGCTATAATATAATCGCCTTTGGCTTTGGCTATTGCTTTATTGAGTATAATCGATTTTTGGAAACCATTGTCTTCATGCCATATATGATGCAAAGGCACAGGAAAATCTTTTTGAAATCCCTCAATCAGATTTCGGGTTTCTTCACCCGACCCGTCATCGGCCACAATAACCTCATCCGGCAGCGTTGATTGCCTTTTGGCGCTCAACAGCACCAGTTCCAATGCCTGCGGCCAGTTATAAGTTGATATGACTAATGATGCTGTAGGCATGCTTATTTTTTGGAGCCGTTATACACTTCCTTCAGTTCGGCCAGCATTTTGGCGGCAATCACTTCTTTGGTGAAATTATTCAGTAAATGCTCATAGCCATTCTTTACCAGCTTCTCCCTAAGTTCTTTGCTGTGGGCTAGCTTCAGCACATTATCAGCAAACGATTGTGGATTTTCTTTCTCGCTCAGCAAACCGGTTTCGCCATCTACCACCACTTCCGGCACACCACCCGCACGGGCTGCTACCACAGGTACATGGCTGGCATAGGCTTCCAGCAGTACACCGCCGGTTGGCTCCAGCTTGGAGGTAAAAAGGAATATGTCAAAATCAGGGAAAATCTCCGGGATGTCTTTCCTGAAACCCAGGAAGATGATATCATTCTCCAGGCCTTTTTCTTTGGCCAGGGCTTTTATCTCATCCTGTAGTTCGCCTATGCCAATCAGTACAAATTTGGCGTTGGGCAGCTGTGGTTTCAGTATTTCGGCAGTGTTCACAAACGTGATATGGTCCTTAAAGCCTACAAAAGCCGATATGTTGGCTATAACCAGCGTATCATCGCTAAGCCCGAGCTCTTTCTGCAAAACGCCCCTTTTGTGCCTGATGTGAAATTCCTCCAAATCGGTTGCGCTGCCTACAATCGGCAGCCTCGATGGGTCTTTTATAGCCGGCAAAAGCGCCTGGCGCACCGCTTCCGATACGCACACCACTTTTTTAAGGTGCTTGTAATTGTATTTCCATTTGCGGAAAAAGTTGGTATCCACACGTTTTATCAGCGTACGGAAAAATATCATGGGCGTTTTCCAGCCATACAGTAACGATGATATTACGCAAAGCGTATGTGCCGTGCTGTTGTGTATCAGGATTACGTCAATCTTTTCTTTTTTGATGATTTCGTTAATCTTGCGCATCCACTTCAGGTCGTATTCTGATGTGAAAGGCAGCGTGTGGTAATTATATTTTTTTTCAGCCGCAATTTCAGTAAGGCGGGTACCCGGCGTGCACAGCAGGACCTGGTGCTCCAGCTTATCGTTAAACTCATCGTAATAGTAAACGATTTGCTGTTCGTGGCCGCGCCATACATTTGATGCTGTTATTTGCAGTAACCTCATGCTAATTTATTTTACGATATTTCATCCACAATTGCAGGTAGCGTTTAAAAACGGAGAAAGAATGCACGTAGGCCAGTACAAATCCTTCTTTGCCGTCCAGCATGCCCATTCGGTAAAAATATTGCCAGCAAAACCTGTAAAACGGCCTGAAAAAGAAGTGGTAGGCATTGGGCCTTTTCTTTTTGCCATATAGTGTTTCGGCCTGCAGCTTGCTATACAGTGTTAGCTTGCCGTTATAATTGTCAAAGCTTTTATAGCTAAAGTGATCTACCTTTTGTTTCAGCCCGCTAATGGCACCTTCGGCATTCAGCCTTTCGTGTACCAGTCCGCTGTAAGAGCAGTGATTTTTATTAAAAAGCCTCACTACCTTATCGGTCTGCCAGCCGCCAAAGCGTATATGCTTACCCATAAAATGAAACCTACGCTTCACATTGTAGGCCACGGCACCGTCACCGGCAGAGAGCACTTTTTTTATCTCGGCTTCAAGCTCGGGTGTCACTACCTCATCCAGGTCAAAAAACAGTATCCAGTCATGCTGTGCCTGCTGTATGGCATAGTTGCGCTGGTCCGAAAAATTAATAAACTCCTTCTGTATGAACTTTACGTTTAGTTCCCCGGCTATCTGTGCGGTATTATCGGTACTGTACGAATCAACTATTATAATTTCATCGGCAAAAGACAGGCTGTCCACATACCTTTTTAAATTATCCTCTTCATTAAAAGTTATGGCTAAGGCTGATATTTTTGGACGTGAAATGGTTTCAGTCATAAAATTTAATATATTGGCAAATATAATAATATACCTTTACGGAATTAAAAAAAATCCATGCAAAGGCTGCCTGTTTTAATGTACCATAACGTTTGCGAAGCTGATAGCCAAAGCCATGGGCTTACCATATCTGTAAGTAAGTTAGAGGGACAATTGCGCTACCTTTCGCAAAAAAACTACACATCTTTCCATCTAAGCGAGCTGGAAGATAAAACAGTGCTTCCGCAGAAAAGCGTAATCATTACGTTTGACGATGTTACTGAAAACCAGCTATTAGCCATCCCGTTACTGGAAAAATATGGCTTTAAGGCTACCTTTTTTATCCCCTTCAGCTACATTGGCCAAACCGATAGCTGGAACATTCCCGGTGATGAAAAGATAATGACCGTAGAGCAGCTGAAAGCCATAAACCCTGATGTGGTGGAGCTTGCCTATCATTCCTACCTGCACCGCCACTATGCCAGGCTTACCAATGACGAAATAAATGAGGACTTTGCCGAATGCAGGCGTGTCATTGCCGAAACGGGATTGAAGGTGTACCCGGCGCTGGCATATCCTTATGGAAATTACCCTAAAAAGGGCGAAGCTAATACCAGCTTTAAAAAACTATTGCAGGATAACGGAATAAAAATGGCTTTCCGCATAGGCAACAGGGTGAATACATTTCCTTTTGCCGACCTGTATGAAATCAACCGCCTGGACATAAAAGGGCATGAAAGCCTTTTTAAATTCAGATTGAAGCTACGGTTTGGGAAGCTATTCTGATTTTTTTATAGGTTATTAAGCTGGTTAGTGTTTTTATCATCACTAATTGTCCAAAAGAAACCGATGAAAAAGAACCTGTCTGCCGGCTGTGTTATGGCCTGGCGTGCAAAGGTACCGTCTGGGCCAGCATTGTTGGCGTAGTTGTAGCCAAACACATTTTGGCTCCCGGTAAGGTTGGATACCGAGAAGTATAGTATTTTTTGTTGTGACAGGAGGTAGGCCCAGCTCAGGCTCAGGTTGTGGTAGCTCTTGGTCATTCCATTCATAAATTCGGCAGCATTAGGGTTGTTATACGGCCTTCCTGAGTTGAACATGTAGGTAACACCCAACTGCGATCTCCAGTCCTCAATCCAGTATTTAGTTACAATGGAAAAATTGTGCTTTGCGATGAAAGATGGTGTAACCGATGCGGTATAATCCTTATAATCCCTTCGGCTGTCAATAAATGAATATGAAATCCAGTAATCGGTATTCTTAAAGGTTTTATTATCCCTCCAAAACAGGTCAATACCCTTGGCAAATCCGCTGCCGCCATTATTATAAACAGAGTTAAATTGCGGTGTTGTGGTGTTGTATTTTACCAGGTTGTCATAATCTTTGTAATATGCTTCAGCACGAAAAGTTTTACCTTCGGCATTGTACATATAATTAAAAATATAGTGTGCTGTTTTTTCGTGTTCAAAATCTTTGTAGTACTTCAGGTAATCCTGTCGCGGGGTTTGGTAAAAGTCACCATACGCTAACGAAAACTGCCCTTTATCAGCCACTTTATAAGCTATCGAAACCCTTGGTTCTATAGTGGCTTTACCCAAAATGCTCGAGTAGGAACTCCTGGCACCTGCCTTGGCAGCAAAATTTTTAGAGAAGAAAATATCAGTTTCGGCATATAATGCCCCGATTGAGTTGGTATAGCCGCTGTCAAACCTAAACCCTGTTGGCTCTTTGTAGGTTTCAGAAAAATCGGTAATAAAATAATCGCCCCCAAAGGTTAGTTTTATGCGTTGCGAAAACGTTTGGCGGAACTTTAGTTTGATGTGCGATGCATGCTCACCATTATTTACCTTGTTGGCATTAAGCCCTATATCATTATGGCTGTAGCCATAGCTAACACCGGCTAACATTCTCAGGCCATCGCCAATTGAGCCGTTGTAAGATGTGTTGAGATAAAAATTATCGTTAGTCATGTCAACCCTGGTTGGTGTTGGCTGGTTGATGTCCTCCTGGTTTACATCAAAGTCGGCATGGTCAAAAGCCGCATACAGCTTAAAAAGCCCGTTTTCATATTTGCGGCGAAAAACCGTTTCGCCCGATAGTGACTGGTAAGGCTTGTTCCAGTCCACATTTTGCGGAATGGCCCACTGGTAGGGCTGCAGGTTAATATAGGCCAGATTAAAGCTAAGAGAATTCCTGTCTTTCCATTTTTGGGTATTACCCAAGCCAAGGCCTACAGTCATAAGCGATATATCGGTTTGCTCCTGTACAGGCTCATCAATCGTGTTAAGCAACAGCACGCTCGATAGTGCCTCGCCAAATTCTGCAGAATAACCTCCTGTAGAAAATGTCATGCCACTGAAAAGAAAAGGGGAGAAGCGCCCGCGTGTTGGCAGGTTATTGGCTGAGGCACCATAAGGCTGGGCCACGCGTATGCCATCAACAAACGTTTGTGTTTCGTCTGATTCGCCACCCCGCACAAATAGCCTCCCGCTTTCGCCAACAGTTTGTGTGCCGGGCAGTGTTTGCAGCGCTGCCACAATATCTCCGGCAGAACCGGCTGTAGTAACAATATCAAGCGGTTTCAGGGCATTGATTTTAGAATTGTCGCCGGCACTGAAACTGCCCGCTGATATTACTACGGCATCGAGCGTGTTTACACTGTCCAGCATCTTATAGCTTGTAGGCTTATAATTTTCTATAGTTATAGTTTCGCGTACATCTTCCAGCGAAAGCGATGTGATTATTAAAGTCTGTGAACCTGTTGCTGTGGTCTCAAACGAAAAGTTTCCCTCATCGTCAGTAGTGCCTCCATCATACGATCCTTCAATAAAAACATTAGCTGCTGCCACAGGGGAGCCCTTTTCATTGAACACTTTGCCTGAAATTATGGTTTGCGCACCGGCGCTCAAAAAAGCAAGGAATACTACAAGCGTAAAAATTGGTTTCATGTAATTGGTTTTTGTTGAGGCAAAGTTGCGCATACATCTTTGCGCAAAAAAAATTACTGTACCGAACTGTAAAAATAAGAGGATGAAATGTAAAAATAAAATTCAGGTAAAGTGTAAAGCTTTTCCCAAAAATATTAAATTCGTAACAACAATCTACACCTTATGAAAAAGCTTTTAACAGTAATTGCCTTTTTTGCAGTACTTTCTGCACAGGCGCAGATAACATACCAGCAGGGGTATTTTATCAACAACCAAGGCAAAAAAACCGAATGCCTTATTAAAAATGTGGCCTGGAAAAACAACCCAACCCGCTTTGATTACAAAACTGATGAAGGTACCAGCCCCGTGACGGCTAGCATTGATGATGTGGCCGAATTCAGTGTTGCCGGAGCTTATAGGTTCAGGCGTTTTACGCTGGATGTAGAACGTTCATCTACCGATGCGGCACACTTGAGCGATTTCCGTGAACCGGACTGGAAAAGGGAAACCCTGTTCCTGAAAGTTTTGGCGGAAGGAAAGCTGAACCTGTATCAATATGAAGATGATAAGATTGTAAAATATTTTTACGGCGAAGGCAGCAATGCAATTCAATTGCTTTATAAACAGTATAAAGTGAATGGCGAGATAAAAGAAAATGCTGCCTTCCGCCAGCAGTTATACAACCTGATGAAGAGCACCGGCAAGGAAGCCAAATCCTATGAAAATATAAAATACCGCCGGGAAGACTTGCTCAAATTATTTGTAGATTACAATGGCACTGACGGACAGAAAAGCACCAACCTTACTGAAAAGCAGAACAAAGGCAAATTACAGTTGAAAGTTACTGCCGGTGCCGGGCTGGCTATGCTTACGATTGACAATTCCAGCGGCGGTTTAGGCACCGGCGAACACGAGTTGAAAAACAGTGTTATGTACAGGTTTGGCGCGGAACTGGAATATATCCTGCCGTTCAACAATAATAAATGGTCGCTGTTTTTTGACCCTAATATCAGTTTTTATAAAAATGATGATACCACTAAGTTCAGTAATTCTACCGCAACATTCAGCTGGGATGTAACTTACAATTACCTGGAACTGCCTGCAGGGGCCAGGTATTATATGTTCCTTAATAAAGAATCTAAGATCTTTATAGATTTAGGATATGCCTTGGCCGTAAATCTTGGCTCGGCAAAAATCAGGTACAATAACGCGCTGGATTACGACATTTCAAATTCAGCCAACCTGATTACGGGTGTAGGATATAATTATAAGAGCCTTTCGGCAGAGGTACGCTATGGCTTTGGGCGAGGCCTGCTGAACGATTACAGCGTTTGGGATGCCGATTACAGTACCGTGAGCCTTATACTGGCGTATAAAATATTGTAGTTTAACATCTTTAAATTAGCAGAAAGCCGGGTTGCTTCTTAATTTTGCAGGTAAACGATCACTATGCATATTAAACGAAAAGGCTATCAGCTGGCAAAATACCGTGTGCTCATCATCGCCTCGCTGGCGGTTGGGTTCCTATCGGCCATGCTCGCCGTAGCGCTCAAGCACGTTACCGAACATTATGAGGAAACGCTGTTCCAAAAGGCATCGGGCAATGTTTTATATATACTGATTTTCCCTTTCGCCGGGCTTTCCATGATTTACCTGCTCCGTGAATACCTCTTCAGGAAAAAAGAAAACAAAGGCATAAAGGAAGTTTTTGAAAGCACAGCAACGGGCAGTAAACTGCCGGCATACAAAATACCGTCGCACTTTGTAAATGGCCTGCTCACCGTGAGCTTTGGCGGCAGCACAGGTGTTGAGGTTTCTACTGTTGTCTCTACCGCGGCCATAGGTTCCCTGGCCCAGGAAAAAGAAAAAATACTCAAAGCCCATAAAACCGACTTAATATGCGCAGGCATAGCGGCGGGCATAACGGCTTTGTTCTGTACGCCTTTTGCAGGCCTGCTGTTTGCTTATGAGGTTATTGCCAAAAAAGGTAACCGCTCGTTCCTTATTACCAGCATACCGGCAGCGGCCATAGCCTGGGCATTCATACTGGTGCTGGACGAGCAGCCAATATTTACCATACCGGTTAGAGGCTGGCACTGGCACGCGCTGCCCTATTTTGTGGTGCTGGGCATCATAGCCGGCTTAAACTCGGTGTACCTTACCAGGTGTGTGCTGTTTATTAAAAAGCAGTTCCTCAAATTTCCCAACCATTATTACAGGGTTATAACCGGGGCATTGCTGGTAAGCGCCATGATTATTACCCTTCCGCAATTGTACGGCGATGGCTACCATGCCATAAAACACAGCATACTTAACGTTGGGCAGCTAAAGCTCACCGCACCGTTCATAATAACCTGCCTTGGCATATTGGTTTTAAAACCTGTAATCACTTCGGTTACCCTTTCAGCCGGTGGCGATGGTGGCGTTTTTGCGCCGAGCCTTTTCATAGGTTCATTCCTTGGCCTTTTTACCGCACTGTTCCTCAATACAGTTTTTGATGCAGGTGTTGTACCGCTAAATTTCATGGTGGTGGGCATGGCCGCAATGCTAAGCGCAGCCATACATGCACCGCTAACCGCTTTGTTTTTAGGCTGCGGGCTCATAGGCAACTACACTTTGTTTGTGCCTATAGCCATAGCCTGCTTTACTGCCAAGTTTGTAGCCAAAGCCATACTGCCGTATTCGGTTTACACATACTCACCCAAACTGAAGCCTGATGCCCATACACAAGGTTAAGCGCACCTACCGCAAAGCGAAATATGTAATCTACAAGGAAACACTGGTAGATTACAAAGAGCATTTCTGGGCATTTGTTGGCGCATTCATAGGTTTGGGCACCATAGCTTTTTTACAGTACAAGGCATTCCCACAGCAGGAACTGGTTTTCCTTATAGGTTCCTTCGGGGCATCGTGCGTGCTGGTGTATGGGGTGATAGAAAGCCCGCTCGCGCAGCCGCGCAACCTGGTAGGAGGGCATTTGGTCTCTGCCATAGTAGGCGTATCCATCCAAAAGCTCCTGCCGGAACTTGTCTGGATTGCCGCACCGCTGGCAGTGGCATTGTCAATAGTGCTCATGCAGGTTACCAAAACACTCCACCCGCCAGGTGGGGCTACGGCGCTTATAGCAGTTACGGGTTCAGCACAAATCACGGCGCTGGGGTATTGGTATGTGCTCAATCCTGTGCTGAGCGGCGTGCTGATATTGCTGGCCGCAGCACTCATATTCAACAATATACCAAAAGGCAGGCACTACCCATCGCACCACGCAAGGGCAAATTATAACAGGGTGATGCGCAGGCTTACCAACAAAAAAACGTAATTTGGGTTTACAAACTTTAAACCAACATGCTATGGAAATACCTGATTATTACCTGCCGGTAATGCCCTACCTGATATTGAAGGATGCACCTGCATTTTTGGAATATGCCAAGCGTGTTTTTGGCGCGGAAGAAAAAATGATAGTTCCGGGCGAAGAACCACGCAGCATTATGCATGGCGAAATAGCCATTGGCAAAGCCATAATAATGTTTGCCAACGCCAATGATAACTGGACGGAGAAACCGGCAGGCATGTTTATATATGTTAATGATGTTGATAAAGTATATAACGCCGGGGTGGAGCAGGGCGGAAAATCACTCATGCCGCCCACAGAGCAGGAATATGGCTATTCCGGTGGGTTTGAAGATCCTTTCGGTAACCAGTGGTGGGTAGCGCAGGCAGGATGATTACCATAAACCGCATCCATCACACTGCTATCATCTGCTCGGATTATGAAACCTCCAAACGTTTTTATACCGAAGTTTTGGGCTTTACCCTGATTGCAGAACACTACCGCGAAGCAAGGCAATCCTGGAAGTCCGACCTGGCGCTAAACGGTACTTATGTATTAGAGCTGTTTTCGTTTCCCAACCCGCCACTACGCCTGTCACGCCCCGAGGCTGCCGGTTTACGCCACCTGGCTTTTGAGGTGGATGATGTAGAGGCTGCCATAGCGCATTTACAATCTCATGGCATTGCTGCTGAACCCGTACGCATTGATGAATACACCGGCAGGCGTTTTACGTTTTTTACCGATGCTGACGGGCTTCCGCTGGAGTTTTATGAGCGGTAAAACCTGCGTATTTAAAATTTCGAAAAATCCAAAAGCCGAAATCAGAATTAATGGTTTACCTTTGAAACCTCATAAAATTTTAATGTTATGGTTTACAAATTCAGAGTGATACTTGATGCTGAAGAAGATGTTTTCAGGGATATTGCCATCATGGACAACGATACGCTTGAAGACCTGCACAACGCCATTGTGAACGCTTTTGGCTTTGACGGGATGGAAATTGCATCGTTCTATACCTGCGATGACGAGTGGATACAGGAAGATGAGATTCCGCTTTTTGATACCGGAGATGTACCGGGCGAACTGAAAACCATGGCCGATTACCCATTAGATAGCCTGCTGGACATGGATCAGACCAAGATTATCTATGTGTATGATTTTCTTAATATGTGGACATTCTTTGTAGAGCTTGCCGCAATTGAGGAACCGGAAAGCGGAGTGGCGTACCCCGACCTGCTTTTTGCGCACGGCGAAATGCCTGCCAACGCACCGGATAAAGAATTTGGCGCTGAAGGGGACGATATTTACAATGACTTTGAAGACGACTACGACGAGGAAGATTTTGATATGTTTGATGATGATAACCTGGAAGATTTAGGGTTTGATGAGAGAAACTGGAATTAAGTGGCGAAGCCGCTTAGCCACTTAGCTCCTTAGCAGGAAAACAGGCATGAGTAATTACAGGAACTTAATCGTTTGGCAAAAGAGTATGACATTGGTAACTAATGTCTATCAAATGACCAAAAATTTTCCAAAAGAAGAGAATTTTGGGTTGACCTCTCAAATTCGTAGGTCGGCTGTTTCCATTCCGAGTAATATTGCAGAGGGTTATGGGCGTAATAGCGAACAGAGCTTTTAAGATTTTTGAATATTACTTCCGGTTCTTTATACGAACTTCAAACACAACTGGAGATTGGAAAGAACATACAGTATATGAATGAGGAAGATTTTAACATAGTTTATGCTGCAACACGCGAGGTAGAAATAATGCTGATTTCGCTCATAAATAAAATAAAACAAACTAAATAACATAGCGCTGTAGCTTTGGCTCGATAGCTAAGTAGCTCAGCAGCTAAGCCGCTCAAAAAAAATGATTAATTTATTCAACACCCACATAGACAGCCTTTCCATACACAGGGTAGGCAATAAGAGCCGCAACGAGGCACTATTTTTATCAGAGCAGACCTTTGCCCTTAATGATGAGGTAATGCCGCTGCTTAAAGAATATTTTCTGAAACCTTTTCGTGATAAGGAGGAGAATTACTTTCAGTTTGCGCATGATGTGCATTTAGATTACCATGACATGTACAACATGGCTACCGAAATTTTCAGCAACCCCTCGCAGGCGCATGAAGTTTCTAAAAAAATAACTAAGCACCTTTTTGAGCAAAGCAACCACCCACACATAAAAAACGGCGAGGTGTATGTTTGCTACTTCACCAACCTGTCCATTGACAATAATAATGTTGACGCGGTAGGAATTTTTAAAAGTGAGATAAAAACCGATTTCCTTCAGTTTGAAGAAAGGGGCAGCAACCTTGAAATGGTATTGCAGCAAGGCATCAACCTGAACAAGCTGGACAAAGGCTGCATCATTTTCAACTATAAAAAAGAGGAAGGTTACAAAATACTTACGATTGACAGCAACCGCTACGATGCCCGCTACTGGCTGGAGCATTTCCTATCGGTAGATGCATTTCAGGACGAGAATTTCATGACCAAGAAGTACCTTAAATTTTGCCAGGATTTTGCCAAGGAAGTAGTGCTACCGGCAGAAGACAAAAAGCAGGAGGTAATGTTCATGAACCGTGCGGTAAACCACTTTGCCAAGAATGATGAGTTTGAAGAGACAAAGTTCCTTAACGAAGTTTTGGATAACCCAGACCTGATACCTGAATTTAAGAATTACAAGGTAGAGAAAGCGCCAAAGTATAGCATTGAAGATGTAACTACTTTCCCAATTGCTAATGCTGCGGTGACTGATGCCCGCAAGAAAATGAAAAATACTATAAACCTGGACACCAACATACAGATAAAGCTGGATTTCATAAACCCTGAAAGTGCAGAAAAATTTGTAGAAAAGGGTTGGGATGAGGAAAAGCAGATGTATTATTATTTGGTTTACTTTAACAAAGAACAAAAAAGTTAACAGTCACAGTGCTGATATTCATGTTAAAAGAGGCTTAAAGCCTCTTTTTTGTTGTTAAATGTATTGTAAACCTTTCAATGCCGTTATCTGCAAGTAGTTTTTATATCTATATTTAAAAAATTTTTGAACCACTTGTACAGGCAAATGTCTACTAAATTCAGGCTGTTACTGCTATTGCTGTTCCTTGCTGCCGCACTTCCTGCTGCCGCGCAGGTACCGCCCGCACAACCACAGGAACACGATACTGTAAAAGTGAAGCGGGACAAGATGTACAAGAACCTGGAAAACTATTCTAAGCGTAAAAAGTTTACTAAATTTATACACAAGCTCATTTTTAAGCCCGTACGCGATAAAGAGCCTGCACCTGTTAGGAAGCGTACAAGGAGGAAAACTCCGGAACTTCAGGTTAAATTCAACAATTATCAGGGCAAAATAGTGCGCCGGGTACGTGTACAAACACTCGATCCGTTTGGATACTCGATATCGGATACCACACAAATGCCTGACAATTGGCTCGAACGGTTCGGTAACGGCGTTCACCTTAAAACCAAGGAACTTACTATAAAAAACCTCTTGCTTTTTAAGCGGAACAAACCATTAGACTCACTGGCACTTAAAGAATCGGAACGTTTGATAAGGAGCCAGCGCTATGTAAGGCGGGTAGTAATAGAGCCGCAGCCGATTGCAGGCAGCAAAGACTCGGTTGATGTGTATGTGCGCGTGCTCGATTCCTGGAGCCTTATACCCAATGGGTCGGCTTCCGGGTCAGGTACTTCCATCGAACTTACCGAACGTAACTTTTTTGGGCTTGGGCATGAGTGGCGCAATGATTTTGATAAGCGTTTCAGTACCGGCAAGACGGAATACCTTACCCGTTACCGTGTTCCCAATATCATGAATACCTATATTAATGCTACCATCAACTATCAGTTGTGGGAATATACCAATTCACTTAAAAGCATAGGTTTTGAAAGGGAATTCTTTTCACCGCTTACCAAATGGGCGGGAGGGGTGTATTTTGAGGAGCGTTTCCTTAAAGATTCGCTTCCTGATGCTCAAAAGGTATATGCGCTGCAAAATTTTAAGTCGAAAGCGCAGGATTACTGGGCAGGGTATTCCTTCAAGATTTATAAAGGCGATACAGAGGAGGAGCGTACTACCAATTTGGTAACCACAGCCCGGTATTTCAACCAGCAATATACCGAATCGCCGGCTATAGAATATGACTCTATCAATTTTTTCTCAGACGAAAAATTTTATATGGCAAGTGTCGGCCTTACGTCACGAAAGTTCGTTCAGGATAAATTCCTGTTCAATTATGATATTGTAGAGGATATCCCTATAGGTAAAGTATATTCACTCACCACCGGTATACAGGATAAAAACAGCGAGCACCGGTTTTATGTAGGGGGGCGCTATGCTTTCGGTAACTATTACGACTGGGGTTTTTTCAGCACCAATTTAGAGGTTGGCTCATTTTTTTATAAGGAGCGGACTGATCAAACCACGCTGCGGCTGGAAGCATTGTATTTTACCAATATACTGTATTGGGGCAAATGGCGTTTCCGTCATTTTATAAAACCGGTTATAGTTATGGGTGATAACCGCCTGCCTATAAACAATGACCTGCTTACGCTTAATGGAGACCAGGGCATACAGGGCTTTGACAGCAGGACGCTACTGGGTACTAAAAAAGTAGTGCTTACCTTCCAGACGCAAAGCTACTCCCCCTGGAATCTTTTTGGTTTTCGCCTCAACCCTTTTGTAAATTATACTATGGGTATTATTGGCGATGAAGAAAACAAGCTATACGAAAGCAAAGTATACCACAAAATAGGTTTTGGGTTATTGATATATAATGACTACCTGGTATTTAACAGTTTTCAGCTTTCACTGGCTTTTTATCCTAATATACCTGATGCCGGTAAAGATGTTTTTAAAACCAATACCTTCAAAAATACCGATATAACATTACCTAACTATCAGGTCGGCAAACCTGCTATAGTGCCTTATCAGTAATACTGGTTTTTTATAAAAACGAGGTATTATTTGGTTACATTAAGTTGCTTTGCAGCTTTTACAATCCTTTCCGAAAGGCTGTTGAGCCATACTAATTGTTCAATTACCAGCTGGGCTTCCTGCATGCGCAGCCTGAATTCTTCCTCGGCGGTTAAATGTACTTCCTGAAGTTCACGGGCACGCATATTTTTTAATTCGGTAAAACGCATGGCCAGCTCACGGCTGTTTTCATCGGTATTAATTTCTTCAGGAGTATCAAGGTTAATAAGCGCTATGGCATGCTCCAGGTTTTTTATTACTGTGCGCACCACTACATTAAAAGCCTCAGATGCCTGAGATGTCTTATGGGATTGTATATAAGTGCCTAATGATGCCAGTGATGACAGCAGGGTATGGTTTAACACGGCCAGCTTGTACACCTGTTGCAATTGCTTTTGCTTTGATTTGGGTTCCTGTGTCATTCGCTGGTAGGACGACATCAGGTTGCCAATCTCAATAAAGGCATTTTTACGGGCCAGGCGGTAGGATGTAGGCACACTGCCTTTTTTGTTGTACAGTGCTGATATTTCGTTGAGGTAATCCCTGTTGGCCTCGATTGATTTTTTAATAAAGCCCGGCTGGTTAATAAATTCCCACGAAGGCCAAAAGAAATAATTAGCCCCAAATGCCAGCAGCGCTCCCACGGCAGTATCCAGTATGCGGTATTGTATAACATGGATTATATCAGGGTTTAGCATACTGTATATAAAAACAACATATATGGTTACAAACGTGGCGCCAATGCGGTAATTAATGGCCGTGAAAGTGTAGCCCAGCATCATGCAGGCTATAGAAAGCGTACCGATAATAATGCTGTTATGTACAAAACTGAGGAATGCAAAAGCTATTATTCCGCCCGTAACCGTACCAATAATACGTTGGTAGGAGCGTTCTTTGGTAAGGCCATAACCCGGGCGCATAATAACCACAATTGTCAATAATATCCAGTACACATTTTGCAGCGGAAATACCAGCCCCACAATAAAGCCTAACGCAATAGTTATGGTAAGCCGCAGCGAATGGCGGAATATGGTTGACGAAAAGCCAAGGTTGTTTTTTAGTGTGCTGAAGGCATAATGCTCCGGCGTAACAAACTTTTCCAAATCCTTGTCTCGCCCACGCAGGTCTTTCATTTCGGCATTAGGTGCAAAAGCCCGCTCTATTATCTTAATTTTGCCAACCTGCCTTTCGGCGTAGTGCAGCATGTTGCTCAGCATCCAAACCCCTTCCGATGCTTCTTCGGTGCCTAATTCGTGTTCGTATTCATTTATTATATTCTCAACAGCTTCCAGGTCTTTTAATAACTCGTGCTTCGGGATATATTTTTTTCGGTTTTCAAGGCTTTTGGATATTTTTTTAAGCGATGATGCCATTTTATAGGCCAGGTTTTGATAGGTATCCAGTACTTTGGTATGGCCTTTAAATTTTTCATGCAGCTTGCTGTGGTCAAACGATGTGGAAAGGGCCAGCTCCAGCACTTCCAGCAGGTAAATAAAAACCAGCAGCATTTTTCGTGTGCGGTTAGATGTACCCGCGGTATTGTTGCGTATAAGTATTTCACGCAGGTTTTCGTGTATAGTGTTGATTTCTACCTGAAGGTACAGTTGCTTTTCAATAATTTTAGTCCGGTCGGCATCGGCATCCCAAAGGTCGCCCCTAAGCTTCATATATTTTGCGGTCAGCTTCATACATTCGGCAATCTGCAATTCGCTATAGCGGTGTGGGTTGAGGTAATTAAAAATGACTGATATAGCAGTATATATAAGGCCGCCGCAAAGCACCAGGCCGGCCCCTGTAAAAATTTCCCAACCGGTGCGTATGTGCCCTGTAGCCAGTGCCACGGCCAGCAATCCGGAGAACGAAACCATAGTAGCCCGCTGCCCGTAAACCGATATCATCGACAGGAAAAACACCAGTGCTGTGATGATGGGGTAAAACAGCCATGGCACCGGGTACAGCAGGTTTACCAGCAGGTTGCACCCGGCTATAATGAGTGTTGCAACCAGCAGACCGCGGGCACGGTGCCACAGGTTGCTGGGTATATCGGCCGGATAAGCCAGGAATACGCCAATGGCTACGGTAAAACCCACTTCGAACATGCCAAATTGCGACAGGATGAGCACCGGCAATACTGCCGCAACAGTTACAATAACTGCCTTGGTAAAGTTGGTGTTGTCGGTAAAGCGCCTTACTCTGTCAATCATAAAAAAGGGTGTTGCACAAAGGTAAGGAATAGGGCAAGTTTGTGGGGTGTAATTGAGTTAATTCTCACAAAAATTTAGCATTTAAACAGCGTAATAATTTACAGGGCGTATCGTTTTTATTTATTATTTTTGCCCACTGCATAGAGGAACTTTTATGCAGCGTTTTTAAAATTACACATCATGATATTACCGATTGTAGGATATGGCGATCCTGTACTCAGGAAAAAATGTGAGGAAATAAGCAAAAACCTCCCCAACCTGAAGCAGATTATTGCCGATATGTATGAAACCATGTATAATGCTTACGGTGTGGGCCTTGCAGCGCCACAGGTAGGCCTTGCTATCAGGCTTTTTATTGTAGATACACAGCCTTTCAGTGATGATGAGGACCTAAGCAAAGAAGAGCAGGAACTGTTAGGTAATTTCAAAAAAACGTTCATCAACCCTGTGATGCTGAAAGAAGAAGGCGAGGAATGGGGTTTTAACGAAGGCTGCCTGAGCATACCCGAAGTACGTGAGGATGTGTACCGCCACGAACGCATTACGATTGAATATTATGATGAGGATTTCAACAAGCATACTGAAGTATATGACGGGCTTATTGCCAGGGTAATACAGCATGAGTATGATCATATTGAAGGTATTTTGTTTACGGATAAGATATCATCGCTTAAAAAACGCCTTATACAAAAGAAGCTCCAAAACATTATGGACGGTAAAACAAGGCCTGATTACAAAATGAAATTTATTGCTAAAAAAGGCAGATAATTTTTGTTTTTAAACCCAAAGATTAGATATTTGCCTTCCTTAAAAAAATTTACAAATGAGTGTTGAAAGAATATTAGCCATTTCCGGAAAACCGGGATTATATGCCCTGAAATTACAGACAAGGACAGGTTTTGTTGCAGAATCATTGATTGACGGTAAGAAGATTACCGTGGGTTTAAGGAGCAACGTGAGCCTTCTGTCGGAAATATCGGTTTATACTTATGATGGCGAAATGCGCCTTAGCGAGGTTTTCCGCAGGATAGCAGAGAAAGAAGATAACGGCGCCGCTATATCGCACAAGGAGGATAACGCAAAGCTGGAGTCTTATTTCCGCGAGGTGCTTCCTGAATTTGACGAAGACCGCGTATATGCATCAGACATAAAGAAGATACTGAACTGGTACAACATGCTTCAGGCAAAAGGTCTGGTTTCTAAAGAAGAAACTGCTGAAGAAGCTCCGGCTGAAGAGGCAAAGACCGAAGAGTAACCTGCTTTACAAAATAGTATTACAAATCCTGCCAAACACCGGCAGGATTTTTTATTTTTGGGCATGATTAAACAACTGGCCTTATTTTGTACATTATTGGTTGTTACAGCGGGTTTTGCGCAGCAGGCTGCTACCGCTTTCAGTAAGGAAAATGTTGGCTGCATTATGAGCCCGCAGGGTAGCTACCTGCACTTGGGCAGCCTGCAAAGTACGGTGACTGATGTGTACCTGCTATCAGGCCTATGCAGCTCCCTCGCCGGGAGTATGGAAACGGCTGCCGGGCTGCCTGCATTAAAAGATGAGGTGGTTGTGAAACTGAAAGAAAGCTTTTATAACATTCCTGTGCGTTTGTTTTATAACAATGCTACGCCTGTAAGATATTTTGTTCCTGATGGTAATGCCAATATGCTGGTGCTTAGTTTCGAAACGACTGATGCTTCGGGGGTAATAAATTACAGTTACCTGCTGCTTGACCTGGCTCCTGATGGAAAACTGTACTGCTTTGAGGTTGAGTCCAAAATAAAGCTTAAGCAAGAGAGGGTCATCACAAAATATGATATTGCCAAAGTAGTAGGGGTGATACCTGTTGCTGAAAAGATAAATACGAAATAATTATGAACACACGCCAACAACAGCTGGATGCCTTTAACCGCCTGCTCGACATTATGGACGACCTGCGCGAAAAATGCCCGTGGGATAAAAAGCAAACGCTGCAAAGCCTTCGCCACCTCACCATTGAGGAAACCTATGAACTGGGTGATGCCATACTGGACAATAACCTGCAGGAGATAAAAAAAGAGCTGGGCGATATTTTGCTGCACATTGTATTTTATGCGAAGATTGGCAGCGAGACCGGCGATTTTGATATGGCCGATGTAGCGAACGAAATATGCGACAAGCTGATACACCGCCATCCGCACATATATGGCGATGTGGTGGTTGAAGATGAAGAGCAGGTGAAGCAGAACTGGGAAAAGCTGAAACTGAAGGAAGGTAAAAAATCAGTGTTGGAAGGTGTGCCTAAAAGCCTCCCGGCTTTGGTAAAGGCCAGCCGCATACAGGACAAGGCGCGAGGAGTAGGTTTCGACTGGGAAGAGCCGCACCAGGTGTGGGACAAAGTGCAGGAGGAATTGCAGGAGTTCCAGGAGGAAGTGAATAAAGGCGACAAGCAGGAGATTGAGGCAGAGTTTGGCGATGTGCTGTTCTCTATGATCAACTACGCACGCTTTTTGGACATTAATCCTGAAGATGCCCTGGAACGCACCAATAAAAAATTCATTAAACGTTTCCAGTACCTGGAAAGCAAGGCATCTGAAATGGGTAAGCCGTTGGCAGACATGACCCTTGCCGAAATGGATGTTTTCTGGAACGAAGCTAAAAAACTATAACCACGGATGTATAAGATAATAACAGCATTTTTGCTGATTACAGGCGCTTGTTTTGCGCAAAGGCAGGATGTTGCCGAACTGCAGCTGAAAGTGGCTCCAAATGGCACTGAGGAACTTTTATACGGTTTTGCGGCGGGCGACAGGATAGTATTCACTGTGGAAGAAGTCAACGATAAAACACTTACGGAAGTTTCGGTAGCGGAATATCCTGAGACTTTCAAATACAAGGAGTTTGAAGTAAAAAAGGAAAAGAACCGCGAAATAAAGGTGGTGGACAAGGCCGTGTACCGTTTCCGTTTTACCAATAAAACCAAAGAAGACCGCATCTGCAAAGTAAAAATTGTACGTGTACCGCAATCCTCTGATACTAAAAATTTCAATACGGCGGTAAAGTACGTAACAGTGCATGATACCATCTGGAATACTTTTACCAAAGATGCCGTGGTAGGCTATGATACGGTTTTTGCGCAAAAAACGCGCAGGGTAGTGGCTTACGAAAAAAAGTATGAGGAAGTGGTGCTGGACAAAAACCAGCGTATTGAAGCCAAGAGCACTTTCGGCAAAACGAGGGAGTCAGTTTCTTTTGCATTGCCGGCCAATTATATAACGAAGGACGAGACCAAAAAAGTTGTGGCCTGGGCATATTGGGTAGGCGTTGGCGAGGAGTCTAACGAATTCTGGAAGCAGAACCGCAAAATGATTGTGGGTGCCGTGCAGGGCGCTACTACCATCTTTACATCACCTTTGGGCGGCATTGCTGCCGGTGCGGTAACTAACCTTGTACTGCCAACAAGCGGTGAGGATGTGGAATACACGCTACTGAATGAAGCAAACAGCAAACTCTTTACCCAGGAAAAGCCCTATAAATCATTTGATAATGGCAAAGGCGTAGCAGCTTATAAACGTTTTGTGGATGAGCCGCTGATGAAAGGCAAATACACGGTAGGGCTCATTAATGATAACCTGGTGCAGCCTATTGATGTGAACGTAAAGGTTTCGGCAATTATTGAACACGTCAAATACAAGGATGAAAAATATACCGACCGTGTGATTACCCCGCGCTACGAGAAAAAGATTGTGCGCGAACCTCAGATACAATCCAGAAAAATAGCAGTTACTGCTGATTATAAGTAATAAAAAAACCATCCTTATCGGATGGTTTTTGTTTTATTCTTCTGTCTGCTCTTGCTGCTGCTCTTGCGAACCGGCCTCATTCTGTTTTTTCATGGCACGGATCTGTTTTAATTTTTCCGTCCAAGTTTTAAGTTCCTCCTTGTGGCGCTCAATGTTCTTGTTCACCTCTTTTACCAGCGGATTTTCGCCTTTGCCTTTAGAGTTAGAGAAGAAAAGAATATTGTTTTCCAATTGCCTTATTTCAGCCTTCAGCTCGTCCATCTTACGCATAATGAAGATTTGCTCATTCTCCAGCCTGCGGCTGTCATCGCCTTCAGCCATCTGCTCCATGCGGCTGCTGAAACGCGCCATGTCAGCATCTTTTTTGCTAAGGCTCAACTTATCAAACAGCGCATCAAGTATCTTGTTGAACTTGCCTTCAATATGGCGCCTTGCCTGCGGCACGCGGCCCAGGCCTTTCCAGTTCTCAATGTGTTTTTTAATGGCATCAAGGTCAGCTTTGTGCTCACCGGTCAATTGGAAATCCTTTAGCTGCTCCAGGTACTCCTTCTTCTTTTCAAAAGCTTCAAGCTCCTCACTGCTGGCCGCATTGCGGTGCTCATGCATCCTGTCAAAATAATGGTTGCATGCGGCTTTAAAATCCTTCCACACACTGTCCGAAAACTTGCGCGGTACGTGGCCTATTGTTTTCCACTCTTCCTGTATCTGCTTCATTATTGGCGTAGTGGCGGCAAAGTCATCGCTTTCCTGCAATGATTTGGCTTTTTCTACCAGCGCCAGTTTCCTGTTCAGGTTATCCTGCTGGTCTTTTTTGATGTCTTTATAAAAAGAGTTCTTTTGCGAATTGAAGTTCCTCACGGCTGTTTTAAAAGCCGCCCAGATGTCTTCGTTATTTTCCAAAGGCACTTTGCCTGCCTTAAAAAATTCTTCGCGCAAAGCCTCAATTTTTTCAATCTGACCCTGCCATCCGCTATGCTGGCTCACTTTCTCAGCAGCAATAGCATCAATCTGTGCAATGATTTCCTGTTTCTTTTGCAGGTTGCCTGCTTCGGCCTCGCGGGCTTTGGCGCCCAACGCCTCACGCTTGTCATGCAGTTGCTTGGTCAGTTCGCTAAAACGGTTCCACAATTCCTCGCGGTGCTCGCGGGATACCGGCCCAATCTCTTCCTTCCATATTTTGTGTAGCGCCTGCAGTTCGCGGAAAGCCTTAGGTACGTCTTCTTCCTGTACCAGCTGCTCCACACGCTCTATAATACGCTCCTTTTGCTCCAGGTTGTGCTTAAAGTCAAGGTCGCGCGCTTCCCTGTCAAGGTGCAGGTGGTCATAAAAACGTTCTATATGGAAATGGAAATTATTCCAAACGTGGTTGTATTTATCACGCGGTATAGGACCTGCGTTCTTCCAGCGGTCGCGAATATCGTTCACATGCTTCAGCGCATCTTTGATATTTTCGCCGGAATCTATAATCTGTTTCAGTTCTTCAATTATCGCCAGCCTGTTTTCCAGGTTGCCTTTCAAGTCGTTTTGCAGCCTCTTGAAGTGGCTATTCTTCCTGTCGCGGTACTGGTTGTAAATAGCATCAAATTTTGCCTTAAGCGGAAAATGATAGTCAAACCCACTGGTATCGCCATTGTTTTCATGGCTGTATTCATCCCTTTTCTCCTCAATCAGGTGATTGTATTTGGCATAAAACTCACGGCGTATTTCTTCCACATGGTCTTTTACGGCCATCACCTTATCATGCCCCGCGAGGCCTTCCAGTTCGGCAGCAAGCTCTTCCATCGAAAGCGCTTCATAGTTTTTCATCGGGATGTCATGGCCTTCAGATGCTTCCTCGTTCGCCTCAGCGTTAGAGCTTTCAATGGCTTCCACGGCAGTAAGTGCGGCGGCAGGCTCTTCCTTTGCTTCTTCCACCAATGCTTCACCAAGGGTTTCGCCCAAAGCTTCAGCTTCGGGTGTTTCCGTTTCGGCTTCTTCCATCAAAGGGAAAATCTGCCCTTCGGTTTCATGCACGGCAGAAATATCCTCCTGTTCGTCATTGCTTTCTGGCACCTCTATGCCGGTTGGATTTTGGTTAAGGATGGCATCATCTGATCCTTCAGTAGGCTGTCCGTCTGCATTATGCAGGTTATCATTCTTTTCTTCTAACATTGTAATAAATGCTTAAGGTTATAACTTTATTGCCGAAAGATACTAAAGCCCCGCTAATATTCAAAGAAAAACATGAATTTATGAGGGTTTATGAAGAAAACGAAAGATAATGTTATGAAATTATGAATGAACCGATAATTATTTGCGGTTCCATATTTTCCATGATTTTTCGGCCTGGTGCACCAGCATGTCATAGCCATTTTTGGTTACCGCGCCATTTTCACGCGCTTTGCGTAGGAAAGCCGATTCCTCGGGATTATACACCAAATCAAAAGCGATGTGTTTGTTGGTAAAAAGCGAGTAGTCAATAGGCGGGTACTCATCAATATTAGGGTAGGTGCCCAGCGGGGTAGTGTTGATGATAACCTGGTATTCGCTGAAGATTTCCTTGTCAAGTGATTCGTATGAGAAAATCACATCGGTTGCGGTGCGCGATACAAAATCGTACTCTATCTTCATTTCACGCAGGGCGAAGGCAATGGCTTTTGATGCGCCTCCTGTGCCCAGTATCAGCGCTTTTTGGTGGTGTGGCCGAAGCAGTGGCTTTAACGCCTTGCGGAAACCGTAGTGATCGGTATTGTAACCTATGAGCCCTTTTTTGGAAATGACGATGGTGTTGACAGCGCCAATTTTTTTAGCTTTTTTGGAGAGTTTGTCCAGCAGGGGAATCACTTCCTCCTTGTAAGGTATGGTAACATTCAGGCCTTTTAAGCCTTTGGTATTTTTGATGATATCAGGCAGCTGCTTTATATTTTCAATGTCGAAATTTTTATAGATATGATTGACAAGCCCTTTCTTCTTGAATTTTTTAAAGAAATACCCCGCCGAAAATGAATAGCTGATGCTGCGGCCCACAAGGCCATATATCTTGGATTTACTTGTACTCATTAGCTTTTTATAGTTACTATAAAAGGTAAACTAACAGGAGTAATAATTGGTTTCCCATCACTATTTTTTAATGGTTTCCAATCCTTCATTTTCTGGAATTTTGGTGCCTGAAATGCTTTTAATACTGCATCGCCTAAACCGTGCCCTGGGTCTTTTGTGATTTTAAAATCGGTGACAGTGCCATCAGGCTGAACCTTAAAAGAAACAGACCCGCGGTACTGGCCGGATGGAATATCACCAGAAAATACTAAACTTGAACTTAGTTCAAAAACATATCTTTGATATGAAACTTCAATATCTTTGGCTTCGTTACGTTCAATTTTGATAGAATCAGATTTTACTTTGGTATCAGCGTTATTTTGTGCAACTGCAAAACCAAATATCAGAAACATTATACAACTCAACCACATTACTAAAAGAATTATTGTTTTCTTATTTCAAAGCGTTGCGAAAAAGTAGTCCTTACCGGCTGGCCGCCTATTTTGGCGGGTGTCCACTTCGGCAGGCTCTTCAAAACCCTTTCGGTTTCGGCCTTTACCGTATCATTAGTGGCTTTGCTTACGGTTACGGTAAGGCTGCCGTCTTTCTCTACAATGATGTCGGCCAGCGCATAAGAACTAAAACTCAATTTGCTCTTATCAAAGTTTTTGTCAAACAATTTCAGGAAAGCATCAGTACCGCCGGGGAAAGTAGGTTTTTCATCCAGATTAGGCATTATATACACTTTGTTTTCAGTGTCCTCAACCTTTTTGCTGTTGAAGTCGGGTACAGCTACATTGTCATCAAACGCTTCAACTTTATCTTTAGGTTTTGTACGCTTAATCGTCATTGGTACATTGTATCTTACCCTTACAATTTTACCATTTAAAGAGCCGGGTACCCATTTTGGAGATGTAGTGATTATACGCACTAATTCATCACCTATTGCTTTATCAGGTGAACGCAGTATATTGATGTCGCTAAGAGTGCCATCTTTTTCTACAACAAACTGTGCATACACCCTGATGTCGTTAGTTTCGGGTGTAACATTACGTTCATTGAATTTTTTGTTGATGTGGGTTTGGAATGCAGCCACGCCTCCGGGAAATGCAGGTACAACATCCAAACCGGCAGTATTATATATTTGGTTGTCATCGGTTGTGCCTTTGGCAGGCACAGGCTTTACATCATTTTGCGCATTGATGGCCAGTGTGGCAAAAAGCACATATATCAGGTAAAATTTCTTCATAACAGTATATAAAAAAGCCCGGCAATACAATGTACTGCCGGGCCCGGACCAAAACTATTTATTTTTATGCTTTTTTACAGCATTTTGTACAATCTCCAAATCCCAAACGGTTGGGAACTGCTCCTGCAAAAGCGTGTGGTTGTTGTAATTCAGCCTCAAGCCATTGCTCAGGTGAAAAACCGCTTTATCTTCCTCATGCAGCATAAGGTACAACCCGGCAAGGCGGTACTCCACCTCATATTCTTCGGGGAAATATTCCGAAGCCTGCAGCAGTGTGTTTATGGCCGAATCATACTCACCTAAAAACTGCAGCGTATCGGTCCAAAACAGCCAGGTATCCAGCTGGTAATCGCCATATTCCACTGCTTTGCGGTAGCCTTCCTCAGCCTCTTCATGAAACTCCAGCGCTTTGTTGATTACTGCATAGCGTTTCCAGTACAGCTTATTCTCATTATCAATACCAAGGGCTTTGTTTACATAATATAGTGCTTTCTGGTAGTTCTTGCGGCGGATGTAAAAGTCCGTAATCGCAATCCATGCTTTATCCAGAAGCGGATCCTCATGCACTGTTTTCAGGTAAAATTTCAGCGCCTTTTCGGCATTGCCCAGCCTTTCGTGGCATTTGCCTACACGCAGCAATGCGAACGATGTAGGGTCATCCAGCTCCATGGTAATGTTATAGCACTCAATGGCATCCTCATAACGCTTCAGCCTTTCCAGTGTTTTAGCCTTTTCAAGGAACGCCCCAAGGAAACTATCATCAATCAGCGTGGCATAATCAAATGCCCGCAGTGCACCTTCATAATCTTTTATGGAATAGTATTGCCTGCCCAATTGGTGCCATGCCACTTCACTGTACGGGTTGCGGTCTATAAACCCGTTAAGGAAGTCGATAGCTTCCAGGTTCTGGTCAAGGAAATCGAAGCAGTACACTACGTTATATAGTGCAGAGTGGTCTTCGGTGTCCTCGTCAAGGCATTTAATGAAGCTTTCTTTAGCCAGCTCCAGGTTATCCATAAATAAATATTCCATGCCCATCAGCGAGTACACATCGGCATAATCGTCAGTGTATTTCAGCGCGGTCTGCAGTAGCTCCACGGCTTTATCATGCTGGTCGCGCTTGCTGTAAATATTGGCTTTCTGGATGTATATCTCTTCGTTTGTGGGCTCAATGGCGTAAAGTTCGTTAAGCAAACGTTCTGCCATGTCTAATTTGTCATCAAATACAAGCAATTCAACCTGTACTAATTTTAAGCCTGTTGACCTGGGATGTTGTTCCAGACCGAGTTTTAAGGCCTTTTTCGCAAGGTTGATTTTTCCGGTGTCGAGGTAGTGAAGAATGATGTCTTCAAACTCTTCGGAGTCAAAGAAGAATACCTTGTTGGTTTTCAACATTGATTCGAACTTTGATAAGGATAAACTGTTATCTTCTTCTTCGTGACTCAAATTCATACTCCTTTTGTTTAAAATTATCCTTCTTAAAGTTACTAAATGTTTCAGTAGAAAGGAAGCTATTTACATTTGTTTTAAACAATTTAATTAACAAGATTACGTGTTAAATTATTGTTTACTCTCCTGCATTATCTCATTCATAACTTCAAGAATAATGCCACACCCTTCTTTTATTTCTTCTTCAGAAATTGTTAGCGGCGGCGTTATCCTGATCGCTTTGCCTTCAAACAACAGCCAGAATAAAATCAGGCCTTTGTCCTGGCAGCGAAGTATCACTTTATCAGTTATTTCTGCGCTGCCGGTCATGGCGGCCAGCATCAGCCCTTCGCCGCGCACTTCGGTTATCAGCGGGTGAACCAATAGTTTGCGGAACAGCTTTTCTTTTTCCAGTGCCTGCGCCATTATGTCAGTGTCTACCAGTTCCTGCAAAGTTGCTAAACAAGCAGCCGCAATTACAGGGTGACCGCCAAAGGTGGTGATATGCCCCAGCTTAGGGTCGTGGCTCAGCAAATCCATCATTTCGGGCGATGCGGTAAAAGCCCCAACAGGCATACCGCCGCCCATGCCTTTGCCCATAATAACTACGTCAGGCACTACATCATAGTTTTGGAAACCGAATAATTTTCCGGTACGGCCAAATCCCGGCTGTATCTCATCCAGTATCATGAGTGCGCCCACTTCGTCACAGCGTTGGCGTACTTTCTTTAAAAAATCATTGTAGGGCTGTATGAAACCTGCACCGCCCTGAATGGTTTCCAGGATAATGCCGGCTGTTTTTTCGGTTATCTTCAGCAGGTCTTCCTCATTGTTGAAGGTGATGAAATCCACATCCGGTATCAGCGGGCGGAATATTTGCTTACGCTCCTCAAAGCCCATAACGCTCATGCTTCCCATGGTATTGCCATGATAGGCGCTAAAACAGGATATAAGCTGGCTGCGGCCTGTAACGCGGCGTGCCAGCTTCAGTGCGCCTTCTGTAGCTTCGGTACCGCTGTTGGTCAGGTAGGTTTTGCTTAGTTTTTCAGGCATGTGCTCTGCCAGCAGGCGGCAGAATTCGGTAGCCGGGTGCTGTGCATATTCGCCATACACCATCACATGGCTGTATTTGTTCAGCTGTTCGATAATGGCCTGGTTAACGCGTGGATGCTGGTGCCCTAAGCTGGCTGCCGAAACACCGGCTACAAAATCCAGGTACGGCTTATTATTGGTATCATATATATAAGAACCTTTGGCGTGCGATACCTCCATGCCCAGTGGGTGTGGGGAGGTTTGCGCCTGGTAGCGGTAAAAATCGTTGATCATTTTATTGGTATTAAAAGATACTTGCTTTTGTTATTGAGTGTTGAGATTCTTTACCTCCACGAGCATCATTTCGATTTAGAGATTCTTCACTCCGCAGGCTTCGTTCAGAATGACAACGTAGTGACTTAACGAAGCCAATGACAGGAAAGGCGGTAAAATATAATATTATTTGTTCTCAGCCGGGGGAAGCGGCTGTACAGGGGTGGCCGGCTTTGGATTGTTCTTATCGTACTCCAGCGTTTCCTTCTTCGGCTCCAGCGGTTTGTCTTCCTTCAGCTTTTCTTTGTTGGATTTATTCACTATTTCTTGATGCAGGGCTTTCTCTTCCGGTGGGAAAAGGTCGTCCTTACTCTTAATCATCTCATCGCCCCGCCATTCAAATCCCCGCAGTTTCCGCACGTTTTGAGGCAGTTCCTTATCAGGATATATTTTGCTGTCAATTTTCCGGAACAAGGTTGCCGTAGTTATCTTATTGTCCGCCAGTTCCAGGTGTATGCGGCTGCCTGAACCCTTATCAATCCCAAATAGCTCCTGCTTGTCATACATATACACAATCTTTTCGGCGTTGCCAATCAGGTCCACTTCATAAAGCTTATTATCGCGAAATTTACCATACAGGTTTTTGCCTTTTACCTGGGTATATCCGGTGCCGAGGGTGTCTTTCTGGATGATGAAAGCATTGTTAAGCACCTTGAGCGAATCCAGTTGTTTGGTTTTGCTATTGGATATCAGGTGTATGACTTCGCCCGTCATTTGGTTCTCGCCGTTCCAAACCACAGGGCGGCGTATAAGCTGGGTTAGCCCTTTGGCTTCATCAGAATGTATAGAGTCGCATTTGCCGCTCATGTCACTTTTGTAAATGCGCGCATCATTAAACCCGCGTACTATCCTGAAGCCGGGCTTTCCGGTAATGATTATCTTTTTGGCATGCGTAAAAACCGAGTCATTCTCCGCTACTGTTGAAACCAGTGCGTGCTTGGTAAAATAAATGGAATCCTTATCCCGGTACACTTCGGCATAATGCCCTGTAGCGCGGAATTTTTCTACCGTATCAGTAACGCTCACATTGTTGATGCCCTTGCTGAAACTTTTGTTACGGTCATAAAATATCTCATCGGCCTTTATGAGCCGTGTGCCGTATTTTATGTAGGAATTGGTGTAAAGGTTGGCAAGGTTTTTTTTAGTATCGTAGAATCCTTTTTCGGTATAAATGTAGTCTTCTTTACTGGTGATGGTGCTTGGCCCAAAAACATAGGAGTGGCCGGAGTTGGTGTAATAATCCAGGTGATTGGATTTCAGCACATACTTAGGGTTGGTAAGCACAACAGCCGTGGTAAACTGGTACTTTTTTTGGTTCATGAAATAGCGTCCCGATTTGCTGGTCAGGGTATTTTCGCCGTTCACAATCTTTCCATACGAGTTGTAATAGGCCTGCTGTATGCTACGGTCAAAGTTGATGGTATCGGTCGTCAGGGTCATGTCCGGCGAGCGCATGCTCACATTGCCGGTAGCGTAGGCAAACTTCTTGTTGCCGTTATATTCGGCATAACGGCTGTTCATAAAAATAGTGTCGCCCTGGTTCATCTGCACGTTACCGAAAGCCTTGATATAGTTCTCATCTTTAAAATGATACGCTTTATTGCAAGTAATGCGTACGCCATCATGCCATACGCGCACGTTGCCCGTAAGTACAATAGCACCGGGAACTTCCGTCTGGTTCATGTCGATGAAATCGGTATATTCAATCACCAGGTTGGACGGTTTTTTGCCTTTTTGCGCCCAGGCCTGTGTTATGCTGAATGCCAGTAATATGATAAAGAAAAAAAGCTTTTTCAAGGATTTATAATTTTGTGCAAATTTACAGTAAAATACATTACAATAGCCGTGCCGAACCATTTGATGATGTAAACGCAATTGTGTAATAAAAATTACAAAAAAGCCCCAACATCTGTTGAGGCATATATAAAATATGAAATCAGGATTACTTCATTATCGTCTGTGTCCTGTCCGGGCCTACAGAAACCACTTTGATAGGCACTTCCAGTTCTTTTTCAATAAACTCAATGTATTCCTTAAGTTCAGCAGGCAGCTCATCATAGGCAGTCATACCGGTAAGGTCTGCCGCCCAGCCTTTCATCTCTACAAAAACAGGTTTTACATTTTCAGGCTCAATGTTATACGGCAGGCTGTTAGTTACCTGGCCATTATATTCATAAGCAGTACAAACTTTCAGCGTCTTAAAGCCCGAAAGCACATCACCTTTCATCATGTATAGTTGCGTAACGCCGTTTACCTGTACCGCATATTTTAGCGCTACAAGGTCCAGCCAGCCGCAACGCCTTGCGCGCCCAGTTACCGAACCAAACTCATTGCCTACGCGCGCCATTGTTTCACCATCTTGGTCAAAAAGCTCGGTAGGGAATGGACCGCTGCCCACACGGGTGGCATAAGCTTTGAATATCCCGAAAACATCCTTAACCTTGTTAGGCGCTATACCCAGGCCTGTACAGGCTCCGGCAGCTGTAGTGTTAGATGATGTTACGAACGGGTAAGTACCAAAATCAATATCCAGCAATGAGCCCTGCGCACCTTCAGCAAGGATGGATTTTCCTTCCTTCATAGCTTTGTTCAGGTATTCTTCGCTGTCAATAAAAGTAAGTTCCTTCAATGCTTTCACTGCTGTGAAGAATTCTTCCTCCAGCTCCTTCAGGTCGTACTCCAAATCAACATTGTAAAAGTCAATCATCGCCTGGTGCTTGTCGGCCAGTGTGCGGTAGCGTTCTTCAAAATCAGCCAGCTCTATATCGCCCACGCGAATGCCGTTACGCCCGGTTTTGTCCATATACGTTGGGCCGATGCCTTTAAGCGTAGAACCAATTTTCGCCTTGCCTTTTGATGCTTCCGAAGCTGCATCCAGCAGGCGGTGCGTAGGCAGGATAAGGTGTGCCTTGCGCGAAATAAGCAGGCGCGATTTGATGTCGATGTTGAATTTCTCCAGGCCTTCCAGCTCTTTTTGGAAAACTACCGGGTCCATCACCACGCCGTTGCCTATAATGTTGATGGAATTTTTATGGAATATGCCCGAAGGGATAGTCCTCAATACATGCTTAATTCCGTCAAACTCCAGGGTGTGCCCGGCGTTTGGCCCGCCCTGAAAGCGCGCTATAATATCATATTTTGAGGTAAGTACGTCAACAATTTTTCCTTTGCCTTCGTCTCCCCATTGCAGTCCAAGCAGTAAATCTACGGTCATTTGTTGTTAGTTGTGTTTATGTTGCAGTTATGTGTTACTTGTTTAAAAAACAAAAACCAATCCTTTTCAGGGTTGGTTTGCCGTTGGCCGGTAGTCTGGCGTTATTGGTTTTCGGCAGCAGGCTGTTTTTTCTGCCCGTAAAGATACAGAGAATGGTTGTGAATTTCAATACCGAATATCTCTTCTATCGTCTTTTTGATGGATTGTATCCTCGGGTCGCAAAACTCTATCACCTCGCCCGTGTCGGTCATAATGATGTGGTCGTGCTGCTTGTCAAAATACGATTTCTCGTAGTGGCTTTGGTTTTGCCCAAACTGGTGGCGGCGCACCAGGCCGCATTCCAGCAGCAGCTCTATGGTATTGTAAAGCGTGGCACGGCTCACACGGTAGTTTTTGTTCTTCATTTTGATGTAGAGCGACTCTATATCAAAATGTTCCTGGCTATTGTAAATTTCCTGGAGTATGGCATAGCGCTCAGGGGTTTTCCTGTGGCCTTTGTCTTCCAGGTATTTGGTGAAGACATTTTTTACAATCTCCTGGTTTTTATTATTTTCCATGGTATGGGTATCGATACCCGCAAAGATAATGCGAAATTTCGGGAAGTGAAAGTTTAGTTTATAAATGAATATTCTCTTAATTATTATTTACCCGTGTCACTTTATCGATGCCGTCAATCTTCTTGATGTTTTCAATCAGTTTTTTCAGGATGCTGTTGTTCTGTACCACCACGGTTATCTGCCCGTTAAAAATACCGGCATTACCGCTTAATGATATGCTCTGTATGTTTACGTGCATGTTGTTGGAAATTACCTTGGTAAGCTCGTTGGTAAGGCCCAGTGAGTCCATCCCCGTAATTTTCAGCGTAGCCTTAAACTCCTCCTGGCTGGAGTCAATCCACTTGGCCTGGATAATGCGGTAGGCAAAATTGCTCTGTAGCCTTATGGCATTGGGGCAATCCTTTTTATGGACTTTAATGCCTTCGTTTATAGTGATGAAGCCAAACACATCATCGCCCGGTATGGGGTTGCAGCAATTGGCCAGTTTATAATCAAGCTTGTCCTGCTCCTTGCCGAAAACCAGCAGGTCATAATTTTTGCTTATCTCATCGCGCTGAATCTGTTCCGGCGGCGCTGAAGGCGAACGTTTTATCTTGCTTTTGAAGAAATTCATAAACGTATTGCTCTTCAGTGCGGCATAATCCTTAAGCTGCTGGTTGTCAATAGAACCCATCCCCACACGATAGAACAGGTCCAGACTGGTTTTTAGCTTAAAATAATTAACTAACTCATTAGTTGTGGCTTCGTTCAGTGTTATTTTCAGGTGGCGCAGCTTGCGGGTCAACAGTTCTTTACCCTCTTCGGCTATACGTTTAGTGCTTTCGTTCAGCACGTTCTTTATCTTATTCTTGGCGCGTGATGTGGTAACATAATCCAGCCAGTGAGGGTTAGGCTTTTGGTTGGGCGAAGTGATTACCTCTACCTGGTCGCCGCTGTTCAGCACATGGTTTAGCGGAACCAGCTTGCCATTTACCCGGGTTCCCCTGGTCTTGGTGCCAATTTCGGAGTGTATGCTGAAGGCAAAATCAAGTGAGGTGGCACCTTTGGGCAATGATTTTATTTCACCTTTCGGGGTAAAAACATATATCTCTTTTGAATAGAGGTTCAGCTTAAAATCCTCTACAAAATCCACCGCATTGCCCGATGTATTTTCCAGTGCTTCCTTCAATAGGTTCAGCCAGGTTTCCAGGCCGTGCTCCTCGCCGCCGCCGCCCTTGTATTTATAGTGTGCAGCATAGCCTTTTTCGGCCACTTCGTCCATACGTTCGCTACGCACCTGTATCTCCACCCAGCGTCCTTTCGGGCCCATTACGGTTATATGCAGCGCCTCATATCCGGTAGATTTGGGCGATGATATCCAGTCCCTCAGCCTGCTTGGGCTGGGACGGTAGTGGTCGGTTACTATCGAATAAATTTTCCACGCCAGGAATTTCTCGTCGTGCTGGCTGGCTTTGTAAATGATGCGGAGCGCAAACTTGTCGTACACCTCATCAAAGGTAACACCCTGCGCCAGCATTTTCCGGCGTATGGAGTATATGGATTTAGGGCGGCCTTTTATAGTATATTCAATGCCCTCGGCATTAAGCGATGACGACAGCACATCCGATATCGATTTGATGTAGGCATCCTGTTCTTCCTTGGTTTCCTTTATCTTGCTTACAATGCTGTTATACACTGTCGGCTCGGTGTACTTAAGGCCAAGGTCTTCCAGCTGGTTCTTTATATTATAAAGCCCCAGGCGGTGAGCCAGCGGTGCGTATATATACAACGTTTCCGATGCTATTTTGGCCTGCTTATAATCTGCCATGCTTTCCATGGTCTGCATGTTGTGCAGCCTGTCGGCTATTTTGATGAGTATTACACGCACATCATCATTCAGCGTAAGGAGCATCTTGCGGAAGTTTTCCGCCTGCATCGATATTTCCTGGTCAGTCTTTACCTGTGCTATTTTAGTAAGGCCTTCTACAATCTTTGCAATTTTAGGGTTGAACATCTTTTCGATATCCTCTACGGTAATATCAGTATCTTCCACCACATCGTGCAGCAGGGCAGAAGCTATAGATGTAGCGCCAAGCCCGATTTCCGAAGCCACAATTTTGGCCACGGCAATCGGGTGGAAGATGTATGCCTCACCTGATTTCCTTCTTTGGTCCTTATGAGCGTCAACAGCTACGTCAAAAGCCTTGCGTATCAGCTTTTTGTCGTCTTCCGAAAGGGTTTGGTAGCTTATGCGCAGCAGTTCCTTATATTCCTTGGCAATTGCTTTGTTTTCCTGTTCTATATCAATTTCAGTCATACCCGTGTATCAATGACTTAAAAGTAGGGAATTTTTTTATAAAAAACAAGGCTGCCTTGCAATGGGCAGCCAGTAAAATTATGAATAATGCAAAGGGCGATTAATCACAGCGGAAATAGCATTCTATAAGTGCAAGCCTACCCTTACTGAAGTAAAAGCGCCATTCAAAACCGCCATCAATATCTTCGGGTTTGATTACGATCATCTGGTTGCCATCTTTGTTCATTTCATATTGTGATGCCAGTATGGGAAAAGCTTTGGTGAAGCTTTGCAGTGTAGAATTCTCGTTGAATTTTGTGCCTTTATAGTTAAAAATCATACCTTTTTTCTTGGTGAAATCAATGCGGCGGAAGTTCAGCACGCCATTATCCATCTCAAATTTTAGACCTTTGTAATGCAGGAATTTAGCTGCCAGCTCTTCCTCAGTGCCGCAGGTTTCCTTAGGATTGGGCGACACAATGCTGTCGGCTTTTTTGTAGATGGCGTCAAACTCACGCTTAGTGGTGGTCAGCTTCAGTTTTCCGTTGATGTCAGCCGCATCCCACGATAGGGTTTCGTTGTCCTGTGCCTGTACGCTGAATGTTGCTAAAAATAGCAGTAAATAAATGTATTTCATTTGTTTATTGTTTTAAAATCCTCTTTGCCTTTTGGCTTCAAATATAAGTATGGCAGCGGCTACCGAAACGTTCATGGAGTCAATTTCGCCCTGCATGGGTATGATGATGTTTTTGGTGGAAGCATTGCGCCATTCGGCAGATAACCCCGTCGCCTCAGTGCCTACCACCAGCGCGGTGGGCGTGGTGTAATCCTGCGTGTGGTAGGATGTGGAATCCTGCAAAGTAGCGCAGTAAATGCTAATGTTGCGCTGCTTTAAAAATGATATAACTTCATCAGTACTACCGGTAGCTATGTTGTTGGTAAAGAGGCAGCCTACGCTACCGCGAACAATATTAGGGTTGTACATATCGCCTTTTGGGTTGGCAATTATAACCGCATCAAGGTTAGCCGCATCGGCAGTACGCAGGAGTGCCCCGATATTCCCGGGCTTTTCCGGCGCTTCGGCTATCAATATTAGTGGGTTTTCCCCCAGTTGCAAATCAGCCAGTTCCAGGCTTTTGCTTTTGGCTACGGCTATGATGCCCTCAGTAGTATCACGATAGGCCAGCTTTTGGTATACCTCTTTGCTTATGGCAATAAGCTCGGCCCAGTTGCCGGCCAGTGCTGCGGTTTCGGCCTCGCTCAGCATTTCGGGTACAAACAATACTGTCTCAATTTCATATCCGCCCCGTTTTGCCAGCAGTATTTCGCGCTGCCCTTCAATCAGAAACGTGCCGCTTTGCCTGCGCGCCTTAGCCTTTTCCTGCAATTGCACGAGCTGTTTTATGTACGGATTCTGGGCACTGGAAATCTGTTTCAAAGTTTAGGGTTTTGAAGTACGGGTTGCGAGTTCAAAAGTAGTGAATGTGATATTATTGTGCAACGTTTACGGTAGAGACGGTTGCATTGCAACGTCTTTAATATTTTAGATTGGCATGAGCGGGAAGCTTGTGCCAATGTTGGAAATTATTTTAGCTTACAATCCAAAAAAGGTCTTTTATAGTATCCTAAAGCCCTATTGGTTTTAATTTTTTTATAATTCTTAAAATTATTTTTGCAAAAATAATAATGAACTCCTTTTTTTAACTCATCTATAGTGTATTCTGGTATACCAACAATTCCATTTGCATTCATTGAGTCGATGATTTTAAATTTGGACATAACATCAATAATATCCTTTGTCAATATTTTTTTATCGTCGTGCCAATAAAATAATTTACTATTTTTTTCTAAATATTGTGTGGGAATTGTTTTGGTTGTACTTCCAATTGTTGTCTCAGGGGTAGGAGTAATTTTGAAATCTGTTCCAGATATAGTGATTGCAATAATATCATTATTGATATTTTCAATACCAATAGAATATACGGAATCTTTGTCGTGTTTTCCGCTTGAATTTAAAAAATCTGTTATAGCGTTTGAAATCGCGCTATTTTCATCACCATTAGTTATAAGGGTGTCTTTCCAGGATGAACAACTTGTCAAACTTGAAATAATTAAAAATATATACAAAATATTATACTTCATAATTATTAGAATAATAGTTAAGACTATCCGCTGTCGCAAACGTCACTTTTGCCCTAATCAACACTCAATATCAACCCGCAACCCCAACACCCTACAATATCCCCCTCGCTTTAATCTCCAAATACTTATTAATACTGTCAATCGTCAGGTTTTCCGGCGTAGTCAAAACAGAATAAATTCCGTATTTGCGCAGCTCATTCACAATAAGGCGTTTCTCAAAAGCAAACTTTTCGGCAATCACCTTGTCATACACTTCCTGTATGTTGCGTGCCTTGGTGGTCATCACTTCCTGTAGTTCCGTGTTCTCAAAAAATACAACCACTAATAGGTGACTCTTGGCAATACCCTTAAGGTAAGGCAACTGGCGGTGCAGGCCATCAAGCGTTTCAAAGTTAGTGTACAGCAATATAAGACTTCGCTGGTTGATGTTCTTCTTCACATCGGCATACAGGCGGCCGTAATCACTCTCAAAAAAGTTGGTGCTCACGTTATACAGCGTCTCCAAAATTTTCTGCATCTGGCTGGAACGCTTTTCGGCAGCCACGCGGTTCTCCACTTTTTTAGAGAAGGTAAACATACCGGCCTTATCTCCCTTTTTAAGGATAACGTTGGCCAGTACCAGGGTAGAGTTTATGGCATAATCCAGCAGGCTCAGCCCGTCAAAAGGCATCTTCATCACGCGGCCTTTGTCAATCGCCATATACACGTTTTGCGAGCGCTCGTCCTGGAACTGGTTCACCATCAGCTGGTTCTTTTTGGCTGTGGCTTTCCAGTTGATGGTGCGTATGTCATCACCCGGAATGTAGTCTTTAATCTGCTCAAATTCCATGGTGTGGCCAATACGGCGAATCTTCTTTAGCCCGTACTGGAAAAGCCTGTTGGAAAAAGCCATAAGGTCGTACTTGCGCAGCTGTATGTAGCTGGGGTACGTTGGCACCATTTGCCCGTCGCCAAACATAAAGCGGCGCGACACGAGGTGCAGGGGAGAAGATACATAAATATTCAGCTTGCCGAAGTGGTACTCGCCGCGTTCGGTAGGTCGCAGCAGGTACTCAAAAGTATCATTGGCATTGGCTGCCATTTTGCGGTTCACCTCAAAATCGCGCAGTTGGAACTGGAAAGGCAGCTCATCAATTACGCGCAGTGTTACGTGAAACGAATAACCGCTTTGCAGGCGCACCGTAACCGGGTTTTCATCGCCATTGCTCAGCTTTTCGGGCGTGGTGCGTGTGGCGCTGAACTTTTGGTTGGTGGCAAACAGCAGAAGCATGTCTATAATAATGAAGGCAAAGTAAATGTACACCAATATCCACACGGCTTTGTACAGTGCCGGGAAAATAAAGGCCAGCACAAAGCACACCATGATGCCCATGAGCACATAGAAGAAAAAATTGGTGAGGTATAGCTTTTTAAACCACTTCATTTAGCGGGGAATTTCTACAGTGTCGATAATTTGCCTGATGATTTCGGGGCTTGTCAGTCCTTCCATCTCACGCTCCGGCGATACCACCACGCGGTGTTGCAGTACCGGTATGGCTGCTTCCTTAATATCGTCAGGCGTTACAAAATCGCGGCCACGGAGTGCGGCATAGCCTTTGGCGGCGTTAAGTATGGCGATGGACGCACGCGGCGATGCACCCAGGTACAGGAACGCATTATCGCGCGTGTTGGTCACAATCTTGGCAATGTATTCAATAAGCTGCGGCTCAATCACAATATGCTTCACAATGCCCTGGTATTTCAGGATATCGGCTTGTGATAGTATTTGTTTGATGTTCTCCAGCTTTTCGCGTTCGTGCAGGGCATTTTCGCGCTGAAGGATGGCAATCTCCTCATCCAGCTTAGGATAGTCAATGGTTATCTTGAAAAGGAAACGGTCCAGCTGGGCTTCCGGCAGGCGGTACGTACCTTCCTGCTCAATAGGGTTTTGCGTGGCTATGACCAGGAACGGCGCTTCCATGGCGTGCGTTTTTCCTTCAACGGTTATCTGGCGTTCTTCCATAACCTCAAAAAGGGCAGCCTGCGTTTTGGCCGGGGCACGGTTAATCTCGTCAATCAGTATGAAGTTAGAGAAGATAGGCCCTTTCTTAAAATCGAATGACGATTTGGACAGGTCGAACACCGATGTACCCAGAATGTCACTCGGCATCAGGTCGGGCGTAAACTGTATACGGCTAAAACCCAAAGACAGCGTTTTGCTCAACAGCTTGGCTGATATGGTTTTGGCTACTCCCGGTACACCTTCCAGCAGTACGTGGCCGTTGCTCAATATTGCCACCAAAAGCTGATCAATCATTTTGTGCTGGCCCACAATCACGTTGCTTATTTCTTGCTTCACCGCATCAATGCTTTGCTGCAGCCCGCTCAAATCCAGCCTCGACTGAAAGTTAAGGTTGTCGTTCTCCTGCACGTTCTGCGCAGGGTTGCTTTGTTCCGGCGCCTGCTGCTCCGGGTTTATGTTGTTATTTTCGAAATTGTCAGTTGTATCTGTCATAACATTAAATTTTCTATTGCTTTATTCAGTTCTATCACATCGGCTTCGGTGCTTTCAAACTTGTGCCTGTGTTTTTTGATTATGGTTACAAGGTGGCGTATCTCATCGGCGGGCTTGCCTGTTTTCAGGTGCAACTTTTCCACAAAGTCATCGTCCAGGGAATAGGTGTCAATCATGTATTCGTTCCTTATTTTCTCCAGGAAGTAAATAATTTTTTTGTCGATGATGGTATGGTGGTTGCCTTCCTGGTAGTACAGGTTGCCAATGGTCTTGGTAAAATCAACCGTGGTGTTGCGCACGGGCGGGATTTCCGGAATGATGCGCTGCTTCCTTTTGGCATTGAAGAACATGAAAATGATGATGCCTATCAGGCCGAAATATAACGCCCACTTTAGTGCCGGCTGTGCCAGGATGTAGCGGAACGGCGATGTGGATATGCCTTTTTCACGGATGGTGAACCAGTATATGTTGTCGTCCTTTATATGCGATGCCAAATCTTCAGCATACTTATAGTGTTCTCCTTTCAATAAGTGAAAATTACTGAACGCCGCCGGTTGTGTGTGCAGCAGGAAACTACCCTTGCCCACAGGAACTTTAATAAAGTTGGGACGGTGCTCATCATTCACATCCTGATAGCCCAGCACTTTAACATACGGGTTTTTGATGCTGTCAAAATACGTGAAGCCCAAGCCTTCGTTAAAGTAAATATTACTCTTGGTTTCCGGTTTGCCTACATATATCCTTACGGAATCAGCGCGGCTGAATTCACTGTTTATATCCACCTGCAATGTATCCAGCAGTTGCTCCGGGAACTGTTTCATGCTCAGGAACACTGTGTTGCCATGCTCGGCAAAATAGATAAGCTCTTTAACCGATTCCCTGTCCAGCACAGTTTCCTCGCTGATATTCAGGAATGTGCCTTTAGCTTTGTAGTCTTTCTTCTCATAATCGTATTGCCCTTCAAAAAACTCATACGGCGTAACCGACATTTTTTTGATACTGCCTTTAAACAGTGTTGATGCCTCTTTGTTCAGCACATAAAGCCCCAGCGGATTTTTATGCTCAAAACCATATGTTGGCCGCCAGTCTATAGGCTTCGGCCTGCTGGCATCAATAAATATGATAAGCCCAATTACCAGGGCCAGGATCACAACATATATCGTAACTTTCCTGCCCATGCTATAAGGTGTTTAGTGTTTTTAAAAATGCTTTCTCCGCTTTGGCAAAAGCCGTACTGTCAATCTCAAACTCGCCATACCAGCTGTAGTCGTAAATGTAGGACAGGTACTCAAAATCCTTACGCATGGCGGCATCCTTTATTTCATACAGGTAATCGGTATTGGTCTTGTCCCAATGCCAGTCGATGATTTCGCGGGCAGAAAGGCTCTTCAGCAGCCAAAGGTAGTAGTAGCGTATGCCCAGGCGGTAGTCTCCGCTGCGGCGGGTGTCTTCAATAAGGCTGCGGAAATCCATCTGGTGGATGTTTTCCTCAGTAAGGTCATGCACTGCAATGTTTTTGGCCGACCTGCCGAAAATCCACAGGTTGCCCTCTTTATTGATAAGCGCCCTTACAATAAGGTACACTACAAAACCCAACACAAGGAACAGGAATATCCTGATAATGATGGCATAAGCCGGCGCGCCTTCCACACCACTGCCAAACGAAAAAATATCATCAAGCACATCGCCCAGCCATTTCAGGAAACGATCCCAAAGCGATTCGCCCTGCGATTTTTTTTCATACACAAAATCATCGCCCCTGTAATCGTCCTTAAAGCCGGGCTCAAACTTGCGTGGCGTGGTGGTTACCAGAGTATCGGTAGGTATAGTGGCAGCCTTTGTACCAGTCTCAGGTTTATACTCTTCAGGTTGCCACAAGGTATCTTCCGCCACCAGCGTACTGTCAACATCCTGTGCCAAAGCCAGTGCGGGGGCAAGCAACAATATGTAAATAAATTTTTTATTCATCATTGCTGCCTATCAGGTCAATTTCAGTATGTGCCGAGCGGTTTTCGCGCTCATCACGGTAGCTGTAGTATATCATGCCCTGGTTAATGTAAATGAGGTTGCCCAGCAGGTAATTGGCTATGGTTGTTATGATGAACGAGATAAGCATTACAATACCCATAACCGAAAGCAGGCTTTCTTCTGATCCTTCAGGTGTAAACATTGATGCCATGCCAAAAAGGTTGGGGATAAGGGAAATGGCAAACTGCAATATGTATATCATTATCACAAAAATAGCGGTAGAACCGGCATGTGTCCAGAATTTGGCTGTCATCATGCTAAGCCCCTTGCTGAACGATTCAAAATAACCGTCATCAGTATTCAGATAGTTATAAAAGGCCAGTGTCATCCAGCTGAAGAAAGCTGCCATAAGCAGTATGGCAAAAGGTATCCCTATGATTAAAACAATCAGGAAAACAAATACAAACCCTATTAATACCAGCGCTGGCAAAAAGCTGATGAACCACAGCAGCACAAACAGCATTATCTTGCCAATGCACCTTTTAAGCTCTTTAATAATATCTGCGGTTTGCGGCTCTTTACCATCTTCATATAACTTCATATATATAACCGGGTAGCTGTAGTTAAGCATCATCATTATCACGAAAATTACCATCATGATACCCAGCGTGGTAAAAAAGTAAGCCAGGTTGTCATCAAAAAACTCCTCTATAACGCGGTTGGACTGCGTAGAGCCAAAGCTGCTTATTGCCGCTTCATAAAATATCTTACCCATAAAATAGGTGAGTACCAAAAGCAATATCAGGAACGGCGAGTTTACAATAATGTAGTTCCTGAAATAGTTTTTTCCGGTAGCACGCAGGAAACCGAAAGTATCGTTAAAAATATCACTGAAATTACGTTGCTTAAACAGTCTGAACATAGGTGTGGTTAAGTTTTTTATTTACCCTGAACGGATATACCAGGTAGTACCAGGTTATGGCCGAAAGGGTTGAAAAGATAATGAATAGGTTTAAAAATAAAGGCATATCTGGCGAATAGCGGGTGATGAAACCCTCCAATATTCCTGCTGCTACGGTAAACGGCATGGTGCTGAGCACTATCTTGAGGCTGTTCTTGAGCCCTTGCTTAAATGATGCGCCCCTGGAAAGGGTTTTAGGGAACAGTATGCTGGCACCCAGTATAAGCCCGGCGGCGGCTTCTATCACCATGGCGAAAATTTCCATGCTGCCGTGTATCCATATGCCGCGCACGCTTTCCCAAAATACATCCTGGTCATAAAAAAAGTACTGGAACGAGCCCAGCATTATAGCATTCTGCATCAATACCCAGGCTGTTCCTATACCGCCAGTTATGCCCATTATAAACGAAAATATGCCTACTTTAAGGTTGTTGAGCGTAATGCCTATGGCGCTGCCCCAGTTGCTGCCGCTTTTGTAAACCGCCACGGGGTTGCCTTTTTCAATATTTTCCAGGGTCATGTTCACATAATCATCACCCATAATCAGCCTCACGAAATCTACATCATAAGCCGCAGAGAGCGCCCCAATAGCCGAGAAGATAAAGAACAGCGCAAAGGCATACAGCACATACCGGCGGTGTCGGTACACTATCATGGGCACTTCGGTTTTAAAGAAATATGCAAAGCGGTTGCTTTCCTCACGTTTGGTCTTGTAAATTTTCTGGTAGGTGATAGAGGCAAGGTGGTTTAGGTACACAACCGTCTTGCTTTTAGGGTAATACGTTTGCGCGTACGAGAGGTCGTTTACCAAATGGATGTACAGGCTTGCCAGTTCATCAGGATTTTTTTTAGCTTTACCAAAAATAGCCTGCTCAAATTCAAGCCATTTTTCTTTATTTTGTTTTATAAATGCCACTTCTCTCATACAAAAGCTAAAATATGAAATATGTCAGAACTTACCATAACCACCACACAAAATGTTAATATTAATTTTAATGCCGCCTCGGTGGGCGACAGGGTGCTGGCCTATCTTATTGACGTGGTTATATTTATAGCCTATTACACCGTGGTATATTACATTATTATGGACCTGATGGGCGTGGATGAACTGATTGAAGGGCTCGACCCATGGTCTATAATGGCGATACAGGCTGTAATATCGCTGCCCATATTGTTCTATGCGCTATGGCAGGAGGTATTTTTTGAAGGGCAAACCATAGGCAAAAAAATAATGAAGATAAAGGTGATAAAGATTGACGGTTACCAGGCCAGCTTCAGCGATTATGTTATCCGCTGGATGTTCCGTATTATTGAGGTAACCCCGCCTCTTAGCTTTGTGGGCCTCATTGCCATGATGGTGAACCAAAAAACGCAGCGCCTGGGAGACCTTGCCGCCGGCACAGCCATCATTAGCCTTAAAAATAAAATTACTATTGACCACACTATACTGAAAGAAATACACAGCAACTATGTGCCGGTGTACCCGCTGGTAATAAAGCTTACGGATAATGATATGCGCATTATTAAGGAAACCTACGAAACCAGCCTGCGCCAGGCCGATTTTGACATGATTGCCCGCCTACAGGACAAGATTGAAAAAGTTACCGGCATCAAATCCATATCGGCCAATGCCACTGCGTTTGTTGATACGGTAATCAACGATTATAACTATTACACCAGCAAAATGTAATGCTGTATGCTATTGACATACTGGGCACCATGGCATTTGCCATATCGGGCATGCTTACAGCCATGAACAAGCGCATGGACCCGTTTGGCGTGTTTGTCATAGCTTTTGTTACCGCTGTGGGCGGCGGCACACTGCGCGATGTGCTGATTGGGCGCACACCTGTAGGGTGGATGCAGGACCTCAACTATGTGTACATTATCATCATTGGGTTTTTAATTGCGCTCATTTTCCGCAAAAAGCTGGATAAGCTGCGGGCATCATTGTTCCTGTTCGATACCATAGGGCTGGGCGTTTTTACGCTGATAGGTATTCGCCGCGGTCTGGTAGTGGGGCTGGATCCGGTTATATGCGTAGCACTGGGCACCATGACGGCCTGTTTTGGCGGGGTGATACGCGACATACTTTGTAACGAGATTCCGGTTATCTTCCGCAAGGAAATTTATGCTACGCTGTGCATCTTTGGTGGTGTGGTATTTTTTATACTGCGCCGCTTCAACATCCCTGAAGATGCGTTGTACCTCATCACATCACTTATCATTATAGGCGCAAGGCTTATGGCAGTAGTGTTCAAATGGTCGTTGCCGCCGCTGGAAAAGTGATTTTAATTTCAGATTTTAGAATGTAGATTTCAGATTTGAGAACGAGGGCGTGTAAACTCGTTACTCGTAACCCATAACCCATAACCCGCAACCTGTACCTACTTCGTTACATACACCCATCCCACAATAGGCTTAGGGTAATCAGGTTCGTTCAGTTCCAGTACAAAATAGTAAGTGCCGGCGGGTACGGTAGTGTTCTGCGAGCCTACCTTATCCTCGTTAGCAATGCCATCCCAGTCGGGCGTGCTGTGGTTGCCTGTCCACACCAGGTTGCCCCAGCGGTTGTAAATGCTCATTTTGAAGTTCAGGAAAATATTGCGCAGGCCTTTTACGAAAAACGAGTCGTTAATTCCGTCGCCGTTAGGGGTAACATAGTTATAAGTTTCCGGCGGGCAAAGCTTGGTGCGTAGCGTGAACGAACCGGTACTGAAACAACCGTGCTCATCCTGTAGCCGTACAAAAACTTCCTGCGGGTTGGTATCGGTAACAAAAGCCGATGTGTTGGTGATTTCATTCACGCCGTTTTGTGCATCGGCCAGTGAGTTATGGAATGTCACCACATCCGTTGCCTCATTCTTCAGCGATTGGCTATACTCCGAAAAATCAAACGTGCCTTTGCCAAAGCCTTCGTTGCATTCTACCAGGTTCTCTGCCTGCTGCAATACTGGTGACAACCATAGCGATACCGGCACTATAAAGCTGTTGTTGGTCTCGTTGCTTTCCATCACAATGCCGGTTCCTGTGCCATCATCATCTACCACAAAGGTTATTTCCACATCCAGCGGCAATGTATCAGGTATGGTAAAGCTGATGTGGCTGGCCTCGCTGCCGCTAATTGGTATTGGCAGGTGCGTTTCGGCAAACTCTATAAACTCGCCATTGGCATAAATGGCTATCGGCGTGCCGGGAGGGAGAATGTCCAGGCTGTTCAGGTTAAACACGGTATAATCCAGCTCTATGAAACGCGAGTTGCAGTCCTGCACCAGGTTTTGTGCAGTGATGGTAGCATCAGGAAAACTGCAATCTACCGAAATGAGGCGAAATGAGGCTATGCTGAAACATCCGTTTACATCCTGCAGGCGTACATAAATTACCTGGCTGGCCGATGTGGTAAGGAAACTAGTGGTATTGGTAATATTACCGGTGGGCACCTGCGCATCTTCAAACGTGTTGTAAAAAGTAACCGTATCAGTCGGGTCGCTTTTCAGCGATTGTTCATAAGCTGAAAAATCAAAAATACCCACTCCGGAACCGTTACTGGTTTCGCACACGGTGATATTGGCAGGGGCTGTGAGCGGGGGAGACAACCAACGTTCCACTGTCATCATAAAGCTGTTATTGGTTTCGTCCGTCTCAATCACGCTGGCCACGCCGTTAAGGTTATCGGCTATCAGCAGCAGCTCAAAATCTTCTCCCGTGCCAGCTGGCAGCGTAATCATTATTGTTCCGCTCTGGCTTCCGCCTATGGGCAGTGGGGCGGTAGTGGTAAAATGGGTTATGAAATCGCCATCTACATATATGGAAACCGCCGTGCCGGCTGGCAGCACATCGGTGCTGTTCACATTAAAAACCGTGTAGTTTACCTGCACCTGGCTGCTGTTGCACTGTTGCACTACGTTGTTTACTGTTACGGTAGCATCGGGCAGCTGGCTATTCAGCTTGGTGAGGATGGTATTGATCATTACAAAGTCGGCAGACGACTCAAGGGTAATGTCGGCAGTTTCGTCACCTATATTAATCATATTCTGTATATCATACACATCCAGATCCATATTGTATAGATTGGTGTCGCCGGAAATACTGTTAGTGCCGTTAAAGGCATTTCCTGGCGGATTTACTGCATTGGTCAGTTCTGTTCCGTTAACGCTCAGGGTTTCGCTGTTGCCAATATTGGCATCGCCTTCCCACGCTACAAAACCTATTTTTGCACCAATATTGTCAATCACATTAAGGCTGGGCAGTGTTATGTTTATAAATGTGGGCACATACTGCAACCCGTCATAAAGGTTCAGCTGGTTAAGCGGCAAATTATCATTGCGGTAAATAATTACAATTGCCCAGCCGCCAAAGTTGGTTTTATTGGCACAGTAGATAGAGCCATTGGGTATAATAGCCGTCAGGTCAAAGTCTGAAACTGTATAAGTTCCGTTCCCGGTAGATTGTACTAAAGCAGTAACATCGGCAAAATTGCTGAAGTAGGCCCTGGGGGTAGCGTCAGTATTGGCAATAAGGTCAAAAGTACGAGACGGCACTATATCCTGCCCATTCAGTTTAATGGCATCGTCGCCCGTGCCAGAGCCGGCCCAGTATAGATAAGCCTTCTCAATAACATCGGCAGGGTTGAGGCTTAGAGTAGCTGGAGAAGATGTTTTTATTGTACATATTGGTGTAACATTATTTTCAGAGGGATTGAGCGTATTGCCTATAAAAGTAAAATCATACCGGCCGTTAAACTGCTCATAAAGCGCCACGTTTTGTCCCAAAGCGGAAAAGGTGCACCAAAGCAAAACAATAAGTACCGGTAATTTTGTTTTCACTGCAATTTTTTTTTAAAAGTAATAAATTTTTAAAAACAGCCTTGTTATTTAACCATTACCGGCGCATTACTGCTATGGGTTTTGTAATTTTTGCTACATTTACCCATGTAATGCCTTAGCCTTATTAATGTACAGGATAGAAAAATATAACAGTTCTTACTACACTCAGTGGAATGCCTTTGTTAAGGATTCTAAAAACGGTACCTTCCTGTTTCACCGGGATTTTATGGAATACCATGCTGACCGTTTTGAGGACCATTCCCTGCTGGTGTTTGAAAGGGAAAAGCTCCTGGCGCTGCTACCAGCCAACAGGGTAGGGAAGGAATTGCACTCGCACGATGGGCTTACTTATGGGGGGTTGGTGTACGGCTCAAAAATAAAACTTGCCCAGGTTATAAAGATGCTTCAGGCAGTTTTAAAGTATTTGCATGATACCGGTTTTGATAAGCTATATATGAAATTAGTTCCACTTATCTATCATAAACAACCTGCACAGGAGCAGGATTATGCGCTGTTTTTGACAGGGGCGCATCTGGTACGAAAAGACAGCCTTTGTGTGTATGGCCTGGATTTGAAACCTAAATTTTCCAAAGACAGGAATCAAAGCATAAGGCGTGGTTCTGCCCATGGGCTAAAAATTTCTGAAGACAATGATTTTGAGTCTTTCTGGAGTAACATATTAATACCTAATATGCAGCAAAAGCATGATACAGCTCCTGTTCATTCATTAGAAGAAATTATTTCGTTGCATGAAAAATTCCCTGAAAATATCAGGCAGTTTAATGTGTATCATGAAGATAAGATTGTTGCCGGCACAACCATTTTTGTTACCGATACCGTGGCACACCCACAATATATTTCGGGTAATGCCGATAAAAATAAGCTTGGTAGTCTGGATTATCTGTATCAATATTTGATAAATGATGTTTTTTGCGATAAAAAATATTTTGATTTTGGACCAAGTAACCTTCAACAGGGCAAAAGGCTAAACACAAGCTTAATGTTCTGGAAAGAAAGTTTTGGTGCCCGTACTGTTGTGCAGGACTTTTATGAGGTGGAAACCAAAAATTATAAACGACTTGATGATGTTTTGATTTGATGAGTGATGAGTTAAGTACATATAGAAAGATAATAAAATCAGGTTCGCTTTTCGGGATAGTCCAGATAGTTAATATTATTATTGCTATTGTACGGTCAAAAATATTGGCTATTTTAATTGGGCCAGCCGGTTATGGGGTTTTTGGGCTGCTCAATTCTACTATTGATATGGTTCGTATGGCAACAGGTTTTGGGCTTGAAACCAGTAGTGTAAAAAACATTGCCGAGATTCCTGTACAGGAAACACAAAAACTAAAGGCCAAAGCATCGGTAGTGGTAAGGCTTGGTATTATAACAGGTTGCCTGGGTGCTGTTTTAGCAATAGTTTTTTCAAAATACCTTAGCATCTGGACATTTAAGGATAGCAGTATGGGTACAGCTATAATCATTATCGCCGCATCAGTACTTTTTCAACAGGTGGCCAATTCACAAATTGCGGTAATGCAAGGCATGGGAAAATTGGCCTATCTCGCAAAAACCAATTTATACGGAAACCTTGCCGGGCTTGTACTAACGCTACCTGTTTATTATTATTTTAAGGTTGATGCCATTGTTCCGGCTATTGTACTCACAGCGGCTATCAATTTAGCTATTTCAGCAATTTACTATAAAAAGCTCAATACAGGTTTTGAAAGAGGAGGTATTAAAAAAACAATTGCTGAAGGAAAAGAAATATTATATTTTGGGTTTTTACTTTCACTTAGCGCTTTTCTACCAGTATTGTCAAATTATCTGATACAGGTATTCATAAGCAATACTTCAACACTTAGCACTGTTGGTCTATTCACTATTGGCATGGCCATGGTAAACTCGTACGTAGGGGTATTATTTACAGCCATGAGTGCCGAGTATTATCCGCGAATTGCTGCTATGGGCAATGATACTAAAAATACTGCCGACGCAGTAAACCGGCAGGCAATTATTGCAATGCTGGCCATAATACCTATAATCATTTTTTTTCAAGGCTTTTCGCCGCTGATAATTAAAATTCTGCTTTCGGCTAAATTTATCAGTGTGGTACCAATGCTGTTATGGGCGGTTACAGCTATGTTTTTTAAGGCAGTTTCTTTTAGTATGGGCTATGTTATTATTGCCCGGGGCGACTCAAAAGTATTTATAAAAACAGCAATAGTATTTAACAGCCTGTATATATTATTTTGTATTACCGGCTTTTATTGGGATGCTCTGCAAGGGCTCGGTATTGGCTTACTATTGTATTATGCGCTTCATTTAATAGCCATGGCGGTAATTACCAAAGTAAGGTATGGTATAAAAACTGAGCCGCAGCTAATTAAAATTTTTGTTGTAGGGTTAACTATATGTGTTATAGGTATGCTTATAAGCCAGGTATATGAGGGATGGGTTAAAAATATTATATTTTTAATACTTTTATTATTATCATTAATCTATTCATTAAAAGAAATTGACAGGCGTGTGCATTTAAAACTTCTGGTGAAAGATTATATTAAAAAGAAAACAAGCTGATGGGCTCAATATATATAAAACTTAGGTTTTACATGAAAATAAACTGGGTTAAAACCATTTATTTCAATTTTAAAAAATTTGAGTTTGCAATAGCATGTAAGCTTCCGGTGTTTTTTTACGGCCCCGTGCGTTTTCAAAATATCAGCGGAGACTTTATAATTGAAGCCCCAATTAAGAGAGGGATGATTGGTTTTGGTCAGCCTTATGAAAAAACTACAGTGCATCGTGGCATTGCCGAATTAGCTGTTGAAGGTAAAATGATTTTTAATGGGCATGTGCAGTTTGGGAAAGATTATTTTATATATGTAGCGCCAAATGCTACCGCCCAATTTGGGCATATGGCATCTATGGCATCAACAGGCAAAATAATTTGTACCCACCATGTAACGTTAGGTGATTATGCCCGTATTGGATCTGAATCACAAGTTATTGATACTACTTTCCATCAAATGACCGACACAATTACAGGCGAAAAATTGCCGATAGATGGCCCGGTAATTTTAGGTAATTTTAATTATGTAGGCAACCGTGTATCAATAATGAAAGGCACAGTTACACCCGATTATTGTACTATAGCATCAATGTCGGTTTGCAATAAAGATTATAACGGTTTAGGACAAAATGTTATGATTGGCGGTATTCCCGCAAAATTAATTCGCAAGAATACATGCCGTGACTGGGAGGGAGAATTGGATTTACTGAATAAATGGTTGATTATTTAATAATCGAATATTATTAATGTAAAATAATTATTTTATGATTTTATTGTTAATTTTATTGTAAATTCTTAATAAAATAATCTTAAAAGAAGAATGTTTTTTTAGATTGGTATTTCATTTAATCAATCAATTTAAATTATGAAAAAACTTCTTTTTACAGGATTATTCCTGTCAGCTGTTATCACGGCAAATGCACAAACAACCCTTTACACGGGTAATGGTACATTATCAGGCGTAAGGACGGTAACCATGGGTGGCAAAAACCTAACGTTCCAGGCAACAAGCGGCAATTTATTTATCAATGGCACAAATGGTAATGTCGGCATTAATAACACCCTTCCTTCTGAAAAGCTTGACATTACCGGCAACATAAAAGCAGAATCCGGATATTTTACAAAATCGCTGGCAAATGGTCAAACTTTTGCAGATGCGGCAGCATGGATAAAAGGAAGTACAGTAATTTCAGGCGGCACTTTGCTAGACCCAGTTTTAGGTGAAAGAACATTTCAATTTTTAGATTTTCCTTCATCTAATATGTATGAACTACCAAGAGCGTGGTTTAGTATTTCAGACAGATCTGCGAAAAGTAGATTAGTTTATTTTGCAGATCAAGGGGGGGCATCTGAATTCGTCACCTTAGATAAAGATGGTAATGAAAATATAAAAATCGGTGAATTACCTAATAGTAGTGTTTTCGTGCACATTCCTAAGTCAAATTCTAGGTTGGTTGTTGGCGGATGGGGCGATTATTTAACACAGCATATGTTTGTTGTTCGTGGAAGTTCTATGATTGAAGGTAATATCTTGACAGATTCCAATATTGGTATTGGTACCAACTCATTTACAGATGGCTCTGATAGCTATAGGCTATCTGTTGATGGTGCTGTACGTGCACACAGAGTAAAAGTATATACCACTTGGGCTGACTATGTATTTGAAAAACAATATAAATTGCCAACACTTGAGGAGGTTGAGCAGCACATAAAAGACAAAGGCCACCTGAAAGACATTCCATCAGCAGCTGAAGTAGAGGCTAATGGCATAGAGCTGGGAGAGATGAACAAGCTCCTGCTTCAGAAAATTGAAGAGCTTACCCTTTACACAATTGAATTGAACAAAGAGGTTAAAGCCCTGAAAGCACAAATTAACAAGCAGTAGTTATGAGAAAGATACTTATAATTTTCTGTAGCATGCTCTTTTCGCTGGCATATAGCCAGGCGAATCAGGATACTATATATACTTTCTACATAAAACTTAATCATTATTCTAATGCTCCGGAATTTGAAAAGAATAATGATTTGTTGATTTATTCGGGGAGTGATATTAAAGAGAGTGACTTTTTTGCTAATTATCAAATTTTGATGTTTAAGCAGTCATTTCCTTCTTCAAAGAGGGAAAATAACCTTAACTATTTTTCAGTAGCCACTTACAACCATGATTTAATGGAAGATTTGTTAGCTGAATTTAGTAAATATATCTTGGCTGAAAATACGACTAATTATAAATTAGAATTATTAAATACATATCCTAATGACTATGGAACTACAAGCCCTGTAACAAATTTAGGCTATGTAGCAAGCAGAAAAGATTTGGACTATATAAATGCACCAAAAGCTTGGGATATAACAACAGGAGATAAAAATGTAAAAATTGGTATTTCAGATGGCAATGTTGATATATACGATATTGATTTGATTGATAAGACGGAGCGTCTACCAATGTTGGCTTCAATCTTTCCAGATCCTACTTATTACAATTTTGATAGTGATCTTAGTTGGCACGGCACAAGTGTTGCCGTATTAGCAGCCGGGCAAGGAGATAATTCGGGAGGTACAGTAGGAGTGTGTTCTGACTGTAGTGTGGTAGCAAATATTTTAGGATTTGGTTATACAATTGATGGCCAGCAGTATAATCATCTTTTAGACTTAGCGCAAAAAGGGGTTAAAGTTATAAATATGAGCTGGAGAACATTTGCTACTAATATAGAGGATTATTGGGATAATCAACGGGCTATTGAACAAGATATTATTGATGAGCTTGTTGAAGATTATAATGTTGTATTGGTCGCAGCTGCCGGTAACAAGACTTCATTTGCAACTCCAACCTCAAACCATAGTGGTGCAGGGGGAGGATATTACACCGGAGTGCAATATGAATATCCGGCAAGCTATGATAAGGTTATTTCAGTATCTAGTATAAGTCATAAATATGATTCTTTAACTGATCCAGGAGCATATTGTTGTACTTCTGCCTGGTTTCCCAATTACACAGACATTGCTGATTCTGTTTCACCAGTAGTTGACGGGACTGATGTTAATAATCCTGTTGGTGTGACACATAATGGTTATTATCAATCATGGACCAATACTGATGGCCTTGTTTGGATGCATACCTTAAACAAAAAAGTTGACATATTGGCACCAGGATACAATATTCTCATATCCCCATTCTATAGTCATAATAATTCATTTGTATATGGCTCAGGTACATCTTCCGCTGCACCTCAGGTATCCGGTACTGTTGGCTTAATGGTTTCAGTTGATAAATGCCTTAACTACAAGGAGGTCGAAGATATTTTGCAATTAACCACTAAAGATGTAGAACACATGCCAATAAATCAAAATTTTTATGGCATGGTAGGGGCCGGCAAGCTGGAAACAGGTGATGCTGTTGAATTTGTATATGAAATGAATAAATCAGATGGAAATGCAATAATTAACAATCATATTTTTTATAGGTTTGATTTTGATTTAGAGAGGATAAACAACAAATTAACTATTGATAAAGTAACATTTAAAGATAAGTGTACTTCATACTTCATAGCTCGCAACGTAATTGATGTGCTTGATAGTGACTTCAATCCAAATGCCGAAGGTTATGTTGATTTGAATGTCAATGAAAATCTTGATATGAGTTGTAGTAGTTTTAGCCGCCCTGCACCGCAGGCTAATAATAAAACCAAAACTGCGAAAACTGAAGTAGCAGAAACACAAACCAAACTATATCCTAACCCTAACAATGGAGCGTTTACTATTACTTTTGGTAAACAGCACAAGAATGTAAATATTGAGGTGTTTGATATTTATGGCAAATCAGTATACAAAGCCACCACTGCCGAGCCATCTGCCAGCTTAAATATACAGGGCATTTCAGGAGGTATGTATATCGTGAAGTTATCATCTGATAATTATGCCGAAACACTCAAGTTTGTAAAAAAATAAACAGATTTAATAGCCGGTGTAACAGCCGGCTTTTTTATTCTAACCCCACGCCCCCAAATACCTCTCCGCTACCTTTACATAATAATGCTCCTTTTCAATAAAAGCCCGTGCCTGTTTGCCTATAGCTTCAATCTCGGTGGGGTTTTCAATAAGGTAAGCCAGTTTTTCGGCAATGGCTGTGGCATCCGGTTGGGCGTGTAGTGCTACAGTTTCGGTTAGGTTATAATAATCCATAAACTCTTTTCCCGCACCGGTAAAAACCACCTTACCGGCTGCCATGGCTTCCAGCGCGTTATATCCCTGGTCCATGCCATAAGTATAGTCCAGCAATACGTGCGCTTTTGCATACTGTTTAATGTATTGCGCATACGGAAGGTTTTCGGCAATAATTATTTCAACTTTATCAGCGTAGCTATCTTTAATTATTTCCAGCGCCTTTTCGAAATAAGGAATACCTTTTTTAATATAGCTCATCCTATTAATTCCCAAAAAAATCACCACCTTTTCAGTTACTGGGTTGGTATGGAAAGCTACCATATCGGTATTTACCGGGTTGGGTATGTGGGTTACGGCATAGCCCATGCGCTCCATAGGTATTTTATAATCCAGGTCTGACGTAATGAGTACGGTTGAATTGCTTTCAACAAACTCAAAAAGCTTACGGTACTTTTCAGTGGCATATTTCAGGGCAAACCGGTACATTTTTTTAAGGCCTGGGTTGTCAAAGTAAGGGGTCAGTATGCTGTTGGGCAGTTCTTTCCTAAGTAGGTAGTCAATTATCGGGGTTTCATCGCCACATACCAGCAGGCTCATTTTTTTGTTCTGTTTCAGTAGTTTTTTATAGAGCCATTTTGATAGCGTGGGGTGAGTAAGCAATGCATCCGAATTAATCAGCTGAACATGGTCAAAGCCTTTCAGTTTTGGTAGCAAAAAGTAAAACCGCAGGGCGCGTTCAGTCCCGGCAAGGTCAATTTTAGTGATGTAGTAAAACAGGTTCTTGAATTTGCGTGGTAGGTAGTAATTGCTGAAAAACCGTGGCGCTACACTATAATCAGTTGCATAGCCTTTAAAGCTGTCGCCTGCTGCGGCAATCACGGCGGTGTGCCCCAGTTGTGCCAGGCCTTCCTTTAAGGAGTTGTGTAGGCGGCTGTATTCGCCAATCAAAAGTATTTTCACCTGCCTGCTATAAATAACTATATTTGTACAAATATAGGATAAAAATTGGGCGGAGTTTTTAAAAAATCTGATATAGCAGTCCTTGTGGCAACCATGAACAGGGATAGCCTGGATTTTTTAAAACCTATGTTTCCCGGACAAAATTTAGATGAAATTGCCATAACGGTTGTTAACCAAACCACTCCCGGTAAAGTTATTGCCGAAATTCCTAACTCCTCTGTACAAGTAATCAATTCGTTTGAAAAGGGACTTTCTGTGAGCCGTAACCTTGCGCTGCAAAACACTGATAAAAAGCTGTGCCTGCTGGCCGATGACGATATTGTGTACCAAACCGATTTTGTAGATAAGGTACTTACTGCCTTCAACCAAAACCCTGATGCTGCACTAATTACTTTCCGCACACTGAATGAAAAAGGGCAGCCATTCAAAAAATATCCATCTATACGAAAAACAAGGCTTTCTTCGCTTGACATTTTAAGTATCATGTCAGTAGAGATGGTTTTGAATACTGCTTTGCTTAAAGAAGCCAGCCTGGAGTTTGATACCCGTTTTGGCCTGGGCACTGATTTGCCTTTAGGGGAGGAAGCTATATTGGTAAAACAACTACAGGCAAGAGGTAAGAAAGTAGTTATGGAACCGCAGGCAATCAACTCCCATCCGTCATATTCTTCTTCTGAAACTATATCCAATACAAAAAAATATTTTACCTTGGGAGCTGTTTATACTGCTGTTTTTGGTGGCGGCTACAAATTTTGGATAGTACTCAAACTGTTTTTTGATGTAAAACAGCAAATGGTGAAGCCGCATGAAATAGGCCAACTTTTTAAAAAAGCAATAAACGGGCATAAAAAATACTAAGCTGCTGATGAAGAAAACAACCATACATGACGTAAAAATTATCGACCTGCCACGCATTAATGACCGCAGGGGCAATCTTTCGGTAATAGAAGGCGCTACATTGCCTTTTGAAATGAAAAGGGTGTATTACCTGTATGATATTCCCAGCAATGCAAGGCGTGGAGGCCATGCACATATTGCCCAGCAGGAAGTATTGGTGGCGCTTAGCGGAAGCTTTGATGTGATTGTGAATGACGGGACAGAAAAACATACACACACCCTTAACAATCCCGGAAAGGGGCTGCTGATAGTTGACGGGATTTGGCGGGAACTGAAGCATTTCTCCGCAGGGGCAGTTTGCCTGGTTGTATCATCAGGAATGTTTAGTGAAGAGGATTACATCCGTAATATGAAAGATTACAAGGTGTATAAAAAGCAGCCATAACCTTGAAACTACTCTACATAACCACAAAAATAAGCGGCGCCGGCGGCATGCAGCGCATAGTGGCTGACAAGGCCAATACGCTTTCGGCCCGTGGTTATGATGTGTCGCTTATTTGCACCAATCCGGATGATGAACCCATTATATATAAGCTTTCGCCTTCAGTAAAATATACAGCCATAAGGCCTTTAAAAGGTATTAGTTATTTTTTTTCCTACCGAAAGCTGCTGAAAAAGAATAGTAGCGCCATTGACCCTGATGTTATAATTATGTGCGATAATGGGCTTAAGAGTTTTCTGCTACCCTTTATAGTTTCTAAAAAGTACAGGCTGGTTTATGAAATGCACGGCTCCAAATTCATTTGGGATACCACTGTAAAATTACCGTTTGTGCGCAAGCTGTTGTATTCTTTCATGGATTATGCCGCTGCAAAGTTTGACAGTTTTGTAGTACTGACAGAGTCGGCAAAAAAACAATGGCAGCAAAAAAATGCGATAATTATACCTAATTATCTTTGGTTTGAACAAGATAGGCAAAGCAGCCTTTCCGCTAAAGTTGCTATAACCGTAGGCAGGCATGTACCCGAAAAAGGTTATGATCGGCTTTTGGCTGCCTGGAAAATAATTTCAGCACAGTATCCTGACTGGCAGCTGCACATATATGGTGATGATAACCCTGACTGCAATGTGAAGCAAATGGCTGCTGAAATGAATTTAAACGAGAGCGTAAAGTTTTTCAGCCCGGTAAAAAATATACAGGAAGCATATAAATCTTCCTCAGTATGCCTTATGTCTTCCCGGTCAGAAGGTTTTGGTATGGCCCTGCTGGAAGCTATGGCTTGTGGGGTGCCCTGCGTAGCTTTTGATTGCCCGGTTGGCCCACGCGATATTATTCAGGATGGGCAGAACGGATTTTTGATTGCCGATGCCGATATTCCCGCTTTTGCTGAAGCTGTGCTAAAAGTTATGGAGGATGATAGCCTTCGCACGCAGTTGGGCCAAAACGCTATAGCGACTTCCAAAGATTATGATAAAGAGATGATTATTGCCCAATGGGAAAACCTGTTTAAAAACCTTATTTCTTAAGAGAGCACATATACCCCAGCCTGTACAAATCAAAAACCATAAGTGACGGATTGCTGCCCAGCAGGTTTTTACGCATCAGTTTTTTGGCTACCCTGTAAAACAATGCTATTACAGGCCCGAGTTGTAAAGCCTTTATTTTTTGATACAGCCCGGCCATGCCCACATAGTCAACAGCTAATAACCGGTTATCCAAAAGATATTTAAGTCCGTCAACCGCCTCTTCTGATTTTTTCAGGAAAACCTGGCTGTCATCCAGCCCCAGGTGATATACGTTGTTTTCAATATGCTCTACAGGTATGCCTGCGTTCATAAGGTCAAATGAAAACAAAGTATCTTCATGCCGCAGGTTAGGTATGCTTTCATTGAAGCGTACTTTTGCAAATACATTTTTATGCACCATAAAGTTAAGCGTTAGTAGTCTTAGGTACGGCTGTTGCTGCCTTTCTCCTGCCGGTAGCGCCTCGCGGCTGTTGCCATACACCCAGCGTAATAACTCGTTTTCAGCAGGTTGTTTTTCAGTATAGCGGATGCCTCCGTATACTACCTTTTCTTCAGTTCCAATATATGGTAAGTATTGTTTGATGAATTTACTATCAACCGGCATTACATCGGCATCTAAAAAAAGCAGCCAATCGTACTGCGCCTCATCGGCCAGCAGGTTTCGCATAGCACTGCGCCCTGTGTTTTGCGGCAACGCCCTGAAAGTAGCATTATGCAGACTGTTGATTTTTTCGTTTTCAGCGTTATAGGCAGAACCGGAACCATCATCCGCTGAGAGTATCTCAAATACAATCCCTTCTGCAAGGCACTGTGCATGAATTGCTTCAACCAAAGAGTAAATGTTGTAATTGTATGTGGGTATGAGTACTGACAGCATCGTGCCGCTTGTTACACCGTGCGCTGCACTACTTCAAACAGCGTCCCGTCTTCAACCTTAAGCGTTTTCGATGGAAATTTCATCAGCAAGGCATAATCGTGTGTAGCCATAATTATGGTTTTGCCATTTTGGTTTATCTCGCGCAGCAGCTGCATAACCTCTACACTGGTTTGTGGGTCCAGGTTACCGGTAGGTTCGTCAGCCAGTATCACCTCAGGGTCATTCAGTAGTGCTCGTGCCACGGCCACCCTTTGCTGCTCACCGCCCGATAGCTGGTGCGGCATTTTGTTTGAAATGTTCTTAACGCCTACTTTGCCCAGCACATCGTGTATCTTTTCCAGCATTTCCTTCTTGTCGCTCCAGCCGGTAGCTTTCAGTACAAAAAGCAAGTTATCGCTCACATTCCTGTCCGGCAGCAGTTTAAAATCCTGGAAAACAACACCTATTTTCCTGCGCAGGAAGGGTATGTCTCTTTCCCTCAGCTTAGCCAGGTCATAATCTACAAACGTGCCCTCACCCTCGCGCAACTTCAGGTCGGCATACAGCGTTTTCATAAAGCTACTCTTGCCCGATCCCGTTTTACCGATGATGTAAATAAATTCACCGTGATTCACCTCCAGGTTAATATCTTTAAGAATAGTGTTATAATCCTGGTAAATGGTAACATTGGTAAGCGACAGTACAGGCGTTGGCATAAGGGATTAGTGTTAAGTTTTGGTAAAAGTAATAAGATAACGCCGCTATTCAAAATTTTGTATAAATAAGATTTGTCAGATTGTTCGATAATTAGATTTTTAGATTGTTGGACTTTCAGACTATCAGGTAATTCTAAGAACAATCCAACACCCTGGATAGTCTGATAATCTGAAAGTCTGCACATCTACCCATCATGTCTAACAATCGAATGATCTAAAAATCTAACAATCGAGCAATCTAATAATCGAAAAATCGATTTTTTCAATTATTTTTGCCCATGCAACACAACGTACTTATTTTAGATTTCGGCTCGCAATACACACAACTAATTGCGAGAAGGGTTCGCGAGTTAAACATCTTCTGCGAAATTTTCCCTTACAACAACCCACCGGTTGATTTATCAAGCTACAAAGCGGTAATTTTATCAGGCAGCCCTTTCTCTGTAAGGGCTGAAGATGCCCCGCATCCTGACTTGTCCCAAATTCGCGGCAAGCTGCCCCTGCTGGCAGTTTGTTATGGCGCACAATACCTGGCCCACTTCCACGGGGGTGAGGTAGCGCCCAGCAACATACGCGAATATGGCCGCGCCAACCTTAGCTATATTAAGGAAGGCGAACCGTTTTTTGAAGGCGTAAGCCAAAACAGCCAGGTATGGATGAGCCATAGCGACACTATTAAAAAACTACCTGAAAATGGTATAAGGCTGGCCAGCACCAAAGATGTAGAGAATGCCGCCTATAAAATTGAAGGCGAAACCACTTATGCCATTCAGTACCACCCGGAAGTATATCATTCTACAGAAGGGAAGCTGATGTTGGAGAACTTTTTGGTTAAAATTGCAGAAGTGCCACAAAACTTTACACCAAACTCTTTTGTGGAAGATATTGTGGCGGAGCTGAAAACAAAGATTGGCAACAATAAAGTAGTATTGGGGCTATCGGGCGGGGTTGACTCTACCGTGGCGGCGGTACTGCTTAATAAAGCCATAGGCAGCAACCTGTACTGCATTTTTGTAAACAACGGATTGCTGCGCAAAGATGAGTTCCAGAGCGTATTGCACCAGTATAAGGACATGGGGCTAAATGTGAAGGGCGTTGATGCGTCTGACCGATTTCTGTCGCAGCTTGCAGGTATTGATGACCCTGAGACCAAGCGTAAAACCATAGGGCGTGTTTTTATTGAAGTATTTGATGACGAGGCCCACCAGCTTACCGATGTAAAATGGCTGGCACAAGGCACTATATATCCTGATGTTATTGAGTCGGTTTCAGTAAAAGGGCCATCCGCAACCATCAAATCACACCATAATGTGGGCGGTTTGCCTGATTTTATGAAGCTTCAGGTAGTAGAGCCGCTGCGTATGCTGTTTAAAGATGAGGTGCGCAGGGTAGGGGCAACTTTAGGAATTGATGCCGAACTGCTTGGTCGCCACCCGTTCCCGGGCCCGGGATTATCCATCAGGATATTGGGCGATATAACCCCTGAAAAAGTACGTATACTCCAGGAAGTAGATCATATATTCATACAGGGTCTAAAAGATCACGGGCTGTATGACAAGGTGTGGCAGGCTGGCGCAATCCTTCTGCCGGTAAACAGCGTAGGTGTTATGGGCGATGAGCGCACGTATGAAAAAGTAGTGGCACTGCGCGCCGTTGAAAGTACCGATGGAATGACGGCCGACTGGGTGCACCTGCCGTATGAATTCCTTATGAAAATATCTAATGAAATCATCAATAAGGTGAAGGGGGTTAACAGGGTTGTGTATGACATAAGCTCTAAGCCACCGGCAACCATTGAATGGGAATAAAATACTAAAAGGCTCTGTTTACGGAGCCTTTTGTTTTCTTAAAAGCAAAGCTTTACAGGTGCCTTATCGATAAAAACCTGCAATTCATCGAAAACGCCCGCAACCGCCTTTATTTAGTAGTTCTTTTGTATAAATTTATGATAAGATTAACAAGAATACATCTTACCTACTACCTATGAAAAAACAACTACTACTCTTAAGTTCCCTGTTAACAATGAATTGTATGTATGCCTTAGATGACCAGCTGCCACAACAACAAGTGGAGAATGTATCTCAGGATGATGTTAAAGTGCACAGGGTTGCGATGGGCGAAACCATGACCATGATAGCTAAAAAGTATATGGTGCTTCCGCAGGATATTTATGATATCAATCCCGGTTCGGCTGAAGGACTGAAAGCCGGTATGGCATTAAAAATACCAATTGGCAAAAAAGTAAAAGTAGAAGCCGAGCAGAAAAACCTGGATTACCAGCTTGTAGATGCTTCTGAAATTATAAAACAAAAGGAAAAAAAGCAGGCGCAGGAAATTTATCCTGTAGAAACTACAGCCAGGCAAACCATAGCCAGGCAAGGATCAGGAGCGCAGGCCATATCTCAAACTCCGGCTCAGGATATAAGCCATCAGGTAAGGCCGGGCGAAACCCTGACCGGTTTGGCACGCAAATACAATACTACTGTGGCTGACATAACCGCAGCAAATGAAAAGGCGCTGAGGCATGGGCTGCAGGCCGGGCAGCAGCTTATTATACCGGCTACCGGTAATATAGCTGAACATGGAGCTGAAACCACTGCTGCTGTTGCTGTCTATATTCCTGAAGAAAAACAGGAATTTAACGGCACGCATCACGTTAAATCAGGTGAAACACTACACAGCCTTGCCCGTAAATATAATACTACGGTAGCCGAAATTACAGCCGCCAACCAAAAGTTGCTCAGGCATGGGCTTCAGGCAGGGCAAACCCTGGCGGTGCCGGGTACAGCGGTTCAATCTGACGAAGCTGCTGTGGCAGAAGCTGAAGCAATTGTAGTGCCTAACCATGCATCGTATTCAGATGAGCCTACCGGCACTACCGAGCACAGGGTAGAAACGGGCGAAACGCTTCATGGCCTTGCCAGGAAATACAATACATCGGTTGAAGCTATTACTGCGGCTAACAAACAAAAGCTGAAAAGGGGCTTACAGGCCGGCCAGCTTATAAAGATACCGGTATCTATGACCAGCCTTGCGGCACACGTAAACGAACAATAGTTATTAGGACGGATTTAACGTTTGCAGGCAATAAAAATTTTCATTAAGTCGTTACAAAAGTTAACTTTGTAACGGCTTAATTTTTTTTACAACCTGCACTAACATGAAATATCCGGTACTGCTGCTTTTATTCCTAACATTTTTTACCACACCTGTTTTTTCACAGGATTACATTAAGCATAAAGTGGCTAAAAAAGAAACAGTGGCAGATATTGCCAAAAAGTACAGGGTAACACCCTATGATATTTACAGGTTAAACCCGGATTCAAAAAACGGGATTAAGGAAAACACCGTTTTGCTGATACCAAAACAGTCTAAATCTGAACCGATTGAGCCGGTAAAAGAAAAATCTACTAAGGTAGCTAATACCGTGCATGAAGTGCAGGCCGGCGAAACACTGTACAGCATTGCCAAAAAATACAATGTAACGTTTGATGATATTAAGAAAGCTAACGAAGGCACTGCCGGGGATGCACTAAAGATAGGGCAGAAGGTTATTATCCCCATAAAGGGAAATCCGGTTGCAGCACAGGTAAAAGAAGCAAAAAAAGCAGAGGCTAAAACCCCGCCGCCATCTTACTTTTACCATACCGTAGCTGCCGGCGAAACCAAATATTCCATAGCAAAACAATATGGCATGAGCCTTCAGGTGCTGGAAGCCCTAAACCCTGAAGCAAAAGATACCCTTGCAATAGGGCAAAAGCTGAAACTGGATAAAAATGCGGTGATAGCTAAAGAAACTAAAGAAGAGTCTGCTGTGGCATCGCCTGAAAAAATGCCTGAATTTGTACAGGAAATGTATATGGATTATCAGGTAAAAGCAAAGGAAACGCTTTATGGCCTTGCAAAAAATGCCAATATGACCGAGGAGCAATTGCTTGTGCTGAATCCTGAATTAAAAGATGGGGTTAAGGAAGGCATGATTATAAAAGTGAGGGTTGGCGCAGGAAAAGGGACACCGGGCAAAAACATAACCGATCTTTCTGCTACGCTTAAAAAAACGGCATCCAAAGAGATTGCCTTATTGCTGCCGTTTAACCTTACCAAATCAGAATCAGATACAACGCGCATCAATCGCCTGCGGAATGATAAATTCCTGAATATGACGCTTGATTTTTATGCAGGTGCGCTTATGGCAATTGATTCGGCAAAGGCACTTGGCCTGCCGCTGAAAGTAAAAATATACGACTCAAAAGAAACCAAAAACTCATCAGAAGTGGCTTCGTTAAAAAACAGCCTTAGTGTTACCGATGCTGTTATTGGCCCTTTCTTTCAGGGCAATGTAGAAGCTACTGCTGCTATGCTGGGCAATGTGCCGGTAATATCGCCTTTGTCTAAAGAAAGCGGTAAGGCTTACAGCAACCTGTTTCAGTCGGTACCTTCTTCTGATATGGTAAAATTAGCCGTGCTGGATTATCTTAAAGCCAAAAATGGCAATGTGATAGCGATTGTTGATTCAAAAAAAGCGAGCTCAAGGCAGCTTATCAAAAAAGAATATCCTGAAGTAAGGTTTCTTGACGGAGCGGTTACTGATGCATCCGTAAAAGAAGTTCTGTCTAAAGACAAAATCAACTATGTTATCATGGAAACAGAAAGCGTGGCCATGATTGTAAATACTACTAAGGTGCTGGCGGGTATTTTGGTGGACTATAATATACAGTTGGTAGTGCTGGACAGGACTGATGCCCTGGAGCATAATGAGGTGCCGCTGGAAAGCCTCACTAAGCTTAAAATGATTTATCCTTCGGTTACAAATGATGCTGATACGCCGGCGGGTGCTATGTTCGGCAAGATGTACAAACAGAAAAATGGCACTTTCCCCAACCAGTTTGCCACACGTGGCTTTGATGTAACATTTGATGTGATACTTAGGTTGTTTCAGCAAGAGAGTTTCGCCGAAACCATTACTTACAAAGCTACCGAACAGGTAGAGAACAAATTTGCTTACCAGCCTGATAATGGCGGAAATTATAACAGTGGGGTATATATCATGTATTATGATGAAGACCTCAGCGTAAAACAGGCCCAATAACTATGACATCAAAAGTAACTTACCTTGGCGATTTAAGGACATCTTCTGTCCACCTGCAATCCGGTTCTGAAATCCTGACCGATGCCCCGCGTGATAACCATGGCAAAGGCGAGGCTTTTTCTCCAACCGATATGGTAGCCAATGCGCTTGGGGCATGCATGGTGAGCATTATGGGTATAAAGGCGAGGGAAATACCGGTGGATATAACAGGCTCAACAGTTGAGGTGACCAAGATTATGCAGGCCGAACCACGCAAGATTGCCAAAATCATAATTGTTATCAATATGAAGGGCGATGCGGATGAAAAAACCAGGACAATACTGGAAAGGGTATCCATGACATGCCCTGTGTACCTTAGCCTTCACCCTGATATTGAAAAAGAAGTTACCTTTAACTGGTAACACTGCAACTCAATTTTTTTGGATTCACAAAAACAACTGCTCATAAAGCTGGCGCATACCAAAATGCCCTTCGGAAAGTACGAAGGCCGATACCTTATTGACCTGCCCGAACATTACGTAGTATGGTACCACAACAAAGGTTTTCCTAAAGGGCAGCTGGGCGAAATGCTGGGGCTGGTTTATGAGCTTAAGCTTAACGGCCTGGAGGAACTGGTTCGCAACATCAAAAAGCAATATCCTGTTTAATTTATCAATGTTTTGATGTAGCAATGTATCAATTGAACAGTAACCTGCGCGAATTGCTACATTGCTACATTTACCAATTATTACATTGAAATTGGTTAATTAATTTTCGTACTTTTGCCTCGTTTTTTACGACAACAACAACACAACACACAACAATACAATGAACCAGACGAAGTATATTTTTGTTACAGGCGGCGTGACCTCTTCTTTAGGAAAAGGCATCATTGCGGCTTCGTTAGCAAAATTATTGCAGGCAAGGGGCTACAGGACCACTATCCAGAAGTTTGATCCCTACATAAACGTTGACCCGGGAACGCTGAATCCGTACGAGCACGGCGAGTGCTATGTTACCGATGACGGCGCCGAGACCGACCTTGACCTTGGCCATTATGAACGTTTCCTTAACGTACCTACCAGCCAGGCCAATAACGTAACTACCGGCCGCGTGTACCTTTCGGTAATTGAAAAGGAACGCAGGGGCGAGTTTTTGGGTAAAACGGTACAGGTGGTGCCTCACATTACCAACGAAATTAAGGAACGCATGCAGCTGCTGGGCAATTCCGGCGATTATGACATTGTGATTACCGAGATTGGCGGTACTGTGGGTGATATTGAGTCGCTACCATATATTGAGTCGGTTCGCCAATTAGTTTGGGAGCTGGGCGAAAGCAACGGTATTGTGGTACACCTTACGCTAGTGCCTTACCTTGCCGCAGCAGGAGAATTAAAGACCAAGCCAACGCAGCACTCGGTAAAAACATTGATGGAAAGCGGTATCAAAGCCGATATCCTGGTGTGCCGTACCGAGCATGAACTGTCGCAGGACCTGAGGCAGAAGCTGGCGCTGTTTTGTAACGTAAAGCCTGAAGCGGTGATACAATCAATCGACGCTTCAACTATATATGATGTGCCTAACCTTATGCTGGAGGAAGGGCTGGACAGGGTAGCGCTGAAGAAGCTGGACCTTCCCGAAAAAAACACACCGGATCTGAGCCAGTGGAATGAGTTCCTTTTCAGGTTGAAGAACCCACAGCATACTGTAAACATTGGCCTTGTAGGCAAGTATGTAGAGCTTCAGGATTCGTATAAGTCGATACTGGAAGCCTTTATCCACGCCGGTTCTGCCAACGAGACCAAGGTGAATGTGATAAGCGTTCACTCGGAATATATTGATGCCGAAAATGCACACGATAAGCTGGCCGGGCTTGATGGCATACTGGTTGCCCCTGGCTTTGGAGGCCGCGGTATTGAAGGCAAGATTGAAACCGTGCGCTACGCCAGGGAAAACAACATCCCTTTTTTCGGGATTTGCCTTGGCATGCAGATGGCAGTTATAGAATACAGCCGTAACGTACTGGGCTGGGCAGATGCTAACTCAACCGAAATGAACGAGAGCACCCAGCACCCGGTTATCAACATTATGGAAGAACAGAAAGCCATAACCGACAAAGGCGGCACAATGCGCCTTGGTGCGTGGAAATGCAGCCTGAAGGAAGGCTCGCTGGCTGAAAAGATATACGGCAGCACTAACATACTGGAGCGCCACCGTCACCGCTATGAATACAATGGTGAATATGGCACCGAGCTTGAAAAAGCAGGGCTGAAGGCATCGGGCGTTAACCCGGATACCGGTCTTGTGGAAGTGGTAGAGCTGGAAAACCACCCGTTCTTCATAGGTGTGCAGTACCACCCGGAATACAAGAGCACCGTGGCCAACCCGCACCCGCTGTTTGTTAGTTTTGTAAAAGCTGCGGTAAACAGGAAAAGCGAATAAGCAAAGCCATAAGGCTGAGGCTTTAAAAATAAAAAGGGGATTGCCCCTTATGTGAAATAATTTAAAATGGAAGAAAACAAGAATTTAGACAAGAGGTCTTTATATGGCTTCATAATTATCGGTATTTTATTGGTGTGGATGATCTACAACCAAACTCCTACCCAGGAAGAGCTTAATAAGGAGAAAGCCCAAAGGGAGCAGATAGAAAAAGCAAAGCAAAAACAAATACCGGAGCAAAAAACGGCTGCCATCGCGCAGGATTCAACCCTGAGCGATTCGCTGAAACTACAACAGCTGAAAGGTTCATTGGGCGCTTTTGCCTACAGTGCTACATTGCCATCGGCCAAAAGCGGTATTACTGAGCTGAAGAACGAATTGCTTACACTGCGCATTGCCAACAAAGGTGGTTACATAGCTGAGGCCAACATCAATAACTTTGAGCAGTTCAGCAAAGGTTCTAACAAAAGGGTAGAGCTGATAAAAAATAATAATGCTGACTTCAACCTACAGTTCAAAACTAAAGATAACCGCATACTAAACACACGCGACCTGTACTTTGAGCCTGTACTTACCAAAGAAGGCCAGAACCAGGTGCTTACTATGCGCCTTAAAGCCGGTGAAAACCAGTTTTTGGAGTACCGCTATGTAATGAAGCCTAACGATTACATGATGGATTTCTCCATTCGTACACAAGGGCTTGCGCAGGTGCTGGATACTTCCAAACCAATGGATTTGGAGTGGATGCTGAAGGCCTACCGCAACGAAAAGAGCGTATCGTACGAAAGCCGCTATACCGAGCTGGTGTATGAATATGAAGAAGGCAAGGACAACTACCTGGGTCAGGGCAAGAATGAGGCTGAAAAAGCAGAAAACCTTACTTATGTTGCCTTTAAACAGCATTTCTTCACATCGATATTACTGACCGACACGCCAATAAAAGTGGCCGACCTTACGTCAGAAAACCTGGTGCATGACGATAAGGTTGATACTACCTACACTAAAAAATTTACTGCCAAACTACCGCTTGAATTTAAAGGCGGCGAAGTAGGCTACAACATGAACATGTACTACGGCCCTGCCGATTACAAGATACTTGACGGATACAACAAAAACCTTGATGAGGTAATGCCTTTGGGCTGGGGTATTTTCGGGTGGATAAACCGTTTTATTTTCATCCCTGCATTTACGGCACTGAGTAAGCTGCTGCCTTACGGTATCGCCATCATCATATTTACCATGCTGGTAAGGCTGGTAATGAGTTTTGTAACGTATAAATCGTACGTGTCGCAGGTAAAAATGAAGGTGCTTCGCCCGGAAATTAACGAGATTGGGGAGAAATACAAAAAGGACCCGATGAAAAAGCAGCAGGAAACCATGAAGCTGTACAACAGTGCAGGCGTAAACCCTATGGCAGGATGTTTACCGGCGTTGATGCAGATACCGGTATTCTACGCGCTGTTCCAGTTCTTCCCGTCGTTCTTTGACCTTAGGCAGAAAAGTTTCCTTTGGGCAGATGATCTTTCGTCGTATGACTCTATCGCACACTTGCCGTTCTACATTCCGTTCTACGGCAACCATGTGAGCTTATTCCCAATATTGGCATCCATCGCCATCTTCTTCTATATGAAAATGACCACGGGCGACCAAAGCATGTCTGCACCGCCGCAGGAAGGCATGCCGGATATGAGCAAGGTAATGAAGATAATGATTTACATATCGCCAATCATGATGCTTATATTCTTCAACAACTATGCATCAGGCCTATCGCTGTACTACTTTATATCCAACCTTATTACCATTGGTATTATGCTGGTAATCAAGAAATACATTGTAAGCGAAGATAAGATTCATGCACAACTGCAGGCCAACAAAGCCAAGCCTAAAAAGCAGGGCGGCTTCCAGCAAAAGCTTCAGGCCATGATGGAGCAGGCGCAGGAACAGCAAAAAGCCAGGCAGAATAAAAAATAATGAAAGAGCACCTTACGGGGTGCTTTTTTTATGGCATTGTTTGTGCATTGCCACTTATGCAATAAATTTACACCATTAAAGTTATTACAGGATAAACCTACAAGTATGAAAAGATTTGTTTCGCTGGCCATAGCCGTGTTGTTTTCAGTGGCTGCCTTTGCGCAGGATGTGAATAAGAAAGATGCCAAAGGCGAGCGCCACGGCCTGTGGAAAGGCACGTATGAAGACACCAAGCTGCCACGTTATGAGGGTACTTTTAACCATGGCAAAGAAACCGGCGTGTTCAAATTTTATGATAACACCAAAGGTTCGGGTGTGGTGGCTACAAGGGAATTTAAAGGCGATGGTTCCTGCTATACCACTTTTTTTGATGAGAAAGGCCAGAAAAACGGTGAAGGGAAAGAAGTGAACAAGCTGCGCGAAGGCGAATGGAAATTTTACCAGGAAAAAGGGGCGTTGCTCTCGGTAGAAAATTACAGCAAAGGCAAGATAACCGGTGTACGCAAGGTGTATTTTCCGGGCAATATCATAGCCGAAGAAACCAACTATGCAAACGGCCTTAAAGAGGGCGCTTATAAAAAATATACAGATAAGGGCATAGTACTGGAAGAAGCTCTGTACAAGAATAACGAATTCCACGGCCCGGCCATTTACCGCAACACTGCTAATGAGGTAATTGTAAAAGGCCAGTTTAAGAACGGCAAAAAAGCCGGCATATGGCAGTATTTTGAAAAAGGCAAGCTAGTTAAGGAAGTGGATATGAGTGCCAAAAGGGTACCCGCCAAAAAAGAAAACTGATAATTTCGTAACTTTGCCGAAATTTTAGGAGGACAGAAGATGAAACGTGTAGTGGTAGGGCTTTCGGGCGGGGTAGATTCAAGTGTAGCGGCTTATTTGCTGCAGGAGCAGGGATATGAGGTAATTGGGCTGTTCATGAAGAACTGGCATGATGATACTGTAACCATATCTAACGAATGCCCGTGGCTGGAAGACAGCAACGATGCGCTGCTGGTAGCCGAAAAACTGGGCATACCTTTCCAGACAGTTGACCTGAGCGAGCAATACAAGGAGCGTATTGTGGACTATATGTTCAACGAATACGAAAAAGGCCGTACGCCAAACCCTGACGTGCTGTGTAACCGCGAGATAAAGTTTGATGTTTTCATGAAGATTGCCCTTAGCCTGGGTGCCGATTATGTAGCCACAGGCCACTATTGCCGCAAATCGGTCATCGAAAAGGACGGTAAGGAAATCCACCAACTTTTAGCGGGAGTTGACGGCAATAAGGACCAGTCGTACTTTTTGTGCCAGCTTAGCCAGGAGCAGCTTAGCAAAGCATTGTTCCCAATAGGAGAGCTTACCAAGCCGCAGGTACGCGAAATTGCCGCTAAGATGGATTTGGTCACCGCCGAGAAAAAAGATTCGCAGGGGCTTTGTTTTATAGGTAAGGTAAGGCTGCCGGAATTCCTTCAGCAGCAGTTGCAGCCTAAGGAAGGCATTATCTATGAAGTGAATGCCGACCTTGATGATTACCACTCCCTAAAACCACAATTCGCCAACATAAAAGAACAATTGGCCTACGAAGCCAAAAACATAGACTACAAGCCCGAAATGGGCAAAATGGTTGGCCGCCACCAGGGTGCGCATTACTATACCATAGGGCAGCGCAAAGGCCTTAATGTGGGCGGCACCAAAGAGCCGCTTTTCATCATAGCGACTGATGTGGTCAATAACGCCATATATACCGGTCAGGGGCACAACCATCCGGGGCTGTTCCGCAAGGCGCTGTTCATACAGGGCAGCGAGGTGCACTGGGTACGCGAAGACCTGAAATTACAGGACGGTGAAACCATGGACGTGATGGTACGCATACGCTACCGCCAGCCGCTGCAAAAAGCCACACTGCACCAGTTTGAAAACGGCATGTACATTGCCTTTGAAAACCCGCAAAGCGCCATTACCGAAGGCCAGTTTGCCGCATGGTACATTGGCGAGGAATTGGTAGGTAGCGGGGTGATTTCGTAATCTTATGGATACAAATAAATTCTTTGAAATTTTATCAGAACTTCGTCTGTTAGCGAAAAAGTACCCTATATCTTTAGAAGAAATAACTAAAGAAGTGGAGGAAGTAAGGGAAAAAAGATATAAGGATAAATTACTAAAGAAGTAATCAGAATTTAGTAATGCTCCACAACCTCCATACTCATAGCTTCACAAACAATCCCAATATTTTCGAGATAGTCAACCGCTATCCATACGAAGATATTGATGTGCCTTATTTTTCTACCGGCATACACCCGTGGCATATTGATGAGGATAAAGTAGGGGAGCATCTGGCAATTATAGAAGACCGCCTGCAAATGCCCAATTGCCTTGCCCTTGGCGAGTGTGGGCTGGACAAGCGCATTGAAATTCCTTTAGATGTGCAGATTGAGGTTTTTGAAAAACAGCTGGCATTAGCAAAAAAATATAATAAACCTGTAATTTTACACCTTGTAGCGGCTTTTCAGGAATTGACAGAAATCACCAAAAGGATGCAACCGGGCGTACCGATGATTGTTCACGGGTTCTCTAAAAATGAACAGGTAGCAAAACAGTTGCTGGATAACGGATTTTACCTTTCGTTCGGCAAATACCTGTTGCGCAACCCTGAGCTTTCCGCAGTACTGGCAATGATTCCTGAAGATAAGTTTTTCCTGGAGACCGATACGATGGAAGAAAGCATTGAAGAAGTTTACACCAAAGCAGCTTTGGCACGGAATGTGGATAGGACTGCACTGAAAAATACGATTAGCACTAATTTTAAAAACGTTTTTAAAAATGGCTGAATGGACTGAGCGCGCCGAACTTTTATTCAAAAAGGAAGGCCTTGAGAATTTAAAGAATAGCCACGTTATGGTTGTAGGCCTGGGCGGAGTAGGATCGTTTGCGGCTGAATTCCTTGCCAGGGCTGGGGTAGGTACCATGACTATTGTTGATGGCGATGTGGTAGATATTACTAACATCAACCGCCAGCTGCCGGCATTGCATTCTACAGTGGGGATGCCAAAAGTAGATGTGGTGGGCGACAGGCTCATGGACATCAACCCGGAGCTGAAGCTAATCCGCCTGAAGGAATTTTTATCGCCTGACCGTGCCTATGAACTGGTGACAGAAGAATATGACTATGTGCTGGACTGCATCGACAGCATCACGCCCAAGCTGAACCTCATCATGTCGGCCCGCCGTAAAAAGGTAAAGATCATCAGTAATATGGGTGCCGGTGGAAAATATGAAGCCAGCAAAGTAAAAGTAGCCGATATCAGCAAGACGGATGTATGCCCGCTGGCCAAGACCATACGCAAGCGCCTGAAGAAAGAAGGTATAAGCAAAGGGGTAAAGGCGGTGTTCTCTACTGAAACTCCTGACCAGTCCAGCCTTAAGATGACCGATGGGCTTAACTTTAAAAAATCGTTCTTTGGTACCAACAGCTGGATGCCCGCACTCTTTGGCCTGCACGCCGCTGAAACAGTTGTAAGGCATCTTTTGAAGAGTAAATAATATCTGAGAATATACAAAAACACCTCAAAGGTTTTCAAAACCTTTGAGGTGTTTTTTATTCAATATAATTATATAAGCTTTATTCCCTAACCGGTGTAGGTACTGTCCTTGCCGGTTGTGCTGGTGTGGTGCCTTGTCTGGTTGTTGTAGTGCCCGCAGGCCTGTTGGCCGGTGTTGATGTTGTTTTTGCAGGTTGTGCGTTTACGGGTGTTGCAGCAGGGCGGTTAGTAGCTGGTGGGGTAGTAACAGAGCCTGAAACAGGAGGTAATGGCACATTTTCCTCAGCAGGAAGTGTAGATGGTTGTCCAACAGGAATATAAATATCCGTAACCCATTGCGATGGCCTTTTGATTTGTTGTACGCCTTTGGTATAAACTTCGGCAGCGCTGCCTGTCGTATTAAGCTGTATAGCTTTCAGGTTAATTTCCCTATAACCGGCATCCCATGCTTTTTTGAGGTGGGAGTAATCGCCTTTCAAGGTAACTTTCATTGCCTGAAACGATTCAAGTTTGTCGCCTTCGTATTCACTGCCCGGCATAGTGAAAATCTCTTCTTTTATCGGGATACAAACAGCAAACTCCGCTTTGTTGCCCGGCACATCATATTTTTTGTACAGGTTAAAGGGCGCGCCGTTGGTCACAATCTTATTTTCTTTTACGAAATACAGTAGCTTGCTTAGCGCTTCACCTGATTTTTTGCCTACTTCGTCAATTGTAGATGTTACTGAATGTTTTATGTAAAAAGTACCGGTTTTGGTAACTACTCCCTGCACATCTACTTTGTAGGCACCTAATTCATGCACTAAAAAATTATCAAGGTTCTTCAGTCCCGTTTCCAGCTTTTTTTCCAGTTTTTCTTTTACGCCGCCTTTCAGTACTGCATAGGCTTTGTCCTGAAAGCTCAGCTCGCCTTTTATGCGTACAAATAGCTTGGTGCCGCCAACAGTATCTTTAAAAGACCATGAAATGTCAGAGGGTTGCCCGTCAATTACTGCTTTTTGCACGAGCGAATCGTTTTCTACAGTACTTACTGTTTTTACTTCCCCTTCACTGTCTTTAAGCTTCCAGGTTGTTTTTGCATCTTTCCCTGAAGTAGTTTCTGTAAATGAATATACTGCTGTAGTATCATTATTGGTAAGTATGCCAACGTTTTCCCAGTTCCTGTAATCGTTTATGTAATTATACAGGGTGGTGCGGGGCACATTTATAATGCGTTCTTTCCTAATATCATATTTACCATCCTGCGTGGCAATAAAAACCACCAGGCCGATAGCAATGAGCAAAAGGAGCAGGAATATATATTTTACAATCTTCATGCAGTTGTGTGTACTTGTTTAGTTTTAGCCGGAAAGCCGTAAAATTATAAATAAAAACTGTAAGAAACTAATGCATTAATAAGCCTTTAGCATAAATAAAAATGCCCTTAAAAAGGGCAATATTTTATTCTCCGCAACTAATAAAATCTTCAGGGTAAGGCCCCATGCTCAGTTTGTCGGCCAATATAAAAACATCTCCGTACTTTGCATACACATCAATTTCCTCACTTACCTGCCTTGCGTTAAGCACTTTCCTTTTAGTAGTTATATTGTATTGCTGCAGCTTGTCAGTAACATGGTAATTAAATGATACTACATCATCATAATCGCTCTTAAATTGTATTTTCCAGTGGTGCTGTTCCCCGTGTTTGGGTTCTTCTTTCAGGCGAAATGAAATTTTGCTGTAGCAGCTCGTTTTTTGCCATTCGTCCCACTCGCCGTTTTGCGAAAACACAGCAGCAGAACTTAATGCTATTGCAAGAGTGAGTATCTTTTTCATCAGTCTAATTGTTTGTAGGATTATCAGCCTGTTTTTCAGGCATGGTAGTGGTAGTGGCTGGCGCAGATAGTACCTGGGTACGGCCCAAATCATAATAATTCACGATTTGTAAACCCCGGCGGAAAGGTATAACGATGCTATCAGTATCTACTATACCCTGCGGGCCATATTTTTTAATGGTTATTTTATTGTCCCCTTCAGTGAGCGGCATGCGTGCATAACCTATAGTGTTCGGCAGCGTTTGCCAGTTTCGGGTATCAGCCTTTTCGGTAGAAGCATTGGCAATATCACCGGCAATCTTTATCAGGTCTCCCCAATCACCTTTAAGGTTATTATCAGCAATAGCTCCAAGCCCGGCGGCAGTACCTTTTTTAACAGCAAAGCGGGTTATAATATCTACCACTTCCCTTAACATCCTGTCTTGAAGGCATTGCCTGGCTATGGGGTAAAAATCCTGCACGGTTTCTACAGGAAATTCTTCATTGCCTTTAAGCAATACAGCATTTCCATAAAAACTGTCGCGTTTACGGTACTTAGGTATGGCTATGGCATTGATAACGCCAATATCAACGCCTGCTGGTATAGGCAACAAAAACTCATGAGTTTGCCCTTCATCAGTATAAGTGCCCACAAATGCACCATATTTGCCTGATGCGGTAAGTATCAGCTGGTCTTTAGCGGGGCCCAGCCCGTTTTCCCAAAACACAATAGCTTCACCCGGGGCAGGAGGTAAGGGCTTATAGTCATTTGGCATACCAAACTTCTTTTTATAGCCTTCAAATTCTTCCCTGAAACCCAATGCGAACGAGGTTCTTAGCAGGTCATTTTTTAACTGCTGCGGAAACTTCACCCCAAAATATTCGTTACCGTTTTTAGTATAGATTTCCTCGGCATTACGGTACGCAATAAAAGCATTGTTTATATCGCCGGTAGATTCGTAGATAATGCCCTGCAATACCTGCGAAAAGGCATCTTCGCTGTATTTGTTCTTATTAGCATCATATTTCTCATTCAGCTCATACAGCTTTATGTTGATGCGTTTGGCTTCCACCAGCGCTTCTGCGGCCTGGCCCATCATAAAGTAGTTCAGCGCTTTGTAGTAGTGAATTGTTACCTTTTCAAAATCCTCGCCTTTATAAGGTTCAGCATTGGGATTGGTAAATTTGGCCGCAACATACTGTCCGGTTGATGTTTTTATCTTGTCATCAACCATTATATAGGCCTGTTCCAGCAAGTTGTTGCTGGCTTCATAGTTACCGCGCAGGTACTCTACTTTGCCTTTTTCCATAAAGTACAGCAACCTGTTCTTATCCTTATTGAGGAAAGAATTGCCATCTATATCCTTGGCAACCTTATCAAAATTACCATTGTACAGGTCACTCTCAATAGCTACCTGCGCATTATAGGTAGCGCAGGATGTAGCTGTTAATAATAGCAACAGTAAGACGGCTTTGCCGAAATGTAATATGGTTTGGCGGTAAGCCCTCATCAGTCGGGATTATTTAGTGCCTAAAACTTTTTTAATTTTTTTATCGCCAATCCACACCTTTTCATTGCTTTGCATGTGCGAAAGCTCAAGGTCAATCTGGTAGTAAATGGTTTTGTTGTTGCCTGATTGGTCCACAATAGAGTTAATGGTACCCTGAAGCATAAAATCGGCACCATTTTCAAGGCCAAATTTTTTCATGGTTGATTGCGATGCGTTGTTTTGCTGGTCAGCCCTTTCGGCCCTTATTTCTTCGCGCATGGCACCGCCCTGCACCACTTTCATCCTTCCGCTGTTTATCATTTCTTTTTCAATGTCTTTAGAAAAAGTTTCGGTAGCAATATGCTCGTGCGATTTGTTGGTGATAAGCCCAACAATTATTACCGGTTTTTTACCGCCATTTTCAGCAGCATAAGTACTGTACCATGAGTGCGACATCAGTTCAGCCGTAATTTCCTGTGCCGTAAGCCTGGAGTCTGTTTCGTTCCAGCGCCCGCTCAGGTCAGTCACTGTGTTTTCGTCAACACGGCTTACTGTCGTAGTTTTTTGTGATGAGCATCCTGTAATAAATATTGATGCTGAAGCTATAAATGCCAGAGATAAAGATTTAAATTTCATGTTTTATTGATTAATGGTTACAAAGGTATTCTAAAATTGTTTCCATCGGCTATTGACGGTTATTTTATCGCTTTGCATATACCGTGCCAAAAAATTAACAGGAATGTACTTTGTAATTTAAAGATAAAAAAATATCCCCTGGGGCGGGGATATTTTACCGAAACAAAAATCTTGAATGAAATCAATTTGTGTCACTAACACCCCTTGAATTGGTTAGTGCCACTAAAACTATTTATCAGATACAAATTTCAGCAAATTAGTTAATGCAAAAAATACCCATTAAAGGGTATTTTAAAAAGTATAAGGTGTTATCAAAAATATGTCAGGGCACTTTTTAGGACAGGTGGCAGTTAATGCTAAATTGTAAATTTTTTAACTTATTATACTGTATTTAAGAGTAATGCTTTAATATAATATTATAACATTATTAAGTATTCTATTATTAAATTTACAAAAAACATACTCTATGATAATCAAGTCATTTACCGTACCAAAAAAGCTGTTTAACCGTATTGTTATGATAGACAGGTTAAATTACAGGCTGAATGGGGTGATTACCAAGCAGCGTACCGATAAAGGTTGTTTTTTTACAATTACATTTGTAACCAACGACCAGGCCGAACTGTTCGATCAGCTCATGGAGTCGATAATCAACAATGTTTATCAGTATTAATACGGCTGATAGTTTAACTATATGTAATTTAGACGCTTAACTGTATATTAAACACAATAAATAATCCCCTGTGAACATAAGTTTACAGGGGATTATTTGATTTTACTGGTTTTAATTAAACTCGCTGCAATCAAGGCTCATCCAATACTGTACTGCCTGTTGGTACTGGCCTGATGCGTCACACTGTTCTGCTTTGTTCAGCAAATTAATGGCAGCTGTGCGCACAGCTCCGCATGTGGTAGGAGTGGGGTTGTTGCTAAATGCGGTGCTTTTTTCTGACAGTGTTACCGATAGTGCCTGTAGTTCGGCGGCACAGTTGTCAACAATGTCATCTTCTTCATCTTCTTCACAAGAAATAAATGCTGCACTGCAAATTAATGCTGTTACCACTGCAAATTTTTTAAAATGCTTCATGTTGTAGATTTGTTTATAGGTTAATAATCCAAAAATCAGCATATTGCAAAAGCAAAAAAATACCCAATCAAGGGTATTTTTCACACACATAAAGGTTTTCAGTAAGATTGCCGAAAACTAAAAATCATATTTTTTTTCAACCGAATAGCGCAACAATTCGCTTTTGCCTTGTAGGTTCAGTTTTTTAAGAATGTTTTTCCGGTGTGTATCTACAGTAGTTTTTCCTATAAATAACATATCGGCAATTTCCTGAGATGTTTTGCCAAGGCCTATCAGTTTTACTATTTCTTTTTCCCTTTTGCTCAGTATAGCATCCACATCGTCTTTCTCAGTATTTTTTTTGAGCAACGCATCAAAATAGGTTTCACCTTTCATCACCGCCCTTATAGCGTTCAGCACCACTTTAAGCGATGAATTTTTCATGATATAGCCAGATGCGCCTGCGGTTTCCATTTGTGCTATTGCTTCATCCTGTTCAAACATACTAAAAGCAATTACCTTGCATTGCGGCAGGTCCTTTTTTATTTGTTTGGTGGCTGTAATTCCATCCATACGAGGCATGCGGATATCGGTCAGAACAATATCCGGCCTTTTAATCCTTACAATTTCCAGCAGCCTTTCACCGTCGTTCGCTTCACCCACCACTTCAATATCGTCCTCGTATTCAAGGAAAAGCTTTATGCCGTCAATCAGCGACTGATGGTCTTCGGCTATTACAATGCGTATCATACAGGTATATCTATTACTATGGTTGTGCCTTTGCCCGGGGTGGAGTCAATACTAAAGGTTCCTCCCAGTTGGATTACTTTTTTACGGATAGAGTCAAGCCCCATACCACTATCCGGCTTTACACCGTCAGGAGAAAAGCCCACACCATTATCTTCAATTATAATATTGATATTGTCTTCATGGTGGGTAAGTTGTATAGTAGCTTCCGTAGCCTGCGAGTGTTTTATGATATTAGTAGCCAGTTCCTGAACCATCCGGAAAATAGCAATTTCCAGCGTGTTTTCCAGCCTTTCATCAAACCCGAAATCCACTACCTGAAAACTCAATTTGCCGGGTAGCGTAAGCTTTTCAGCCAGTTTTTTTATGGCAGGCAGCAAACCCTTATTGGCAATAACACCGGCATTTTTGGCATGTGCTATGCGGCGTACTTTTTGGTAAGCTTCTTCAATCAGCTCATCCGTGCGTTCATAAAGCTTGTTTTCTTCGCCGGCCAGCTCGTTCTTGCGCAGTTTCAGGTTTTCAAAGTTCAGTTTCAGGGTAGCCAGCATGCTGCCCAGGTTATCGTGCAGGTCGTTGGCTATGCGTTCGCGTTCTTTTTCCTGGCCTTCCAGCATCAGGTCAATGCTTTGCAGTTCATAATCCTTCAGTGCTTTTTCCAGTTTTTGCTGCTCTATGAGCTTTTCCTGTGCGGCAATCTTTTCGCGGCGACGGGCGTTTTTAACTATTAGGTAGCCTATAACCAATATCGCGAGTAGTACACCCAAAATAACATAAATAATTATTCTATTGGTATTGTTATCTGACTCGAGCACTTTGTTCCTAAGCTCTTTTTCTGTAGTCCTGTAGCGGGTTTCAATATCGGCTACGGCGATAGCCTGCTCTTCAATATTAAGACTGTCAGTATATGCCTGATATTTTAAGTAATCATTATAAGCCTCTTTAAAATTGCCGAGCGATGCATTATTTTGTGCTAAATAATCATATATTATAACCTTTAAACCCTTCCTGTTCTGATTTACATTTATTCTGTTTGCAAGGTTGAGTAGTTCGTTTGATGTTTCGTATTCTTTTTTATGAATGTGCGAAACAGCCTGATTAATATAGTTTACCGTTAAATCGTAAGTATTGTTTTTCTTTGTTTTTAAATATTCAAGGTCTTTTTTTAAATAATATAGGGCAGAGTCAGGCTGGTGAAGATGCTCATTATATATTGCTGCAAGATTGTTATTAATTTGTGATTCAAGTTTTTTATTTTTCAGCGATTTATTTATTTGCCTGGCTTTCTCAAAATATCTTAATGCTTCATTATATTCCTTCGGATTTATCTTGATTGATGCCAACTCAGTATAGGCATTGGCAAGCGTCAGCGGATCTTTAATTTTCATGGCATAGTCAAGATATTCATCTAAATATTCCTGCGGATGCAACTCAAATTTCTTACTATGTGCTTCAGCTAAATAGGCGAGTTGTAAATTTATTTTCATCGCAGCCTCAGTGCTGTCAATCGCATGGTATTGCTGTTTTGCGGTAACATAATAATAATAAGCGCTGTCTTCAGCATTTTCTGCACTGTATGCTTTTGCCTTTAGCAAACTATACAATGCCATATCATGCCCTGATAGTTTTTTTTGTGGTATTATGTTCAAAAGTCCCAAAGCAGACTGAAATTTACCGTCAGCAATAAATTCTCGGCTTTTTTTAAGATCTTTATTTTGCGCATAAGTTGTGCCCATGAGGAAACTCACGAGCACAACAGGCAGTATAAATTTATTTATAGTCAAAAAAATATTCTTATAAGTTTGGCTTGCGGATTATGGTCATACCTGCCTTACGAGGTATCAGTTCAATACCTCCATGTTTTCGTACCTTATTTTTAGGTTCGATAGGGCGGAAGACAAAATCGTCAGATTTTGCATCATCATAATATTCCTGAAGATTATCATAAACCAATCCAATATCTGATGTCCTAAAAGTATTGTCATGATATAGTATAATGAAGATATCTTTTGACTCGACATCATCGGTTTTAAAATCAGGAGCATCTGGAATTTCAGAATCAGAGAGTTTTGTAAGGTCAATAAACTTTTTTAGTTTGCCAACAGTACTGGTTCCAAGTTCACTTCCGGGATCATCGTTTGCTTTTGAAAAGAAAATAAGTATGGCATTTAAATGCTCATTTGACCTGATTCCTTTATTATTTATTTTTGTAATTTCTTTGGAAACATCAATTATTGGGTAAAAAATGTAGTCCTCAACATTTCCTTCGATGTCAAAATCAAGTTCAAGCTTTTTTTTGGCTGTATTATAATTAATGTATTCAGCCCTATAGGCGTGGGCAGTGTGTTTAGGATCATTTGGCATAATATTTCGGTTTTATTGGTTAACACATCAAAATTCAGGAACTTAAGGTAAAAAAAAATCCCCAACAGTGGGGATTTTGAGTTTTATTATTTTAAGAAATTTTTAACGATTGTTTTTTAAGTAGCTCTTAAGCACAAACAAAAGCCCGATGAATATCAGGAAAGCTATCAATATCCAGTAGCTGCCTTTGTAATAGTTTTTGTGGAGTTTAAGGTCCTTGCGGTACACATATATCATGGCGGCAACAAACACTACTATAAAAAAAGCCGCAAAATTTAACTGGCCGGTGGTAAACATGTTGAAATCTTTTTGCAAAGCTACAATATGCCGCCCAATATTTAAGGTAATTTTAGCGCATAAATACTATTTGATCATGAAAAACCAACTTGATGCCGTAAAGCAATTCCACAGCTCATTTGGGCTGGGCATAAGCGAACAACCAAAAGCAAGCCTGGGCGAAAATGTAAACCTGCTGCGCTACAACCTGATGAAAGAGGAGAATGAGGAATACCTGGAAGCAGTGCAAAACAACGACCTGGTGGAAATTGCGGATGCCCTGGGCGATATGTTGTATATATTGTGCGGAACGATAATAGAGCATGGCCTACAGCATAAAATTGAAGAGGTTTTTGCCGAGATACAGCGCAGCAACATGAGTAAGCTGGGTGAAGATGGCAAACCCATATATCGCGAAGACGGCAAAGTGATGAAAGGGCCTAACTACTTTAAGCCAAACTTCAGGGAAATACTGGAGTATTAGTAAACAGCCAAAAGCCAAAAGGAATTAGCGCAGTACTGTACTAAGCTAGTGGCTTTTGGCTAATTACTTTTGGCTAAACTTTAATTGTCCACCCAAAGGTATCTTCAGCAAGCTTATATTGTATGTTGGTCAGTTTCTCTTTCAAATCCAGCGCTATGGATTTTTCAAGCTTAGGCAGTTCATAATATTCATCCTGGTAGCTAAAGCCCACAATTGGGTTGATTACCGCTGCTGTTCCTGCACCGAAAATTTCTTTCAGTGAACCATTTTTGGCAGCATCAATAAGTTCTGAAACCAACACGGAACGAACCTCAACATTCACGTTTTCCCTTTTGGCAAGCTCAATGATACTTTTGCGGGTCACGCCGTCCAGTATCCTTTCGCTGGTTGGGGCAGTATATAAAGTATCGTTTATCCTGAAAAAAACATTCATGGTGCCGGCTTCCTCCAGTTTGGAATGTGTGGCATCATCCGTCCATATAATTTGCTGGAAGCCCTGCTCATTAGCCAGCTTGGTAGGATAAAACTGAGCCGAATAGTTGCCTGCAGCTTTTGCCGCGCCAATACCGCCATTGGCTGCCCTGCTGTAATGCTCGGCAATTATTACCTTTACTTCACCCGAATAATAGGCCTTTGCCGGAGAAAGGATAATCATAAACCGGTATTGTGTGCTGGGTGCCGCAATAACGCCTGAACCTATGGCAATCATAAAAGGGCGGATGTACAGCGAGTTGCCTTTTCCTTTCTTTACCCATTCTTTTTCAAGGTTTAAAAGGTGCTTCATTCCGCCGATGAAAACTTCTTCAGGTACTTCGGGCATGGCCAGCCTTACGGCCGATTTATTAAAACGGTCAAAATTCTCCTCCGGGCGAAAAAGCCACACATCATCCTGCTCATCCTTATAGGCTTTCATGCCTTCAAAAATGGCCTGCCCATAGTGGAATACTTTTGCCGATGGGTCAATCAAAAAAGGCTCATAAGGTTTTATCACCGGTTGTTCCCACGCGCCGTTGCGGTAGTCGCATACCAGCATGTGGTCAGTAAAAATATTGCCGAAAGCAAGGTTTTCAAAGTCAACTTCACCTATTTTGCTTTTATCAGTATGGTTTATTGTTATGTTGTTAGTGTCCATCAAAATGGGTTGGGGTTAGTAGGTTGTAAGGCAAATTTAACTAAAAAATAAAGTGCCCGTGCCATTGTTAATAAAATAAGAATGCACCAAACACTAACCGGCTGGGCAAAAGCCATGTAATACATTTATTATTTTTTTTGAGGTTCGGGTTTTCTGTATAACTTTGCTGCATAATAAAAAAACAATTATGAAAAAAATAGTACTTGCAGCGGCACTTCTTTCAATTGTAGCCTGCCAGCAGAATAAAGAAACTAAAGTAGAATCTGACAAAACGGTTATTGAAACCAAAGGCGATACTGTTCAGATGGATACCGATACGGTAACTCAGACTGAAGCTACTGAAACAACCGAGGCTACAACTGTTGCGGAAACAGCAGAAAAAGAAGTGAAAGCCGTACCTGCCAACCAGGATGTAAAAGTAGAGTATGCATCTTTCGGGTCTAAGATTGTTGCCGATAAGGCACTGACGAAAGAGGAAATGCTGAAAAAGTACAAAGGCCTTAAGCCCGGCGATACTGTTGCCGTGAAATTCAAGTCAAAAATAAAAGATGTTTGCCAAAAGAAAGGCTGCTGGATGGCTATGGAGCTTCCGGGCGGTAAAGAATCTTTCGTTAAGTTCAAGGACTATGCTTTCTTTGTGCCGCTGAATGCTGCCGAGCAGGATGCTGTAATAAGCGGTAAGGCTTTTGTAAGCGAAACATCGGTTGCCCAACTGAAGCATTATGCTAAAGATGGTGGCCAGTCAGAGGCTGAGATAGCCAAGATTACTGAGCCAAAGGTTGAATATAAGTTTATGGCTGACGGCGTACTGATAAGCAAATAATGAAAAAGCCTTTTATAATAGCGGCTTCATTGATGTTGGTTTTTGCTTCCTGCCAAAAGAAGGAAGCAGAAGTGACAACGCCTGTAGCCGAAAAACCTGCGGAGAAACCTAAGAAGGAGTTTAAAATGTATGAGATGTCTGAAATGGCAGCGCTCATGGAGCAGATGTATGTGGACAACCAGCGCTTAAAAGAACGCATAAAAACCGGTGATACCATTGGTACTTTCCCGCAGCACATCCTTAAAATACATAGCTCTGCAATGACCGATCCCAGCGAGAATGATGCTTTTTTTAAAGAGCAGGCCGCTAAGTTCATCAAAGCGCAGGAACTAATTTATAAGGATCAGGCAAATGCCAAAAAGCACTTTAATGACGCGGTTGATGCCTGCGTGCAATGCCACCAGGGCAAATGCGAAGGCCCTATACCAAGGATTAAAAAACTATACATAAAATAGATTGTTGGATTGTTAGACAGTTAGATTATCCGATTATTCGATTTGCAGATAATCAGATAGACAAACAGTCGCGCAAAATCAACAATCATACAAAAAACAAACAGTCACACTGAGCTTGTCGAAGTGTGGCTGTTTGTTTTTTATAGATTCCTCTAATCACCAAACAAATAAAGCATTAGCCACTTCGACAAGCTCAGTGTGACTAATGCTTTATTTAGCCAGGGGTGTGTCAAATAGCAACAGCGGCATTCTCCTCTTTGGAGGGGTGGCAAAAGGCCGGGGTGGTTCTCTTGAAACGTCTCTGTGTATCTCCGTGAAATTCTCTGTGCACCTCTGTGAAACAACCCATAAAAGATTTTTACCTTTGCCCCAATGAAAAGAGAGATCATCACCACTGCCGACGGTTCCGTAACCATTCACCTCCCGGAGATGAACGAAAGCTACCACTCCAAATTCGGGGCGATACAGGAAGCGCAGCATGTGTTCATAAAAAATGGGCTGGACTTGTTTGAAGGCAGGCCCGTTTCAATCCTGGAGATAGGTTTCGGTACCGGACTCAACGCATTCATCACGTATCTTGAAAGCAAAAAAAACAATCAGCAAATTTACTACACAGGTGTAGAAGCTTACCCCATAGCGCAGGAAGAAGTGAGCCTGCTCAATTACGTTTCACAACTGGATGCAGTGGGCGAGCAGCCTGCTTTTGATGCCTTGCACGCTGCAAAATGGGGAGCTGAAGCAATAATAAGTGATAAATTTACGTTAATAAAAAGACAGCAGGATTTTGAAGACATTGATGATGCCGGCAAGTATGACCTGGTGTATTTTGATGCCTTTGGCTACCATGCCCAGCCCCATTTGTGGAGCACGGAAATTTTCAGGAGAATGTATAATGCATTAAAACCGAATGGGATATTAGTGACTTATGCCTGCCGCACTATTATAAAAAAAGCCATGCAGGAAGCCGGTTTCATCACCGAAAAATTGCCCGGGCCACCTGGTAAACGTGAGATGCTAAGGGTAGCAAAGGTTTAATTTTGTGTTAAATGATTACAAATTTCTAATTTTATGCAAATTTTAATTTGTAAATTATTATCAACGTGTCAAAATAATTATTACTTTTACAATACGTTCTTATCACCTACTAATTCAAAACAAACTAAATTACAAGAATGCCCAGAACTATGTTTAGCTATACAAAAAAGGTTTTGGAAAGCGTAAGTTTCGACCCTAAGCTTTTTTGTAAAGAACTGGAAAAAGCAATAAAAGTATTATTGCCATATGAGATTGAGCAACTTATAGACTGGCTGCAAAGTTACACTTCAGAAAAGCCTGAATTAAAAGCTTGTCTCATTTATGTAGAACAATAATTAAAAAGGAGCCGTATGGCTCCTTTTTTCATTTTTACAGAAACTACTATTTCTTATGCATCGGGCTGGTTATAGCCACATTCTGAAAGGTTATAGCACCTTTCACTACACCGGCAATTACACCGCGCAGGGCCTCAATAATATGCAGCTTAAGTTCCTTTTTAGAGTAAATAAGGCTTACCTCCCGGGATGGTTTTGGCTCAGGGAAAGGCCTTAGCTTATCTTTAGATTTTTGACCCATATCAAGCGTGTGCAGATAAGGCAGCAAAGTCATGCCCAGGCCCTCATCAGCCAGTTTTACCATAGTCTCAAAACTGCCGCTTTCAAGATGGAAGGGGTTGTGGTCCATCATGGTAGTGTTGCGGCAAATGTTCAGCACATTATTGCGGAAACAGTGCCCGTCCTGCAATAGCAATATCTTGTCAAGATTGGCTTCCAGGTCTTCTACCTCAAATTCTTTCTTTTTATATGCCGGGTTGTTTTCCGGTACATAAGCTACAAAAGGCTCATAGTAAAGTACAATTTCCTTAATGCTTTCTTCGCCCAGTGGCGTGGCGGCAATAGCTGCATCCAGTTGGCCGTTTTTCAGCATTCTGATTATTTCTTCAGTAGTCCGCTCTTCTATAATCAGGTTTACCTTCGGATACTTGTTGATAAAATTGGTCATAAACATGGGCAGCAGGGTAGGCATGATGGTAGGGATAATGCCAATCTTAAAATCACCGCCTATATAGCCCTTCTGCTGGTCAACAATATCTTTTATGCGGCCTGATTCATTTACAATATTCTTGGCCTGCGTTACTATCATTTGTCCCACATCAGTAAGCTGTATGGGTTTTTTGCTGCGGTCAAATATTTGTATATCAAGCTCTTCTTCCAGTTTTTGTATTTGCATACTTAGTGTTGGCTGTGTCACAAAACACTTTTCCGCCGCCAGTGTAAAATTTTTATGTTCTGCTACGGCCAGTACATAATATAACTGTGTGATTGTCATATTTCATAAATTTTGATGATAAAAATATAAAAATGATTGATATTGACTATGGTATTTGGTGTTATTTTTTGCTAACTTTGGTAGATACCAACACAAAAAAAAAATTTTATAATGAAAACGAAAGCACAAGACAAGGCCACGAATATACTGGGATTGCCGGTAAAAGAAACTGAAATGATTGCAGCAGAGCTTAATATACTGCTCTCTAACTTTCAGGTGTATTACCAAAACCTGCGTGGGCTGCATTGGAATATTCGCGGCAAACGCTTTTTTGACCTGCACGTAAAGTTTGAGGAACTGTATAATGACGCACAGGAAAAGATTGATATGGTAGCCGAGCGTATCCTTACATTAGGCTCTACACCGTTACACTCTTTTGATGATTACATCCGTAACAATAAGCTGGAGGTAGGGCGTAACATTACTAAAGATACTGAAGCGGTGCACCTTATCATTACATCACTATCCAGCTTGTTGAAGATTGAAAGGGTGATACTGGAAGAATCAGATAAGATAGGAGACGAGGGGACCAACTCCATGATGAGCGATTTTATAACCGAACAGGAAAAAACAATCTGGATGATGAAAGCCTGGAGCGAGGAAGAAATATAATCTTAATGATTTCGGTATAATTATTGTGAATATTATTGCGTAACTTCGCGCTGATGAAAATACTTGTAAACATAGTACTCATAATGTTCCTGTCATTCCTGGCGGCTCCCACGGTGGTGAGCATGCTGCAGGATGATGCTGACGTTTCTATGGTTTACAATCTTACCGAAGAAGAAATTCAAAAAGAAATAAAAGAAGTTAAGGCGCATCATTATTTTGAATTTGAATATACGTTTTATAAAGCTGTAAAGAAATCTGCCGAAATAAAATCTGAAAATCTTCAAAGGCATGACAATGTCTTTGAAGAGATTTTTTCCCCACCGCCCGAAACGGTATAATACATTGTACATCCTGCAAAACCGGATGCGCATAAATACATTTTGTATTTATCACTTTTAATGTATTATATTTTTTCATGGTATGACAAAAAAGACGAATCTTTTTGCAAACCTAAAGTCTGATTTTCCATCAGGGCTTGTGGTTTTCCTGGTGGCATTGCCACTTTGCCTGGGTATAGCTCTTGCTTCAGGCGCACCACCTTTATCGGGTATTATAGCCGGTGTTATAGGTGGTATAGTTGTGGGTGCGCTAAGCCGCTCACACATTAGTGTTTCAGGGCCTGCTGCCGGGCTTACATCAATTGTTCTGGCGGCTATCACTTCCTTTGGCTCGTTTGAGCTTTTCCTACTGGCCGTATTCCTTGCCGGTGCTATACAGTTGGCTCTTGGCTTTATTAAGGCAGGCAGCATTTCCAATTATTTCCCGTCAAATGTTATTGAAGGCATGCTGGCCGGTATTGGTGTCATTATCATAATTACCCAGCTGGAGCATGCTGTGGGCTATGATAAGGATTATGAAGGCGACGAGCAGTTTTTCAGGCTCGACGGTACCAACCCGTTCTCTGATTTCCCTGAGATATTGCAGCGTTTTGAAGGTGGTGCCGTACTTATTGCCCTTATATCATTAGCTATATTAATATGTTGGGATAAAGTGCCTGCGCTTAAAAAGCTGAAACTGGTGCCAGGTGCCCTTGTTGCTGTTATTTCAGGTATTGCCCTTAATGAGGTTTTTAAAAGTAGCGGCAGTAGCCTTGCATTAGAAACTGAACATTTGGTAAAACTGCCGGTTCCGCAATCTTTTGATGAATTTAAGGCTATGCTGGTAATGCCTGATTTTTCAGGCTTTGGCAACTCTCAGGTATGGATAACAGCCGTTACCATAGCCGTGGTAGCATCTATAGAAACACTATTATGCATTGAAGCATCTGACCGGATGGATGTACAAAAACGCTACACGGATACTAATGTGGAGCTGAAAGCCCAGGGTATAGGCAATATGCTGAGTGCCCTTATAGGTGGCCTGCCCATGACATCGGTTGTGGTGCGTTCTTCGGCCAATGCCAGTGCAGGAGCCCGCTCAAAAATGTCAACTATTATACACGGTACACTACTGCTTATATGCGTTTTGGCTATCCCGGTGGTGCTTAACCTCATCCCGTTGGCTACGCTGGCTGCCGTGTTGCTCATGGTAGGTTATAAGCTGGCAAGCCCTGCTAAACTGAAGCACTTTTGGGTAAAGGGTAAATACCAGTTTATACCTTTTATAGCTACGCTTGTGGCAGTAGTGGCGTTTGGGCTGCTTTATGGAGTGGGGCTGGGTATTTTTATAAGCATCATTTTCATACTGCGTGGCAACCTGAAAAGGGCTTACAACTTCCGCAAGGAAGATTATGGCCAGGGTGATATAATACATATTGATCTGGCGCAGGAAGTTTCGTTCCTAAATAAGGCAGCGATAAAAACCACATTGCAGGACATACCTGAAAACTCAAAAGTAGTCATCAACGCTTCTGACACGGTATATATAGCACACGATGTGCTGGATTTGATTGAAGAATTCCGTAATGTGAAAGCCAAAGATGAAAACATTGAAGTAGTGCTTGTAGGCTTTAAAGAGGCTTATGAACTGGAAAATACACCTATGAAAAATGTTTTTGTTGAACATTGTGATGATAATAACGTAAAAACAATTAACTTTAAATAGCCGTAGGGCAAAAACACAGAATTAGAATATGGGAACAGATTTTTATAAAAAGATACTGGACAACAACAAGATATGGAGTGAAACAAAACTGAAGGACGACCCTCAGTACTTTGAAAAACTGGCTCATGGCCAGCAGCCGCCACTGTTATGGATTGGCTGTTCTGACAGCCGTGTGCCTGCCAACGAGGTGATTGGCGCACAGCCGGGCGAGGTTTTTGTACACAGGAACATTGCCAATATGGTAGTACACAGCGATATGAACATGCTAAGCGTACTGGATTATGCGGTAAATGTACTGAAGGTAAAACACGTTATAGTATGTGGCCACTACGGCTGTGGTGGGGTTAAGGCCGCTATGGGCAATAGCTCTATTGGTATTATTGATAACTGGATTCGCCATATAAAAGATGTATACAGGCAGCATCATGCTTACCTTGATTCAATTGTTGATGAGAATGACCGTTTTAATGCATTTGTAGAAATCAATGTAAAGGAGCAGGTAACTGACCTTGCCAAAACATCAATAGTACAGGGAGCATGGGCCAGCGGGCAGGAACTTTGCCTGCACGGCTGGGTATATGGCCTTGATACAGGTATTGTAAAAGACCTCAACGTAAATTACTGCGATAATAATGATTTAGATAAGGTTGACCGCCTTAGGTTTTAATGGTAATAAGAAAGGTCATTTTAGCAGGCTGCCCTCAACTTTTGAGGGCAGTTTTTTTTATCAGGTGCTGGGAGTTAGGGTATGGGTATTCACTGAAAACTGCGACTGAAAACTAAGACCGCGCTTCGATAAACTAAGCGTGACTGAACTGAAAACTGGGACTGGGACTGGTACTGCGTTTCGACAAGTTTAGCGTGACTGAGACTAAAAACTGCGACTGAGACTGGGATTACGCTTCGACAAGCTCAGCGTGACTAAAACTGAAAACTGCGACTGGTACTGCGTTTAGACAAGTTTAGCGTGACTGAAACTAAAAACTGCGACTGAGACTGGGATTGCGCTTCGACAAGCTCAGCATGACTGAAACTGAAAACAGGGACTGGGACTGCCAACTGAATACTGAACACTGCCCACTAATCACTGATCCTTCTCTAAATTCTCATTAAACATGCTTGGCAGCAATTGAGGTATAAATTTAATGAGCAAGGGCAACAGCAGGCTCCCTCCGGGCAACAGGAAAATAGCCAGCGATGGTACTGTTTTGCAAACTTCCAGCAATTGCTTTTTCATTTTTTTCTTTTCCTTATCATTCAGACTCCGATGGGTAGAGTGGGTAAGGAGCAGCATCAGCTCCGCATTATTAGAAAGTTCTTTTACCAGCCTTTTGCGGTTACGGTTAATCAGTAGCATAACCGTTTGCGCAGCATGGTCATAAAAATGCTTTACCGGGTGTGTATAGTTAAAGTAGGGGATATGTTTTTTATGTAAACGGATGAAAACATCAAATGAGGCAATGCTTTCTGCGGCGGTTTCATCATCAATACCAAGTTGCTGTGCCAATGTGTACAGGAAGCTTATCTCGCTTTCATCGGCCATGCCATCGGTCCATATCGCCATTCCGGCAATATCCATCAGGTAAAATTTCTCCAGGTCCGATGCAAAATAAGCTATTTCAATATTCTCAACAGTGTCTGCCGCCACATCACTGAATTTGGTGTACCGCACGGATGATTCAAACAGCATAATGAGCAGGTTATCATACTCCGTTTGCTTTTTCTTGGAGCGCAGAGCGAGCAATACAATGCGTATCACGGTTTCCTCCAGCTTACGCATGTATTTTTCAGGGATTTCACCATTCAGCAAATATTGCCTGAAACCCAGCACATCCATAAACAGCAGCGCATTGGTAAGTATGTGCGAAAAATTACGGCTGATGATATTCTCATTGGTATGTATCCTTTCTTGCAGTATATCCTCCAACTGGTGGCTTATGGGAGATGATGGTAAAACCTTTTGCAGCAGGTTGAAGCCTTCGGGTGTCATTTCTTTGTAAAACCCAATCGCTTTTTTTATAAATCCTTTAGTATCGTTCAGTCCTGTTTCAAGGCAATATAGTGCATAGAGGCTATCCAGTAGCGCCACTTTGGTCATTTCCTCGGTTGTCCACCCTGCTGTGTCCTTTTTGGTAACGTGGCTGGCCTCGGTAACATAACCGTAAATAAACCCGGTATTGCGCACCTGTTTATAAAATGCATGAGATGATGTTTTTGCGGGAGTAGTTACACCTGCAAAAAACTTATCTATCCAGCCGCTTGCGCTTGGGTTTATCATTTTGGTTAATGGATTTGGCGTTACAAAACTAATTATTTTTTGTCTCTCGGGAGAGTTTCAACAACAGTTAAATAATTCCTATATTTCTTACAGTGTATCAAACCTTCCGAAAGAAAGTGTTTAATTTTAAGTTATAATTATTAAACAGATGACACTAAAATCAGGTTATCCTTTCTGGCTCATTAAAGACGGCCTGCCTTTTACTTATCCTAAGCTGGATCACGATGCCGAAGCGGAAGTCGCTATAATTGGTGCAGGCATTTCAGGTGCATTGGTAAGATACTATTTGGTAAATGCAGGCATTAACTGCATAACGCTGGATGCGCGAACCATAGGTCTGGGTAGCACAAGCGCCAGCACATCTTTGCTGCAATACGAGATTGACAAGCCGCTGTTTGAACTTTCTGCACTTATAGGCAGGGACAAGGCCGAACGCGCATACCATTTATGCAACGGAGCCATCAATACGCTGGGTGAAATTTCCAAAAAGCTGGGGCTGGGCGAAGATTTTGAATACCGGGACAGCCTGTATTATGCCGCTTATAAAAAAGATGTGCCGGATTTAAAGAAGGAGTTTGAAGCCCGCAAGGCCGCCGGTTTTGATGTGCGCTACCTGGATGCTGATGAGATAAAGGCGGAATATAACATTGATGCTCCCGGGGCAATACTCTCCAAACATGGAGCGCAAACCAACGCCTATGCACTGGCACATTGCCTGCTACAACACAGGAAAAAGAAAAGCGACAAGCTCAATATTTTTGACCGCACACCAGTGGCCGATATCAAACACCACAGAACAGGTGTAACGCTCACCACTGAATCGGGCTATACGGTTAAGGCAAAAAAACTGGTATATGCCACCGGTTATGAGGTGGTGAATTTTATTGATAAGAAAATAGTGGACTTGCTTTCTACCTATGTGGTAATAAGCGAGCAGTATAATGAGCGGCCTTTCTGGAAGGATGAAGTATTGTTGTGGAACACCGCCGACCCTTATCTATACCTGCGCACCACCCCCGATAACCGGGTGATAGTTGGCGGCAGGGATGTAGATTTCCACGACCCCAACAAGCGTGATAAGTTGATGAAATACAAAGCGAAGCAATTGGTTAAGGATGTGAACAAGTTGTTCCCGCACCTCAACTTTAAACCGGAATTTACCTGGTGCGGCACCTTTGGTTCCACTAAAGATGCACTGCCTTACATTGGGCCATATAACAGGCTGCCCAATAGTTATTTTGCTTTGGGATTTGGCGGAAATGGCATTACCTTTAGCGTCATTGCTGCACAGATGATTACCGATATGATTTTAGGGAAGGAAAATAAAGATGCGGCGCTGTTTTCTTTCGATAGATAATTTTTTTTGATTGTATGAAACTAAGGCAAACTGCCGCCAAAAGCTGGAAGCTGCTCAAAAAAGCATTTACAGAATTTAATGATGACAACGCTATTAAGCTCAGCGCCTCTTTGGCTTATTATACCATATTTTCCATAGCGCCATTGTCCATAATCATCCTTTCGGTGTGTGGGCTTTTTTTTGGAGAGGAAGCGGTAACCGGCCAGTTTTACGGGCAGATAAACGGATTGGTAGGCAACCAGGCCGCGGCCCAGATACAGGAAACCATCAAGAATATGGAACTGTCTGATAATAATGTGTTTGCCATGGTGTTTGGTATCATCATACTTTTAGTAGGCGCCAGCGGTGTTTTTGCCGAAATACAAAGCTCCATTAACTACATTTGGGGACTGAAGGCCAAACCCAAAAAAGGTTTCAAAAAATTTGTAAAGAACAGGCTAATGTCTTTCTCCATGATTGGCTCTATGGGGTTTTTGTTGCTGGTGAGCTTGTTAGCCAACACAATATTGGACTTAATGAGTGGCCGCCTTAAGGAATACCTGCCCAACGCTACCGTTTATCTTTTTTATGTGCTGAATATTGTAGTAGTATTTGCTATCATCACCCTTCTGTTCTCTATCATTTTCAAAACCCTGCCCGATGGCAAGCTGGCATGGAAAGACACGCTTATAGGTTCGGGCGTTACAGCCATACTATTCATGCTGGGCAAACTGGCCATCAGCCTTTACCTGGGCAATTCTAACATTGCATCGGCTTATGGTGCGGCGGGTTCGGTAGTTATAATTTTAGTTTGGGTGTATTATTCGGCCATTATATTATACTTCGGGGCAGAGTTTACCAAAGTGTATGCACACATCTACGGCAAAAAAATAATACCTAATAGCTACGCCGTGGAAATAAGCAAAGAGGTATTTGAGATTGATGAAACGCCGCAATAAGGGCAAGTTTAGTATTTCTGTAACATTTATTGGGAAGATACTAACAGTATCGTCATATTCTATGTGTTAATTTCGCTAATACAAACAAGTTGAACACTAATTAACACAAACCTATTATGAAAAAAACATCAATTTTTGCCAAAGCCCTTATGGGTGCCGCAGTGATAGCGCTGTCGGCAGGTACAGTATCTTGTAAGAAAGAAGATAAGGCTGAAGACCCGAAAGAAGTAGCCGAAGACCAAAACGAAGCCAAGTTTGATGATACTAACGAGGCTATGGAAGACGACTCTCAATACCTTGTAGATGCTGCCGGTATGGACATGAAAGAGATTGAGGTGAGCAAGCTTGCCATGACCAAAAGCACGAATGCTGATGTGAAAGCCTTAGCCAAAATGATGGTTGATGAGCACACAAAATCATTAGCTGACCTTAAGGCGGCTGCCATGAAGAAAAACATTTCGATTCCTGAAGCAATGCCTGAAAAAGGCCAGGACAAATATGCTGACCTGAACGATAAATCAGGCCATGATTTTGACAAGGCTTATACTGATATGATGGTAGATGGCCATGAGAAGATGATTGAAAAAATGGAAAAAGCTTCAGAAAAAGCGAATGACGAAGAAATAAGGATGTGGGCTGCCAACATGCTGCCAACCCTAAGGAAACACCTTGACCATGCCAAAATGGCTAAGGAAAAAGTAGATGCCGTAAAATAATACAGGCTGAGCTTTAAAAACAATCTGCTATGAGAAATTTATTGTATGTTTTAGCTGTTATATTGATCATTATCTGGGCATTGGGAAGTTTTGCTTACCATGTGGGCAGTGCGCTCATACACCTATTGCTTGTAGTGGCTTTAATTGCCATACTTGTAAATGTATTTAAGCGCCGCCGGCCAATGTGATTACAAACAACGCTAAGCATATATAGGAATCCGCTGCATACTTTGCAGCGGATTTTTTATTTGGATTTAGTCGTTTTGTGTTTGGCATTTACACAAACCCATCATGCTATCTCAACATCTGTAAATCTGATAGTCTAAAAATCTAATAATCTAACTATCCAACAAGCTAACAATAAAAAAACCGCTTTGATACTATCGCTGCGGTTTTTAAACAAACTAAACTAAAAGTTGTAAGACGTTGAGATGATAGATAAAAGATAATAGACCGGGTTAGTTATGAGTCTATCATCTATTATCTCACATCTTCAAGTCTAATATACATATCCGTTTTCTTCAATAATCTTTTTGGCAATGGTTTCGCGCAATGCCACTACGTTTGGCATGTTATTGTACTTGGTAAAGCGGCGTAGCCCCATCAGCATCATGCGCTGCTCATCGCCTTCAGCGAAAGATGCAATGCCTTCCTTGCCTTTCTGGCCAACCACATCAACTGCTTTGTAAAGGTATAGCTGTGCCATGGCAATCTGCTCTTTTACGTTTTCAGCCCCTTTGTTTTTAGCAAGTTTCTCGGTACGCAGTATTACAGATTCTGCCATGTATATCTCAATCAGTATGTCGGCAGCAGCCATAAGCAGTTGCTGGTGTTCATCAAGTGCAGGACCGTATTTTTGTACGGCGCTTCCTGCAACCATAAGGAATGCTTTTTTAAGCTTAGCTACAATTTCTTTCTCCTCAGCAAAAAGTTCGCTGTAATCCGGAGTGTCAAAATCAGGTATCCCCATAAGTTCCTCAGCTACTTTCATAGCCGGGCCAAGCAGGTCCACATGGCCTTTCATGGCTTTCTTAATCAGCATGCCAACCGAGAGCATACGGTTGATTTCATTCGTACCTTCATAAATGCGTGCAATGCGTGCATCCCTCCAGGCACTTTCCATCGGGGTATCTTCGCTGAAGCCCATACCGCCAAATATCTGGATACCTTCATCAGAGCAGTTCTGGATATCTTCCGATACCGCAACTTTAAGGATAGAGCATTCAATAGCAAATTCTTCAACACCTTTCAGTTCGGCATCTTGGTGCGATTCGCCTTTGGCCACGCGGGCATTAATACGGTCTTCAATGTTTTTAGCAGCCCTGTAGCACGCGCTTTCACCGGCATAGGCGCTGGTAGCCATCTCGGCAATTTTAGCCCTTATAGCGCCAAAATTAGAAATTGGCGTGTTGAACTGTATCCTTTCGTTGGCATACTTAGTTGAAGCCGAGATGGTACGGCGCTGTGCGTCAAGGCAGGCAGCAGCCAGTTTTATACGGCCAACGTTAAGCGCGTTCATGGCAATCTTAAAGCCATTGCCGCGCTCACTCAGCATATTCTCCACAGGTACTTTGGTTTCATTGAAGAAAACCTGGCGGGTAGAGGAGGCGCGTATGCCCAGCTTGTGCTCTTCCTCGCCCAGTGAAATACCGTTAGCAGGGTCATTCTCAACAATAAAGCCTGTAATGTTCTTGTCGTCTCCAATACGTGCAAACACGATAAACAGGCTGCAGAAGCCGGCGTTGCTTATCCACATTTTCTGACCCGTAATTTTATAATGCGTACCATCTTCGCTCAAAACCGCTTTGGTCTTGCCGGAATTGGCATCGCTCCCCGCTCCCGGCTCTGTAAGGCAGTAAGCGCCAAACCATTCGCCCGAAGCCAGTTTCGGTACATATTTTTGTTTTTGTTCTTCGGTTCCGTAAAGGGTAATCGGCATAGTACCTATACCGGTGTGTGCGCCAAATGCTGTAGAGAATGAGCCTGTAGCTCCAGAAATATAGTCGCATACCAGCATAGTGCTTACAAAGCCCATACCCAGTCCGCCATATTCTTCAGGAACGGCTATGCCAAGAAAACCAAGTTCACCTGTTTTGCGCATAGCTTCCTCGGTAAAGGCATAATCCTTTTTCTCAAAGCGTTCTTTATTAGGCCATAATTCGCGGTCAACAAATTCTTTAACCGAATCGCGCATCATTAACTGCTCCTCCGAAAAATCTTCCGGGGTAAAAATATCTTCGCTTTTAGTTTCTTTTACTAAGAATTGCCCTCCGCGAGCGAGTTCTTTTTCAGCTGTTTCCATATTAAGATTTTTAGATAATAGATGATAGATAATAGACCTTACTCTGATATCAAAGTATTTTGGAAACTCATCGTCATCCGTTGAAATTCTTCTATTTTGTTTTCTAATTCTTCTGCTTTGTCTATTGTAATATAATTTCTGTGCTGAGCCAAGAGTAATTGCGTTTACAACTCAAATGACGAACCGAGCCCGATATCTATAAAATGCCGAAAGGATTTATTTGCCCTGCTGGAACCTTCAGCAATATTTGATGGAATTGACACCGAACATCTGTCCATCTGACTTTTTAGACCAAATTTCTCATGCATAGGAATTGTATCAGTTACATCAAATATTTGCTTTACAATTTCCATAGCCACAATCCAGATTTTCATTTTCTTGAAATTGTGTCTTCTGTATTCCGTCATGGTCTATTATCTCACGTCTATCATCTTACAATCTAAAGTATCTCATACACTCCCGCTGCTCCCTGTCCGGTACCAACACACATCGTCACCATACCATACTTGCTGCCTCGGCGTTTAGCTTCGTCAAATAATTGTACTGATAATTTAGCTCCTGTACAGCCCAGTGGATGGCCAAGGGCAATAGCGCCTCCATTTACATTCACAATATCCTGGTTGATGTCCAGCTCGCGCAAAACAGCCAGCGACTGCGATGCAAATGCTTCATTCAGCTCAATCAGTTCAATATCCTTCAGGCGAAGGTTGGCTTTTTCCAATGCTTTCGGAATGGCTTTTACAGGGCCAATGCCCATAATGCGCGGTTCTACACCGGCAGCGGCATAGCTTACCAGGCGGGCAATAGGCTCAAGATTAAGCTCTTTTACCATATCCTCGCTCATCACCATAACAAAAGCAGCACCATCACTCATTTGTGATGATGTACCTGCCGTAACACTGCCGTCAGCGGCAAATACCGGCTTCAGTTTACCCAATGCCTCAACAGTGGTATCGGCACGCGGGCCTTCGTCTTTGGTAACAGTATAGGATTTAGTGGATTTTTTACCGTTAGCGTCAAGGTATACCTGCTCTACGGTTATAGGCACAATCTGTTTGTCAAACTTGCCTTCCGCCTGGGCCTTCAGCGCTTTTTGGTGAGAGTTATAACCAAACTGGTCCTGGTCTTCACGGCTCACGTTAAACTGCTTGGCCACCGCTTCTGCGGTAAGGCCCATGCCCCAGTAATAATCTTCATGGCCATTTTTAGCCAATTGGTAATCAGGTACCGGCTTATAGCCGCCCATTGGTATGTAGCTCATGCTTTCGGCACCACCGGCAATAATACAGTCGGCCATACCGCTTTGTATCTTGGCCGATGCCATGGCAATGGTTTCCAGCCCCGATGCGCAATAACGGTTTACGGTAACGCCCGGCACGTCTTCAACCTTTAGGCCCAGGAGCGAAATAAAGCGCCCGAAGTTAAGGCCCTGTTCCGCTTCCGGCATAGCGTTGCCTACCATCACATCATCAATGCGGGTCTTGTCAAATTCCGGCAGCTCATTCATCATGAACTGGATGGTTTCCGCTGCCAGCTCGTCCGGACGCTTAAAGCGAAAAACTCCTTTTGGAGCCTTGCCCACCGCCGTACGATATGCTTTTACTATATATGCTGTCTTTGTCATTATTTTAAATTTTGAATTTTAAATTCTGAATTTGCTGAATCATTTAAAATTTATAATTCAGCATTCAAAATAATTAATTTCTCAGCGGTTTACCTTTGGTCAACATAAACTGTATCCTTTCAAGAGTCTTCCTTTCACCTGTTAGGGATAAGAAAGCTTCCCTCTCCAAATCAAGAAGGTATTGCTCAGTAACCAGTGTAGGCTCGCTCAGGTCGCCACCGGCCATTACATAAGCCAGTTTGTTGGCAATCTTCTTGTCGTGCTCGCTGATGTACTTGCCTGCTTCCATACTATCAGTACCTACCAGGAACATACCCAGTGCCTGTTTACCAAGTACCTTAACATCTTTACGGCGTATAGGCGCAGTATAACCTGCTTCTGCAAGCAGTTTAGCATGTTTTTTAGCCTCGGCAATCTGCCTGTCCTTATTTACCACTACTACGTCTTTTCCTTTTTGAAGGATACCCAAATCATAAGCTTCATAAGCTGAAGTAGAAACTTTAGCCATACCCACAGTCAGGAAGTACTCCTGCAGTACATTCAGCTCCACATCATTTTTACGGAAGGTATCTGCCGCACGCAGCGCCATCTCTTTCGATCCGCCACCGCCGGGAATAACACCCACGCCAAATTCCACCAAACCGATGTAGGTTTCAGCAGCTGCCACAACCTTATCGGCGTGCATGCTCATTTCGCAGCCACCACCCAGGGTCATGCCATGCGGCGCTACGACAACGGGGATAGAAGAGTAGCGAACCCTCATCATGGTGTCCTGGAACATTTTGATGGCCATGTTAAGCTCATCGTATTCCTGCTCCACCGCCATCATGAAGATCATGCCTATATTGGCACCAACCGAGAAATTGGCTGCCTGGTTGCCAATCACAAGGCCGTCATATTCTTTTTCGGCAAGGTCTATAGCTTTGTTGATGCCCTGAAGCACACCGCCGCCTATAGTATTCATTTTGCTCTGGAACTCCAGGTTGATGATACCATCGCCCAAATCCTGGATGATAGCCTCGCTGTTACTCCATATCTTTTTGCTTTCGCGGATGTTGTTCAGTATGATGAAGGCATCCTGCCCCGGCACTTTTTTCTGTGATTTCGATTCCAGATCATAATAATACGTTGCTCCTTCTTTTAGCGAGTAGAAGCTGGTATTGCCCGATGCCACCATATCCTTAACCCACTGTGCCGCCTGTTGCCCTTCGGCCTCAATCAGTTCCAGACCTTTTTCTACACCAACAGCATCCCATATTTCAAATGGGCCGTTTTCCCAGCCAAAGCCGGCTTTCATGGCATCGTCAATCTTATAAAGGTCGTCGGTAATTTCGGGTATGCGGTTGCTCACGTAAGCAAACATTCCTGCAAAATTCTTGCGGTAAAACTCGCCTGCCTTATCTGTACCTTTTATCAATACCTTAAATCGGTTGATAGGCTTATCAATGGTTTTGGTAAGTTCCAGCGTGGCGAATGATGCTTTTTTCTGCGGGCGGTATTCCAGAGTATCAAGGTCAAGCGACAATATGTCCTTTCCTTCCTTTTTGTAGAAGCCCTGGCCGGTTTTGCTGCCCAGCCATTTGTTCTGCATCATGGTATCAATAAAGCCTGGGAGTTTGAATAGCTCATGCACCTCATCATTAGGGCAGTTTTCATAAATACCGTTGGCTACATGCACCAGCGTATCAAGCCCTACCACATCAACCGTGCGGAAGGTGGCCGACTTTGGCCTGCCGATAACCGGCCCTGTAAGCTTATCAACTTCTTCAATGGTCAGGCCCATTTCCTTCACCTGGTGGAAAAGGCTCATAATGCCGTAAATGCCAATGCGGTTGCCTATAAACGCCGGCGTATCTTTTGCTACTACCGATGTCTTGCCTAAAAACTGCTCGCCGTAATTGTTCAGGAAGTCCAGCACTTCAGCCGACGTTTTTGGTCCCGGAATAATTTCAAACAGCTTAAGGTAACGCGGCGGGTTAAAGAAGTGCGTTCCGCAGAAATGCTTCTGGAAATCCTCACTGCGGCCTTCGCTCATAAAATGGATAGGGATACCCGATGTGTTGGATGTTATAAGCGTGCCAGGCCTGCGGTATTTTTCAATCTGCTCAAAAACCTTCTGTTTGATGTCCAGCCTTTCCACCACCACTTCAATCACCCAGTCGGCATCGGCAATCCTGGCCATGTCATCCTCGGTATTGCCGGTAGTTATCCTGTCGGCAAATTTCTGGTGGTAAATAGGGGAGGGTTTTGATTTAAGGGAATTGGCAAGGTGGTCGTTCACAATGCGGTTGCGTACCGCTTTGTCCTGTAACGTCAATCCCTTTTTCTGTTCAGCTTCGGTAAGCTCACGCGGAACAATGTCCAGCAAAAGCACCTCAACACCAATATTGGCAAAATGGCAGGCAATTGCCGAACCCATGATGCCGGAGCCTACTACGGCTGCCTTTTTTATAGTGCGCTTCATTATATATTGTAAAATTTGTTTGTTGTTTTATTTTTCGTCCTGAAAAACCTGCTTATCGGCAATCAGGTTGTTTATTATGTCAGACACTTCCATAAAATGCTCCAGCTTTTCGGCCGATACGTGCTGCCTTACCACATCATTAAACCGTAGTACGGTATCTTTGGATAAGTCTCTTTTTTCGCGCCCCAGCTTGGTAAGGTGAATTATCACCCCGCGGCCATCTACCGGGTTTTTTTTGCGCACTATCAGCCCTTTTTCTTCCATCGACTTCAGTGTGCGGGTAAGGCTGGTGGGTTCCATCCCCATCTGTGGGCCAAGCGCTGTGCTCGAAATCCCGTTCTCCTTATCAATCGAGAGCAGTGCAAAACCTATCGACATGGTAGCGCCATATTTGCCGGCTTCTTCATTGTACATCCTTGCTACTGCCTGCCAGGTTGCCCTCAGTACGTAATCTATCGTTTTGTCTTTCATACGTTATGATTTATCAAATATACAAAAATATATTATGCATGCATATTAAATTAAAAAATATTTTCAGTTAATAAAATTATGTAAGTAAAAACCTAAATCTAATGCTTAATAATTTGGTGCAATGTTTTTTTTTTTTTTTTGCTCTAACATTAATCAATTTAATAAAAATTCATGAAAAAAAAATTAATTTTATCTTTTGTATTGCTGGCAGGGTTTGCCGCTGATGCTAAAAATTGTAAACTGGCATGTGAAACATATCAGAGAAACTATACCGTAACGTATAATTATTCTTGGAGTGTTCCAAATGGTACTCAAGGATGCCCAAAACCACAGGAGGGAAGAGTAAAATATACCAAAACCATGACTAACCATAAGAATGGTGTTACTGTGGTTCTTGAAAGCGGTACTGACGTTGTAACAGCAATGTGCTAAATTTATATTATATGAAAAAAATTATAAGAACAGTTGCATTTGCATCTCTATTGATTGCACTTGGGTGCGCAGAAAACTCTACTGAAATTAACGAGTCTGCTGAATCAGGTATCAGCCTAAGCACAAAACGACTAAATAATAGTATAGACTATACAGAACAAATGCCTTTTGTTGTAATCGTTGATTCTGATGTATATACTGATTTTGAAGACGTCAACGATTTGCAAACTAAAATCGAAGATCCATCTGTTAGCTGGACTGCATTTGACGCGCTATATAGTAGTTCACTTCCGGATGATGTTAAACAGAATTTGATATATATCATACTGGCGAAAAAAGATTTTATAGGTTATGTAAAACAGGATCCTAAAGCTAGTAATATTGCTAAGCTTGAGGGATATATTACTGCGCTTGTAGATACAAAATATATTGGATTCACAGTTTTGTATGAATCTTTAAAAGCATTGCAGCAAGTGAGTGCTAATCACAATACATATATAACTCAAAAAGTTGATGACATAGAGTTGTATGCTACTGATGCAATCTTTCACCAGGATATGCTGGATCAGGGTGTTGGCGTTGGCTTAGACCAGCTTACATATGATAAAATTGAATCCGACTTAGCTAATTTAGCCAATATCGGTTCACTTTAATTATATGTTATTATACTTGAAGCGGGTCTATTGACCCGCTTTTTTAATTCTCATCCGTAAAGCTTATAAAATCCAGCCCGCCCGGTGTATAGGCACGGTAATAAATGTATTTTTTACTGAAGTCATAGCTTTTAAAGGTCTTTTCGGCGCTTTGTTTTACTTTTTTATACTCGGCTTCCAGAGCAGCTTTATCGCCGAAAGGTACTCGTGTAACATAATTAACTACAATTGTTAGCTCATTTGCATTTTTGATTGGGGCAATACCCATAATTTGCGGCTGGGTGGCAATATCTTCCAGCACTACCGGAAATTGGTAAGATTGGTTTACCTCTTTATGCCATATTTTCAGGGCGAGCTTTATTTTATCCTCATTATTATATTTCAAGTGGCCATTGGCAGGATCCAGCAAATCTTCCGCAATATCATCATATATAAAAGCATCAATCACATAACCTTTTTTAGCCTGTGCCTTCGCCATTTCATAATACGCCTGGCTGTCTTTGCCATAAGTAGCCAGCAGGCCTGCAAAAATATCGTTCACCAGCCATTCGCCGTCAACCAGTTCATATACAAAAGTTACCAGGTAGCTATCCATCTGGTGTTCCAGCTTCAGCATGCTCACATACGTTTCCTTATTTCGGTTGGTGAAGGTAAACTCAAAATTGTGTTTTTCTGATTGTATCTTGTAATTCTCCGGTACGGTGGTGTGATGGGTGTAGAATTCTTCATACACTGTAAATTCAGTACCCAACAGCCCACGGCGGAAAGGCCATATAGCCCTGTCCAGTTTGGAGTGCATGGTTTTAATAAACATGGGCGTACCTAAAGCTATAAAGGTTTGGTTATTGCTCTTTACCATAGCTTGTAGCAGCCTTTTATTATAAGCGCTGATGGTTTCCCTGAGCTTAGCATCAATGTGATTGCCTGACTTGGTGTTTTCCTGATTGCTGCAGCCACTAATGGCAATAATGAATATAGAGAGGAGTAAGGCTTTGAGTTTCATTTGAATTCTTAATTCAATTATTTGTACGTTAGACAATATTTGTGAAAAGATACATATATAACCCTATCAATGTTAAATATAATAATGAAGCATAAAATTTATTATGGAATGTACTTCTTTTATCTACTACTATAGCTATAATTAAAATAGGGTAAGAACATAAAGCTCCAAAAAGGATATACAGGCTAATCCAACCTGATCCTGCGCTATCCTGTATACCTCCGGAATACATCCTTATCAGTATATCATTTAATATGATAAATAAAGTTAGAGATAGGCATTTCTTGTAACAATTAAGATTTTCAGATAAAAATCCAATTAGTAATGCTATTATGCCAATAATGTACGGGCTGCAAGCAAGTCCTAAGAAAGGGTTGAAATGGCTAATTATTATATTAAATGTCAATAGAACTGCTGATGCCGAATAAGTAATAATATTTCTCACGACTACTATTGCTTAGGCATTTTCTCCATATCCATATACAGCACATTCCATCGGTGGCCATCCGGGTCCGTAAAGCCGCAGCCATACATGTACCCCTGGCTTTCGCCCGGCGGGGCAAATACTTCACCGCCCGCTTTGGTTACGGCATCAGCCAGGGCATCAACCTCCTCACGGCTTTGCGCATCTATGGAGATGAGCATTTCAGCATTGATGGCCGTATCCGCAATCTCTGTCCGCACAATGCTTTTAAAAACCTGCTCCAGAAACAGCATAATAACAACATTGCTATCACCAAACATAAAGCCAACAGACGCTTCACTATTACCGTGAGGCGTCTGTGCAAAGCCCAATGCTTTAAAAAAGGCAGTACTCCTGCCAATATCTTTTACCGGAAGGCTGATCCAGATTTGTTTTACCATTTTTAATGGGTTGGTTGTTGGTTGTTTGGCGTTAAGTCGAACAGTCTAAAAATCGAACAATCGAAAAATCTAACAGTCTAAAAAACCAATTATCCCCTGTAAATCTTATCATACAGCGCCTGGTACTTTTCCTTAATCTGCTTGCGCTTGAGTTTAAGGGTTGGGGTCATTTCACCGCCGTCAACGCTCCACACTTCAGGGGTAATCTCAAAGCGCTTAATCTGCTCATAGTGGCCAAATTTCTTGTTGATGCCTTCCACCTCTTCCTGTATGCGATCCTGTACCTCCTTGCTGTTGGCAATATCCTCATTGCTGCCCAGGCTAAGCCCTTTGCGCTGCGCCCATTGCTTAACGAATTCAAAGTCAGGCTGTATAAAGGCTGCCGGCATTTTCTCGTCAGCGCCAATAACCATGATCTGCTCAATAAAGCGCGACTGTTTCATAGCGTTTTCAATCAGCTGAGGGGCAATGTACTTACCGCCCGATGTTTTAAACATCTCTTTCTTCCTGTCGGTTATCTTCAGGAATCCTTCATTATCAATCACGCCAATATCACCGGTATGGAAGTATCCGTCCTTAATCACCTCATCGGTCTTTTCAGGGTCGTTCAGGTAACCCATCATCACGTTAGGGCCTTTGCAAAGTATCTCGCCATCTTCGGCAATCTTTACCTCAACGCCTTTCAGCGGCTTGCCTACAGTACCTATTTTGAACCCACGGTTGCGCTGGTCGTTCACCGCAATTACGGGAGAAGTCTCTGTAAGTCCGTAGCCTTCCATCACCGGAATTTCAGCCGCTGCAAACACGCGTGCCAGCCTTGGCTGTATGGCAGCACTGCCCGAAACCATAAGCCCCAGGTTGCCGCCAAGCCCAGCTTTCCACTTGCTGAAAATAAGCTTGCGGGCCAACCATAGCTTAAAGCCATACCACGGGCCGTTGGCGCCATAAGGCTCATATTCTAGCCCGACATCAACCGCCCAGAAGAACAGCTTACGCTTTATTCCGGTAAGGTCGCTGCCCTTGGCAATAATCTTGTCATATACTTTTTCAAGAAGCCTTGGCACGGCAGTAATCACATGCGGCTGTACTTCCTTGATGTTCTCGCTTACTTTTTCTATCGATTCCGCAAAATATATCGCCACGCCGTGGTATTGGTAGATATACAAAATCATGCGCTCGTAGATGTGGCAGATAGGGAGGAAGCTTAGCGCCTTGTTTTTGCCCGATTCAAAAGGCACACGCTCATAGCTCATCAGTACATCGCTCACAATGTTTTTGTGCGAAAGCATCACACCCTTCGGCCTGCCAGTAGTGCCTGATGTATAGATAACCGTGGCAAGGTCGTTCTCGGTAATGCCATCCTTAATGCGGTTCACATCTTCCTGGTTGCTCTCATCGCGACCCAGGTCCAATATTTCTTCCCAGTGCTTGCAGCCGTCAATCTTGTCGAAGGAATAAATTTCTTTCAGGTTGGGCACATTGGGCTTTACCGATTTTATCTTTTCAAAAAGTTCCTTGTCCGACACCACGCAATAAATGGAGCCGGAATGGTTCAAAATGTACTCAATATCTTCCTCGGCTATGGTAGGGTAAATAGGCACGTTTTGCGCACCGGTTTGCAATATGCCAATGTCGGCAATGTTCCACTCGGTCCTGTTGCTGGAAGATATTATCGCAATTTTATCGTCTTTTTTAATGCCCATGCGCAAAAGCCCGCGCGAAAAGGCATTGGCTTTATCTATATATTCCTGCGTAGATGTTTTTACCCACTTATCGCCATACTTGGTAACAAGCGCATCTTCAAGTTTATACTTTTCATGTTCGTAGTACGGAAAATCAAATAACCTCGTTACAGTAGTCATATATTATCAGAATTTACTTTCTGCAAATTAAGAAAATATATTTAGCGGCGCAATTTTTTCAGGAATTGGTAAAATGTTGGGATTTTGATTTTTAAATTCCGTAATTCAGCATGGCATTCACTCTCATTATTAATCTTCTCTTTTATCTTTTTTGCAATGCCGTTTGAAGTTTTTGCTGAAGGTTCATTTTTTGACTTGATGTAAATCCCGGAGTAATCAATGAGGCATTCAATGCTGATTATATAATCGGCATCATTTTCAGGTGATACAATGTAATATATGCCGGTTGCTGACTGTCTGTAAGACGGGTCATTAAAGTATATGATGTGGTTTTTGATGATGAAGGTTTTACCAAAAATAGTCCTGAAATCTTGAGTCAATGTGACTTGAAGCTTTTTTGCTGCCGACTCAAGGTTATTTGTGATTTCTTCTTCAGTTGAATTTTTATCAAAATACGATTTGCTTATTTCTTCCAGCAAATCATAAGATGGCAAACCATGATTTTTCATTTCATTTTAAATAATATCATATGCATTACCTGAAATACACTGGAATTGAATACGAAGCAGTTGATTTTTCGCCATTGGCAGTTGCAGGGATAACATCAGGGCAGGATTCCATAATTTTTTCCAGAAGCTTTTTCAGCTTGTCTGAATTGGTCTTTACCTCAAGTTTGCTAAGTTTTCCTTCACGGCCAAAAGTCACTATCAGTGTAGCTTGTTCATTAGGAAACTTAGACTTTGCATCCTTCGGAAGGCGGGAACTTAACCATTCACTGAAATTGTGGCTAAAACAACTGCGGCGCTCTTTTTTCTGCACATTTTCACAGCCCGGAAAAATAGCATCTTCAAATTTTAAATCTGCCGGATGCGGTATATTAGCATTATTCTTTTTTGGTTGTACAACTACTTCAAAAGCTGATGAAGCATCTTTGCGGTGCAATACAACTAAAAAACCCGCCGATGATGTGCTTGTTTTACCATTAACAGGCTGAGGCATGATTAGTGGTAAGTTATCAAGAGCTTCGGTGGCTGCTTTTTCCATAACTTTATTTTCAGTTTCAAGTCTCAAAACTGTAGTTTTTCCACTGGTTTCATTTTGCAATCGCAGCGTCGCCTGAAGTTCGTTAACCGCAATGTCTTTAGCATACAAATTTACCTTATCCCTCACTGCCTCACTTACTTTAAGAATGTAGCAATAATACCTGTTAGCGGCATTTTCGCAACCGGGAAAAACCGGGCTGGTTTCATGCAGGTAATCATCAAAATTTCGTTCTTGTGAGTGAGCTGAAAAAAAGAACAGCGCAAAGAATAAAAGAAATATGTTTTTCATAGCCTTTTTGGTTTCAGCAAATATAGCAGAAATGGAAAACGGTTTCACCTGAAAAGCGAAAAGAACAAAAACACCAGTATTACTCCAATAAGCAACACACTGCGCAGCGTAAATATCCTGTTGCGTGGGTTGCTTTGCCATAGCCGCCTGCTGCTGCTTTTGATAAACAGAAGCAGGGTAAGGAGAATTATGATGAGTAGGATGAGGGCGAGTTTGGATTGCATTCAGCAAATGTATTAATACCTTTTATTATATAGTATGATGGATAAATAACTAATTTTACCTTACGCAACCACAACCTTCATGAAACAACTCATCCTCCTTTTCATACTCTTCTTCAGCTTCGCCACCAAAGCCCAGGAATATAAAACACTGACCTACTTTGTAAACGACAGCACCAAACTGGAGCTCGACTTGTTCCTGCCTAAAACCACAGGTAAGGCCAAAATGCCCCTGCTGATACACGTGCACGGTGGCGGATTTGGCGGCGGCAAAAGCGCTGACGGCCACCATATATGTCGGTATGCATCACAACACGGCTACGCGGCGGCCAGCATCAATTACACGTTGTACATGAAGGGCAAAAACTTTAGCTGCAGCGGCATCCTGACGGAAAAAATCAAGGCTATAAACATCGCTGTGAACCAGCTGTGGCAGGCTACGCTGTTCTTTGCCAAAAATGCGGAGAAATACAATATTGATACAGCTAAAATATTCATTTCGGGTAGCAGCGCCGGTGCCGAAACAGCCCTGCAAGCCGCCTATTGGGACAGGAACCTGATGGCGCTGTACCCGGAAAAGCTGCCGGCCACATTTAAGTACGCTGGAGTTATATCAGGTGCGGGCGCTATCATGGACCTGAACCTCATCACTAAAAACAGCCTGTTGCCCATGCTGCTTTTTCACGGCAGTGTTGACCCTACCGTGCCGTATGACAATGCCGCGCACCACTATTGCCCCACCAACGCCAGCGGCTGGCTGATGCTTTTTGGCGGGTATTCCATCTACAAACATGTAGCCGAATTACAGGGCACAGCACGCATGGTTACCTACTGCGGCGGTGGCCATGAGTACAGCGACGAAATGTTTGCCAAAGACCAGGCCGGCATCATCAGTTTTATGGACAGGGTTTTAAAAGGGGAGCATTTTTATGAGCATACCGTAATCGCTACCGGCAAGTCAGGCGACAAGGATGATAAGTATGGGTTTTGTGATTGAGGGAAACAACAATATTATCTTTCCTCTGGTCTAATGTATTCTAAGGTAATATCATATTTTTTGAATCCAGTTTTATTTAATGTAAGCCCCAGGTCAACATTATCTTTTAAATTGTAATTACAATTTTTTCCAATACTATTGCCATTTGAATCAGTAACTTCAGAAATCTTATGCTCTTGCCCGCTTAATTCATCAAGACCTTTCTTAAGTTCTGTGAATTTTATCTCTGCTTCCTTTTTTTTAGAGATTATATAAGTAATTCTGGCTACTAATAAGTGGGTTATTTTTTCTTCGCCTTCATTCTTACTGGCTCCAGATGAAAGATCTAAATATATTGAATCAATAGTCTTATTAAACATTTTCGGATTATTAATATAACCAAAGTATGTTTTAATGACTTTGCCATTACGGTCAGTTAGCTTACCATTAGGTAATTTACTTATAAAAGATGTTTTGGTATAAAAGGAATATATAGAATCTCTAGATTGCTCTAGGGGTACGCCATAAAAAAAGTCATTAATCTTTCTTTCCTGAATTAAATAAACAGAAATAATTGAAAACAATATTAGCACGGTGCCTTTCATGATCTTATTTAGATATTTTATAACCCAAATATATAAAAAAACGCCCTCATCTCTGAAGGCGTCTGTTATCTATCATCTATTTATTCAAGTCTAATAATCGAACAATCGAACAATCTAATTATCTCTTCTCAATCCACTTCCGTGCATTCACAAAAGCTTCATGCCAAGGCGATACCTCATCGGTGCGGCCTTCAGGGTAGTAAGCCCAGTTCCACTGGAATATGGAGCGCTCAATGTGCGGCATCATCACCAGGTGGCGGCCGTTGTTACTGGCCATCATGGCAATATCAAAGTGACTGCCGTTAGGGTTGGCAGGGTAGCCGTTGTAAGCATATTTGGCAACAATATCGTAGCGGTCTTCGGTGTACGGCAGGTCAAAGCGGCCTTCACCGTGCGAAATCCACACACCCAGCGTACTGCCGGCAAGCGTGCTTAGCATAACCGAGTTGTTTTGTTGCACCGTAACCGATGTAAACCCGCTTTCGTGCTTGCGGCTCTGATTGTGCTGCATGCGCGGTTTCTGCTCGTGGTTAGGGTTTATAAGGCCAAGCTCAATAAATAGCTGGCAGCCGTTGCAAATGCCAACCGACAGCGTGTCTTCACGTTTAAAGAAATTTTCCAGCGCCGTTTTTGCCTTCTCGTTATACAGGAATGCACCCGCCCAGCCTTTTGCCGACCCCAGTACATCACTGTTCGAGAAGCCACCCACAGCGCCAATAAACTGGATATCCTCCAGCGTTTCGCGGCCGGAGATAAGGTCGGTCATGTGCACGTCCTTCACATCAAAGCCGGCAAGGTACATGGCGTTAGCCATTTCACGTTCGGAGTTACTTCCCTTCTCACGGATGATGGCTGCTTTAGGCCTTGGTTTGGTAGCATCAATAACTGCTTTCTTCCCATCAAAATGTGCAGGGAAAGTATATTTCAGCGGCTGGTTTTTGTAATTATCAAAGCGTTCTTTGGCTTTTTGCTCACCGCTCTGTTTTTTATCCAGAAGGTAAGAGGTTTTAAACCACGTATCGCGTGTTTTGGCAACGTCGAATTCAAGGCTTGCGCTGCCGTTTTTCAGGGTAACGGTATTGCCTTCTTTCGGCTGGCCTATAAGCGTAAAGGCTATATTGTTGTTTTTCAGTTCCGCTTCAACAGTTGCATCGGCCTGTATCACAACCGCAATATTTTCGGCAAACAGTGCTTTAACCGTATCGGCTTCATTAAGGCCGGTCAGGTCATACTCAGCGCCCAGGTTTACTTCGGCAAAACTCATTTCCAGCAGGGTGGTAATAAGCCCGCCGCTGCCAATATCGTGGCCTGCAGCAATTTTTCCAGCTCTTATAAGCTCCTGTATTACATTAAACGTGGTTTTGAATGATGCCGCATCTGTAATCGTAGGCACATCGTTACCCACCTTATTAAGCACCTGTGCGAATGATGATCCGCCCAGCTTGTACGCATCGCCCGAAAGGTTAATGTGGTAAATGTTTCCGCCGTTCCTTTTCAGTACTGGCTCCACAACTTTGGTAATATCGGTACAGTTGCCTGCCGCCGATATAATTACCGTTCCCGGGGCAATCACATCGCCGTCAGGGTATTTTTGTTTCATGGAAAGCGAGTCTTTGCCAGTCGGGATGTTGATACCCAACTCAATGGCAAAATCCGAGCAGCCCTGTACAGCCTCATATAGCCTTGCATCTTCACCTTCATTCTTGCAGGCCCACATCCAGTTAGCTGAAAGCGATACGCCTTTAAGCCCATCCTTCATAGGTGCCCAAATGATGTTGCTCAGCGCCTCTGCAATAGCGGTACGGCTGCCCGCAACAGGGTCAATTAATGCAGCAACAGGCGAGTGGCCTATGGTTGTTGCCACACCTTCCTTACCGTTATAATCAAGCGCCATAACGCCCACATTGTTTAGTGGCAGCTGCAGCGGGCCGGCACATTGCTGCTTGGCTACCTTGCCGCCCACACAGCGGTCTACCTTATTGGTAAGCCAGTCTTTACAAGCCACAGCTTCCAGTTGTAGCACCTGATCAAGGTATTCGTGTATTTTATCCTGCGAATAGTCTAATTCATTATAATTGACCTCAACCGTCTTATCAGCCATTATGGTTTTCGGCGAGCTGCCAAACATATCTTCCAGCGCAAAGTCCATAGGTTTTGCCCCGGTAGTAGCACTCTCAAACGTAAAGCGGTGGTCGCCGGTTACATCGCCCACGGCATACATAGGCGAGCGTTCACGGTCGGCAATGCGTTGCAGGGTGTCAAGGTCATTCCGGCCTATAACAAGCCCCATGCGCTCTTGGCTTTCGTTGCCTATTATTTCCTTTGCCGATAGGGTAGGGTCGCCCACCGGCAGTTTGTCTAAATCAATCTTTCCGCCGGTTTCTTCCACCAGTTCGCTAAGGCAGTTCAGGTGCCCGCCTGCACCGTGGTCGTGTATAGAAACTATCGGGTTGTTATCACTTTCAACTAAACCTCGAACGGCATTGGCAGCACGTTTCTGCATTTCAGGGTTAGAGCGTTGTATGGCATTAAGCTCTATCCCACTGCTGAAAGCGCCTGTATCGGCAGAGGATACGGCAGCGCCACCCATACCAATACGGTAGTTTTCGCCGCCCAGTATAACCACTTTATCGCCTACAGCCGGTTTTTGTTTTTTGCTTTGGCTTTCCTTGCCATAGCCTATACCGCCGGCCAGCATGATTACTTTGTCAAAGCCCAGTTTGCGGGCATCTTCCTCGTGTTCAAACGTAAGTACCGAACCCGTAATAAGCGGCTGCCCAAACTTGTTACCGAAATCTGAAGCGCCGTTTGATGCTTTTATCAGTATATCCATCGGGGTTTGGTAAAGCCACTTGCGCTCGCTCATCCCGTTTTCCCAAGGGCGATTTTCTTCAAGCCTTGAGTACGATGTCATATAAACAGCTGTACCTGCCAGTGGCAGCGAACCCTGGCCGCCTGCAAGCCTGTCGCGTATTTCGCCGCCGCTGCCTGTTGCTGCGCCGTTAAAAGGTTCAACAGTGGTAGGGAAGTTATGCGTTTCGGCTTTTATGGAGATGACAGAATCAAATTCCTTTACCTCATAAAAATCGGGTTTGTCAGCCGTTTTTGGTGCAAACTGCTGCACGCGAGGGCCTTTTATAAAAGCCACGTTATCTTTATAGGCCGAAACAATATCGTTAGGGTTTTCGGCTGATGTTTTCTTGATTAGTTTGAACAATGATGATGGTTTTTCTTCGCCGTCAATTACAAATGTGCCGTTGAAAATCTTGTGGCGGCAGTGCTCGCTGTTTACCTGGCTAAAGCCGAAAACCTCGCTGTCGGTTAGCTTCCTGCCCAGCTTAGTGCTTAGGTTTTCTAAATATTCCACCTCATCAGGGCTAAGGGCAAGGCCCTCCTGCTGGTTATAGGCGGCAATATCCGATATTTCAAGTATAGGCTCAGGCTTAATATTTATAGTGTAAATATCTTGGGTAAGGCCGTTGTATTTTTGCGACAGCATAGGGTCGAAGCCGGTGTGGCTTTCATCCACTTTCTCAAACTCCTCTATACGGATGATACCGCTTATGCCCATGTTTTGGGTAATCTCTACCGCATTGGTGCTCCATGGCGTAACCATGGCGGCACGTGGCCCAACAAAAAAATCCGTCAGTGCGGATTTTTCAATTTTATGTGCGTTGCCAAAAAGCCAGTTTAATTTTGAGGTGTCTTCTGCCGAAAGCTCGCCCTGCGATTGTACTGCAAATACCGTTTTGGTATCGTTTCCGAAGAAATGAATCATTGTGTAGTTGTGTTGTAGTTGTAAAGTGCAAAAATAAATGATTTATTCGGGTAATAAAAATAGTTTAAATCGCATTTCAAAAATTAATATCGAAAAAAATCTATTTATAAGAAAAAAATAATATATTTGTATGGATTTCATTTAAGACTTAAAATTTTACGCCATGAAAAAAATTACATTATTGTTTGTCCTGCTTACCTCATCCATGCTTAGTGCACAAACTAAAAAAACCGCAAAAACCACTGCCGAGGGAACCCTGAAAGGTACGGTTACTTATGAAAAGGTTGTGATGGAAACCCCTACACCGGATGCCGGGGCTACAGTTATGATCCGGAAATCAGATATAGTGAGGGAATCGCCTCAGGATACGCTTACAAATTATAAGTCGATAGTACTAACAAGGCATTTGTATGAAACTACCAAAGATGCTTATTTTTTAGGCCAGCTGGAGAAAAAGAATGCTGAAACAAAAGAAAAGTTTGATATAATTGCCAAAGCGACATTCAGGAACTTTTACAATTTGATGAAAAATCCTGAAACTATTACTACAAAGGCAGATGCCCAGGGCAATTACAGCGTAAACCTGAAGCCCGGGCGCTACGAAGTTGTTTTCGTATCGGCTACCTTAAAGGCTGTTAACCTCATTGAGTCCAGAGGAAGGATTGATTCTTATTTTGTTGAGGTCAGGCCTGGGGAAACAAAGGTGCAGAATAATAAATTTCATAATGCGTACAGATAGTAAAATCCCGCAATTGCGGGATTTTTTTGTGCTATGGCAAAACATCTTTTTTATTGAACATGTCAAATATTTCCTGTTCGTAAATGTTGGCTGATAATATCTCTTCCCGGCGGATGATGATGTCCGTATTCAGGGTAACGTCTTTCTCTGCACTGATGTTCTCAATGTACTTGCCTACCACCTCAAAATAATCGGTTGTTATCACCATTTTCTTGGTTTCGGCCTCCCGGTATCCGCTGAGCATTGGGGTTATGGTAAGGAAGCTTGTTTTTTGCGGGATTGCTATGATTTCGCAAAACCCTATATATACCTTTCCGTTTTTTAATGTAATCTGCATCAGCTCGCCATTTTCGAAAGACCTTTTAAACAGCTGCTCTATTTCATCACCTGCCTTGTCAATCGCCCAGCTTATGGCCGCCTGTTTCCCAAATTTCTTGTAAATGAAAATATTGCTTACCGGCACCAGGATGCAAATCCCCACAAATATAAATACCGATGTCCATAGGTAAGGAACTTTGCTTACCGGTACATAGTTAAGGTAACGGAGCACAAAAGGTGTAGCATCAGGAAAATAGATATCAGCTATCGTCCTCACTATAAATGCGATAAAAATAAGTATCACACAGGTAAAAATGCATTCAAACAATAGCCTGTATTGGGAGTAGCGCTGGGTGGTATATTTAAAAACGGCGGAATACCCTAAAACAATATACCCTGCAATTACTGGCAGCAGCAGTAAATTATACGGAATCAAAGGGCCGGATTAAGGTGGCTTTTTATAATGTCAGAATCTTTCAGTTTTTTGATAGATTCCTGCACATCGCTCCTTTTGTAAAATACGGCTTTGTCAACATATAGTTTTCCTGAGGAAGTTCCCCTTAGGCCTTTATCTTTGTCTTTGCTGTATTTTCCTATTTCGCTAAAAAACCTGAAGATGTTCATAAAAAATAAATTTAAGAAACCTTAACTACAAAGATATGCAATTATCTACATAATTACAATATGGACAAAACGCCGCAAAACAAATTGCTTTGCGGCGCTTGCTACCAAATAACTAAACTTAATTTTTCTTTATTTTTTCCAGGGCATCCCTGTAATAATCTTTGTCATATTCGGGCTGTTTTTCAATAACAGCTTTCAGGGCCAGTTGGTGTGCTTCGGTAAGGGCATTTGCCGCAGCTATGGGTATATCCGGCTTTACGCCTGTGCCTTCCCAGTTGGTTTTGGTTATTGGGTTTACCGCACGTCCGTTGGGTATAAAGGCTAAAAATCCATTTTCCAGCATTACCTGGTCTCCTGGGTTAGCGCCACCACCTGTAGTTTCACCCACTATAGTTCCGCGTTTTTGCGTCTGGAAATCATAAGCCAGCTCCTCACCACCTGAAAATGTTTGTCCGGATGTAAGAATATATACCGGTTTGTCCAGATATTTAGAGCCTTTTACCGGTATAGTCCAGTATTCGTCAGTTCGGTTGCCTTTACGGTAGTACAGGCTGTTGATGTGTACCGGCTTATCTCCAAAAAAGTAGCTCATTACATAGCGCACCATATCAGGCTCCCCACCATGATTTTCGCGCAGGTCAATAATAAGCGCATTGGTATTGGTAAGGAAATTAATTGCTGCACTATAGGTTTCGCCTACTTTATCTACCGGGCCAAAGCCATCTATCTTCAGGTAGCCTATATTGCCTTCCATGATGTCAAGCTTAGGGAAACCAAGGTTCATTTTTCGCATAAACCGCATAAATCTTTCCTCACGCTGTTTTTCAGCTACAGTATCGCGAATGCCGGAAGGTGAAGGCATATCAGGATTATAATATATGCCCAAATGCTTGTCATGTATTATATCCCTAAGCTGTGTGGTAAGGGTTTCTGCAAAAACATTAGGGTCGTTAATGCTGTTGTACAATCCTTTTTTAAGATTTTGCCTTAGTGTGGTTTCGGCTTTTTTTGCAGTTTCAGGAAAAATATAAATGGCATTCATATTTTTCAATAGGCTGTTCAGTACCTGTTCCTTTTGTTTTTTGGTTAAGGTTTTTACATTCTGTGAATTGACCGCCATACCCGTTAATAATGCGGCAGAAGTGATGATTAATAAAACGATTCGTTTCATGATTGATGATTGTGATTGATTGATGATTGTGATTGATTGATGATTGTTTAAAATTTATGAATTACTATGATGATACATTTTCTATAATTTTTTCCATTGCTTGTTTTACCAGCGTCAGTTCTTTTGCCGATAGGCCTTGCAGGGCTTTTTTTCTGTTTTCAGCCGTATAAGGCTTCAGTTTTTCAATTATGTCTTTGCCCTGTGCCGTTAATTGCAGGTTGAACCTGCGCCTGTCAGTATTATGGAAGTGGCGGGTCAAGAAACCGTTTTTTACCAGCAACTCTATTATACGGGTTATCGATGCTACGTCCTTAAATACCTTTTCTGCAATATATTGTTGGGTTATGGTGTTGTCTTCTTCAATTGCTTTAAGTACCAGCCATTGGTCAATAGTAATATCAAAGCCTGCAGCTTTCAGTTGTTTTTGTGCATATTGCCTGTAGCTTTTTATGGCTTTATCCATAGAATAGAATATGATGCTATCTAATTGTTCCATGAGTGAAATATTTTCTGCAAAAATAATTGATTTATCAAATAAAACAAATAAAATTAAAAAAATCCGGCGATAACACCGGATTTGTTCTGTATGTAATTGTGAAGATTATTTCTTTTTCATTACAATTCCCATAATTATTACGCTAATTCCTTTTACCTTATTCAGGTACAAATTCATAAGCGCCCATATCAGGCTGGCCAATGCGGTTACGGCCTAAAATATCAGTAGCAATACCTGCATCTGCACCCACATCTTTAGCAGAAGAATCTTCCTTTATTTTAAGATTATTGGCAGCCGGTTCAGCAAATTGAGGCCTGTTTTGGGTTGAGGTTTCGGCTAAAATACAGTTTTGATAATGCGTGGTATCGGTAAAATCATAGGGGAACTCGCCTTCAAGCTGGTTGCTGAAATCTACAAATTTTATAAGGCAATTACGGAACAGGTAATTAAAATTTGTAGGAGGGCTGGCCTGCGAACCCACGTTTTCCAACGAAATGCCCAGCCCGCCTGAACCGTAAAAAATACAGTTGGTAAATTGTGCGTCAAGGTCGGTTACATTAATAGCATCCTGTGTTTCAATGTAGTCGTTCATTAACAGGGGTACCTGATTGAATGCATTAGTATAGTTGGCTATAGTACAATGCGTAAAATTATAGGTACCACCAAAAGTAAGCGCTACTGAGGCGCGGCCGGCTTTATTTACGGCAAGGTTGGCAGCAGTTATATTGGCTTTTTCAGACCTGATACCAAAGCTGCCGGAATTATATATCTGCGTTTTGTTGATGGTCACTTTAGGTATAGTAGTGTTATCTCCGTCAGGCGACCTTAAATATAATCCTACGGAAGAATTTTTCAGGGTTAAATTACTGATGGTATTTTCTGCACCTGACATTAAAAGCACACCAAACCATTGTCCGGGCACTTCAGCAAACGATGGTTCCAGGCGGTCGCCTTCAAAAATCACCTCATTTTCAAGAGTCTCGCTATTGGTTGATTGCTGGCCGTTGATATTAAGTGTAGCCCCAGGCCTTACCATGATGCCAGAGCCTGCATGAAAATGTACACGTGCCCCTGGGTCAATAGTTAGTGTTTCACCATTTGGCACAGTAGCAAAACCATAAATCACATAAGGCTTGGTATTGTTAAAATGATATTCGTCGCCATTTTTAGGATCGGCATGGTCCAGGTTGAAACCATAAATATAGGTTGGCTCTCCCGGGTTGGTATCGCTGTCATACCGCACCACTTCATACTGTCCCTGGTCATTACGCTGCGGGTAGAGGAAATAGGCATCCTGTATAAGTGTTACCAAATCTACATCCTGTATGCCGCTGGTGCTGTGAAACTCAATCTTATCAGTATATAAAAAATCGGTTGGGTCGGCTTCTACAATGTCTACTGTGGTTTCTATAAAAATAAACATACTGTCCTTGGCCATAAGCTCAACATTGTTGAATATTTTGCCCGGCTCGGCGCCGTTGCCCTGTCCATTGCCATCTACCATAAGGCGGTACTTAGAGTTATCTCCTTTAGCCAATTTGATGGTAGGGATTGATATATCCTTATTGCTGCGGTTATATACTTTAAGCATATAGGTACTGGATCCTATGTTGCTGAAAACCGTATCGAGATACACGGTATCCCGGGAAAATTCCAAACCGCCGGAACTGGGTTCAAACTCAAAATCATCACGGCAGGAAGTAAGCGTTAGCCCAAAAACAACAAACAGCAATAGTATATAGTGGCGCATAAGCAGCAATTTTTTTTGTAAAAATAACTATTAATTTTACATTTTAGTATGTAAGGGAAGCAAGTTAAGGCAATTGAACCACTAAGCCGCTTCCCAATACTAACCACTCTAAACAAAAAACTATCAACTGCTAATTACTTACTATCATGTTTTCAATAAAAGCGCCGCACAGGGGGTATGCGGCGCCGGTCTGCCCGTTATGATTGATTGTTGGATTATGAATGTATTTTCCCCCTTGCAATTTTGTATTACACTAAAAAATTAAAAAGTGTAAAAAGACATAGCTATATTAATAGTACCGTTAGCATCGGCAATTGCGGTTTTTGTGTCTTTCAAAACCCCATTCAGGTATATTTTTACAACCACGGTTTGCCCCGGCACACCCAGTGTTCCATTTTCAGTTTGCATTCCTGCGCCTGCTGCCAATACAGTGTTGTTATAGCTGAGTTCTTTTGTCCATGGTATGGAAACATTGTTGAATTGTTGCAACATGCCCGTATTGGTTGATGTGACTACCAATAATTTACCGGTATAATTACCGCTAATTTCATATTTCACTGTTCTGCCGTTAGGGGCGGTACTGTTACCGTCATCATCATTATTGCAGGAGACAGTAAATAAGGATAAGGCAAATAATACTGTAACGTATTTTAATAATTGGATTTTCATAGACTATAATTTTTAAATTTTAGTCCAAAATTATAATCAGGCAGCTGTACAGAATTGTATCAGAACGACATTATATGTTATCATTTTCATAAATAAATGACGAACTCTCGGCCCCTAATTTTTCCTGTGTTATAAAATCATAAGGTGTAATGCCTGAAAATGCTTTAAAGTCATTAATGAAGTGTGATTGGTCAGCATAACCAAGATTATAGGCCAGTTGTGTGAGGCCACCATATTTTGTGGATGGCAATAATTGGAGTGACTGCTCAAATTTATTGACACGGCTGAATTTGCTGGCCGTAACCCCTATGTTTTGCTTAAAGCGGCGCTGCAGCTGCCTTTCGGATATCTTATATTCTGATGCTATTTTTGCCATGCTGCCGTTAGTACCCAGCTGGTATGCATGTTTTTGATGAAGGAGGTTATTTATAAGCAAATCGGTTCTGCTGCGGTACAGCCTGTCATAAAAATACCGGGTTAGTACTGATACTCGTTCACCATGGTTATTAGCTTTTATCAATAGGTTAGGTAGCTCGGTTTTGTGTAAGGCAAGTATGTTAGGTGTTTCGTTGATAAGTTCGGAAGCATCAATCCTGAATAGGGTATGTAAAGCATGAGGATAAAAGCTTACCCCGAAATGAGAAAAACGGCTTTCCCAAAAACCATCAGAAGGTTTGGTATCCATCCCGCTAAGGTAACATACCGGCATAGTATCGCCCAAAGCTGTTTTTATTGGCGATGAGAGGCTAAGATCCTGGTAAATAAGGCGCGGATAACAATCGGCAAACGAACGTATATGCAGCATAGACGCCTTCTCGGTATGCATATCATAACTCCAGAAATAACGGATATAGTTTTTCAGTGTGGCATGCACAGGATACTGGCAATACTTCATAGCAATAGTATAGCGGAATCTTTTTATAAAATTAGGTATTTAATTGAAATATGCAATCTGAAATGTAATTTGCCGAATCTCGCTGCGATTAGTTAATTTTACGCAAAACTTATAATTATGGCATTTGATAAAGAGCAAGCGCTGCAGATGTGCAGGCACTTTTCTAAAAATACATTGATGGAAACCCTGGATATACAATTCACCGATGCTGGTGAAGATTTCCTTGAGGCGACTATGCCGGTAACACCCAGGGTACATCAGCCTATGGGTTTGCTTCATGGAGGGGCATCGGTAGCGCTGGCTGAAAGTGTAGGCAGTGCGGCATCAATAATGTTTATTAACCCTGAATTGCAGGAAGTAAGAGGTATTGAAATTTCGGCCAACCACCTGCGCAGCAAAAGGGAAGGTATGGTTACAGGTACCGCAAGGATAATACACCAGGGGAGGAGCCTACACTTATGGGAAGTAAGAATTACAGACGAAACGGGCAAACTTATTTCACTTTGCAAGATTACCAATATGGTATTGCCGAGGAAGAAGGGTTAATTGTTGATGTGTTAATCTGTTTATTTTATGACTGAACAACTTTTAGATAAAGTAAAAGAATATATACAGGCAAAACAACCTTGTGTAGTGTATTGCAAGCCCGGGAGCAATATTGTGACAGGGATTTTTCAGCGGGATAGTGTTGCATATGCCGCCGATTTTTCAGCGGAAGGTTTTATGTTTGCGCCTTTTGCCGATGGTGATACGCTTTTTATCCCGTACTATGCAGCTGATGTATTAACTGCTAAAGTTGATGTAGCTCTCGATTCTGCGGAAGCGGATAAACCTGGAGTTGATATAAAAGCTAAAGCAGATTTTGAAAGTTTGGTAGCCCAAAGCATCAATGTTATTAAATCTGGAAAATTTGAAAAACTGGTTTGTTCCCGCACTGAAATAGTAGAAGTAAAAACTGATATTGCTTCTATTTTTATTAAAATGCTAAATCTCTATCCTAATGCATTCCGGTATTGTTTTTATCACCCAGCATCAGGACTATGGATGGGAGCCACACCGGAGCAATTGTTAAAAGCAAAGGGTAAAACCATACACACTGTAGCCTTGGCAGGTACGCAATTATATGTAGCAGATGAAGAAGCTTTTTGGCAGGAAAAGGATAAGCAGGAACAGCAATTTGTTACGGATTATATTGCTTCAGAATTGCAGGGTCTGGCAGAAAATATTAACACATCGTTTCCATATACTTACCGTGCCGGAAACCTTGTACATATAAAAACAGATATCAAAGCTGAAATTAATAGTGAAGCTGTGTTAAGTGATGTGATAAAAACATTGCATCCCACGCCGGCCGTATGTGGATTGCCAACCAATGAAGCAAGAAAGTTTCTACTACAGAATGAAAATTATGAAAGGCAATACTACTCTGGTTTTTTAGGAGAGGTTAATAGGGATTTTGCAGCTAACGCTACCAATAAAACTGATTTGTTTGTCAACCTACGATGTATGAAAATTCAAGGGAAAAACGCACAACTGTTTGTCGGCTGTGGAATTACGATAGATAGCGACCCTGAAAAGGAATTTGTAGAGACAATGAACAAAAGCATGACAATGAGGAGGGTTTTATAAAGAGGATTGTGGTTTCGAAGTACATAAACTTGTTCTTTGTAACTTTGCACAATAATTTAAAATGATGAAATTAGATATACTTGTATTTGGCGCGCACCCTGATGATGTGGAACTGAGTTGCGGCGCCACTATTGCTAAAGAAATTTCGCTGGGTAAAAAGGTAGGCATTATAGACCTGACAAGGGGAGAGTTGGGCACTCGTGGCACTGCCGAACTGAGGGATAAAGAAGCAGCTGATGCTGCAAAAATACTTGGGGTTACAGTAAGGAAGAACCTGCGTTTTCGTGATGGTTTTTTTTCGAATGATGAACAGCATCAACTGGAAGTGATAAAAATGATACGCAAATACCAGCCTGATGTTGTGATTTGCAATGCAATAGATGATCGGCATATTGATCATGGCAAAGGCAGCAAATTAGTGAGTGATGCTTGTTTTCTTTCTGGGCTTATTAAGATTAGCACCCAAATTGAAGGAAAAGAGCAAGAAGCCTGGAGGCCGAAACAGATGTACCACTATATACAGTGGAAAAACCTGGTTCCTGATTTTGTAGTGGATGTTACCGGCTTTATGGACGTAAAAGTAAAATCGCTAATGGCATATGCATCACAATTTTATGACCCTGACAGCACAGAGCCTGTTACGCCGATAGCTACAAAAAACTTTAAAGAAAGCATTATCTATCGTGCTGCAGACCTGGGCAGGCTTATAAATACTGAATATGCAGAAGGTTTTAACGTTGAAAGGTATGTGGCTGTGAACAGTTTAGGAGATTTGATATAAAAAATCATCTAAATATTTGCAAAAAAAAGGATTTAGGCATATATTTGCACTCGCAAAACAAATGGTGATTGTAGCTCAGTTGGTTAGAGCGTCGGATTGTGGTTCCGAAGGTCGTGGGTTCGAGACCCATCATTCACCCTTAAATTTGAAAACCCTTCAGGAATTCTGAAGGGTTTTTTATTTTCAATTGATTAGTAACCCCCCGGCAATTCCAGCAGCCAGCCAGAGATACCATTTTTTATACCATGGTTCAGGAACGATTATTTCTGCAGCAGCAATATTTTCAGTTTGTATATATGGATTGGAGTGAATTATATCTGTAGTAACTATTGACTTGCCTAAAAACCATTTCCGTTTAACTCCGGTTATTGCAATAGTGTTATTAGGAATTGTAAAATTAGCCAGTTTGAGACTATCGCATGTCAAGTTGTAATCAAACCTAAACCATTTTTCACTAACCTCTCCTAATCGCTGAAAATTAACCAAAGCACTATCGGAAGATTCCAAAGATAAGGGTTTTTCGATTTTTATACCAATTAAAGGAAGTTTAGCAGTGCTTTTATAAGTTACTACACTTCGAAGCTTTACAAATTCTTTTGTAAGCTGAGCTATAGTATCATTTTTTTGAATTAAAATACGGTGCATCTCCGCATTAGTTAGCTGTAACGTTTTATGTGAGGCAGTTTCAATACCCAATCTGTTATTATACCAGGTAGTTTTATCACTCAGGGCTTCCAAGTTATCATTAGCGTAATGTGTTTGCTGTTCACATTTTGCTATTGCAGATAACAATAATGCGAGGAGTAATATAATAATAATTTCGCGATAATATTTCATAGCTTTATTTCAAAATGAGGCATATCTACCATTTTCCAGTCACCACCCCAAATTACTTTGTAGCCTAAATTTGATGCTACTCTCTTTATATGGTTAGCTATTTCAGTAAGTTTAGGAGCTACAGTAGGACCGGAAACATGTACTTTTCCATCAAAAAAAGGATATATGTCTATAGCGTGTCCATAGCCATCATCTTTAATTTGATGGTTACTTTTTTTAAATACACCATCTTTATCTGTCACTCTTAACTCATCTTTTATACCTCTACGGCCAATTAAATATAATGACCTTTGTTCATCTTCTGTACGAATACCGGATGTTACAGTGTAATCTACAGGTGAATTAATAATAGCTTTCTCAATCAGATTAACTAGATTCGGGTGTATGTTTAATAAATTTTTTTTTGATCTATTGTTAAGCGTAGGCATATTATAATGTTAGCTGGAAATATTATCCGGATTTTTAAACTTATCAAGGTCTAGGCTGGAATTAAATGCCTGGATACGCTTGATCCAGCCAAACGGAGGGAATTTTCCGTTTGTTAGTATACTCATATTAATGAATGCACTTCCCGCCGGATAAAGTAAAACAGTCAGTCGTGTAACTGATTTAAGGTATTCGTAAACGAGAGGGATTTCTTTTAGCGTATAATGTATTGTCTCAAATAAGATAGCTGAGATGACACACAATGATATTTTCTTGCAAATACCAAGAATATTCTTTTTTAGTGAAAAATCTTTCAATTTTAGGGCATGTAGAATAGTTCCTATAGTATGGTCAATTGCAATACACAACAAAACTGCGGTAATATAATCGTTATTTGAAAAAAACCAGGATTGTATGCTTTGGGAAACGCTGGTTATTAAACTCAGAGGTAAAGATAATAGACTAACTAATTTTAGTTTGCTAGAAAAACTTACATTATGAAATAGTATTAGATAATTTGTATATAATATATATAAAGCCTTCATAGATTTGATTTTAGTAAATATTGTAATAACTATTCATATTACTTTTTATATAATCGATATTTTGAGATTGATCATTTAAATAAATAACGACTTCTTGAATTGTGCCGAATAGATAATTAATTATGCCGTTAGTTTGTACCGCACCTGCTTTTAAATTCCACGTAGAGTCTGATAAATTTGGATTTGTTGAATTCGAATTATTATTTATATATGTATTATTAATTTTTAGAATACTTCTTTTGTTAGCGGTAGTATTAGATACATCTAAACTATTTACGATTACGTTATTGTGGTTGGACAAGTTTAAATTGTTTGGAATTATGGATACAGGTGAGGTGTTTGTGTTGGTAATAATATTTCTTATTCCATCATTTCTTTGATATTGTATTCTATCGTCGTAAAATATTGTGTAGCCAATGTTTGAATTTAACGCGCCGCCAGTATCAACTAGTCCACAGGCTATATTTGGATCAGAAGTATATCCTATGCGACTTATAATTCCTACTAAGGCTTTATCAGAATGCAAAGCCTTAAAATAACTTTTAGAGTCTATAACTTCAAGATAATCGTTTATTCCATCAAACTTTATTGCGGGTTTACCATCTTGAAGTATAATACTGCCACTTTCTACAATTATGGGTTGATTTGATAGGCTAGGTTGCGCCAGAATTTTTCCATTATCGCTTTGATCATAAAACTTAGTTATAAAAGCATTGCCACTATCGGCAAAAATAATTAGAGAGGAAATATCTACTGAATCATTAACAAATCCTATGTCTTGAGTAGTATTATCAACTGAGCGCCTTACCTGAATGCATGGCCCGTTGTATGAAGTTTTTAATTTCCTGAGTGACCACGCTGCACCTAAACCTGAGGATATATTATAATGGTCCAGCAAAGGAGCTGTTTTGATACCGTTTATCATTCGTCTTATACTCATTATGTAGTGTGTTGTATCAAATAATTTATAGTTTGATTATCAAGATATACCATGTGTATAAAATTGTTTTTTGAGGGAATATAATCTTGGCTGCCAACATATTTTTTAAATGGTTCTCCAAGGGTTAACATTGTGGTAGAGTTATGTATAATCATATTAATAACGCCGTATTTTGCTCCCGTAAGATTGGTTGTAATATTACCTGTAACCGGATTAGATGGTGTTCCGTAAATGCGGTCAGTAGTGAATGTTATAATGTTTTCATTAACTGTGGGCACTTCTATGGGAAGTTTTGTAGCGAGAGCAGGAACCGTTGGTACTGAAGCAGAGCCGGCCAAGTCACCGGCAAGTTGTATCTTCCCCTTAACTAATGCTGTAGCATCGGGAAAATTAGAACTGCTTTGTGCATTAATACTAAATAAAACATTGAGTAATGCCGTTTGTAATGCAACAGCACTATTGAACGTTGCATCATTTATCATAAAGTTTTGATAGGCTGTTTGTGGTACTAATATATCGGCGCGCTCATAGCAATTATATATTTCGACTTTATTTCCGTAAACATTTGAAATATAATTTTTCAGATATTTAATGCCGTTGAGTTCAAAAACAGTATCATTTACTGTTGTAAGTATATTCATTTCAGGTGATCTTCTTAAATCTTAAAGTATTTTTACTACCACAGCTTTTGGTGAATAATATTTCGCCTGACCTTAAAAGATAATTTTCAACATTTTGCCAGATTTTAAGGGCTGCATCACGGTTTACACCGTAAACAGATTTGCGTACATCAGATTCTACCGGCTTACTGTACTGAGTGAGTTTTTCAACCACAGAAACAGGCGATGAAACTACAGATGAAAACATGATATGCCGGGCATATGTGAAATAACTTAAAACCATTTTGAGCCCATAGCAGGAATAAGATACGCCATCATACTCATAAATCCCTCCATTCAGGAGTAAATCATAGTCTTCAGGTGATGTGATTATAGCAGAAAACAATTTTTCGCCTAAAAGTGGGATAAGGTCTAACAGTTGGGCATCCAATATTATCTCGTTCAGCTTGTCGTCATTTGATGTTTTGGATATTTGCCGGTAGCGGGCAATATCATTCCGGGTTATTAATGGCTGCATTTTGTATAAGTTTGATTGGTTCGACAGTAATTGATTCATGGTCTTCGGACAATTTGAGAAGCTTGTTGATTGCATCTGTAAGGATGGTACGCTCAGCGCTTGTATTTTCCCAATACATTTGCTTCATTTCCTTTATTGCTTCGCCGGAGTTGCCGAATAGCGAAGTGTCGGATGTTTTGATAAGCCCTACCGGAAGATTATTGAAAGCCATAAGGATATTGTCGCGGACACTTGTTTCGGTGTAATTGAATAACTTATCGTCAATCTTGCTCTCGATTTGTTTTATCAGGATAGCATCTTCCAGCTTTTCTCCGGCAAAGTCCATTTCAAGGCAAAGCACGCCCCCGGTATTTTCGGCTCCCAGGCTATCCTTTATGGCCTGCCTGAAACTTTCACGCTCATTATCGGCATCCATGGCGATTTTACTTCCCAGACCGGCATCAGCACCAAGCGGGCGCGTAACTACCAGCGTATTACCGAAGAAACCTTTGCGTAGCAGCCTGTTTTTATAAACAGCAGCCTGTGCTTCGCTATCGCAATCGTTAGCTACGGCATCAATCCGGGATAGGGGATAAATAAGCCTGCTATCCATATTGATGAACAGCACCTGGCCTTTATAATGTTCCCAGCCACCGGCTTTTTCAACCTGTGCTTCAATTACTTTTTTGCGTGGGTTGAATACATCTATCAGTCTAATCTCATTGCGTTTGGGCTGCAGCCATTCTTTGCATACAGCTATCTTTCCTGCATAATCTTCGCTATCAGTTTTGCCTACACGGCACCACTCATACGGAATTATGCTGAAATCCACTATTTTGAATAAGGCATTCCAATTGATATGGATGAACACGCCACGCTGCTTTACCAGGTCCTCGGCTACATCGGCAGCAAAATCAATCAGCTTAATGTTCTTGGTTTTGTTTATAATGAGGTTATCATTATCACCATACCCTTTGCCTATCAGGTTCTGCATCATAACGCCTGCCGCAGCTTTGGCGGTAACGCTGTTGTTGATTAGCCTGTCCATCCGTTCAGGATAGGCATTGTCAGTGTCGTTGGCATACACGTCGGCCCATTTGTTCCAGGGGATGAGCCTTTTCCAGACTTCAATTAGCAGTGTCCTCATTCGGCAGTTTTATGAGGAATAGTGTCGGGCTTAACGGTTTTTTGCAGTGCATCTTTCTTTTTGGTTTGTTTTGCCCTTTTAGCAACTTGTTTCAGTTTGCTTACATTGGCCACAAAAGGAGTTTTCTTTTCGGGGATTACCGAAAAATACCTTTCACCGTTTTTATGCTCCAGAAGTTTTTGGGCGTATTCATCAGTTATATTGGAATTATTGACCAAAACCGGTGAGCCGAATTCCAGCGGGATATTTTCGTAGCGCGGATGCAGCCTGTATTTGCATTGGTTTTCCATGTTTTTAAAATGGTTTTTATACCTGTTGAGGTATGTGCTCAAACATTTGGGGCAGCCGGGGTTCACTTTTTCGTTGAACAGCGCTGTGTACTCCTGCAGGAAGAGTTGCAGGTACCTGGTACCGTCGCCGCGTTTTCCGGCAGCGACGGCAGAGGCATCCATAGACAGGAAATCCATATTATGGCGTTACCTGGCTAAACTTGTTGGTAAATGCTGTTTTTGTAGCAGCATAGTCGCCATCAAGCAGGGTTTTTGGCATGGTTGGCTCTTCAAAACCTTCGGCAGATGATAGCTCGAACATGATCATGTTGTCGTTTTCTTTTGAGCTGTTGGTCATGGTCATAAGCTCCAGGCCGCAGGTTAGGCCCAGTACCTCGAAAGCATCTTCGCTGTCTTCGCCTTTCCAAACCTGTTCTACCACGGCGATGTATTTTGCCCCTTTAGACAGGTTATCGGCCTGAGCCTTGATTGCAGATGAAGGGCTGAAGATGACACCTGAGAAAGTGTGCTTGAACTTGTCAGGCGCATTTTCTTTTTTAACCAGCTCCCAGGCTTTGCCATTGGCTTGTTTTACTCCTGTAAGCAGGTAGCCGGTTTTGCCTGATTTTAGCTGCAGGTTGGTTAGCAGAATCCTGTTTACAGGATCGGTAACTGTAGTGGCTACATCTATGTCTTCTTTATTGATCAGTACTACGTTTTGCTCTATGCCGCCTACGGGGGCATTGGCGCAATCAAATAATATATCGGCGGTTAGTTTTCCTGTACAATCTATTGGCATGTGATTTTTTTGTTTGAAATGAAGTATTGGTTTATTTGGAAGTTGTTATGACCTCACCCCAACCCTCTCCAAAGGAGAGGGAGGAGCTACACTCTTGCTCTTTTAACCTGCTCTGATGCGCTTCGACAAGCTCAGCGTGACAGAACCCTAGCACCAATGTAGAGGAATGGTTGCCCTTGCTGTTGACCTCACCCAGGCCCTCTCCAAAGGAGAGGGGGTAACTGCACTCTTGCTTGCAGTGATATGAGATTCTTCGACTCCGCTAAAGCTTCGCTCAGAATGACATAGATTGAGGCGCTTCGACTCCCGATAGCTATCGGGACAGCGTGACTGACTAACAAGTTAAAGTGAAGCTCAATCTAAAATCAGAAATTAGTAAGCGGCTACGGTAAGGTATTTTTCCAGGTGCTTGGCATCAAGGGTGTAGGCGGCATCCATGATGTTTAGCTTTTGTGTCCTGTCATAGAATACATCAAGCTTGGCAAGGTCGCCTTCGCTTAGGGTGCCTACCGGTATGTTGGATTTTGTGGTAAGCACCGCCCTGTGCGGCAGGTTGTACTTGGTGCCATTGTCCTGGTAGGTTTTGATGTAGCGGTCCCAGTCGTAACGCACTTTGATCTCTATACCGTCAAAGTACAGTTTCGGCCTGCCTTCTTCCACCACTTCCAGGAAGCCGGAACCCAGGTTTTTGTTCCTTAGCGTGGCGCGGTAATTATCGGCCAGGCTTCGGCTTGCCAAAATAAAGGCATCATCGGCAGCTACCAGCCTTTCGTCAGCCACGGTAACCATCTTTTCGAAAATCTGTAGTGCAGCATCTTCACCCAATGCCTGGGCGGCATAAGAAGCCTGGGTATTTTTATCAATAGCTACGCGGTTGGAAGCGCCAACGCCAACTTCAGAGAATATCTGTTTGAAAAGGCCGTCGAACGAGTTGAAATAACCTAAATCGGTTCCGTTCTTGAACACGCCGCCCTGAGCGATGGTTTGCGCAGCGGTATCGTTAAACCATACCTTGCGGTGGATATTTTCGACCAATGCTGACTCAACCGCCGAGATAATCACGCCCAATTCCTGTGTACCTACAAGGTCATAAAAATCAGGATTGATGTTTTTAGACTTTCTGAATAGCTTTAACAAGGCCGGCATATCTGTCTGGCAATGAGTAAGGCGGAAGTCCTCCATAACAGGTGTCCAGAATTTCTCGGTCATGGTGAAACCATCGGCTTCGTTAGGAGTACAACCTTCGGTTTTTTTACCCAATAGGCCCAGCCTTCCTGCAAAAGCAATCTGGGTGCTTACGTCAATGCCCGCTTCCACGTCATGATATTCAGTAAGGTCGCTGTCATTAAATACCCTTTCAAAAATTACCTCGCTTATGGTTTCAGCCTCGCGGGGATTGAGTGTCAGGCTTTCTGCGGTTACTAACGCCATTATTTTCCTTTTTTAGATCGCAAATATTCTTTCATGCCCGATGTGCGGTCGGCAGTTCCCGGCCTGCGCGATGAAGCTTTTTTGCCGTCAATGCTAAAACCGGACGATACCTGCCTTTTTAGCGCCATCACTTCGTTCCTGATGCTGTTGAGCTGGCGTTTCAGGTTTTTGTTTTCCGTTTTAAGCAAATCAGCATCGGCATCATCTTCAGCATCAATGATTTCGGTAAGTTCACCTGCTGTAAAAATGTAGGTTCCGCCATCGGGCATTACATACTCTCCTTCGGCCGGCTTTCCATCTACCATGGCCATGTCGCCCACAGCCGGGATGTCTTCATCCGTAAGTTCGGTAAAATCAATTTCAATGCCTGTGGCATCCTGGAGGACTTTGTTAAAGGCCAGGCTTTTTTTGAACCTGCCCAGCACTTTGGTGAACAGGCCTTCCATCCAGTGCCTGTCGCGTTCGGAAAAAGTTCCGCTCATTGTAGGGTTTGTTTTAAAGAAAGCTTTTGCAACAGCCTTAACCTGCCGTGAGGTAGTGAAGCCCAGCGCGGTGAGCTGGTTTGGGGTGAGCCACGTTTCGTTCTTGAGCAGCGGGAGCAGGGCTTCTTCGCCCAGGCTAAGCGATTTGGAGTAAAAACCTACCAGTTTTTTTTCAATAGCCTTGAGTTGACTGGCAAATTTGGTTAGCTCATCTGCCGTGCCCATAGAGCCGCCCCACGGCAGGTGAATCATGAAAGGGGTGTTTTCACGCACCAGCCTTTGCGTACCCGCCATAAAGATAACCGTGGCGATGCTGGCTACTATGCCGCTGCCTATGGTGGTGAGCGGCTTGCCGACAGATTGCAGGTAGTGGTAAATGTCGAACCCTACATCTACCAGGCCGCCTTCGCTATTGATGTGAACATTGAAAGCGGTGGCTTTGGGCTGTTTTTTTACCTGGCTGATGACATCTACAAGCTCTACGCCGGCTACACCGTCAAACGTGCCTATCTGGCCGCTGATGTATATGTTTCCTGTCATGCAGAAGTGTGACGAGAAATCTTGGGAATTTTAAATTTTGAATTAAGAATTATAAATTTTAGGGGTGAGGAATTGTGGTGTGAATTTTATACTGCAAAGGTACGGCGGATTATTGGGTATTTGCTGAAGGGAGGTTTTCAGAGAGAATTATTCTAAATTTTAAATTTTGAATTATCCGGGAGGGAAAAATGACCTAACTTTTAAATTGCAAAGGTACGTCGGTTATTTAAGGATTTACTGAAGGAAGGTTTTCAGGGATTAAGAATTTTAAATGAAGAATTAAGAATTGAAGTTATGTTTCTTATCGATTTTTAATTACAGTTTATCGGCATTCACCGTTAAAAATTTATGGAATTAAGTATCTGTATTTTATATTTGGCTTATTAAACGCCACAATACATGACTAAAATTACATACCTGTTTGCTGCCTTACTGGTTTCGATGATGGTTTCGGCACAGGATTCGCCGGGAATGAGGCCGGAGCTCCTGCTTGAAAAAACTGTAAAAGTAAAGCCGCTGACCGATGGGGAACTGGCTTATGAAAAGGGCTATGATGCTTTTTTTACTGATGCCGGGATGACCAAAAAATATGCTGAAACCAAAGACCGCCGGACCAAGCATGACGCGCTGGCTAACCGTTACTTTAAGGTGAAGCAAGTAAAACCTTATGACAGCTATGGCAACCAGAACTTTTTGATTCAGCTGCAGGATACGGTGAAGAATGAATTGGTTTATTATAAGTACAACAAATATTCGGAAAACCAGAAGAAATATTATTTTGAGGTGGTAGGCGGCCTAAAATACCCAGCTGATTTTTATAATGATTTCCTAACTGAAATTACTGACAAGGCTACGGGCGAGAAGAAAATCACGGCAAGCATATCGGAAGGGTTGCATGTGGTAAAGATAAAAAAAGGCAAAGAGGTGAAATACAAACTGGAAGCCGTAACCGTGGAGCAGGTGATAAGCATGCTGCGCGGGGTGAGCCTGGTGCTTGAAGACGGGCGCAGGCTTGACAAACCGGAAGCCGAAGCCGTGATGGGCACCAACAAGAATGACAATATTGTATATACGGCTTCGATGGATTTGACTACTTCGGAACTGTCGATGCTTACCCAAAGTAAGGTGATCAGTGGGAAAATTTCAAAATTTGATAAGAAATATACGGAAGGGGAGAAGCTGAAGGAAATGCTGAAGTGCTTGATGAGGAAGTAGACCTGACCCCGGCCCCTCTCTGAAGGAGAGGGGTGAAGCTAAAATCTAAATCTTAAACACCTGACTTTTGGTAACACCTCCAAGGAGGGGAATAGCTACACCCAAATGTTTTTTTAATATTTTCTTTTGTCTTGAAACAAAAGAAACAAAAATTCAAGGCTCGATCTTTTTCAGCTACAAATCAGTCGCTCAGGCTAAAATCTCCGGCAACTCGCTTCGCTCAGACAACGGAGATTTTTACGCCATCGCTCCTGATTTGCTTTACGCTAAAAAGATGATGCCGACTGAACTACACTCATACCCCTCATTCTGGAATGGAATAAATTATGGCCTATTCACCTTCCATGAAGGCGATTACGTTGTATAGGGTACGCTCTGTAATATTAAACCGGCCGGCGAGGTCATAAATTATTTGAGTTTTATTGGTTTTTACGCGGCTTTTTGCTGAGGATTCCCTTTCAGCTAGGTAGGCTTCGTAATATACTTTCCAGTCCAGGATGTGGATGGGAATGAGCCTTTTGCTGATTAGCTTTAGAAGATTATCACCTAATGAGGTTATGGTATGGTAGCGGGTCATTACCACTTATTTTCCGGGCAAATATCGTTGGAGCGGACTTTGGCAGAAAGCGGGCAGCTGCAAACAGAGCAGTATGCGCCCTGTATTTCGGACAGCTCATCTTTTATGAATGCGAGGAGTTTTCCCTGTCTGGCATTTGGGCAGGCAGCGCATATTGTGGCGCGTTTTTGGGCTACTGTTTCTACCACTTCAGTTTTATTGATGAAATTTTTCCAGCCGGTAATTATTTGGTGAAGCATGAGTTGTGCATTGGCAAATATTAAAAGTTGGCACCGTCGCGTACCTGTACATAACTGTTGCCCTGGGTGATGATATCCTGGACGGCTACAACGGGGGCGGGGAGGGAACGGTTGGCTTCGGCTATCTTGGCAGCGAGTTCATCAGGGTTGATGCCGGGCGTGGCTATTTCACGGGAAACGATTCCGCCGCCTGCAAAGTAGTTGGGGGCTGAACCTGCACCCGCCGGGAATGCATTGTTGAAAGCCATAAAGTGCCTTGCAGCATTGCGGTTCATAACACCGATGAGTTCGCCCTGTTCGGCTTCAAAGGCTGTGCCGTCTGCGCCGCGGAACATGGTACCACCGGCGCTGTGGCGGTTGCCGCCAATGCTGAATAGTGCACCTTTTTCGGCTTTTGGGGTACCAGTAGATTTGATTTTGCTAACTGCAGACAAACCGGATGCCACTACTACGGCTGTGCTTATGCCTTTCATGATGGTAGCAATAGGTTCGGGGAGGATACTTTGGGTCGCCCAAACCTGTGTTACGCCATTGTAGGTATTCATGGTAGCTTCGGCTATGGCGGCCGCTTTGCCTGCAACCGTTTTTTTGCCCAATAATTGCGACACCTGCCCGAAGGTGTTCATGTACTGGTCCCGTATGGCCTTTTCCTTGGCATCGTTTATTTTCTTTTCATTTTCAGCGTGTTCGTTGTCACGCGCTTTTTTAAGTTCGGCATATTGCTCATCGGTAATGTTTTTCTTATCAAGCTGTTCTTTCAGGCGGAGAAGCTCATCATCGTACCTTATCTGCTCGTTGATGATATCCTCGTCATATTGTGTTTGTGCGTTGTCCAGCTTTATCTGGTTGTCAGCTTCCAGGCGTTCAGCATCGCGGGCTTTTATCTGCGCATCAAACGTGTCGCGGTTTTTTTGCACCTGCTCTGAATACTGCCGGTCCATTTCGAGCTTTTTAGCGTAAAAGTTTGCCTCTTCGGCAGTAAGCTGCTCATTGTTTTGCTGTTTAGCCGCAACTTTAGCGGCATTTAACCCATATTCTGCTTCCAGAACCTGCACTCTTTTTTCCTTTTCCTTGTTGAGGCGTTCTTCCTCCTGGGCTATTAAGGTATCAGTAAGCTGCTGGCTTGATTTTATGAGCGACTGGTTTTGCTGCAGCCAAAGGTTGAGTTCCGCCTGGGCAAATTTTGCTGTTGCATCGGCAGACATTTTGAGCCTTTCATGCTTGGCCTCGTTTATTGCCATATCCCGCTTTAAGACATCGTTGCCGTTTTTTTCGGAGGCATTGTATTCGGCCCGTGCTGCGGCTATTTTGCGTTTGGTAACCTCTTCAATATATTCTACCGACTCTTTAAGGGTTTTTGCTTTGTCGCCTTCGGCCTGTATAAATTGTTCCAGTTCCAGGCCTACACGTTCGGCAGCTGAATCCAGTGCCTGTTGCTTTTTATCTTCCCATTCCTGCCTGCGCCGGGCAATATCTTCGCGTTTTTTTTGTGCATCCTCTTCCCGCTGGGCATCTGCGGCTGCGGCTGCATCCCTAATACTTTGCTGCATGGCTGTACCTTCGCGCTCTATTTGGATTTTTTGCTTTTGCGCATTACGAAGTGCATCCAGCTCTTCCTGGCTGATACTTTTGCGTTTTGCTAATTCCTGGGCATAGGTAATGCCTTTTTCTTTAAGGTTTGTTATTTCATTATCTGTAAGGTTTTTGCCCACCTGGATTTGTTTTACGGCCTGGTTATACGCATCATCTGCCAGCTTTTTATGGTCATTATAATTTTTCTCCTGCTCATCAGTAGCATCTTTCATAGCCTTTGCCCTTTCTTTTTCGGACAGTGCCATGTTTTTACTCTTAGCGATAAAATCATCTATTTTTTGGGCCGACTGCTCATTAGCCACATCCTGAGCCTGCATCTGCTCAGCCAGCTCCTGCTGTTCTTTTTTAAGATTGGCCGCTTCTTTGGCTGCATTGGCTGCTGAGCCTGTAAAACCGCTGAAGAAGTCGCCCAGGGAGGTAGCCCCGGTAAGCAAGCCCAACACCGAGTTTTTGAGCGACTCGAAAACCGCTCCTACAGCCGCCACACCCTGTTCGACCATATTGACAACCGGTGTAAAGTTTTGGAATACTTTATGGAGACCCTGCACCACAATTTGTATAGCCATAAGGATGGCACCCACAGGGTTTGCCTTTAATGATGCACCCATGCCACGGATACCTTCGGTAATGCCGCCGAAAGCGCCTTTGAGCATAGGCCCCAGGCCACCAGCCTGCTGTGCCTTTGAAATGAAACCGGCAATATCGCCATTAAAAATATTGATGCTTTTGGCAGAATCTATTACCTGCTGCTTATAATCGCTAAACGTTTTACTGTTTTTTGCTACGGCCTGTTCTTGTGCCTGGAGGACAGCCTGCTGCGCGCTGAAAGCAGCCTGGAGCTGCTTAAGGTCCTGTGCGTTTTCCTTAAACTTATCACCGGATTCTTTTCCTTTTTTGATGAGCTTTTCCTGTTTTTTTTCGAGCTCTTCGATTTCCTTCTGTGTATCCTTCATGCTCTTTTTGAGCGCTTCGAGATCAATGTCAACCTCGGCCAGTATAATTTTATCTTTTGCCATTTTATAGTACAGTTACGGTTATTGTATTGCTTTGCAGCGAAATCTTTTTGGTTTTTGATATTACATCCAGTTTAATTTCATGAGTGCCGGTTTGATAAAATACTATCTGGTACTCATAATCAGATATTTTGGTAACGTTGCCCTGGGTTGAAAGGATAAATACATAGGCATCTAAATTATACAGTGTGTTGAGCCATACAGTTACCGGAATGCCGGTATCGGTTGTGGTTTGGGTAGCGCCCAGGCCAAAATCTATTTCGGGCAGGGCATTTTGCAGTTGCTTTATCATTATTTATAAAGTTTAATCACCATTAGGATTAATAGTTACAGTGACTTCGTCGGAAATATAACCGGCGGCTTCCAAGCGTATCCTATATGTTCCCGGGTATAAATCGAAATAACGCGGATTGTGCTCTGCACCCAGTGTATTGTTGCCCCATTGACCCTGCTGTTGGAAATTAAATACCTGAAGGTTGACAATATTGGCCTCAATATTAAGGTTGAAAAATACGCGTATGTAGGTTTCGTAAATCTCTACGTTTGTAATTTCAATTGGTGGCACCACATCAGGGAAAGGATCATAAGCGACACGCACGAGTTCGCACTTTACCGGTTTGCCGGGAATGTAATTATTAACTTTGTTCAGGATAAAATAATTGGATAGCTGCTTAATATAGTAAAGCTTTTTAAAGTCGAGGTTGGCTATATCAGTATCGGTAAGGAACAGTTCAGCATTAACCATCATGGCCCTGTCCAGCACCTGAACCAGAGGCGTATAATAATCAGCAATGACTTCCTGAAACTTTAGTTTAAAATAGCTCTCTATATTGTATTGTGTAGCTGTATCAGTATCCTGTAGCGTTTCGGATTTCAGCGTAATGGCATTTTCGGCGGTTGTGGTTACCCGCTGCAGCTTCATGAAATAATACCTCTTGTCCAGCGCCTTGTATTTAAACGGCTCTTCGCCTTCTTCCGGCTCGTCAACGGCTTCCTTATCCCATAGCTTATACAGGTTGCACTGCCTGCCCAGGTAGAGGGTACGTTGTTTTTCCGGAGTATAAATTTTGGATTTGATAACATCGCGGCTATCAGCCAGGTTGATGTTATTTACCTCAAGATACCAGTCGTTATGGTTGGCTTCCTTATCGTTATAATTGTACCGGAACCAGTTTTGGCGGGCGTAGTTGCCGTAGATATAATCTTCGGACACCTTTTTTACAAACTTATTGCTCCAGTCTTCCAGTGTTGGGGTTTGCAAAGACTCCTGTAGCGTTAGGAAATCGTAATGATTTTCGTATTTACGTTTATACATAGTAAGCCCAAAGCGGTGCATTATTTCATTAAGAAAATCTTTTATGGAAAAATCAGCCAGAGCAGTAGCAAAGTTGATTTCATTGGCCTGTACTTTTGTAACCTTCACAGTGATTTCTGTTTCTTCCGCATGGAAGTGGAATTGGTCATTAAAACGACGCTCTATGAAAAGAAAGAAACTTTCGTTGGCCTCAAAGTCCATCACTTTCGTGAAATTGTAAGGCACATCATTCACTATAAAGTCAGATAGTAATATGCTGTTTACATTCCATGCCGGCTGATAATTCAGAGAATCGACAGGTGTAATGTTGCGCCCCATCTTAAGCTGTACAATTTTGTTTATCTTGATATCGCAAAAAATATCAATCTTATAGGTACCTGGTTGCGTAAACTTAATGGTACGGCCGTTGGTAATAATATAATCAGGATTAATTTCATCAGGAGGTCCGAAGGACGGTGCAAACTGGTACCATTTTGATATAAGGTTGTACACATAGTAATCGGAAGATTCAAGGCAATCTATATTAGCATCACTATTAGTAATGCCTTTAGGATAAGTCATCCACAGGTTTTTGAATGCCTGGCTGAGAAAAACCGAGCCGGAATAGGTAAAGCTATAATTTGTGAAAATTTTATCCCACAGCCAGCGTACATTGATGGCCGGCATAAGATAATCTATTTCCACTTCGCGGGCTGCGCTATTGGTATCTCCGGTTTTGCCATTGTAATCGGCCAGTATATAGGTGTATGGAGCACTACCTGTTGCGGCGGCGGCCATGGCGTTTTTTACTGTTTGTACATTTTTGCTGTGGTTCAATTCTTCCATAGGGATATTGCCCAAAGTGAGATTTTCAATTTTTTTGTAGAGGCTAATAATACCGTCATAGACAACCACATCATAATCATCGCCTCCATCGGTTATTACTGCGCGGCCTTTGTATATAAAACATTCGCCGTTTTCGGCAAACAGGCTGCATTCGTTTTCGCGATAGGGCACTACAGAGTTGTTTCCGGTTACAGTAAGGAAATCCATAACCTTTATATTGTTGGAGGTTTTGGATACTTTGAATTTATTGGTGAAACTGGCCTGGCGGTTATCAAGGCTGTTGAGATCGTTTACTTGTTTGGTCTGGGCTATGGTTTGGCCTGGTTCCAGGTCTATGCGCTGCCCGTTGATGTAGAGGAGTAGGGACAAGGGATTAATTTTTTGAAATATTGGATTAAGAGATGTGAGGGAGCAAGTGGCCTCACCCCCGGCCCCTCTCCAAAGGAGAGGGGAGCGAGCGGCACTCATGCTGCTTTTTTTATTAATTTCTTTTGTCTTGAAACAAAAGAAACAAAAGTTCAAGGCTCCATCTTTTTTAGCTACAAATCATTCACATCAGCTAAAATCTCCGGCAACTCGCTTCGCTCAGACAACGGAGATTTTCACGCTTCTGTTCATGATTTGCTTAACGCACAAAAGATGATGCCGGATGGAGCTACACTCAAACCTCTGACCTCACACCTGGCCCCCTCTCCAAAGGAGAGGGGAGCGAGCTACACTCTTGCGGACTTTTGGCTTAGGTTCTAAATTGCTAAAAAGCTCAGTAGCTTTCTAAAGCGTTTGGGTATAGCGCTGCGGCAGTTCCAAATCAAAAGAGAAATTGGTGAGCGGCTGGCGGGCGTTTTTAATGCGGGCGTTGCCGGTTTTGAGCGATACCTCTACCCAACTATGCGCGCCGTTTTGTGAGAAGGGCTTGCCAGTGAACAGGTACACTTTGGGGCTGTCAAGTATGCCCTGCACAATTTGGCTTTCGTCTTCGGTGAGGAGTTCGGCTACTACTTTCAGTGTGTCCTGGCTTTCCTTACCCACCTGAATGGCACGGGCAAAGGTATCTTCAAGGTTGCTGAGGTCTCGGTCCAGCTCACCGAGTTGCTTGGTGATACGGTCTATAGCATAGGTGTTTTCGAACAACCAGTAGCTGTAGCCACCGTATTTGTTGAGCCACTTGATGTAAGCGCCGCACTTATACGGTATTTTTTCGAGGGTTATGAATTTGTCGTTAGTTGTCTCAGAAGCGGAGCCCATGAGGCGTATTTTGTTGAACCCTTCTGCCAGGGGAAAGAAGGATTCGAGGGTTTCATCAGTACGTCCATCAGAAAATATTATTCGGCTAACCTTGCCTGGAACAGTAAACTGCCTGTCCATCAAAGTTGTGCTGTTGTGTAGTGTTAAGGTTGCGCCAGCGTGGTACAGGCTGACATCAAACGGGTAACCCTGCCAGTATTTAATGTACTGATGGTTGGCGGTATCTTTTGTGAAAGGGCTGAGCAGGAAGTAGCTTGTTTTAAGGAAGCTATTATAATCAGTGGGCTGCTCTACACCGGCAAACCAGGCGAGGGTTTGGGTAAGGGTATCCTGGGTGCCTCCTTCGAGAGCTATGCTGAAGGTAATTTCTAACTCCAAATAGGAACCTTGAGTGAAGTTATAAATGTAACTTTCAGGGTAGCTATTGAGAGCAGGCTGCAAAGTGTCCTCAAAATTGCGGGTGTTGAGCAGTGCTGTAATATAAGGTTTAAAGTTGATGAAAAATTTTTTATTGGGCGATGGGTAAAGCCTGATGTTTAGCGCTGTGCCGGAAATAACATCGCAGTACAGCGGCTCAAGGGCTGAATCGGTAAAGAGTTCCACCACATCATTATTATAGGCTTTGCGGAGGTGGGTGGCGTTGATATTTTTGGTAAACTGAATCATACGGCTATGGTTTTTATAAAGGTGGTGAGTTGTGCCATGAAATCTGCCAGGGCGATGCCTGTAGCGGTATCAAGCATTTGCTGTATGCGCTGCGGGGTGATGACGGTATTGATAAAATTCGGTTCTTTTGGCTGCCAGCCTTCGCGTGCTATTTTGCGTGCGATGAGATAGGCGAGTGAGCCGGTGCTGATGTTTTTTTCGGCCTGTGCAGCGATGCCTTTCTGCTGGAGCCACAACTCAATAGCTTTTGAGGGCGGCTGCTTGCCGGGCTTACGGCCCATGATGTAACCATCGGCCATGAGTCGGAAACCGTTGGGCAGTTCTACTATTTCCAGGCTTTCGCCCCATGTGCCCGATGTGGATTGCCCGGATGCCTGATAGACGGAGAGAAGATCTGCTTTCAGCTTTTCAAACTCAACTGAGAGGGTTTCCTTAATCATGGCTTATAGGGGTATCTGGATTTTATAGGAGCAGAGGAGGCCGTCCATGTTGGCATCGAGGGCATCGGTTACATCGATGTTGTCCCATTGGAGTACGGTGTGGCCCTGGCAGGCAAGGGTGTTGCCTACTGAGTGGAACACTTCCAGCAATGGCTCGATGTTTTGGGTGTATTTGGAATTGGCTTCTTCGCCACGTTCGGCGAAATAGTGCTGGTCGTAATCGCTATGTTTTACCAGGAAAAACTTGCCCTCATAAATTGATGAGGTGATGGCGGTGCCACTGGCGTTGTACTGGCTTTTGCGGTTGGTGAATTCGTGCAGGAGGAATATCTTGCCCTGTTCTAATGTGCCGTCGAGCAGGTTTAGGGCTGCTTTTTTGCCATAGTGGTAAGTGATGTTTTTTTCTTCGGCTATGGTTTGGAGTATGCGTACTATGTCTTTCATTTTTTTATTTTTTGTTAGACTTTCTTTTGTCTTGAAACAAAAGAAACAAAAGTTCAAGGCTGCATTATAGAGATTCTTCGACTGCGCTGCCCCTCAGAATAATAGGATAGACATAACCACCCCGGCCTTCGGCCACCCCTCCACGGGAGGGAATGCTGACTCATGTTGGTAAGACCTCACCCCAGCCCTCTCCAAAGGAGAGGGTGGAGCTGCACTCGTGCTTTACAGCGCTTCGACTCCCAATAGCTATCGGGACAGCGTGATTTGAGTTCAGTGCGACTTTTAGGGTTGAGATTCTTCACTCCGCAGGCTTCGTTCAGAATGACAAACGTTGCTGCGCTTCGACTCCCGATAGCTATCGGGACAGCTTGACTATTAACCCCTGGAGAGTTTCTGGTATTCGAGCTCTACGTCGTTTTGTGTTTTGGTCTGGGCCAGGAGGCTGAATATTTCGCCATAGGGTTTACGGCCCAGGTCGAACGGATACTGCCCGATCAATTTTCCCAGCTGGACTAGGGGCAGGGTGTCGCTATAGGGCTGTAGTTTTTCGGCGCCGGCCATTTGCCAGAGGTGACTATCAGTTGATTGTGTGGTGAGTAGCTTGTTTTCGGTGGCGATGGTGCGTTCAAATTCGGAAATCAGGTATTTGCGGGCGGCGAAGTATTCGGTTATCCGGGCTTTCCAGAAGGTTTTTTCGGGTATGCCGAAACATATTTCAAACAGTTGGGTGATGCTTTGCCAATCGCTGACCTTTGCCAGCAGTCGGATGCAGTATTTTACATTGGCGTAGGGCATGGCGCTGATGTTCATGATGTTTTTGCAAAACAGGTTTTTGGGCTGCAGGTGTTCCAGGACTGTGTCGTATATAATTGTGTCGGGGAGGAGGGTGTATTGCCTGATGGTGATGTTTTTCATTTTTTTTGTTATTTGTTGATGCGTTAATTTGTTTGGATGATGACAGAGCCACCCCGGCTTTTGGCCATGCCTCTATGGGAGTGGAATATCTACACTCTTGTTTGACCTCACCCCAGCCCTCTCCGAAGGAGAGGGGGGAGAGCTACACTCTTGCTCAATTCCGGACACTATATATGGTGTAACCACCCCGGCCTTCCGGCCAGCCGTCAGGTGGAAGGGAATAGTTGCGGTTCGACAGGCTCAGCGTGAGAATCGAATACTACGTGACTGAGGATTGAGATTCTTCACTCCGCAGGCTTCGTTCAGAATGACAAACATTGTGGCGCTTCGACATTCTCAGCGTGACAATCGAATACTACGTGACTGAGGATTGAGATTCTTCACTCCGCGGGCTTCGTTCAGAATGACAAAGATTGTGGCGCTTCGACAGGCTCAGCGTGACAATCGAATACTACGTGACTGAGGATTGAGATTCTTCACTCCGCGGGCTTCGTTCAGAATGACAAAGATTGTGGCGCTTCGACAGGCTCAGCGTGACAATCGAATACTACGTGACTGAGGATTGAGATTCTTCACTCCGCGGGCTTCGTTTAGAATGACAAACATTGTGGCGCTTCGACAAGCTCAGCGTGACAGAACGTTTGCTTATACTATTATTATTATGTTATGCGGACGCGGATGGTGTAGTCTTTGCGGAGGGCGAACCAGTAGCGCATCATGATGCTGTCCCACTCATCGGGGGAGCGGCCCAGATGTTCTTTTACCCTGTCTTTTGGGATGATGCCCTGGCGGCCGTCTTTATCGATGTCTTTCAGCTTTACCTGTTCCATTTCTGCGGCGGTGGTTTCTTTTACAGTATCATCATCGCAAACTTCTCCTGCCTGGCGGTTCATAATCATTTCTGCCATTTTGATGCTGCACTGGCTTTTGAGATTGTCGTAGTTGGGTTTTACAAAGGTGTTGCCTTCGCGCATCTCTAAAGGTGTGGCGTTGTTGACAAAACCTTTGCACCTTAGAAAATCGACCACGCCGCCACCTACGCCATCTTCATCGGCAATGATGTTGCTGAGGGCAATGCCGTATTTGGTTTGTAATTGTTTTGCCCGGTTGACTACTTCGTCCAGTCCGCTTTTGGCTATAGCTTCGCGACTTATGCACACCCAGCCGTGCCAGATGCGGAACACGGTTTTATCGCGACCCTTGCGTGCCACATCTATCGTCATGTACTTGTGGCCTTCGGGTTTCAGGTGTGCGGGGATGAAGTAATCGGCTATCGCATCAGCATGTATAAGCGTAGCCGGGTCATCATCATACTCCCAGTTGCCATAGTACAAACGCTCGCGGCTGTTTTTATCTAACCTTAAGAGCGACTGCAGATAGGCAGCGGGCAGGTGTGGGTTATCTGCCGGAAGGCTTTGCACAAACTGCCGATGGGGCGGGAGGGAAGCGCCGCGCCAGGGCTTGTAGAACTGCTTGTAAACCCAGTTTTTGGATGGGTTGCAGCTGCCGAGCATTTTGGGCAACAGGCCATAATCTGCCAGTTTGTACCTTATGCGGCTTTTTACCATTTGCCAGGCGTGGTGTGCTACCTGGCTGCACTCATCTATAAATGCGCCGGTAATTTCGAGCGAGCCAAGGCTATCGAAGTCCGGGTCGGACGGGTAACGGAACAGGTCTTTCAGGATTATTTCGCTGCCGTTTCGCCACACTATGGTATGCGATTGTGCTTTGTAGCTGAATTGCCTGCTGATGCCGAGTTTTGTGGCGAGTTCAAAGAACGTTTTGAGCGTGGTTTCCTTAAGGTTGCTGAGCTTGGAGCGCCCCATGAGCCAGCGGGTGCCCGGATATTTTTGGCACATTTCCATCAGCCAGAGGCACCCCAGTGCACTTTTGCCCCCGCCTGCTGCGCCGCCGTACAACACTTCTTCGGTAATTTTATCTTTTAAATACCATACCGCGGCTGATTGCTTAGGCAGTAGTTTCATCAAAATCAGCATTGTGGCCTGAACCCAAATCTATTGTAACTACTGGCCTTGCCTCTTCGCTATCGTCATGCTTAAAGCCCCAATGCTCAGGCGCGCGGTTGCGCAGCCAAAACTGCTGGGCACGGTAATCGCCCGGTATGTGCTTTTCTACAGTCACTATTTCTACCCGCTCTTTTTCTACCCGCTTGCCATTTTCGTCGTACGATATTTCTTTGCACTTTATAGCCTGGCGCAGAGTTATGATCCTGTCCAGCGACGACTGGTAAAGGGAGTGCGCCACTTCCATATCGGCTGCTTTTTTGCCGCGGGCTACAGCTTCGGCAAAGTCGGGATTTACCTTAAGCCATTTTTGTATGGTTCCTTCGACTACATTAAAGTAAGCGGCCAGCATTTTGTTTGTGGCACCCAGCAGGCAAAGTTTGAATGCGTGGATGGGGTAATCATCATTGTATTTGCGAAATGCTATTTTTGTTGCTACTGCACTGTGGAGTTTTGGTATTTGCTGTGAAGCGCTTGTTTTTTTAGCGCTCATAGTGGTGGTGTTTGGGAAATATTGTTTTATTTTTCTTTTGTCTTGAAACAAAAGAAACAAAAGTTCAAGGCTCACGGCAGAGATTCTTCGGCTTCGCTGCGCTCCGCTCAGAATGACATCTAAGGCTATTACCGCACGACCCGAGCCGTTCGCTGCTAGCGCAACGCTCACTCGCGGGTCGCTTTACATCTGCCAAAGCTCAAGCCTTTCCTTGATTTTTACGTGAATTGCAGTAGGCCGGAGGAAGCTACACTCATGGCAGTGCTTTGACTCCGATAGCTATCGGGACCGCGTTACTTTCAATTTTCTTTTGTCTTGAAACAAAAGAAACAAAAGTTCTTCAACCTTTTCTGCTACAACTACTTTCACCCGGCTAAAATCTCCGGCAACTCGCTTCGCTCAGACAACGGAGATTTTAACGCCTCCTTCAAGTATTTGCTTTACGCGAAAAGCTTGCAGGCCGGGGTGAGCTGCACTCTTGCTGATAAGACTTTAACCTGGTTACTCTCAAATGTGCCAGAACGGACTCAGCGTGACTTTGAGATTCTTCACTCCGCAAGCTGCGTTCAGAATGACAGAGGTATGGATATAACCACCCCGGCCTTTGGCCACCCCTCCAGTAGAGGGGAATGCTTACTCTTGCAGGTGACCTCACCCCCGGCCCTCTCCAGAGGAGAGGGGGGGTAGCGACACTCGTTGTGTGCATTGCAGCCTGAGATTCTTCACTCCGCAGGCTGCGTTCAGAATGACAGAGAATTGTCAGGTTAAATGCGGATGAGGTTGTCGATGATGACATTATTATAGGTGCCTTTGGAACCGGAGATGTGGAATTCGAGTTCGGCTACGTCGCCGGGCAGGATTTCCTGGAGCATATCAATCCTGGTGCCGAGTGCTGACGGATAGAAGATGCGGCCGCTGCCTTCCTGTTCAAAATGCAATTGCTGTACGGCTGTGCCGAGCTTGGTGGTTTTTATTTCGCCTATGGCGGTGATGATGCCTTTTATTTTGTAGTTCATGAGATTGAGTTTTAAAGTTTAAAGTTGTAATGTTTTGATTGTTGTCGTTACTTAATGTATTACTGTGCATGGCTCTACTGGATAATTTTATTTGTCTTTTTTCTTTTGTCTTGAAACAAAAGAAACAAAAGTTCAAGGCTCCAATCTTTTCGGCTACAAATAATGCCATCAGGCTAAAATCTCCGGCAACTCGCTTCGCTCAGACAACGGAGATTTTTACGCCTTCTGTCATTATTTGCTTTACGCCAAAAGCTTGCAGGCCGGTTGGAGCTGCACTCATTGTGGCGTTGACTCCCGATAGCTATTGGGATAGTGCGAACCACCCTCGGCCTATGGCCACTACTCCGCTGGAGGGGAATACTTACTCTTGCTGTTGAAACCTCACCCCTGACCCCTCTCCAAAGGAGAGGGGAAGAGCTGCACTCGCACTTTACAGCGCTTCGACTCCCGATAGCTATCGGGACAGCGTGACTTACTCTTGGGGTTAACACACCCCTAACCCCTCTCAAGAGGGGAACTAGCTACACTCTTGCTGTTGAGACCTCACCCCCGGCCCTTTCCGAAGGAGATGGGGGAGCTGCACTCTTAACTTATTGGGATATTGTTTAATAAAAGCAGACTATACGTACAGTCTATAAATCGAATAATCGAATAGTCCAACAATCGAATTATCGGATTACCGGGGTTATGGTTTGTACTACGAGGTTGTTGTACTGGATGCCGCTGTTTTTGGAGGTTTTGCCTTCGAGGGATACTTCGACTTTTATTTCGTCGTTTTCGCGGAAGGGGGCTAGGTCGTCCATACGGCGGCCGCGGAATTCTACAAAGGCTCGCTGGCGATGGTCGGGCACCAGGGTTACTACTTTTTTCTCGTGGCCTGCGGTGTTGCGGTACTCAATGCTTTCGATGGTTCCTGTGATTGTCATCATTTGGGTTTAGGATTTTGGAAGAAGTCTTGAATTAGTTTATGCGCTGATTTGTTTATTTGTTGATGTGTAGTTGTAGGTTTTTTATTTTGGTTTGTAGCTGGAGGATATCAGCTTTTTGCTCTGTCTGCCTGTTAAATATAGTATAGTAGGGCAGGGTGCGGATGTTTTGGAGTTCATCTTCGGCCAGGCGGATGAGTTGGCGCAGGCGTTTGTGTTTTTTCTTTTTGTGCATAGGTTATTCGGTTATAGTGTAGCGGGTATCATTATTAAAGTGTATTATTGCGCTTTTTTCGAGTTTAGAGTATTTATAGTTTGTAGTTTTTAAATAAGTAATAGCAGAGGTTTTTGTTGGGGTGTGTGAGGTTAATTCCACTTTTTTATTTTCTGACGTGTTGGATGTGTGCATTTTTGATTATATTTGTTGAATACAGTGCAAAATTAAGTGTAATATTCCACACAGGCAAAATATAAAGTGGAAAAATTAACCTTAAATGTAAAATTTAACTTTCGTTGTAAGAAAAATTTTAGTTTATGGAAAGTTTTGAGATTAAGCAAAGGCGTGAAGAACTTGGGTTGACCCAAAAGGAACTGGGTGATTTAATAGGTGCCAGCCGCGAGACGATTATTAATTATGAGAAAGGGCGGCCAATACCTAAGTCGAAAATTGAGATACTTAATAAGGTGTTGAACGAAGGTGATGTTGCCGGGAAGTCTATTAGTCGTTATGAGGTTGTAAAGCGCGGAGAGGATTTTTCGAACAAAAATGGAAATAATTTCTTACAATTGCCTAACGGCCAATTCTATATGCTGATGCCTTTGGCTGAATTTAAAATACAGGCTGGTTTTTTGAATCATTACCAGGATGCGGATTTTTTGATGGACTTGAGCCAGCACGGAATTTTGGTTGACAAGCCTGTGCAGGGAAGGTATGTGGCGTTTAGGGTTTCCGGAGATAGCATGAATGATTCGACGAGTAATTCGATTACTCAAAATAGTATAGTGTCTACCAGGGAGTTGCAGCGTCATTTGTGGGTGAGTAAATTGAGGTTTAAAGATTTTCCATATTGGGTAATTTATACGACACAGTCTAAAACGCCTTTACTGAAAGAGATTATAGAACATAATGTTGAAGAAGGATATATTGTGTGTCATTCATTGAACGAAAGTCCTGAGTACTCTGATTTTCAATTGCATATGAATGATATTCAAGCCTTGTTTTATGTTATTGATGTAAGCCGGTCAGTAAGCCGTAAAGTTGTTTATTGATTTTGTTTGCTCTTATGGATTGCATTTTCAAAATTTCCCCAAAAAACTTTCCTTTCCAAAAACCACGTATTAAGCCAGTTACGGGGATAGGTTAAAATAATGTAAAAAAAAAGTTGTTTAAAGTTTTGAAATGCGGAAAAGGTGTGTACTTTTGCACCCGCAATCAAGGCAACGTTCATAGACAGGCTGAAGGGTAAAAGAGGATAAAGGGGACTTACTATAAAAAAGAAACCTTTTGAAAACAGCCCTGAAAAAAAGTAAAAAAAGATTTGGTTTTGAAGTGAAAAAGGTTTTACCTTTGCCCTCCCGGACTGAGAGGAAAGGGGAAAGCAAATCACGACAATTTACGGGATAATGGAGCGAAAAAGAAAAAGAGAAATTTTTTTTCAAAAAGCTTGCCGGTTTAAAAATAAGTTGTACTTTTGCACCCGCTAACCGAAAGGATAGCGATAAAATAAGAAAGACACGTTCATAGACATATTGGATTGACAGCATTAAGAGAGAGTAAGAATACTTGATTTTATTGAAAAAAGACCTAGCATAAAAGATCGTAAACAAAATTAAAATTATACG
>JAYRYS010000007.1:0-100034 GCA_041916875.1 Flavobacterium sp.
TTCTTTTGTAAAACTTCATAAACACAACGAAGCTTAAATTCATAATTGTACTTGACTTTTCTTTCCATAAAAATGCCCCCAAATAGTGTCTAACTTTTTGGGGGCAGTTCACGATTGCGGGGCTTCTTATTTAATTGTCAGCAATTAATTATTGCTTAACGATTTTCTTTGTAAGAGTACCTTGATCAGAAGATACAGTCATCATGTACATACCAGAAGCAAGGTCAGAAATGTTGATTGAAGCTTCAGATACACCATTGAATTTAGCAACTTTAACTGTACGGCCGTTAAGGTCAACTATCTCAGCACCGTTGATAAGGATGTTTTCAGCATTAGCAATGTTGATTACATCGTTAGCAGGAACTGGATAGATTGAAAGCTTAGAAGCTAAGAAATCATTGGTACCCGCAGCAGCTGTAACCGAAACATTATCAATAAAAATCCCGCTATTTTGTGCAGCAGTATGAGCAGGAGCAGTATAATTAAAGCCTATATAATATACACCTGAAGTTGATGGTGTAAATGTAGCTGTTTGCAAAGTATATGCTGTAGGAGAATAGTTATTAAGCGTTTGAATAGTTATAGTTTGTCCTAATGAAGTTTTTGCAGTACCAGCTTTTACTGTCAGGTTGCTCACTGCTGTTAAACCGGCAAGATTAGCTTTCCTTGCATAGTATTGCAGTGTATATTGTGTTCCTGCAGTCAGGTTAAGGCCTCTTGAGAAAATCCACGTGTTACTTGCGGCAGCATCACCTATAGCAGCAGCAAAACGTGTTCCTTCCTGAGCTGGATATGTAGCATTACCTGTATAAACATCCCAAGTACCACCTGTAGTAGCAACATCTAGGAAATCCCACCCGTTAAGGTTATTAGTTTCAAACCCATAAGAATATGGAGTTGAAGCAGCATCAAACAATGTTGTAAATGAAATTGGGCCTACCCAAGCGCCATAAGTTCCACCACCACAGTTAGTCCTTACATAAAAGTCATAATCTGTTCCTGGTGAAAGCATAGTGAAGTTTGCTGTAGGAGTTGTAGGGTTAAGAAATAAGCCTGTACCTTGTGTAAATCCATCAGGACCATATTCAACCTGATATCCTGCAGGTGCACCTCCAATTGTAGGAGCGCTCCACTGAATATTAAAAGTTGTAGTAGTTGGGTCTGGGGTAGCCAATGTAAAACCTGAAGGAGTACCACAAGCCAATAGAGGGCCTACACTAACATCATCTATATCAAAATAAAACTGGTCTGTTGTATTTGAATAGAATCCGATATAAATTGTCTGCCCTACGTAGGCAGAAAGATCATACTGATAAAAATAAAAGTTTGCGCCACTGGCAGGAGCAACAGTTGCAGCAAGCGTATTAGTGAATGCATTTGCTGTAGGAGTGGTTGTAGATACTCGTACAGAAATAGTTTCAGGATATTGTGGATCCCTGCTACGTCCATAAAAAGACAGCATATTGCTTACACCTGCAGTAACTGTAACAGCAGGAGTTACCAAATAATCACTGTGTGCTGTAGCTCCATACTGAATAGCAGCGATTTTAGTACCTGTAACCGCAGTTAGAGTAGTAGATCCGGTAAGGTCAACTACCGTCCAAGTGTTTGTATCTCCTCCATTTAACACTGTCCAGCCTGCCGGGAAGGTCGTCCCTGTTTCAAAGCTTTCGGTAAATTGTGCATGAGAAAGTCCTGTTGCCAGTAATCCCATAAAAAGTAAAAGTTTTTTCATGATGATAATTTTATTAATTAAATCCAAAATTAGTAAAAAAATATTCACCTGCAACAACAATTTTTTTACGCATTACAGATTTTATTAATATTTTTTTAATGTATAGGTATTATTTATTAAAACTGCATCGGCAATAACCATTGCCGCCATTGCCTCAACTATAGGTACAGCCCTTGGCACCACACATGGGTCATGCCTGCCACGCCCCTGCATTGCTACAATATTTCCTTTTCTATCAATAGTTTCCTGAGCCTGCATAAGTGTAGCCACAGGCTTAAAAGCCACCCTGAAATAAATATCCATCCCGTTGCTTATACCGCCCTGTATCCCGCCGGAAAGGTTGCTTCTTGTAGAACCGTCAGTATTAAACAAATCATTATGTTCACTACCCTTCATTTTAGCCCCGCAAAAACCGCTTCCGTATTCAAAGCCTTTTACCGCATTTATAGATAGCATGGCTTTACCCAGTTCAGCATGCAGTTTATCAAAAACCGGTTCACCCAGCCCGGCTGGCACATTTTGTATCACGCAGGTTATTGTCCCTCCTACGGTATCGCCATCTTTGCGCACCTGTTTTATGTATTCCTCCATTTTTGCAGCTGTGGCCATGTCAGGGCAACGCACGGCATTACTCTCCGTCAGCGAAAAATCAAGCGCCTGATAAGGCTTGTCAATGAATATATCGCCAACTGATGATGTAAACGCATTTATTTTGACATACGGAATAACCTGCCTGGCAATAGCGCCGCCCACTACCCTGCTTATAGTTTCGCGTGCCGAACTTCTTCCGCCGCCCCGGTAATCGCGTATTCCATATTTTTTATCATAAACATAATCTGCATGCGACGGGCGGTACACATCCTTAATATGCTCATAATCGTCCGGTTTCTGGTTGGTATTATGCACAATAAACCCAATAGGCGCACCTGTGGTTTTCCCTTCAAATATACCGGAAAGGAATTGCGCTTCATCGGCTTCCTTACGCTGTGTTACTATAACCGATTGCCCGGGCCTGCGCCTGTCAAGCTCTCTTTGTATGGCTTCAAAATCAAGTGTTATATTAGGTGGGCAGCCATCAATAACGCCGCCAATGGCCGCACCGTGCGATTCGCCAAAAGTGGTTAGCCTGAATAAACGCCCGAAAGTATTGCCTGCCATAGTGTAGTTTTTAAGCAAATGTAGCCGCTTTCTGCCAATAATAAAACACAAATTCTGCCCGAATAAACCATAATTTAATTTTGCCGTAAACACCTGTTTATATTAATAGGTGTATTTTGCAAGAAACACATCATGAAAAAAAGGAATGTTGACCTTGTGGTGCTGTCTGACATACACCTTGGCACCTATGGCTGCCACGCCAAAGAGCTCCTTGCCTACCTAAGCTCAATAAAGCCAAAAACCCTGATACTGAACGGCGACATTATCGATATTTGGCAATTCAGGAAATCGTATTTCCCAAAATCACACCTTAAAGTGATTAAAAAGCTTATCGATTTCGCCTCAAAAGGCACTAAAGTACATTACATTACAGGCAACCATGATGAAATGCTGCGCAAATTCAGCGATACCCACATGGGCAATTTTTCGATTGTTGATAAAGTAGTCCTGGAACTTGACGGACGCAAAGCCTGGTTTTTTCATGGCGATGTGTTTGACAGCTCCGTAAACCATGCTAAATGGATTGCCAAGCTGGGCGGTGTTGGTTATGATTACCTAATACTGCTAAACCGGTTTGTTAACTGGGTGCTTACCCGCATGGGGCGTGAACCTTACTCTTTATCAAAAAAAATAAAATCAGGGGTTAAAAAAGCGGTTAAGTTTATTTCTGATTTTGAAGCGACCGCCGCTGAACTTGCTATTGAAAATGGATATGACTATGTAATATGCGGCCATATACATGAGCCAAAGATGATAAAGAAAGAAAACAAAAAAGGCTCGGTTTTATACCTTAACTCCGGAGACTGGATTGAAAACCTTACCGCACTGGAATACCACAAACGCCGTTGGAAATTATATTCTTATGCCGAAGAAGTGAACGAAATAAAGGTAAGTGAAGAAGAATATTTTGAGATGGAAACAGAATTGGGACATCAGCTCGTAACATCATTATTGCTGAATAACCTGAAAACTTCAAAAAATTAGCTATATTCGCCTGATACTAAACTAACTTTATGAAAAAGATTTACCTTTTGCTTTCTGTAAGCATTATTTTGGCATCATGCTCAGGCGACGACAGTTCTGATAATCCGGGGAATGGAAATGATGTTTCCACCGCTGATTTCCTTCCGCTGGCTGATGGCAATTACTGGGTGTATGATGTGGAAAACTCACAACAGCAAGGCAGTGACTACCTGTATATAACCGGCGACATGGTATCAAACGGGCATACCTATAAAAAATTCACTACCCAAAACCTGCCATTCGGGTTATTTACAAGTGCAGTATACAATAACGGGATACGCAAAGAAGGCGACAAATTGCTACTATCGGGTAATGCAGAGTTTGGTTTCTCGGAAGAATTTGCACTAAACATACCTATCACTGATTTTGTTGTACTGAAAGAAAACGCATCAGCCAACCAGCAACTGGGCACAACATCAGGCAGCATAACACAACAGTATGAAGGATATGACCTGAAGTTTGACTACACTCTTTCAACAACTAACAAGCAAGACCACGCCAGTTACACAGTAGGCCTGCAAACATATACTAATGTAAAGCAGGTAGAAACTACACTAAACCTTAAAGTAACTGCACTTGCAAACATACCAAATGTGGGTATTGTGCCCGTACAGGTTATGACGCCTCAAAATGTGGTAGTTTCCAACCAGTATTATGCTGATGGTATCGGGGTAGTATTTGTAACTTCTGACATTAATTATACACTACAGGATTTTTCCCTTATTTCTATTACGTTGCCCATACCTCAGTCTGCCTCTGAGCACCAGGAAGAAACACTGGATACCTACTCGGTAGAGTAATTTCCTGCATAAACGGTTTTGTTAAACATTTTACAAAGTAGTTTTCTTACAGAAAGTGAGGATATATATTTGTATGAGTAACCCAACAAAATCATTTATGAAAAGATTATTTTTATCTGCTTTTATGCTGATGGGATTGGCATTAAGCACACAGGCACAGGAACTTAAAAACGCAATAGGCTTGCGTATTGGTGATAATGATGGCTTTGGGGCCGAAGTTTCTTACCAAAGGTTTTTATCACCTAAAAACAGGCTGGAGTTTGATCTTGGCTGGCGCGATTCCAGATATTATGATGCCGTAAAACTGGTAGGTTTGTACCAATGGGTATGGAATATTGATGGCGGCTTTAACTGGTATGCCGGTGTAGGTGGCGGTTTCGGCGCATGGGAATATGATGACAAAGATTTGCCGCCATGGGCTAACGGAAATGACCCTGACTATGATGACAACGGTACGTTTGGCGTACTTGCAGGCGACATAGGTATTGAATACAATTTTGATTTCCCACTGCAGCTTTCTATCGACTTCAGGCCGGAAGTTTATTTTGGCGATGATTACCGCGAACATGATTTCGGCCCGGATATTGCCGTGAGTGCCAGGTACCGATTTTAAAAAATAAAAAAATCCCGAAGCTAAAACTTCGGGATTTTTTATATTCACTAACTATTGAATACTGCTCAGTGCACTATCCCCTAATCAGTTTTTTGTATTTAATGCGCTTCGGCGTTAAGTCACCACCAAGGCGTTTTTTCCTGTTTTCTTCATATTCAGAGAAACTTCCTTCAAAAAAATATACTTCAGAGTTGCCCTCAAACGCAAGTATGTGTGTACACACCCTATCCAGGAACCACCTGTCGTGCGATATTACCACGGCGCAGCCGGCAAAGTTTTCCAAACCTTCCTCAAGTGCACGAAGTGTGTTGATGTCAAGGTCGTTAGTAGGCTCATCCAGTAGCAATACGTTACCTTCTTCCTTCAGGGTTATGGCAAGGTGCAGCCTGTTGCGCTCACCGCCTGATAGTGTGTTCACCTTTTTGTTCTGGTCGCTGCCACTGAAATTGAAACGGCTCAGGTAAGCACGGCTGTTTACCTGTCGCCCGCCCATCATGATTAACTCCTGACCGTCAGCAAAGTTTTCCCAGATTGATTTCTCCGGGTCAATATTGGCGTGCGACTGATCCACATAGGCAATCTTTACGGTATCACCTACAGTAAACTCACCCTTATCCGGAGTTTCTTCACCCATAATCATGCGGAAGATAGTCGTTTTACCCGCACCGTTTGGACCAATAATACCTACAATGCCCGCCTGTGGCAAAGTAAAGTTCAGGTTATCATACAGCAATTTGTCGCCATAGCCTTTGGCCACTCCTTTGGCTTCAATAACATTAGTACCCAGCCTTGGCCCGTTCGGTATGTATATTTCCAGCTTTTCGTCAAGCTCTTTCTGGTCTTCGTTCAATAGCCTGTCATAGTTTTGCAAACGCGCTTTCTGCTTCGTCTGGCGGCCTTTGGCACCCTGGCGCACCCAGTCTAACTCTCGTTCAAGTGTCTTGCGACGTTTAGAAGCTGTTTTTTCTTCCTGCTCTAGGCGTTTCGCTTTCTGGTCAAGCCATGAAGAGTAGTTTCCTTTCCACGGAATACCTTCTCCCCTGTCCAGTTCCAGTATCCATCCTGCCACGTTATCAAGGAAATAACGGTCGTGCGTTACGGCAATTACCGTACCTGCATAATGCTGTAGGTGCTGCTCCAGCCACAATACACTTTCGGCATCAAGGTGGTTGGTAGGCTCATCCAGCAAAAGCACGTCAGGTTGCTGTAGTAGCAAGCGGCAAAGCGCCACACGCCTTTTCTCACCGCCCGAAAGAACCTTGATAGGCGTATCAGGTTCGGGTGTGCGCAGGGCATCCATAGCAATTTCCAGCTTCGTATCCAGTTCCCACGCGCCCGATGCGTCAATCTTATCCTGAAGCTCCGCCTGGCGGTCCATCAGTTTCTGCATCTTGTCGGCATCCTCATATACTTCAGGGTCGCCAAAGCTATCATTAATCTTGTTGAACTCATCCAGTATGGCAACGGTTTCGGCTACGCCTTCTCGCACTACTTCAATTACGGTTTTGTTCTCGTCCAGCTGTGGCTCCTGCTCCAGGTAGCCCACAGTATAGCCCGGCGCAAAAACCACATCGCCTTGGTAGCTTTTATCTACCCCTGCAATGATTTTTAATAATGATGATTTACCAGAACCGTTCAAACCAAGGATACCAATCTTGGCACCGTAGAAGAAGCTTAGGTAAATATCTTTCAATACCGGTTTTTGCGCTCCCTGGTAGGTTTTCCCTACGCGGGACATGGAGAATATTACTTTCTTATCGTCTGACATGTTATAATTTGTTTGAAACGCAAATATCGTAATTTATCCTGAATGCATAAACACTTGCACAAACAAAGTATTTGGCTTTTATTTGGAGTATGAATCATCTGGTGTACCTTGCCTATGGTGGCGAAGACTATTACAACGAAGCTTTGTATTCGCTGCTCACCTATTATAAATACCATGAGCCGGGCGAAAACAGGATATTGCTATATACTGATAATACAGTATTCTTCAGCGGCCAACTGCCTGATGATGTAATTTATACGGAACTTAACGCTGATAAAATAAAGGAATGGAAAGGCAGCATCAACTTTGTACACCGAGTGAAGATTAAGGTTTTACAGGATGTAACATCTCGATTTCAGGGTAATTTCCTTTACCTGGATACCGACACTTATTTCCTTAAATCCATCAAACTATTATTTAAAGAAATTGCGAATAACAATTTAGTGTTTGACCGCTGTGAGGGAAGGCTTATTGACAATCCCGGCGGCATAGCCCGGAAGATGCGCAAATTCCTGAAAAAAGAGAGCAGTTTTATGATACCATCTCAAAGTGAACCAATAGTAATTGATGAAACATTCACGCCATGGAATGCGGGGATTATCGGATTTAACTCATCTTATAGCGATTTATTGGATAAAGTGGAAGAACTTACCGATGTGCTTTACGCTAAAAACCAACTTTTTGTGATGGAGCAGATTGCCTTCAGTTACTTCTTCCAGAAAAGCAAGCAACCTATACCTGCTGAAAGTTATATACACCACTACTGGTATTTTAAGGAATTCCGTACTGTTTTGCAGGATTTCTTCAATCACCATAAAAATAAGCCCTTTTTACAGTTGAAAGGTGAGGTGCATAAAATTGACCCGCAAATCCTTTCTTCTGAAAAAAGAGCTTATAAAAAAATGTCGTTTTGGCAAAAGCAGAAGCAAAAGCTAACCAAAGGCCGCAAGTGGGATATACCCCCTTACGAACTGTAACCTATACCCTGCCTTTTAGCGAGCTGAACACCCAGGCAATGGCAAAAAAGCCAACGCCCACAGCGGCAAAGCCCCAGCCGGCCACATCGGCATAGCGGTACACGCCAAGGCCAATTAGCAGCAAGCCCATCAATATCATTATAAAAGTAGCCCACCCAAGGATGGTATTTTTATTCATTCCCATGTTGTAGTAGTTTTTTGTGCGGGTGCAAATATCGTAAAAATCTCCTTAACGGGAATTAAACACCTTGTTCTTAAGCAAATCAAAAGAATACACCGGCATTAATTAAATATCTTTACCAGCATTTCTTTCAGCAGGTCGCCCTGCGGTATGGCGTTAGCGCCTACCCCTTTGCTTTTCACATCAATGTCGCGCAGGGCAGCCACAATAGCGCTCACCTTTTTCATGGGGTAATTGCGCAGGGCAATATCGTAATCCTTCACAAAGTAAGGATTAACCTTTAGTACTTTAGCCACGTTGCCCGGGTTTTTATCCTTTAGCCCGTGGTATTGCAGCAGCTGCGAAAAGAACCCGAACACCAGCCCGGTTGTCATTACCAGCGGATTGTCCTTAGGGTTTTGGGCAAAGTAATTTGCTATCTTGTATGCCTTCAGCTGGTCTTTCTCGCCCAGTGCCTTGCGCAGTTCAAACACATTATAGTCTTTGCTTATACCTATATTCTCTTCAATAATCGCCGGGGTTATGGTGCTGCCTTTTGGGAGTATGATGGTCAGCTTATCCAGCTCATTGTTAATCTTGCTCAGGTCAGTACCCAAAAATTCAACCAACATGGCAGCAGCTTTGGGTTCAATATTATACTGCTTGCCCGAAAGGACACGCTTTATCCAGTCGCCCACCTGGTTTTCATACAGCTTTTTGCTTTCGTACACCACACCGTGCTTTTCCATCAGCTTGGTCACTTTCTTGCGTTTGTCCAGTGTTTTGTATTTGTAGGCAAAAACCAACACTGTGCTAGGCTGCGGATTTTCTACATAGCTTTCCAGCTTTTCTATGGTACGGGAAAGTTCCTGTGCTTCCTTCACAATAACTACCTGTCGCTCGGCCATCATGGGGTAACGCTTGGCGTTTGATATTACATCTTCAATAGATACATCCTTGCCGTACAGCACCATCTGGTTAAAGCCTTTTTCGTCTTCTGATAGTATATTGTCCTCAATATATTCGGTAAGCCGATCAATGTAATATGGCTCCTCACCCATAAAAAAGTAAAGGGGCTTTATATTGCCCTGCTTTATGTCGTTCACTATCTTAACAACGTCGTCCATGTAGTTTGTGTCAAAAAATCCTAAATTTGCCCAATGCAGAAACTGAATTTCCCTGATTATGCTTTCCGTTTCAAAAGTAGTGAAAATAGAGTGGCTATTTTTGATGAGATACGCAAAAAGTTTATCTTCCTTACACCCGAGGAATGGGTGCGCCAGCATGTAGTGAAGTTTCTTGCAGAGCAGAAAAACTACCCCAAATCGCACATCAACGTAGAGAAAATAATTAAACTTAATGGTTTAACCAAAAGGTATGATGTGGTTGTTTTTCAACCTGATGGAAAAATACTTTTATTGGTAGAATGCAAAGCGCCCGAAGTACCCATAAGCCAAAATACGTTTGACCAGATTGCCCGCTACAACCTTAAAATGGATGCCGCTTACATGATGGTGACCAATGGGTTAAATCATTACTTTTGCCAGATGGATTATGAGCAGGAGCAGTACCGCTTCCTGCCCGATATACCCGCATACGAAAAATGAACAGCAATATTGCCGTAGTTATACTCAACTGGAACGGAAAAGGCCTCCTGGAGCAGTTCCTGCCATCTGTCATACAGCATTCGCCGGAAGCGGTGATTTATGTGGCCGATAATGCCTCTACAGATGATTCTGTAGCTTTTGTGGAAGCTAATTTCCCGGAAGTGAAGATTATCCGCAACAATGGCAATTATGGTTATGCAGGCGGCTATAACAATGCTTTAGAACAAGTTGAGGAAGAATATTACGCACTGGTAAACAGCGATGTGGAAGTAACCAAAGACTGGTTATTGCCAATACTTGAACTTTTTGAAGCCGACCCGGAAACTGCCATCATACAGCCGAAGATACTGGATTACAAGAATAAAAGCCATTTTGAATATGCCGGTGCAGCAGGCGGATTTATAGATAAGTTTGGTTATCCTTTTTGCCGTGGGCGCATATTTGACACCGTGGAGGAAGACAAAGGCCAGTATGATGATACAACCGAAATATTTTGGGCATCTGGCGCGTGTTTCTTTATCCGTAAAAATGTGTTCCGCGAACTGAAAGGTTTTGATGAAGATTTCTTTGCCCACCAGGAAGAGATTGATCTTTGCTGGAGGGCTTTCAATAAAAATTATAAAGTGCGTTTCTGTGCAAACTCTCTAATATATCATGTTGGTGGCGCCACGCTGAAAAACACCAATCCAAAGAAAACCTACCTCAACTTCAGGAATTCCTTGCTAATGATGGTGAAGAACCTTCCCGGCAGGCAAATTATACCTATAATACTTATAAGACTGTGCCTTGACGGGTTGGCGGGAGCGCAATTCCTGCTACAAGGCCAACTGCCGCACATTGGTGCAATATTAAAAGCCCATTTTAACTTTTACGCTAATTTTTTCAGATTCTTAAATAAAAGGGAATCAAAGCAGTATAGCAATTATTACAAATGCAGCAGTATTGTTTTCAGGTATTTCCTACTAAATGGCAAGGTGTTTGATAAAAATTTTAACAATAGTTTATAGACAAATTCGTTATTCCTTAGTATCGTAATCTGTAATTTTGTTAAAATTTAAAACTTTAAATTTATGAAAAGAGCCTTTTTAACCCTCACATTGGCAGCTATGACGCTGACTTCCTGTGGAACAAAGAAAAAAATTGCCGAACTTGAGGCAAAAAACAAAGAAATACAGGACCTGCTGAATTCTGCTACTGTTAAGCTGAACACCTGTTTGGCCGAAAAAGAACAAATGGCTAACCGTATTGAAGACCTTAGGTCAACCAATTCGCAGCTTATAACTACTAAGGACCAGATTACCACGCTGTCATCAAAAGGTGCTGAAAACCTTGAAAAAACGCTGGAAAGCCTTAAAGAAAAGGACCTTAAAATCAACAGGCTTCAGGATGCCCTTACCCGTAAGGACTCAGTAACCGTTGCTCTGGTTACAAGCATTAAGCGTGCTGTGGGTGTTAACGACCCGGATATTGAAGTGAATGTAGAAAAAGGTGTGGTTTACATATCTATAGCTGATAAGCTGCTATTTAAGAGCGGTAGCTATGAAGTGAGTGACAGGGCTAAAGAAATACTGGGTAAAGTAGCCGCAATTGTAAAAGACAAGCCTAATTTTGAGTGCATGGTAGAAGGCCATACTGATAATGTGCCTATTAAAAACCCTGTACTACAGGACAACTGGGATTTATCGGTTAAACGAGCTACCTCTATCGTAAGGATATTGCAAAAAGATTTTGGTATAGAGCCTCAGCGCCTTGTAGCATCTGGCCGTGGAGAATATGTGCCTCTTGAAGCCAATACAACTGCCGAAGGCCGTGCCCGCAACAGAAGGACACGCATACTTGTACTGCCTAAGATTGATCAGTTCTACGATATGATAGAAAAAGAAATGAAAGGCCAGCCTACCAGCGGCAAATAATTAAATATACATTGCCGCAAGGCAACACCTAAGTACTATAATATCCCTGATCAGTAAAGGTCAGGGATATTTTTTTACCCTAACCGCTTATGCCTAATCTTTACTATAATGCATATTAAAATTTCTACTGTGTTTACTAAACATAACAGCAAGGAATTAAATTATCATAACATCATGCAATCAAATTATAATATATAGTACAATCTGCAATAAATGATTACCCCTTGCTTTACCATCGGCTAATTGCTATAAATGAAAAAGGGCTGCCTCAAAAGAGGCAGCCCTATTCATTATGGTGTTAAAACATTAATTCACATTCTTAACTACCCTTATGGTTTTCACCGTACCACCCTGTGTTACAATCAGGTTGTAAACACCTGCAGCAAGGTTGCCACCAAGTTTAAGCGTAGGAAGTTGTGCAGCTTCAGCTTTAATAGTATCAACAAGCTTACCTGTCATGTCATACACTACTATGTCAACCATTTCTTCACTGTCAGAAGTCAGGTCAATAGTAAATGTTTCAGTGAACGGGTTAGGGTAACCTTTAGCGGAAACATTAGTTTCTGCATCTGTATCAGCACCCGGCCTGCCGGAAAGTGATGAAAGCGTTACGTTACAAACTGATCCGTAAGCTGATTGCGTTCCGTTTGGAGAGATTGTCATAACAGAAATCGCTACAGTTTCTCCTGATGCTACAGCACCAAAAGGAAGCTGGCTGAACTTAAAGTAAGCCATATTAGTCCTGTCAATGAAATACGTTCCTGAACCGGAAACAATCCTGAAGCGGTAAACCTGTGCACCTGCTACAACACTACTATAGATATATGTATTCCTATTAGCAATAGTAGCACCACAATCAACACTTCTTAGGTTGGTAAGCGGCAATGTAGCCGGAGATGATACTATACATGATGCACCCGGATCACTTGTAATAATACCTGTGGCGCTGGCAGTTACACTTATAGTATATTGCTCATTATAGTCATAACCAGGTACCATATTCAGTTTGATATAAGGATTTACTGAATTTATTACATGAGTACCAGAGCTTGATGAAACCGTAAAGTTGTACATTTCTGCTCCTACTACCCTTGTAGCATAAATAACCTGAGACATACTGCTTACTGTGATTCCGCAATCTGCATCCCTTAACTGAGTTGAAGGCATCTGATTAACTGTGCTGATATTACAAGCTGAGCCGTAACCTGACCATATACCGCCTGATAGTATATTAACACTTACAGTATAAGTAGTTCCATAAGTATATACAGGAAGCATATTTAGTTTAAAGTATGCCAATGGCCTGTCAATTTCATAAGTACCTGCAGGCCCAACTACTTTAAACCTGTAAGTAGTAGCACCCTGTACATCATTAGCATAAATAACAGTGTTGAAATTGTCAATAACGATTCCACAATTTTTAAGTGATGTAGTAGGAACACTATTAGTAAACAGCTTACATGCTGTACCATAATCGCTCCACACGCCATCTACCTGAGCAGAAACATCAACAAGGTAAGTAACACCATAAGCATAGTTTGAAAGCATATTAAGCTTAAACTTGTTTTGAGTTACTTCAAGCACCTGTGTACCTAATTGCGATACAACCCTAAACCTGTAGCCTGTGGCACCTTGAACATTATTAGCAAATATATCCTGGTTGAAGCTGTTAACTGTAGAGTTACATAGCGAAGCAAACAGGTGAGCTACACCCATGGTATCAACTACAAGCGTATAATCTTCAAACGATGCATTGGCACCGGTAAAGCATGCTGTAACTGTTGATGCTGCACCTCCGGCAATCCTCATCCTGTGATTTCCTAGTGATGTAGTTCCAGGAATTGTGAATGTTGCAGCAGCAGTTGTACCGGCAGAAGTACTGGTATAAACTGTTTCGCCAGCATCATCAAAATCCATATCATTATTCCAGTCAACCCAAATTTTGGTGAACTGTGCCGTAGCATGAGTAACGTTAACCGTTACGGTTTCACTCCTAAGTCCGGTACCAGACATTGCTGTGTAATCAGCATAGTTGCCCGCTTCTCCGGCTGTTGTGTTATTAACCGTATCAAATGAAACATTTGTTATACCGGCTCCTGCCGCTGATGTAGGTGCAGGAACGCAATAGCCTGTAAATACTACAGATGCTGATGTCCAGTTACTATAATATCCTGTATCACATACTGAACGCACATACATGCTGTATGATGTATTTGCTGCCAGTCCTGTAATGTTAATGTTATTTGCCGGTACGTTACCACTCATGAATAGGCCTGTAGAACCACTTCCTGCAGCTCCTGAAGTACGCAATTCATACTGATAGCCCATTCCCGGTGCAGGTGTTGCAGCAGTCCAGCTGGCAGTTAATGAAGTGGTCGTTGCAACTGTTGATAATCCGGTTGGCGCATTACAAGGCACAGTAACGCTAAGGTTAAAGTTACCCCTTGCCGCAGTTGACGTAGAGAATGCCCTGATGTAATATACTGTATGAGGAGTAAGACCTGTAACAGTAGTTGCCGAACCTGTAGTGCTGCATGAGTTAGATACTTGTGTAAGCGAACTTGGAGAGCCAGTATATAGCGCATAACCAACAACTACAGGCGATATAGCTGTAGATGATACTATTACGCTTGTATTAGCGCCAGAGTTAAACTTATACCAAGTATCGTAATAAGTAGCGAATGAACTGCCACAGCTTGGGTAAGTATAGCCAAGACTTGCAGATGCACAAGTATTGTGTGTAGCAGTTGTGCTGCCTAATTGTACACTTTGAGCATACAGGCTTTCATTATTGCCTGCTGCAGGGCTACAAGCCGGTGCACAAGTAGTCGTAAGATCAAAAGTAAGTGCGTTAGAAGAGAAAGCATATACAAGGATGTAGTATGTAGCACCCGGTGTAGTATTGCTTATCACCACTTCTGATGTTAATGTAGCTCCTGTACAGCTGGAGTTATCATCATTACCACCCACACAGGTAAGGCTACCGCACGAACCGCTGTAAACAGCAATCCTGGAGTCGCCGGTATTTGTTGTAGAACAGGTGCTGAAAGTAACATCAGTACCATTGCTCACATACTTATACCAAACACCTGAAGTATTTTGGGCAGTAACGCCTGAAATACCGCAAACAGCCATATTTTCGTTAGTAGCATCGGTAGTAGAGCCGGAAACTGTGCTTCCGCAAGTTACAGCAATTGCACCGGAGCAAATGTCGTTAGCAACTTTAGTCTTGAAAGTTACAGCTGTTGTCCAGGCACCTAAGTCACCATTATCACAGCTTGAACGTACATATACTGCATATGTAGTTACCGGTAATAGTGCAGTAACGTTAACAGATGTACCTGTAGTGGTTGAAGTAGCAAATAAGCCTGTGCTTCCGCTACCGGCTGCTCCACTACTCCTTACTTCCCATACATAACCGTTTGAAGGCGCTTGTGTAGGTGCTGTCCAGCCAATGGTAGCAGTACTAATAGCTACGTTGCTTGCTGTTACAGCAGTAGGTTTAGGGCAGCTTGGCAAAGTAGTAAATGTTACTACAGTTGTCCAAGGGCTGTTATCACCTTCTCCACATAAAGAGCGAACGTAAACTGAATGTTGGGTATCAGCAGCCAGGGCAGTAAGGTTAACGGTGGTGTTTGCAGTAATTCCTGTTGCTGCAAGGCCTGTTAAACCGCTTCCTGCTGCGCCTGAAGTGCGTACTTCATATTCATATCCTCCACCTGGAGCGCCTGATGTTGGAGCAACCCAGCTTATAGTAGCCGTATTGATTGTTACCGCAGATGATGCTACGCCTGTAGGGCGGATACAAGGCACTTTTACAGATACATCATAAGTACCTCTTGTGCCTGAGCTTGTGCTATATACCCTGATGTAGTAATCAGTATCGGCAGTAAGTGTAACATTTGTAGCAGCTCCGCTGGTTACACATGAACCACTTACAGCTGTAAGCGTGCCACAAGTTCCGCTGTAAAGTATAAAGCCTTTGCTTGTAGCATTGTTAAGCGCTACTTCAAGTATAGTGTTAGAGCCTGAGTTGAACTTATACCATGCATCATAATATGTGGCAAAAGAACTGCCACAGCTTGGGTAAGCAACACCTGTTGATGGGGTTGAGCAGCTGTTTCCGCTTACAAGAGGCGTACCTAATGTTACCGTAGCAGCAGAAGCACACTCATCATTAGTAGTTGCCGGAGTACATGGTACCACGCATGACATTGATAGCTGGAACGGAGATGTAGTATTCCAGTTATACATCAATATATAGTATTCTGTTCCGTTTACAGTGCTGAACAATACTTCAGATGATACTGTGTTTGCAGTACAAGCACCATTATCATCATTACCGGTAATACAAGTCATAGTACCGCAAACGCCTGTGTACACAGCTATCCTGGTATCGCCGGCTCCGGCAAAACAGGTAGTAAGCGTAACATCGCTTCCGTCACCGGTAAATTTATACCATACACCCGCAGTAGATTGGGTTGTAACACCCGAAATTCCACAAACCGGCATATTTTCGTTAGTTGAGCCTACTGTTGTTCCGCTAAGTGTCTGCCCGCATGATATTGTTATTGCGTTAGCACAATCATCATTAGGTACCGGCACAAGGAAAGACTTAGAAGCCCAAGTGCTGCTTTCGGTATCAGAACAAACCGACCTTACATAAGCAGTGTATGTAGCTGCTATAGTTAAACCATTTATTGTAGTTGTTTGCAATTCAGTAGTGGTACCGCTGGCTACAAGGCCGGTGTTGCCGCTTCCTGCTGCACCTGATGAACGAACCTCATATTGGTAGCCGTTATCAGGATCAGAGTCTGATGCTCCCCAGCTTACAACTGCGCTGGTATTGTTAACAGTTGCAGTAAGTGCTGAAGGTGGAATACATGGTGGCGGAGGAACAAGGCTCCAGGTAAGGGTAAATGTTCCTGACCCTGAAGAATATCCGTCTATAATATAATAAACCGTTTTGGCTGAGCCAGTATAGTTTGACCATGTTTCTATTGTAGTTTCCGTATCACGGCACTGAAGCTGTGTTAAATTACCACATGTACCATATAATAGTGAACGTGCTGAGTCAAAGTTTGAAGCTGTAAGCCCAATATTAAGGGTATAGTTAGCCGGTACTACTATAGAGTAATAAGCATCCGGGGCTGATGTTGTAAATGTTGAGCCGCAGCTTGCAACTACATCATTAGAGAAACCAACAGTAGTACCACTATAAGGGCTTGTTAATGTAGCCAGGTCTACAGCCCAGGCACAGGTATCTCCTGCAAGATATTTAAATGGTGCAGATGTGCTCCATGAACTGTACTCTACCCCTGCTTCACAAACTGAGCGTACGTGCAGGTAATAAGTGGTATTTGGAGTTATGGTAGCGTTTGAGATAGAAGTATTAGTTGTAAAAGTACCCGAAGCCGGAGCTGTTGCTGATGTAGTTACAGCATACTCATACCCTACCGGTGTAGTTCCGGTAGCCGGAGCTGACCATGATACGTTTACAGCTGTACCTGAAGTAACATTAGCCGTAAGCGCTGAAGGGCTAACACAGTTTGGAGTAAGCCTTACCTCAAGGTCATCAAATGACATGTACCAAGGGCTGCCTGTACTTTCATTACCTCTTATTGCAAAATAATAAACACCTGTAGCGGTTGGAACAAATGTTCTTGTAACTTTATTATAAGCCTGTATAGAAGCACTGCCAGAACCTGTTGGCGAATAGCTTGGTGTAAGCTGGGTTGCGCCGGTTGCTGAAACTGATGTGTTTACATATACATCATTTATCCACGATGAATAACCATCGCCTTGTGCATAAAACGAGAAGTCATAAGAAACGCCTTCCTGTAACTGGAAGCCTGGAGTCCATATATAAGCATTGGTAGTTGACCATGCATATCTAAGGTATTTGGTCCCTGTACGCGCAGTATTATAAGTAACATCGCTAGTGGTAGACCATTGGGTGCTTTGGCTGGTCCAGCAGTTTGGCAAACCTACTGCCGTATTAACTACAGTTGTTGCTGTTGTAACACCTTCAAATCCTTCTGTCCATGGGAAAGAAGAAATAGCCGCACATGCATTGTTTATTACAACCGCATTAGTTCCTGTTGTTACATTATAATAATAGCTGTATGGCGCTGAAGATCCGCAACGCTGATAATCGTACACTTTTACATTATAAGTGCCTGCAGTTAAGCCGGTAATTCTAACTGATGTAGCTGTACCGTCATAAACAATCTGTTGGCCGCTACCGGCATAAACAGCATTAGCGGTAAGTGCAGCTGCACTTCCGTCAGTAGGATCCACAATAGCAGTATTACTTATTACAACCATACGCCTGTTGCCATTGCCTGCAGTCCAGGTTACTGTTGCAGAAGACTGATTGTAATTAGTAATTGTTGCTGCGCTGGCCTGTGTAGCCGGAGCAGAAGCCGGTGCTATGGTAGCTGCATTAGAGTATCCTTTTTCACCACTGTTAGCACAGGTAACTTTTAAACGATACTGTATAGCTGAACCGGCAAATGATGGTGGCGTATAGGTACCGGTTGTGGCACCACTTCCGCCTACGGCGTTAGCCCAGTCAACACCACCATTAGTAGATTGTTCCCACTGGTTGCTAAGCCCCGCTATACCTGCGCTGTAACCTGTAGCTGCAATTGCAGCCGGTGTAGAGCCGGTACATACCACCTGGTTGGTAGTCGCAATAGCGCCCCCGTTTGGAGTGCCTGAACAAGGCAGTGGCGGTGTTAAAGTATAAATTACACCACTGTTTATAGCAGCTGTTGTTGTGGTTGCAAATGTGGTTGTAGAACCTACACCTGCCACTATGCTTTGGTAAACAGTACTGCCGGTCATAATACCTATAGAGTAGCCACTGTTAGATGAATTGGCCAGCATGCCTGATCCATAGATAAACTTAATTTCATTAGTGCCTTCATATAGCCAGCACTGAAATTTGGCATTGGCATTACCTGTGGTTGCCCTTGGTACTGTTACAAACCATTCCACTTTCAAAATCCTGTTTGGAGATGATCCGGACAATACATAATGAACCTTTCCGCCCACACCCGTTGCAAGGTCATCCCAATAAGGCATGATAACCGGGCTTTGACTGCCGCCATTTGATGCAGAGTTGGTATAATTGGTGCTGCCTGTTGCAGGCGTGGCACCAAGGCGGATAAAACCATTGGCAGAAGCTGCAAACTGCGTGTAATTAGACCCCGCAAAGTTAAAGCTAAAGCCAATATTGGTTAACGATGAGTTGCCGTCATCGCTTGATGCTGCCACTAACTGTGTTGAGCCAGACATAGCATCAAGTGTACCATCAGTGCCCGAAGTAAGCGAATAAGCAGTTACTGATTGAGCAAATGATGCAGCGTTAAACAATAAAATAAACATTAATAAATAATAGAACGGTTTGATGGAAAGAAGGCTACATCGCCAACTGCTTGCCATCTGACCCGAACTTTCCGGTGGCTGGGTTGCGCCACTACGGACGTTTCTGGCAAAAGCCGAGGAAGCCTTTGCCAAAAGGTGGTAGTTTTGGTTCATAAATGTAAATATTTAAAATGTAGATAAATATACCACCTTTTAATTTATTAATACAATTTAACTTAACATTTACGATTATTTACAAAATACAGCCAATTACATGAATATTTAATAATTTACAAAATTCAAAACACCTGTTTGTTAAGAAAATATTAATAAAAAGCACTGCTGACTACCAAGAGATTAGAGGAAGTTATAACGAAAATACTGATACTCGAAAACGTTTTCGTTATTTTGTGTTATAAAAAAGTTAAAAACTATTAAAAATAATTTGGCTAATAATTTTTAACTATGATTGGTCAACCAATTTTTACTGATGTCATATTTAATGATCCGCCTACAAGCTTATCATTAAAAAAAGAAATATTGTCTTTACTATACTGAAAAGCAAGGGTATATAATAACGGATAATAATGGTCTGGCGTTGGTATAGCCAGTAAAGCCGCGCTATTCAGGCTTTGGTAGTGCATTAATGCCTTATGGTTGGCATTATTTATATTTTGCTTAAACACTTCATTCATTTCAATGGCCCAGTCATAGCCATATTCCGGCTCACGAAGCTTCTGCCAGTCAATCATGCGCAGGTTATGCACCATGTTGCCGCTGCCAATAACCAACACGCCCTTATTGCGCAATGATGCCAGTTGTTTAGCCAGGTTATAGTGGTATTCCGGTGGCTTGCCATAGTCTATGCTTAATTGTAAAACAGGTATATCAGCATCAGGGTACATGTGCCGCACCACCGTCCATGTGCCATGGTCAAGGCCCCAGTCATGGTCAAGCCATACCTGTGTTGAGGTTATCATTCCGGCCGCTTCCTTTGCCAGTTCCGGGTTGCCTTTGGCGGGATATTGCACTTCAAAAAGCTCCTGTGGGAAACCGCCAAAATCATGTATGGTTTTGGGGAAATCCATAGCGGTGATGTGAGTTCCCCTTGTAAGCCAGTGCGCCGATATTACTATAACAGCCTTTGGCCGGGGCACCTCATGCCCCATTTTGGCCCAGGTGCGCGAAAACTCATTATCTTCAATGCCGTTCATAGGTGAACCGTGGCCTATAAAAAGCACCGGCATTTTTTCATCCTGTTGGGTCAGCCCGTCTGTCCAGTTCTTGAAATTATGAAGCGACATAGAAATACTCTTATATTAATTTTTTACCAGATAAATACCGTCTTCCTTAATCTCTATCTGTTTTTGCTTATACAGTGAGCCAATAGCTTTTTTAAACGCTTTTTTGCTCATTTTAAGCACTGTTTTTATATCTTCCGGGTGGCTGTCGTCATTCAGGCGGAGGAAACCGCGGTTGGCCCGCAATTCATCCAATACTTTCTCTGCATTAGGCTCTATCGATTCTACACCGGTTTTCTGCACCGCAACATCAAGTTTATTGTCAGGCCTTATGTGTTTTACAAAACCTTTAATACGGTCGCCGGTACGCAGGTCATCATACACTTCATTCTTATACATCAGGCCTTTATGCAGTTCATTCACAATTACGTTAATGCCAAGGTCGGTAATGTGCGATACTATAAGGTCAACCTCCTCCCCTTCTTCCACAGTAAGGTTTTCGTTGCTCAAAAACTGGTTAATCTTGCTTGATGCTGCCAGCCTGTTGGTTTCATGGTCCTTATACATAAACACCAGGTAGCGCTTGCCTTTTTCCATGGGCCGTGCCTGCTCACGGAAAGGCACAAACAGGTCTTTCTCTAACCCCCAATCCAAAAACGCACCAAATTTATTGATGTAATTCACCCGCAATAATGCAAACTCGTCAAGGTAAATTTTTGGCTCCAGTGTAGTGGCCACAGGCCTTTCTTCTTGGTCCAGGTATACAAAAACTACAAGCTCATCGTCAATCTCAAATTCTTTGGATACGTATTTGTTGGGCAATAATATATCTTCGTTACCATCAGTCAGGTACAGCCCTATTTTGGTATCCCTGGCTATGCGCAGGGTATTGTATTTTCCTATTTCTATCATGGGACAAAGGTACGAAGAAATATATACGCACTATTTTAATTATAACGTCTGAAATTAATAGGTTTGCGAAATGAAATTCAATGTAACACAATACGAAATTAATTTGTTAGACAGGTCATCGTCTTTCGGCGAATATGAAATATTTGATGAAAAATACTTAGATGATGCTCAAGATATAACCACTGCTTACAAAATAGAAGTATGTGAGAATTACGAAACCATTAAAACATGCCTGATTACCGGAAGCGAGGGCGTAACAACAGTATACGAGAGTATGTTTTGCATAGATGATGACAGGATTGTACTGTGCTGTTCTAACCTTATATATTGCCTTGAAATCCCTACACTTAAATTACTCTGGAAAACAAAAGCGGACACGATATGCTGTTTCCAGATATTCAAAATGAATAGCAGGTATATCACTCATGGTGAACTTGAAATTTCATGCCTTGATGAAAATGGTACATTACTTTGGCAACAAAGCGGACGCGATATGTTTGCATCACTTGATGGAACAAATGAATTTGAGGTAACCGCTGACTACATATTTGCTACCGATTGGGACAATAACAGTTACAGGTTTGACTTCAATGGAAATCTAATTGATTAAACCAGCTCCTTAAAGTACTGCGTCAATATCTTGTCATTCTCGCGCATAGGGGTAAATACTTCCAGTATTTTGGGCTGCCCGGTTTTATGCATAAATATGGGTAATGCCTGTTCCAGTTCCGTTTCGTTTGCAGCGGTGGCATATTCAAAGCCATACATGGCTGCGAGGTGTTTGGCCGTATGCTTATGCTCTGTTTCAAAATAAGTATTGAACACCGGCGTTTCGTCATGGCCTGGCAATATCCTGAAAATGCCACCACCGCCATTGTTGATAATTATGATTTTAAAGTCAACCGGTATATAGTTGTTCCACAATGCATTACTGTCATACAAAAAGCTCACATCGCCGGTTATAAGCACAGTTTCCTTACCAGTACCCACTGCTGCCCCAATAGCTGTTGATGTGCTGCCGTCAATACCGCTGGTACCCCGGTTGCAAAATACCTCTATGTTTTCCTTATTCTCAAAAAGCTGTGCATAGCGTATAGCCGAACTGTTACTTATCTGCAATTGCGAACCATCAGGCAATTCAGGCAATATCTGGCTAAAGGCCTTGAAATCAGAGAATGGTATATTAGCAAGGTATTCCTCATGTCTTTGTTTCCGGAAGGCTTTCAGCTCCTGGGCAGTTTGGTTATAACTGCTATCAACGGTTTCAGAATTCTCTTTCAATTGCTTAAAGAATACTTCAGGCTGCAGTTCAAACTGCTTTGTAAGTGAACCAAAGGTATCATAAGCCCTTAATGTATCTACATGCCAGTGCTCGGCAGGGCTGTATTTCCGTAGCCATACCTTTACCCTTTTTGAAACAATCATCCCGCCGAAAGTAACCAATATCTCAGGCTTCCAGGCTTCAAAATCTTCCGGAGTGAACGGAGTAATTATCGTATCAATATTGCTGATGAACGCCGGATGGTAAATATTAGATGGCGTTTCGGTCATTACAACTATTGATGGGTCTGCGGCCAGATAGTTAATCACTTCTGCACTTAATGTGCCGGGATCAGCAACACCTACCAGCACCAGCTTCTTTTTGGCACTATTCCATTTGGAGATAAATGTTTCAGGTATTTCTGTATCATCTTCATTTCGCTGCGGCTGAACTATTGCAGGCTGTACTGATAATTCAGTAATGGTTTCGTACAGAGGCTCTTCAAAAGGCGCGTTGATGTGTACCGGTCCTTTTTGCAGGATGGCGGTATTTATTGCTTCATTAATTTTTTGGTCATTTTCTGCCGAAGCATCTTCCAGCAAATTGGCGTTGTAGAGTATGTGGTTGGCATACACATTTTCCTGGCGGATGGTTTGCCCGTCGCCGATATCTATCTTATCATGCGGCCTGTCGGCAGAAATAACGATAAGGGGAATCTGGCTATAAAAAGCCTCAGCTACGGCTGGGTAATAGTTTAGCAATGCCGAACCTGATGTACACACAACGGCAACAGGCTTTTTTAGCTGCTGCGCCATGCCGGTGGCAAAAAATGACGCACAACGCTCATCAGCAATGCTATAGCAGTTAAATGCAGGATTGTTGGCAAAGCCAATGGTAAGGGGCGCATTCCTCGAACCGGGAGAAATCACAATATCAACAACTCCTTTCGACCTGCATATCTCAATAATGCTTTGGGCCAAAGGTATTTTTGGGTAAATCATTTTCAGTACTTTATGTAGAACATTCAGGCTAAACCCTGAACCCGAAACCCGGAACTTCTTAGCTCTTTATCCAGTTTACTACTTCAGGGTCGGTGGGCAGTGTTTTAGGGTCAATCACTTTTACCAGTTCACCTTTTTCATTAATAAGGTATTTCTGGAAATTCCACTGCACTTCGCTGTCCTGCACACCATTCTTGCTTTTTTGTGTAAGGAACTGGTAAATTGGCGCCATATCATCACCTTTAACCGAAATCTTATCCATCATTGGGAACGTAACGCCATAGTTCATTTCACAAAAAGAAGCAATTTCTTCATTGGTGCCCGGCTCCTGCCCCGCAAAGTTGTTGGCAGGGAACCCTACAATTACCAATCCTTTATCCTTATATTCTTTATACAGTGCCTCAAGGTCTTTGTACTGAGGTGTAAGCCCGCACTTGGATGCCGTGTTTACAATCATTACTTTTTTGCCTTTAAGGGTTGAAAAATCAAACTCTTTGCCGTACAGGTCTATTACTTTAAATTGGTATATGCTTGATGCTGACATGCTTGTTGTTTTATTCGTAGTTTTAGTTGATGTTTTGGTTTGTGCCTGGTTTTGGCAGCTTAGTAAAAGCAGCGTTCCGCAAACCACTAGTGCTATTTTTTTCATGATGATAATTTGATATAAAATTACGGAAAGCAAAGCGATATGCAATGATTGGGGGAAGATAAATTTAATACGTTATACCTATTACTGCATATTCAGATAAACTGTCATGCTGAGCTTGTCGAAGCAGACAGCTTATCTGAATATAATAAGCCCACTTCGACAAGCTCAGTGTGACTTATTATATTCACGTACAAAAAAGCCCGCTGATATTTGCGGGCTTCTGTATTATTTTGACTTTTTAAGATGTTTCCTGTATTGCATGTATGAGAAACCTCCCAGTATAAATACGCCAAGCGCCATGTAGAAGAAGTACATCGGTGTCCTTACCTCGCCGCTGGCATACGAGTGCAACCCGGTAAGGTAAAAGTTTACGCCAAAGTAGGTCATCAATATCGACGCAAAAGCCATCACGCTAAAGAAATTGTATATCCACGTACCCCTTAACGATGGTACAAAGCGCATGTGTATTACAAACGCATAAACCATGATGCTTACCAACGCCCACGTTTCCTTAGGGTCCCAGCCCCAGTAGCGGCCCCAGCTTTCATTAGCCCATTGCCCACCGAGGAAGTTGCCAATTGTAAGCATTACCAGCCCGACAGTTAGCGCCATCTCATTAATATAAGTAAGCTCCTTAATGTTAAGCTCCATCTTTTCTTTATTCTTGCTGTTAGTAAACAGCATCAGTATCATAGCTACCAGGCCTAAAATCATACCAAGGGTAAAAGGGCCGTAACTGCCCACAATAACTGCCACGTGTATCATCAGCCAATACGAATTCAGTACCGGAACCAGGTTACCAATTTCGGGGTCGGTCCAGTTCCAGTGTGCTACCATAAGTACCATTGATGCCACAAAAGCTGTAGATGCCACCGTAAGGCTGGACTTTCTTCCGAATACCAAACCGAACAGCATAGTAGCCCATCCTACGTAAATAACCGACTCATAAGCATTACTCCACGGTGCGTGGCCCGATATGTACCACCTTGCAATAAGCCCCAGCGTGTGAAGCGCAAACAATACCCAAATTATAACATGAGCTGATTTAACTGTAATGCGGATACCCTTATGCGCATTGAATATGCTAATGATAACAAAAAAGAACATCAGCAAGCCTGCATACAAATAGTATGAAAATAGCTTTTTGAAAATATCATACTTATTGTAAGCAATCTCAGCATCAATCTTATCATCGCTTGGCATTACCTCTTTGCCGTAAAGGTGCTGGTATTTCTTCAAACCGTCAAGGAACAAATCAGCCTGCTTATAATCTTTCGTCCTGGCACCATCAGCCAATGCCTGAAAATAAACCGGAAGCACGTTCTTTATCCTGTTCATTTCTTCATTGTTTAACGCTTCAATCTCGGGATAGGATACCCATTTGTTGCCCACATCGCCCGGTATTGGGTAAACCCTTAGCAATTGGCCGGTAAGTGCGGCATAAAACAAATCAATGCGCTTACCCAGGTCTATAAAGTCTTTGTGGAACTGGTTGGGCACGGCTTCCCTATTTGCCGTTTCCAGCATTGGGGCCAGCTTGTAGTTACCCTGCTTATCAAAAAAATCGGATAGTGAAGCATACTCTGCTTTTTTATCAATACCGGCTATTTTCCTTAAGCTGTCATTACCACGTTTCAGGTAAATAATAGGCACTTCATACCATATCTGATCATACATCGTCATTGAAATAAGCACCTGATCAGCCGTCATGCCTTTATAAGTATCACTCTTGCTTACCTTACGCAATAGTTCTGATGAGAACGTATTTACCGGCTTCATCCTTCCGCCTGCATCCTGAACTATGGTACGGCCAAATTTAGCCGCCTCATTTTCATCTACCTTGTATTTCTGCAGCAATGAATCTATCTGCTGTTCTGTAAGTTTTTGGTGCGGCTGATTTTGCGCCGATACGCTAAAGCCCAGCAACAGTACAATCATTGCTGCCAGTTTTGTTTTCCTGTCTTTTATTTTCGAAAGCTTCCTGCGCAGGTCGCCAAAGCGGGTATTTTTGTCGATAATGATAGCCAGCAACCCAAGGTACAGCAGGAAGTAGCCAATGTAGCTAACCCATGTACCGTAAAAATCATGGTTTACTGATAGCTTGGTACCCAGCTCATCAGGGTCAAAACCGGCCTGGAAAAAGCGGTAGCCGCGGTAATCCAGTATGTTGTTCATATAAATGCGGGTATCAAACTTTTTGTTCTCTTGCTTGTCTTCCAGCGTAACCTTACTTTCAAAAGACGAATAGCTGGTTTCGGTACCCGGATATTTCTCGGCAATAAAATCATTCAGTTTTATGCTGAAAGGCAACTCATATTGCTTGCTCCCATATAATAAGGTGAAATCTAATTTCCCTAATTTAAAAGACTGCGGCACACCCATGTTGCCCTTGCCCCCCATAAGCGTAACTTCCTTCTCCTGCCCTTCTGATTTCAGCACTACAGTAAGCGCTGAAGGGTCTTTGGTCTTAAAATCCTTATTGCCCTCATAAGCCACCACACCTTTTATGGCCGGTTCCGGAAATACAAAGCGCGTGCCTGCCATATTGTACAGTGAGCGGAATGCAAGCGGCTGCGTATCGTCCCTTCGTACAGAATCCTGCTTTTGGTCGGCCATACGCATGTAAGTACCGTCAAATGGCGAAACCATATTGTAGTTGTCACCCTCTTTAATGATATTGATGGCACCTGCTGTCTGCTTATTGAATGCGAACAGAATGTTATGTATACTCTGTACCTCTCCGGCCTTTAGGTAATGCTCGTGGCGGCCACCGTCTCCGGCTTCCACCAGTTTAATGTATTCTGTGCCGTTTTTGTCCTGTTTGATGGTTTCCTTCGCGCCCAGCTTAAAATCTTTATATTCAATTTCAAAAGGGATATTGTTGAAATCACCGTTCATGGTAAAATCATTAGCGGCAACCGGCGATAATAATAATGATTTTTCAAGGTTGCGGCGCATGGTCTGCCCATTCAGGTCGCCGTCAACCATCACGGTAAGGTAAGTTTTGTCAGAATAAAAAACGCTTGATGTTTCTCCCTCACGTATTGGCATCATGCCTTCAAAGCTTATGTAGCGTGTAATGCCTGCGCCTATAATAATGAGTATAAACGAAAGGTGAAGCAACAGCGTGGCCCATTTCTCTTTTTTGTGGAGCTGGTAGCGCTTTATATTACCAAAGAAGTTGATGACAAAAAGCAGCATTATAGCCTCAAACCACCAGGCATTATAAATATAAATGCGGGCAGTATCGGTATTATAAGCATCTTCAATAAAAGTGCCTATACCCATTGCGGCTGCAAAAACCAGGAACAATACAGCCATTAAGCGCGTGGAGGAAAAGAACGATATGATTTTATCCATGAGTAGGAAATGTTGTATTTACAAATTCCTGCAAAAATACTCAAAACTTCAGTTTCAGGCGGTATCTGTATTAATAAAAAATCAATTTTAATCAGGTGTTTATAATTTTATTATTAATAATAAGTTAGGTATATTTGAAGCCCTTAACACCCAACACACCCAAATGAAGATAACCAGACAATTACTGCTTATCGGCCTGATGAGCACGGCTGCATTTGCCCAGGAAGTGGCAAAAAACAACCAGCCCAAATTTGATGACGTAGCCTATAGGCGCGGCAATGTTTACCGCTCAGCCGCTGGCATTCCCGGCCAGCAATACTGGCAAAACAGCGCCAGCTATGCCATTGAGGCAGAACTGGACGATAAAACCAACATTCTTCGCGGCAAAGTAACTATGACCTATACCAACAACAGCCCCGATGCGCTGGAATATGTGTGGATGTACCTGGAGCAGAACCGTTTTACTGAAGATTCGCGCGGAACGCTTACCACTCCCCTTTCGGGCAGCAGGTATGACGGTGATACTGACGGAGGTTTTAAGATTACCAATCTTTCAGCCAAAACCAAAGGTGATGTTTCAACAAAATTCCTGGTGAGCGATACCCGCATGCAGGTATTTTTCAATAAGCCTTTGGCTGCTAAAGGAGGAGTTGCTGTAATATCAATGAACTTTGAATTTAAGGTGCCCACTGAAGGCATGGACCGCATGGGCCAGCTGGATACGAAAAATGGCACCATATACAGTTTTGCGCAGTGGTACCCAAGGGCAGCCGTGTATGATGACGTGAACGGATGGAACGTGGAGCCGTACCTTGGCGCTGGCGAATTTTATTGCGAATATGGCGATTATGATTATAAAATAACTGTACCATATGATTTTATAGTAGCCGGTTCGGGTGAACTGGTTAACGCTAAAGAAGTACTGACCAAAACCCAGCAGCACAGGCTACAGCAAGCTTCAGGCAGCGACAAGACAGTTTTTATCATCACCACTGATGAAGCAGGCAACCCGGCACAAACAAGGCCATCGCAAAATGGCAAATTCACATGGCATTTCCGCATGAAGAATACGCGCGATGTGGCATTTGCAGCCTCAAAAGCTTTTGTTTGGGATGCCGCACGCATCAACCTGCCAAGCGGTAAGAATGCCATGGCACAATCGGTTTACAGTGCCGAAATTGCCGGCGATAAGGCCTGGGGTCGCTCTACTGAATATACCAAAGGCTCTATAGAGCATTACTCTAAAATGTGGTTTGAATATCCTTATCCTAATGCGGTTAATGTAGCGTCAAACGCCGGCGGTATGGAGTACCCGGGCATGTCATTCTGCAGCGCCCGTAGCGCCGGTGCCGACCTTTGGGATGTTACCGACCACGAGTTTGGCCACAACTGGTTCCCTATGATTGTAGGCTCTAACGAGCGCCGCTACGCCTGGATGGACGAAGGCTTTAATACCTTTATTAACTACTACAGCACACTTGCTTTTAATAATGGCGAATACCCAACCGATATTGCCAAGAGCCGTAACCGCGTGCAGTGGTTTAAATGGAAAAACAGGGAAAGTATTGCTACTTACCCAGATGTAGCCAAGCCTATGAATCTTGCCTTTACAGCCTACTACAAGCCGGCAACCGGGCTTATCATGTTGCGCGAATACATATTGGGACATGAGCGTTTTGATAATGCTTTCCGTGCCTATATAAAAAACTGGGCTTACAAGCACCCGCAGCCTACGGACTTTTTTAACGCTATGGAAAACGGAGCCGGCGAAAACCTGAACTGGTTTTGGAAAGGCTGGTTTGTAGAGAATGAGAATATAGATGTGGGCATTATCAATGTGGCCGATAAAACCGGAGCAAGCATTATATCCTTTATCAATAAAGGAGGCATACCTGTGCCTGTGGTATTTAAGGTTGTATATGAGGACGGCACTGAACAAACCCGCACTATGCCGGTAGAGGTTTGGCAACGCGGTAACGAATGGAATTACCTGGTGAAATCACCCAAAAAGATAAAAACAGTTGATATTGACCCGGGACGCTTTTTGCCGGACATTGATGCCAGCGATAATATCTGGACAAGAAAATAAAACACTGAAGCCGTCATTAAAAAAATGACGGCTTTTTTGGTGACATAATGGACAATTTAAAATATAATATATGAAAATATCGCATAGAATGTTATCAAAAAAAGTAATGATAAAGGTTATTCTAGGAGGTTTAATAGCAATTCCCTTTTTTATATCATGTAAAGAAAATAAGTCTATATCTGAAAATGATACAATTTTGGATTCTATAGAAATATATAAAAAATATCAGGACACTGATTTTCATACAGATTTGAGACAAAGCAGAATAGTATACTATTTTAAATCGATTGACACCCTAGATTATATGAATACAGGCAGAGTAATTAGCTTTTATAATAGTGATCTATATCGTCATGAATATTTAGTTGAGGACAATAGGGGATTTACTTTAAATAGCATTTTATCCTTAAATGATGATATACTAAATTTTAAAAGTGGTCTCCTACTAAATAAAGATAGCGTAGTGGTAGATACTTTATTAAATAGCGATGCGAAAATTATATTATATTTAGATGGAGTAAGAATTAATAGATTAGACTCTATAAATATGAATAAATCGATTCCATTTAAACCATTAGAGATGCCGAGATAATAGTATTTTATCCAACATCTGGGTTAAAAGGTGCCACTAACAAATCAGTATAGACTTAAAGTTTAAAACTTCATTTATAAACAAGCCGTCATTTTTTTAATGCCGGCTTTTTTAATAATTTAGCGGACATGTTAAAAGTAGTGGTTATAGGGTCGGGAAATGTAGCGCAGCATTTAATTTCCGTATTCGGCAAAACTTCCGGCGTTGAGTTGGTACAGGCATTTGCCCGCAAACCGGAAACACTGGCACACCTACTCCCTGAAGAAAAGATAACCGGCAATTTTTCAAGCCTGAAAGAAGCCGATATCTACATCATCGCGGTAACTGACGATGCTGTGCCGGATGTCTCCCCTGCCCTGCCATTTGAAAACAGGCTGGTGGTGCATACTTCCGGTAGTGTGCCGATGGAAGCGCTTGATGGCAAAAACCGCCGTGGGGTTTTCTACCCGCTGCAAACATTCTCCAAAAACAAGGCGGTTGATTTTAAAACCATCCCCCTTTGCCTGGAAAGCGAAAAGGAAAGTGATTATGCTATTTTAGAGCAGCTGGCCAAAAGCATATCCAATTCGGTTTACCACATAACTTCTGAACAAAGGAAAGCCCTGCATGTAGCAGCGGTATTTGTAAGCAACTTTGCCAACCACATGTATGCTTTGGGGAGCGATATTTGCAAAGAGAACGAAATTCCGTTTGACATACTGAAACCATTGATACAGGAAACTGCCTATAAAGTACAGCAACTGGAACCGCGTGCCGCACAAACCGGCCCGGCCATAAGGCACGACAGCCAAACTATTCAAACGCATCTGGATTTCCTTCAGGATGAAAATAAAAAGCAGATTTATAAACTTATAACACAATCGATACAAGATACTGATGGCAAAAAGCTATAAAGAACTGATGAACGATATTACCACATTTATTTTTGATGTGGATGGCGTGCTGACCGACGGAACCATACACGTAGCGCCCGATGGCGAAATGCTGCGCCAGATGAACATACGCGATGGCTATGCCATGAAAGCTGCGGTAGAAAACGGCTATACGGTTTGCATCATCTCCGGCGGGAAAAACGAAGGAGTACGCATTAGGCTTCGTAATTTGGGCATTACTGATATTTACCTTGGGGTGCCCAACAAAGTGGAAACTTTTGATGAGTTTACCGATATTTATAATATAAAGCCGGAACAGGTGTTATATATGGGCGATGACATTCCTGACTATCACGTAATGCAACTGGTGGGCTTGCCTACCTGCCCGCAGGATGCCGCACCGGAAATTAAAGGCATAAGCAAATATATATCGCATATTGAAGGCGGCCGCGGCTGCGTGCGCGACGTGATTGAGCAGGTAATGAAAGTGCAGGGCAAATGGATGGAACATTTTAATGCAAGATATGACTAAGGAGAAATTCCAAAGGACAAAATACAATTCCAATAACCCTGAACGCCTAAACGAAAAACGCCTAACGACTAACAAAAAATAATGAGATTACTGAAAATATTACGCTTTGAAGATATACTGCTGCTTGCGGCAACGCAATTCATATTTTTTTACGGATTTTTAAAACAGCAGCCCGGCCTCCCTCTTGCGTTGGTTGACTGGCAATTTGCGCTCTTGGTTTTGGCCAGTGTGCTTATTGCTGCCGGTGGCTACCTGATGGAAGCGATAACCGGGCCCGACAAATATAATGTCGGCATTTCCGAATCGAACGGGTATAATATTTATGCAGCGCTAAATCTTGTAGCTATCGGCATTGGCTATTACCTTTCTGATTTTATAGGCAAGCCGGGCTTTGTGGCTATCTTCGTCATTGCTGCCTCTATGCTGTATTTTACGGTAACCAATTTCAGGCAAACGCTTTTAGTGGGTAATATTCTGGTGGCGCTTAATGTAGCTTTCGCCATACTGGCTGTGGGCATTTATTGCTTCTATCCTATGCTGGTACTGGAAGTAAAAGAATATTTTGTGACCATGTTTAAGGTATTGACCGATTATGCATTCTTCGGATTTATCATCACATTAATATATACGCTGGTAAAGGACCTTCAAAATTCTGATATCGACTACAACACGGGAAAAACTACGATGCCTATTGTACTGGGCAGGGCTCGCACTACAAAGGTGGTGTTTGCATTAACTATTATTCCTGTTGGCTTGTTGCTGTATTATGCACAAACCTATATGAGCAACTTATTATGGGCATTGGGTTATGGCCTGGCTTTAGTGCTTGGCCCGCTTATTTATGTGCTGATAAAACTTTGGGGCGCTAAAACCACAGCCGATTTCCGTCATATTGCCATTGTACTAAAACTGGTTATGGCTTTTGCTGTACTGTCAATCGTAGTAATAACCTTTAATATCAACCATAATGCTTAAGGATTTGCTGAAAGGCTATAAAGTGATACTGGCTTCAGGTTCGCCACGCAGGCAAAACTACCTGAAAGAACTGGGCGCTGAATTTGAAATCCGCCTGAAAGATGTGGAAGAAATTTACCCTGACCATTTGCAGGCCGGAGACATTACCGATTACCTTGCCGAACTGAAAGCCGCTGCATTTGGCACTGTAGCTGAAGATGAGATACTGATTACCAGCGACACTATAGTGTGGCACGAAGGCAAAGCGCTGGGCAAGCCTAAGGATTATGACGATGCTTTTGCCATGCTGCAATCATTGTCAGGCAAAACGCATGAGGTGATAACATCGGTGTGCATTCGCAATGGCGAAAACACCAATATATTTAATGATGTCACCAGGGTTACCTTCAACCCGCTTACGGATGAAGAAATAAAATACTACCTTGATAATTACAAGCCTTTTGACAAAGCCGGTGCTTATGGCATACAGGAGTGGATTGGCCTGATAGCCATTGCCCGTGTTGAAGGCTCTTACAATAACGTTGTGGGTTTGCCGGTAGATAAGCTATACAGGCATTTATGCAATTTTACTATAAACGATTAGCATGGTTGACCACGAATATTTTAAACAGGGGCTCAGTACAATTATCGCCATAGCATTTTTTGTGGTGCTGAGCTTCTTCATTAAAAAATTTACCCGCAAGTACGCCCGTGTCTCGCACCTTTCAGAGCACCGCACCAACCTGATATCTAAATATATAGACATTTTTATCATGGTGGTTTTCCTGATAGTAATATTCGCTATCTGGGGTGTAAAGACGGAAGACCTCTATACATTGTTTTCGGCAACTTTTGCGGTAATTGGTGTGGCTTTTTTTGCGCAGTGGTCCATCCTCAGCAATATCACATCGGGTATCATCCTGTTTTTCTCCTTCCCTTTCCGAATTGGCGATGTGATTAAGATTCACGATAAAGATTACCCCATTGAAGGCCAGATTGAAGATATCAAGGCTTTCCATACCATACTGCGCACCCACGAGGGCGAAATGATTACTTACCCTAACAGCCTCCTGCTACAAAAAAGCGTAACTATTGTGCCGCTGAAGCAGGAAGAAAAAGATTTTTTTGATTGATGAAACGCATTGCACTTTTATATTTCCTGGTTTTCAGTTATGCATTCAGCTTTGCACAGCCTGAAAAACCAACTTCTTCCGAGATTTACTGCAAACTGGAAAAGCTCAATTTCCTGGGCACGGCGCTGTATATTGCCGCACACCCTGATGATGAGAACACACGCCTTATATCCTTTTTAGCGAATGACAAAAAAGCACGTACCGGCTACCTGTCCCTAACACGTGGCGATGGTGGCCAGAACCTTATTGGGCTGGAGCTAAGGGAACTGCTCGGTGTAATACGCACGCAGGAACTGATTGAAGCCCGCAAGATTGATGGCGGTGAGCAGTTTTTCAGCAGGGCGAATGATTTCGGGTACTCTAAAGTGCCCAACGAAACACTTGAAATTTGGGAGAAAGAGAAGGTTTTGCATGATATGGTTTGGGTGATACGGAAATTTCAGCCGGATGTTATCGTTACGAGGTTTGACCACCGAACGCCGGGCAGCACGCACGGGCATCACACTTCATCGGCCATGCTTACGCAGGAAGCCTATGCCCTGGCAGCCGACCCAAAATATGAGCCGGGGCAATTAAAGTTTGTCACCACATGGCAGCCGAAAAGGGTGCTGTTCAACGTATCGTGGTGGTTTTTTGGCGGTAAAGATAAATTTGACAAAGCCGATAAATCCAAATACATCAACCTGCAAACCGGAACTTATTTCCCACTGCTGGGCAAATCTAACCAAGAGATTGCCGCCCTTAGCCGAAGCAAGCACAAATCGCAAGGCTTTGGCACCAACGGCGCACGGGGCGATGATATGGAATACCTGGAGCTAACCAAAGGTACTGACCTTAAAGATAAGCAAAACCTGTTTGAAGGCATTGACACCTCATGGAACCGCGTAAAAGGCGGCAAGGCTGTAGGCGAAGCAATTACAGCTATCATCAAAAGTTTTGATTTCAATAAGCCATCGGCATCAGTGCCGGCATTGGTTAAGGTATATAACATGATGGATAAGCTGGAAGATAGTCATTGGAAAGCCATCAAGCAAAAAGAAATAAAAGATATAATTGCTGCATGCAGCGGGCTTTTTGTGGAAGCAACTTCCGAAAGCCAGCAGGTTACGCCGGGCAGCGCTACCAAAATAAAATGGGAAGCCATCAACCGCTGCGGTGTGGGCATGGCGCTGAAGTCAGTAACCCTATTGCCGGAAAACAGGAATATCCCGCTAAATGTTGACCTGCAAAACAATATGGATCAGGGTGGCATGCTGGATGTTACCATACCTGCCACTGCCGCTTACACGTCCCCTTACTGGCTGGCTGAAAAAGGCACATCGGGCATGTACCGTGTGGATGATTTACAAAAAATAGGATTGCCGGATATTATCCGTGAGATGAAAGTGGAGTTTATGGTAGAGGTTGAAGGAACTGTGATTCCGTTTGAAAGGACTGTGGTGTACAAAACCGGCGACCCGGTGCAGGGCGAAGTGTACCAGCCACTGGATGTAGTGCCGCAGGTTACTACCAAAATACTGAACAAAGTGCAACTGTTTAAGGATAATGCCACGCAGATTGTGAATGTAAAAATCAAATCGGGCATTGATAACTGCAAAGGCAGCCTGAAGCTGGAACTGCCTTCAGGCTGGAAAGCAACTCCTGCATCCATACCATTTGAATTGGCTAAAAAAGGCAGTGAAACTGTGGTTAATTTTGAAGTGACTCCGCCATCTAATCCATCAGAAGTTACAGCACGCGCCATTGCAACCATTGATAATAAAGAGTATGACCGTGAGCAAATTATAATAGCATACCCTCACATTTACAATCAGCAGGTGCTAATGCCATCTACTGCTAAATTCACCAAGGTTGACCTGAAGATAAAAGGAAGCAAAATTGCTTACATAATGGGTGCAGGCGATAACATACCTGAAAGCCTGAGGCAAATGGGTTATGAAGTTGCGCTGCTTACTCCTGAAGCGCTATCTGAGGAAGCGCTGAAAGGGTTTGATGCGGTGGTGGTAGGCATACGCGCATACAACACGCTTGATAATATTGTGTACAGGCAGCAGGTATTATTTGATTATGTAGCCAATGGCGGAACCATGGTGGTACAGTACAACACCACCGGCGATTTGGTAACGCGCGACATTGCCCCTTACCCACTACGCATAAGCCGTGACAGGGTTACGGAAGAGAATGCCAAGGTAACATTTCTTGACCCCACCAACCCGGTACTGAACTACCCTAATAAAATAACCGAAAACGATTTTAATGGCTGGGTGCAGGAACAGGGATTGTACTACCCTGATGAGTGGGCAAAGGAGTTTACGCCGGTACTATCATCAAATGATAAAGGAGAAAGTGCTAAAAAAGGCGGGCTGCTTGTGGCTAAATATGGCAAAGGTTATTATATTTATACCGGTTTGAGCTTTTTCCGTGAACTGCCCGAAGGCGTTTCAGGAGCATACAGGCTCATGGCAAACCTTATAGGCATTGGCAAATTGTAGCAAAACCGCCACAAAACTGTCTTATACAACAAATACAAAGTATGAAAGATAATCCTTCTTCCTGGAAAAAGAGCTACTCGCTGGTATTGCTGCTCAATATCATCTACATACTTTTGTTTTATTTCCTAATGCAAATATATTCATAGCATGCAGGCCATTGACTGGATAATACTTAGCGCAACCCTTTTATTCATAGTGGCCTTTGGTGTTTTTAAAACCCGTGGCAGCAAAAATGTAGAGGAATATATACTGGGCAGCAACGAAACCCCCTGGTGGACTGTAGGCCTTTCGGTTATGGCTACGCAGGCCAGCGCCATTACCTTCCTTTCTACACCCGGGCAGGCCTATCATGACGGTATGGGTTTTGTGCAATTCTATTTTGGCTTGCCCCTGGCTATGGTGGTCATCTGCATTACATTTATACCAATATACCACAAGCTGAAAGTTTTTACAGCTTACGAATACCTGGAACAGCGCTTTGATGTAAAAACACGTACGCTTGCGGCGCTCATTTTCCTAATACAACGGGGCCTGGGTACAGGGCTAACCATATATGCACCGGCTATTATACTGTCATCATTACTGGGATGGAACCTTAACCTTATGAACCTTATCATAGGGTTGCTGGTAATTATATATACCGTTTCCGGTGGTACTAAAGCCGTTAACGTTACGCACAAGCAGCAAATGTTTGTGATTATGACCGGTATGTTCATCACTTTTTTCATTATTCTCGACTCACTGCCAGATGAACTCAGCTTCACCAATGTGTTGCATATAGCGGGAGCCAATGATAAAATGGAAATCGTGAACTTTTCATTCGATCCTGAAGAGCGTTACACAATTTGGAGTGGTATTGCCGGCGGTTTTTTCCTGGCACTCGCCTATTTTGGAACAGACCAGTCTCAGGTGGGGCGCTACCTCTCTGGTAAATCCATACGCGAAAGCCAGATGGGGCTTATTATGAACGGTTTCCTTAAAGTGCCTATGCAGTTCTTTATACTGCTTATTGGCGTATTGGTTTTTGTATTTTTCCAGTTTCATTCCGCTCCGCTACACTTTAACCCGAACAATACCCGCATCATCAATAATTCTGAATACAAAGCCGATTACCAGGCTTTGGAAAAAGAACTGAAGGAACTGGCCACTGAAAAAGAAGAGATAAGCATGATATATGTGCATCAGCTTAGCCAGGATTATGACAATACCGAATTGCACAATAAAGTTGTTGCTCTGAACACCCGCGAAAAAGAACTGCGCGACCAGGCAAAAGATTTAATAAAAAAAGCAGATAAAAAAGCGGAAACAAATGATAAAGATTATGTTTTCCTGTACTTTATACTGAATTACCTGCCCAAAGGCCTTATAGGATTGCTGCTCGCTGTAATATTTTCTGCGGCAATGTCATCATCAGCTTCGGGGCTTAATGCACTGGCATCTACAACCACTATTGATATTTATAAACGTAATGTAAAAGGCAATAAATCAGAGAAACATTTTGTGGATGCTACCAAGCTGTTCACGCTTATTTGGGGAGTTATTGCCATTTTGTTTGCCTGTTTCGGTACGCTGTTCGAAAACCTGATACAGTTGGTTAACATCATCGGGTCTATTTTTTATGGTACGGTGCTTGGCGTGTTTCTGGTAGCTTTCTATATTCGTTATATAAAATCCGAAGCCATTTTCTGGGGGGCACTTATCACACAGGTAGTAGTTATTGTTATATACCTTATGGATATGTTTAGCTACCTATGGCTAAATGTGATTGGCGCAGCCATGACAATAGTGCTTGCGCTGATACTGCAAATGTTTATGAAACAGCCAAAAGGCCTACTTGCGGACGAAGCATAAAAAAAGGCCACCTCAATTGAGGCAGCCCTTAGTGTTTGCTTGTAAAATTGTTATTTCTTGCTCCACTCGTTTATAGAGTCCTTGTTCATTTTTACATAATCAGCATTATTGGCTTTTTCAGAAGCAGCTAATGACTGGCGTGCTGTTTCAATAGCACCTTTCTTATCGCCCATTTTAGCCTGTATAAGCGATTTTTGTCTTAGCACATAAAACGGTGCTTCGCCTTTGTTGTCTTTAGCCATTTTTTCAATAGCCATGTTTATCCAGGTAAGCGCTTTCTGCTGGTCGGCACCAGACTGGTAATAGTACTGTGCGGCAGCAAACAGGTCGTTGCCTGTTGGCCCGGCCAAAACAGCTTCAATACTGCTAAGCGCCATTTTTTTAGTAGGCACTTCAAACTTTAGCGCTACCATGGTTTTTTCCCACGCAATTTCAATATGCCCAAAATCATTATCCAGCGTATTAATACCTATAGTGAAAGTCTCTACATTACGGCTCAGGAATTCCGGTTTTACAGTAGCCCTAAGCACTTCTTTCTTATCATCGTACTTTTCAGGAAGCCCCCAGTTATTGGTATCTGCATAAAATATAATATCCCAGCTATCTGCCTTTGGCATAGTGTATAGTGCGTAGCTTCCTTTTGGGAGCGTTTTACCTGCAATTACCACATCCTGGCTAAAGGATATCATAGTATTGGCATTAGCGCCGGTACGCCACAGCTTTCCGAAAGGAACCAATTCACCATATACCGACCTGCCTTTAGCGCTCGGGCGGGAATAATCTACCTTAACATCTGTTAAGCCAACCGTTTGAGAAATATGTGCCTCAGGGCTAGCCTGTGGTGTGCGGACCTGCGCAAAACCTGCCGTAAGGGCAAGCAGCAAAGCTCCGGTAATAAATATCTTTTTCATAAAAAAGTTTTGTTTGTTATTATAACAAAATTAGCGATTACACAGAAACAATTGTTAAACTTAAATAAAAATATTGCAGCCAAAAGTAAATGTAAAGTAAGGCTTTAGTAATTTCACAGGAAATTTCCTGCTATGCTATATACACTGCACCGAAAACAAAACCTGCCTGTGCCACCTTTCAGGGTGTGGGATTTTATATCCAACCCGGCAAACCTGTCGGTAATAACGCCACAATCAATGGGTTTTGTAACCCTTTCGGGAGATGAACGCAAAATGTTTGCCGGACAGATTATCCACTATACCGTAACGCCATTGTTAGGTATAAAATTGCAGTGGATTACGGAGATAACGCATGTGGACGATAATCATTTTTTTGTAGATGAACAGCGCTATGGCCCTTATAAATTTTGGCATCATAAGCATTTTATAAAGGAAATACCCGGCGGCACGGAGATGGAAGATATTGTACACTATAAATTGCCTATGGGAATTTTAGGCCGTTTAGTACACCCTTTTTTGGTAAAGCGCAAACTGGAAGAAATTTTTGACTACCGCCATCAAAAGCTGGTGGAACTATTTGGCGAATTTAATAACGAAGCATGACTATATTCTGGTTCAGGAGAGATTTAAGGCTGGAGGACAATACCGGCCTGTTTGAAGCATTGGCAACCGGAGACGAGGTACTGCCAATATTTATTTTTGATAAGAACATTTTGGCCGGCCTGCCTAAGGACGATGCACGGGTTACTTTTATATGCAGGCTTTTGGAAGATATGCAGGCACAATTGAAAAAGCACAAAAAATCACTGGCTGTTTTTCATGATGAGCCTGAAGCGGTGTTTAAAAAACTCATCAGAGAGAATGAAATCAAGGCAGTGTACACCAATCATGACTATGAGCCTTATGCCCGTAAACGTGATAAAGTGATACATGAACTGCTGAATGGTAACAATATTGAATTTAAAACATTTAAAGACCAGGTTATTTTTGAAAAAGATGAGGTGGTAAAAGATGATGGCGACCCTTATGTAGTATATACGCCCTATATGAAGCGATGGAAAGAAACGCTTAAAAAGAACCCAATAAAACAACACCATCCGGAAAATAAGCTGGCAGGAATTGCTAATCACTCCTACCCCTTTTTAAGCCTGAAAGATATCGGCTTTAAGGAATCTGATATTAAACCTGAACCTTTTGATGTTTCCGGAAAGCTTATTGAAAATTATGAGGATACGCGCAACTTCCCGGCAGTTGACGGTACCTCTCACCTTAGCCCTTACCTGCGTTTTGGTGCAGTAAGTATCCGCCACATGGTTAAAAAGGCCCTGGAGACTAAAAATGAAACTTTCCTGAATGAACTGATTTGGCGGGAATTTTTTATGCAGATATTGTGGCACTACCCTAACACGGTTACCAAGAGTTTCCGTCCTAAATATGACAATATCAAATGGCGCAATAACGAAACTGAGTTTAAAGCGTGGTGCCAGGGCAAAACCGGTTATGCCATGGTTGATGCCGGCATGCGCCAACTGAATACTACAGGCACTATGCACAACCGGGTGCGCATGGTAGTTGCCAGCTTTTTGTGCAAGCATTTGCTTATAGACTGGCGTTGGGGCGAAGCCTATTTTGCCGAAAAGCTGCTGGATTATGAACAGTCCAGCAATATTGGCAACTGGCAGTGGGCAGCCGGCAGCGGTGTAGATGCCGCGCCTTACTTCCGTATTTTCAATCCTATGGAGCAAGCCAAAAAATTCGACAAGGATTTAGAATACATAAAGCATTATGTACCCGAATACCAGGAGCTTACCTACCAACCCATTGTAGAACACAAAGAAGCACGCGAACGAGCGCTAAAAGTATATAAGCAGGCAGTACAGTGATTCCTTTAGCTATTGCAGTTTTTTAATCATTTCCACATCCAGCTCATCAAAATGACTGATAATCTTATCTGCTTCCTGCAAATCCTGCAGCCTTGAGTTTTCGCTACGGTAGCCAATACAGTAAATTCCGGCGGCTTTGGCCGCTTTTATGCCATTGGTACTATCTTCAATTACAATGCATTCTTCCTTCGGCGTACCTGAAAGCTCTACCGCTTTCTGGAAAATAGCCGGGTGCGGTTTTGATTTGGGGAAATCTTCGCCGCTTACTATATGCGAAAAGTAAGGGTATAATTCAAAGCGCTTAAATATCCTGCCAATGGTTACCTTGGCCGATGATGAAGCCAGCACCAATTGTATGCCGCTGTTGTGCAGGCTAACAATCAGGTCTTTAACGCCGGGCAGCAAATCCAAATCTTCTTTCTGGTCAAAAGCATTGTTGAAAAGCTCACGCTTATAGTCAACCAGGCCATCCACTTCGTCTAATAATTCAAAAGTTTCCTTCAGTCTCTGGTAAACATTTTTGGTAGAATTTCCGGTAAAAGAAGCATACATTTCTTCAGGCACATCTATCTCTAAATGTTTGAAATGCTGCTGGTAGGCAAAATAATGTACAGGCTCGGTATCTACTATAACACCGTCCATATCAAAAATTACAGTCTTTATCATTGTGTTGTTGTAAAATGCAAAAATACAATACAGGCACGATTTTAGTATTAAGGCATCCTTAAAATATAGGCATTTTAAACCTTTTGGATTATTTTTAGTCCAAATACAAAAATAAAACCTTGCAGGACGAAAAGGCTTTCATAGCGCAATTGCTGGATGTAAAAACACAAAATGCGGCATTCAGGCAGCTGGTATCGCAATACAGCAGGCCTTTGTACAGCCACATCCGAACCATTTTGCTGGACCATGACGATGCTGATGATGTGCTGCAAAACACCTTCATAAAAGTTTTCCAGAACCTGAAGAACTTTAAGGGTGAGAGCAAGCTTTTTTCCTGGATCTACCGGATTGCCACCAACGAAGCGCTGACATTTATTAGCCAGAAAGCAAAAAAATCGGGCATCACGAACGAAGAAGTGCAGCAGAAAGCACTGGAAAGACTGCCTGCAGATGACTATTTTGAAGGTGATGCCCTGCAACTGAAGCTGCAACAGGCCGTGGCCCAGTTGCCCGAAAAACAGCAGCTGGTTTTTAAGATGAAATATTTTGAGGAAATGAAATACGAGGATATATCTGAAATACTGGGCACATCAGTCGGCGCGCTCAAGGCATCCTACCATCATGCCGTAAAAAAAATTGAAGATTACATCAACAGTAATTAAACCTTTTGCAAATAACAAAGTCAAAACACTATGAAACCGTTTAATTTAGATAACGAACCCAAAATAAAATCTGGCTTTACCACCCCTGAAGATTATTTTGATGGCTTTACCGACAGGATTATGCAGCAATTGCCGGCACAGGAAACCCCTGTGATACCGCTGTACAGCAGGGCAAAAGTATGGCTTTCAGGTGTGGCGGCGGTGCTGGTTTTGGCACTGGGGCTTACCGTATATTTTAAAACCGGCACCACTAAACAGCCTGATGACAGCGCTATTGAAAACTACCTGGTGTACCAATCAGGGCTTAATTCCTACGACCTGATACAAAATCTTGACCAACAAGATATTAAAGAACTGGAGCAATCTATTGCTATTAATGACGATGCTATTGCAGATTATCTTTACGAACAAAATATCATAAATGAATAAGAGTATGAAATTGAAGTATATTATACCCGTTTTTTTCCTTTTTGCCATAACTGCGTTCGGGCAGGGAAATAAAGAAAAAAGAGAGCAGGTAAAAGCGCTTAAAGTATCTTACTTTACTACCGAGCTTAACCTGAGCAGTGATGAGGCTGCCAAATTTTGGCCCGTATATAATGACTATGAGGAAAAGCAATTTACACTTAGGCACAGCCGCATAAGGCAACTGACCAAACGGATTGATGATCAGGGTGAAAACATATCTGACAAGGATGCGAATGCTTACCTTAAACAGATGGAAGATACTGAAGAAGAACTCCTTAACCTGCGTAAAAAGCTGGTGGCCGACCTGAAGCCCATCATCGGCCCTGTAAAAACACTGAAGCTTTTTAAGGCTGAGAATGATTTCAACAAGAAACTGCTTGCCAAATACAAAGGCAATAAAAAATAGTTGATTATTAGTTACTTAGTTTTTTCATTAGGGAATGCTGATTGCATTCCCTATTTTATTTCAGCTTGAGCCTTACAATCCTGCCGTTTCCGGCTGCAATAACCGTTTTATTATCTGCAAAACGCAGGGTATGCAGGGCGGTATCATTATATATTTTTTTCCAGGATTTGCCCCTGTCAAAAGAATAATATATGCCTGACGGGCCAACCGTCAGCAATTCATTGCCTCCACTATCAGGCACAAACTGCACGCACGAAGCATACCCGAAACCTGTTTTATCCGCCACTAGCTGCCAGGTTTTTCCACCGTCTTCCGTAAGCATTTTATTGGATGCGTTGTTTTTGGCATTGGCAAAATCGCCCCCCACGGCAAAACCCAGATTTTCATCATAAAAATCCACAGAGAATATCCCGGTCGATTCATACTTCTGTATAATCGGGGTATCATAAACTTTCCAGTCCTGCCCTTTGTTTTCAGATATAAAAACCCTCGACTTCTTACCGCCCGAAACCATCCATACCTTGTCGCCCTTCATCTCCAGGTTGGTGTTGCTTGCCGCAAAAGCCGCCTCGCCCTCAGCCGCATCCGGCAATTTAAGGCACGACATTTTTTTCCATGTTTCTCCACCATCAGTTGTGGTGAGAACCGAAAGGCATTCGTTTACCGGGTCGCCCATCGCCATTCCTTCCTTGTTATTCTTAAAGAACATAGCATCATAAAACACACGGCTGCCGGTTTCGGTATATACCACTTTGTTTTTGCGACCGTCTTTAGAAATTTTATAAAGCATGGCCGGTGTGCCGGCATTCAGAATAAAAATGGCATCCTTGGTTTTTGAAATAGCGCGAAACTCAGGAAAAAGCGTATCCTGAGCAATCACTCCATTGAAAGCCTTTCCGCCACCCAGGCTCACGTAGCCATATTTGCCGCTGCTTCCTGTGTACCAGGCTTTATCGCCGTCAATTTCCAAAGCCCGGATGCTAATCTCATCCTTTAAGAGCGTATCGGCAGTAACTGATGTGAAAGAGGGTTTATATTCAATTGTTTCCTTACATGAAAACAGTAGCGGAAACAACAGCAATAACAGGCTTTTCTTCATTTTGGCAGGTTTTAAAGCTAAGATACTAAATACAATCGGGATGCTTACGGATTTTAAGATTTTATATATTCATCTATATTTAACCCGCTACCGCGCAAAATTATGCCTATAAAAAGTGTAAATTTACTTATACATCAAACGCTCCTACCCTTCCCATCCAGCATATATATCCATATCATTCGGGCCAGGCGGAAATTGAAAGTACTGAGCAATATGGCAAAAAGTGCAATCAGGCTTATAATCGGCAAAAAGCTTTTCACAAAAAATTGGGCTACAATAAATACAGCCATCATTTCGGCTACCGTAAGCGCATAGCTCACATACATCGACCCAAAGAAGTAGCCGGTTTCCTTTTCAAATTTATGGCCGCAGTTAGGGCAGGCATCGTTCATTCTTGGCATCTGGAAAAGCAGCGGGTTCCCTTTTTTACGGAATACCTGGCCGTGACTACATTTAGGGCATTTTTCCTCAAAAATATCTATTAGTGTTGACATGGTGATTTTTTATTTCAAAGGTACATCTGCAATCATAGCCACACCTCATTATATGTACGCATAATTTTGTACTTTTAGGACATATTTAGATGTGATGAAAAATACTGCCATCCTCAACATAAAGCAATTCAGCAACAAAAACACCGAAGGTTTCCACACCAATACTCTGGAAAATCATTTGGTTACCGCGCATAAGGATATTGCAGAGCCGCATTCACACAATTTTTACCTGGCTGTATTATTTACGCAAGGCAGCGGCAGGCATGAGGTGGATTTCAGCATGTTTGAAGTGAAGCCTGGCTCCTTGTTTTTCCTGAATCCGGGGCAAACGCACCATTGGGAGTTATCGGCAGATACTAAGGGGTATATATTTTTCCACACACAGGATTTTTACGACATCCACTTCACACAAAAAAGCATACACAATTATCCATTTTATTACAGCCTGCACAATTCGCCCTGCCTTTATCTGGATGAAACACAGACAAAATATATCTCAAAATTGTTTGATGAAATATTGAAGGAAAGCAACTCCAATGAAATTTTCAGCCAGCAGAAATTACTGGCATTAGTTGACTTGGTGTACATTGAAAGTACCCGTACCTACCTGCAAAATAACCAGACCGAAACCGGCAACCGCAATAGTTATTACACCAGGTTCAGGCAGTTGGAAGCTGCTGTGGAGAAACATTTTAAGGAAGTGAAATCACCGACGGAGTATGCGACAATGCTTCATATAAGCCCCAAGCACCTAAACCGGATAACACAGGCTGTAGCAGGCAAAAGCACCGGCGATGTAGTGCTGGAACGCGTACTGCTCGAAGCCAAGAAAATGCTGGTGCAGCAGGACACTGCCCTAAGCGAAATTGCCTATGGTTTAGGCTACGAAGATTACGCTTACTTTTCCCGGATCTTCAAAAAGAAAACCGGCGAAACACCTTCGGCATTCATTAGCAAATACAGGAAAGCTTTATAACACCTGCGCCTTATTTAGCTTACTGTTTTTTCGGCTAAAGCCAAAATAAATAATAAGCCCAATGCACAGCCATGCCGCAAAGTATATCCAGTTCCAAACGCTTAGTTCAGCCATCATATACAGGCAGCAGATAAGTCCCAGCAGCGGAATAAGCGATAGGTTTTTGCGGTACGCCCAAACCGTTAATGCTACCAAGGAGAACAGGAAAATCCACATTGGTATCTTGTGCTTGAAAAGGGCAAAGCCGCTTTCATACTTCAGGTTTTCGGCAATAGGCAGCTCATCCACAAGTGTTTGGTATTTAGCCGCATCGCCTTCATATATGCCCAGTATGTGCTCTAAATCCTGCTGGCCGTTGGCTACATCCCTGGCCAAAAGCGAATTGTAAACCAGTTGCGCTTCTTCTTTAGAAAGAGAAGTTACAATAGTACCCGGCGAGTTGATTTGCTTTTCGTTAGTAATAAAAGTCATTGTAGCCGTTTTATTTACCGTGAACGAAAATACAAGTCCGGCAATAAGTGCCACCGGCATTATAAATTTAGAGTTTACATAAGGTGTCCTGAACTTGCCACGCGGAATATCCTTTTTGTTTTGCAGCACCAACACACCCGCACACACCAATACAAAGGCAAACAAAGTACCAATACTGCAAAGGTCGGTCACCATGGTAAGGTTAAGGAACAAAGCCGGCACCGCCACCACAAAACCGGTAACAATAGTAGCATAAGATGGCGTTTTGAATTTAGGATGCACTTTTGAGTAGCGCTTAGGCAGCAGCCCGTCACGGCTCATACTCATCCATATCCTTGGCTGCCCCATCTGGAAAACCAGCAGTACGCTGGCCATAGCCACTACAGCACTCACGGCTATAATGCCGCTCATCCATTTCAGGTCCAGTTTCTGGAACACAAACGCAAGCGGGTCGCCCACGTTAAGTTCATTGTACCGTACCATACCGGTAAGTACTAAAGCGATTATAACATATAATACAGTACATATCACAATAGCCCACATCATGCCACGGGGCAGGTCGCGCTGCGGGTTCTTGCATTCTTCGGCTGTTGTAGATATGGCATCAAACCCAATATACGCAAAGAAAACTGCTGAAACGCCTTTCAGCACACCGGCTGGTCCGTTTGGCGCAAACGGGTCCCAGTTGGCGGTATCAACATAAAATACGCCCACGGCAATTACCAGTAAAATAATGCACAATTTTACCACCACCATAAGGTTACTGGCATTGCGCGATTCTTTCATGCCCCTGTACACCAAGGCTGTTATGATGATGATGATAAGCAAGGCAGGCAAGTCAGCCACCAGGTGGAATGACCCTATGGTTGGCGATGTAGTCCAGGCCGTGTAGGCGCTCTGTAAGGCAGTATCAAGGTTTTCAAAGGTTTTACCGCCCTGCATCAGCGCAGTAGCTTCGTTAAACCCGTTTGATGCGGTAAGGTAGTCCATCTGTATCCACTGCGGCAGGTGCATGCCTCCACTTTCCAGGAGCCCCGTAAAATAATCGCTCCACGATATGGCAACGGTAATATTGCCTATGGCATATTCCATAATCAGCGCCCAGCCTATAATCCAGGCTACAATTTCGCCAAATGCAACGTAAGAATAGGTATAAGCGCTGCCCGAAACCGGCACCATAGATGCAAACTCAGCATAGGCAAACGCTGCAAAACCACAGGCAAGGGCCGTAAAAATAAATAGGAATATAACCGCTGGGCCGCCATCGGCACTGGCTTTGCCAATAGTACTGAAGATACCTGCACCTATAATGGCCGCGATACCAAAAGCTGCCAAATCCCTGACGCTTAAGTGCCTCCCTAAAGAGTGGTGCCCATCAGCATTGCTTTCTACCTGGTTTAATATATCCTGAACATTCTTTTTACGGAATAAATTTTTTAATGCCATTTATGATTTTATTATGAACACTGCCATTTATATTAGCAGTTTGAACAAATATAGAAAAACTTGCAAATTATTTTCAGTGAATATTTGTCATTTCTTAAATTTTTCATAAATTAAGTTTAATAGGAAATTTCTATATTAGGATAGATAAATGTGATTACCATCATTTATAAATAAAAACTATTGAACTTATATTTGCCATGTAAAAAATTAATAACCACATAAAATTATACAATATGTCATTAGTAGGTAAAAAATTCCCGAACATTACTGTAGATGCAATGTCTGAAATGGGCGACAACCTTAAAATCAACATTTATGATGAGGCAGTAAATAACAAAAAGAAAGTTTTACTTTTCTGGTACCCTAAAGATTTTACATTTGTTTGCCCAACTGAGCTTCACGCTTTCCAGGCTGCACTTGGCGAATTTGAAAAAAGGAATACAATAGTAATCGGCGCATCATGCGATACTAACGAAGTACACTTTGCATGGCTGAACACACCAAAAGACAACGGCGGTATTGAAGGTGTTACTTACCCTATCCTTGCCGATACCAACAGGAACCTTTCAAACATTCTTGGAATACTTGATATAGAATCTACAAGCTACAGCGATGAAACGGATTCAGTTATCATTGAAGGCTCTAATGTTACTTACAGGGCTACTTACCTTGTAGATGAAGATGGAAAAATATTCCACGAAAGCGTAAACGATATGCCACTTGGCCGTAACGTAGCTGAATACCTTAGGCTGATTGATGCTTACACACACGTACAGGTTAAAGGTGAGGTTTGCCCGGCTAACTGGGAAGAAGGAAAAGAAGCAATGACGGCTGACCGTAGCGGTGTTGCATCATACCTTGCCAACAATTAATTAAACAAAAAAACACCTTATCATGTTACAGGAATTAGAAAGAGATAACCTAGCGGAGATAGTAGCCGGAGAGCCTGTAGTGGTTGTGCAATATTCAGCCGGATGGTGTGGCAACTGCAGGATCATGAAGCCGAAGTTCAAGAAAATGGCTTCGGAGAATGAAAATGTAGCATTTGTAATTGCAGATGCCGAAAATTTCCCTGAAAGCCGCAAGCTGGCAAGGGTTGACAACCTGCCTACATTTGCCACCTTCAGGAACGGCAAGCTTGTAAACCAGGTACAAACAAATAAAGTTGAAGTACTAACCGACCTTGTAAATGAAATTACCAGTAATTAAGCACCTTACCCAGTTTATAGAAGACAACGACCAGGATTACGTAATTGAAACCCTGGAAGTACTGGAAGCGCTTACCGAAGTGACTTCGCTGAAAGACGAAGAGCTTGACGTAATTGGCGAACTGATATCAAACATGTATGGTGCCCTTGAGGTAAACAAGATGATAAAGGACGGAATGGACAAGAAAGAAGCGCTGAATGCATTTATGTCGCGGGTTCTTGGTTCTATAGACAAAACATAAGCTTATTTTCATAATTTGGTTAAAATTGCGCCTCCGGTTTTCCGGGGGCGTTTTTTTGTTTACGTTTATTACCTTTGCCCTATGCGCCTCTACATTAAAAATATGGTTTGCAATCGCTGCATTACAGCGGTGAAGAATGAACTGGAAAGCTCAGGCTTTACCGTGAAGGATATTGCACTGGGTGAAGCTGAAATTGCCGGCCAGCCAACAGCTACACAGCTACAGCAGCTGGACAGCGCTTTCCACAAGCTGGGCTTTGAGCTGATTGAAGACCGCCGCAGCCGTATGATTGAGCAGATAAAGAATGAGATAGTAAACCTGGTACACCACACGGACGAAATACTTAATACCAACCTTTCTGCATGGCTGGCCGGAAAGCTGAATTATGACTACACTTACCTGAGCAACCTGTTCAGCGAAGTGGAAGGCACCACAATTGAGAAATACTATATTGCACAGCGCATAGAAAAAGTGAAGGAACTGTTGGTGTATGATGAGCTCACCCTATCGCAAATTGCCGACAGGCTGGGCTACAGCAGCACAGCCTACCTTTCCAGCCAGTTTAAAAAAGTTACCGGCCTTACCCCTTCATTCTACAAATCGGTAAAAGATACCAAGCGCCGCAATATTGACGAACTGTAAAAGTCAAAACCTTTTCCAAAGATTATGTAAGGCATAATCAGCCGTCATTCCCGAAATTTGTGATTAGTAAATAGTAGTTAGCCACAAGGCACAAGCGCTGGCTCTAATTTTTTAAATCATTAAATTTTAAATCCTTCAATCTAAAACAATGACCCACACGTATAAAATAACCGGAATGACCTGCGATGGCTGCGCAGCCAAAGTATCGCACCTTTTAAAGCAGCTGCCTGATGTAACCGATGTGCAGATAAACCTGGAAGCCGGCGAGGCCGACATTACCATGCAACAGCACATTGCTACCCCTGCCCTGCAGGACGCACTTAAGGACTATCCTAAATACCAATTGTCAGAAAAAAAAAGCGGGCATGCACACCATGCAGATGTTTTCAAAGATCAGGGAAATGTTTTTGCCGAACAGCACGAAGAGGTAAAATCATGGGCTGAAACTTACAAACCCATACTTTTGATAGCAGGGTATATAACTATTATATCTTCAATAATTTCTTTAAGTAATGACACGTTTAATGGCATGCTGTTTATGAGGGTATTCATGAGCGGGTTTTTCGTCACATTCTCCTTTTTCAAAATGCTGAACCTTCGCGGTTTTGCCGATAGCTATGCTATGTATGATGTTATAGCCATGAAATTCAAAAGCTGGGGTTACATCTATGCTTTCCTGGAGCTGGCGCTGGGCATTGCCTTTGCCGTGAACTTTGAACCGGTTGTAACCAATGGCTTTACGGCAGTACTGATGTCCGTCAGCCTGGTTGGTGTATTGCAGAGTGTGCTCAACAAAAAAAAGATACAGTGCGCGTGCCTAGGCGCAGTGTTCAACCTGCCTATGAGTACCGTAACTATTATTGAAGATGGGCTTATGATTGCCATGAGCATAGCAATGTTAGCCATGTATTTATAATTTTAACGCGATGCACGATGCCATGAAATAACTTTTATATAATTTTGCTGACACATTTTTAATAAAACTTTAACTTTCATGGCTGACATTACTCTTGCCGGAGAACCTATTAAAACATGGGGCGAGCTTCCGGAAATTGGATCAAAGGCACCAACTTTCACTTTAATCCAGGGCGATCTTTCAACTATTTCACTGGCAGATTTTAAAGGCCAGAAGCTTATTATTAATGTATTTCCAAGTATTGATACCAGTACCTGTGCACTATCAGTAAGGCGGTTTAATGAGAAAGCAAAGGAACTTGAAAACACCAAGGTGCTTTGCGTATCGCGTGACCTTCCTTTTGCACAAAGCCGATTTTGCGCTGCTGAGGGGCTTGATAATGTAATTACGCTTTCTGACTACAGGAACGATAATTTTGGCGAGAATTACGGTGTAATGATTGATGGCAGCAAACTGGCAGGCCTTCACTCCCGCGCAATAGTGGTTATTGATGAGAACGGAACCATTAAATATACTGAGCAGGTAAAAGAGCTGGTTGACGAACCTGATTATGACGCTGCCCTTGCAGCCCTGTAATTTTAACAGATGAAGGACCACAGGTTTGTAAAAGGCAGGATGAAAAGCCTTGGGTATGCCGCTAAGGGCGCATACAAGCTTATAACTACCGAACACAGTGTTATGGTACAATTTTCTTTAGGGATAGTTGTAACCGCAGCCGGATTTTGGTTTAAAATTACAACAACCGAATGGATGCTGCAGATACTGGCTATAGGGCTGGTGCTAAGCATTGAAGGCCTTAACACAGCGGTAGAAAAAGTGGCCGATTTTATCCATCCTGACTATCATGAGCGCATTGGCTTTATAAAAGATATTGCTGCAGGCGCCGTATTTTTTGCGGCGCTGGCGGCATTAGCTGTAGGTGCACTGATATATTGTCCTAAAATTTTCTGCTGATTTTGCAATTTATTGATATTTTTACATTCGCGTTAAAGCATATCAATAAATGGCAAAAAACACAAAAAAAGAAGCAACGGCCAAAACCGCCCCGCAACCCGGTACTGAAAAGAAAAAATGGAAACTTACCCGCCAGCATAAGGTGGTGCTTGGTATTTTGTTTTTTCTGTTTTCAGTAGCGCTGCTGCTTTCCTTCATATCTTATTTCCTTTACGGCGATTTTGACCAGAGCGGCCTCACCGCTTTTAATGACCGTGATGCAAAAGTGCAAAACTGGCTGGGCAAATTTGGCGCCTGGCTGGCCGACCTGTTCCTGTATCAGGGGTTTGGTGTGGCATCGTTCATATTGATACGCTTTTTCTTTTTAACCGGCGCCCACCTGGTGCTTGACCTGCCGCTCAGGAAACTGAAAAAAGTACTTTTCTGGGATTTGTTCCTCACCTTAATAGTATCCATAGGATTTGGTTTCTTTAACTCTTACCTGCCTGAACTGGGCGGCGTAATAGGTTTTGAAATGAACCTTTTCATGCAGGATTACCTGGGCAAAACCGGTACAGGGCTTATCCTGGTATTTGCGCTATTCCTGTTCCTTATTTTCAAGGTAAAAATATCGCCTGATGCCATTAAGGAATTTTTCGAAAAGAAACATGAAGAAGAGGAAGAAGAACCATCACACAGCATTACCGATACATCTATGAATCCGGTTGCCGCTGCAGCTGCCTTCCCTCCTGCTATGGAAAATGCTTTTGCCGAAGATGAAACCGATGACGAAGAGGATGAGCTTGAAAATATAGAACTTAAAACAATACCGCCGGCAACGCCACCGCCATCGCAGTTTGAAATAAACCGCGAAGCGCTGAAGCCCACTATTGAGCACGCTTCTGAGATTAACCTTGAGCCAACAGTGAAGCCACAGCCTGAACCTGGAGCCGAACCAGCAGCTGCCAAACAAAATGAGATTATTGAAACCGATGATGAAAGCTTTACGATAGAAAAAGCTCCGGAAGAAGATATTGTGGAAGAAAACCTTGCGGCAAGGCTTGTAAAAGATTTTGGAGAGTTTGACCCTACGCTGGAGCTATCTAACTACCAGTTTCCTTCTATTGAATTGCTTAAGGATTATTCATCTGGCGGTATCACCATTAACCAGGCGGAACTGGAAGAAAACAAGAACCGCATTGTAGAAACGTTGCGTAACTACAAGATTGACATTGCACAGATAAAGGCCACAGTAGGCCCAAGCGTAACCTTATATGAAATTGTGCCGGAAGCGGGCATCCGCATCTCCAAGATAAAAAGCCTTGAAGATGATATCGCCTTGTCGTTATCGGCACTGGGCATACGTATCATCGCCCCTATTCCGGGTAAAGGCACCATAGGTATCGAGGTACCTAACCAAAACCCTACCATGGTATCGATGAAAAGCGTTATCGCTTCGCCTAAATTCCAGACCGCAGAAATGGAGCTGCCCATAGCTTTGGGTAAAACCATAAGCAATGAAACCTTTGTGGTGGACCTTGCCAAAATGCCCCACCTGCTTATGGCGGGTGCTACGGGGCAGGGTAAATCGGTTGGGCTTAATGCCGTACTTACCTCACTCCTTTACAAAAAGCACCCTGCCGAGGTAAAGTTTGTACTGGTTGACCCTAAGAAGGTAGAACTGACGCTATTCAACAAAATAGAAAGGCATTACCTTGCCAAGCTGCCCGATAGCGGCGATGCTATTATTACCGACAACACCAAGGTAATCAACACCCTCAACTCACTTTGTGTGGAGATGGACAACCGCTACAACCTGCTGAAGGATGCTATGGTGAGGAACATTAAGGAATATAATGAGAAATTCCGCCAAAGGAGGCTGAACCCTGAAAATGGCCACCGCTTCCTTCCCTACATCGTTTTGGTAGTAGATGAATTTGCCGACCTTATCATGACCGCCGGCAAGGAAGTGGAAACCCCAATTGCAAGGCTGGCACAGCTGGCAAGGGCTATAGGCATTCACCTTATAATTGCAACGCAAAGGCCGTCGGTAAACGTTATTACCGGTATCATAAAGGCCAACTTCCCGGCCAGGATTGCCTTCCGGGTAACTTCAAAAATTGACTCCCGCACCATTTTAGACAGCCAGGGAGCTGACCAGCTTATAGGGCGTGGTGACTTACTGTATACACAGGGCAACGACCTTACCCGTGTGCAGTGTGCCTTTGTAGATACACCTGAAGTGGAAAAGATAACCGAATTTATAGGCTCGCAGAAAGCTTATCCTGAAGCCTACCAACTGCCTGAATACTATGGCGAAGAAAGTGGCATTAATCTTGATATAGATATCTCCGAAAGAGATTCGATGTTCAGGGAAGCAGCTGAGGTAATAGTTACGGCCCAGCAGGGTTCGGCATCATTACTGCAACGCAAGCTGAAACTGGGCTATAACCGCGCAGGGCGCATTATTGACCAAATGGAAGCCGCAGGCATTGTAGGCCCGTTTGAAGGCAGCAAGGCCCGCAGTGTAATGATACCTGACCTTGCTTCTCTGGAGCAATTTTTCAAGAACGAAGAAAACGATTTTTAGGATGCAGAATTTTTTACGGGTATTGGCGGTTTTTCTGGTCAGCATTTCCCTGCAAGCGCAGGATTCGCAAAAGGCAAAAAACCTGCTTGACCAGGTAACAGGGCGAATAAAAAGCTACCAGAACATAGTGATTGACTTTAAGTATTCGGTGAGCAACCCAAAAGAAAACCTAAATCAGGAAAGCAAAGGGAACGTAGCGCTGAAAGGCGACCTATATGTACTGAATTTTATGGGCGTAACCCGAATTTTTGACGGCAAAAAGCTATATAGCATCATACCCGAGGATGAGGAGATAACCATATCCAGCCATGATGAAAAAGCTGATGCGCTTACCCCATCAAAAATGCTTACCTTTTTTAATTCAGGCTATAAATACTCCTGGGATATATTGCAGAATGTGAGGGGCAGGAAAATACAGTATGTAAAGCTGAACCCACTTAGCGCTAAAGACAAAACCAGGCAGGTACTTATTGGCATTGATGTGCAGACCAAGCATATTTACAACCTCATAAAAACCGAGAAAGACGGTACGGTAATTACATTTACCATAAATTCTTTCAAGACAAACCAGCCTTTGTCAAAAAATCACTTTACCTTTACCGAAAGTAAATATCCCAATTATTACATCAATCGCTTAGACTGATTTTCCGGTGAAAATATTAGACCGCTACATCCTCAGCTCGTTCATAAAAACATTTGCAACCGTATTTGTTATCCTGTTCTTTATCTTTATTTTACAGGGTATATGGCTGTTTATTGCCGAGCTTGCCGGTAAAGACCTTGATACCTGGCTTATTATCAAATTCCTGCTTTTCTATTCGCCAAAAATGATTCCGCTGGTATTGCCGCTATCCATATTGCTGGCTTCTATCATGACATTCGGGTCGTTTGCCGAGAATTATGAATTTGCCGCGATGAAATCATCAGGCATATCGCTTAACAGGGCTATGAGAAGCCTTACCGTATTTATATTCGGGCTTAGCTTTGTGGCGTTCCTTTTTGCCAACAACGTTATCCCTATTGCCGAATATGAGTTCCTGAATATGCGCCGCAGCATATTGCAGCGCAAGCCCGCCATGGCTATTGTAGAGGGGCAATTCAATTCTGTTGGGCCAAACTTTAATATTAAGGTTGACAAAAAATCAGGCGAGAATGGCGAAAAGCTGGAAGGCGTTACCATCCACAAGCGCGGTGCCAACCCTAAAGAGGTTACTGTGATACGGGCTAAAACAGGCTTGTTAAACAGCAGTGAAGAATCAAACCTTTTGAAGCTGGAGCTTTTTAATGGATTTTATTATGAGGATGTAAAAGCCAACAAGCCGGCTGATGCCGATAAGCTACCTTTTGCAAAGAGCAGCTTCTCAAAGCAAATAATGAATATTGACCTTACATCTTTAAACCCCGAAGATGACAATCAGGAAAAGATAAGCAATACCAATACTATGCTTACTGTAAACCAGTTGGCCTTTACTATTGATTCGCTTGAAAACAATTACAATAAGGAAGCTGTAAACGTAGCTGACAACCTTGCGCTGCGCAGCAATGGCATATTAACAGCATATAAGCCTAATGATACTACACGTATAAAGGCTAAAGCTGATTTTAAGCCTGCTGCTGATCCTCTCTCCTATATAAAAACCAAAGAGGAAAAAATAAAAATACTGGATGCCGCTACCAACAACCTGGCAGGCTCTGACTTTTCGATAGAATCGGGCAAAAAGGATTTGTTTGATAAGGTAAAGAATATTAATGGGCACTGGCTGGCTCTTTATGATAAATTTGTAATAGCCTATGCCTGCCTGCTAATGTTTTTTATAGGTGCACCTCTGGGAGCCATCATCCGCAAAGGTGGGCTTGGCCTGCCGATAGTTTTTGCTGTACTGATATTCATCACCTTCCACTTTATCAACACATTTGGCCGCAAGGTAGCGCAGGAAAACGGAATGGCACCTTTTGTGGGCTCATGGCTGTCATCGTTTGTGTTAACGCCGCTTGCTGTACTGTTTACTTACCGTGCCACGAATGACATGGGTATATCAATTAATTTAGACCCGGTTATAAATCCTGTAATGAAACTGGTGAAGAAATTCAGGAAACCGAAGAATATAGAATAACACAACACAACTACCAATGCTTACCGAACAAAAAATAAAACTCAATACTATTGAGGAAGCCATAGAAGACATCCGCCAGGGCAAGATTATTATTGTGGTGGATGACGAAGACCGCGAGAACGAAGGCGACTTTATTGCCGCCGCCGAAATGGTTACGCCCGAGATGATCAACTTTATGGCTACCCATGGCCGCGGGCTTATTTGCGCGCCGCTTACCGAAAAGCGCTGCAAGGAGCTGGACCTGCACCCTATGGTGACCAACAATACCGTTTTGCACCAAACTGCGTTTACCGTATCGGTCGATTTGATTGGGCACGGCTGTACCACAGGCATCTCGGCTCATGACCGGTCTAAAACCATTGAGTTTTTAGTGAAAGATGATACCAAACCGGAAGATTTAGGCAGGCCCGGGCATATTTTCCCGCTGATAGCCAAGCAGGGTGGCGTACTGCGCCGGACAGGCCATACGGAAGCCGCTGTAGATTTTGCCAGGCTGGCCGGGATGAAACCTGCCGGAATTTTGGTGGAAATACTGAATGAGGACGGCACCATGGCGCGCCTGCCACAACTGGTGGAGGTAGCCAAGAAATTTGACATGAAGCTGGTTTCGATTGAAGACCTGGTGGCCTACCGCATGCAGCATGACAGCCTGATACAGAAGAAAGAAGATTTTGAGATAGAAACCCGCTTTGGTACTTTCCGTTTGCGTGCTTATGTACAGACAACCAACAAGCAGGTACATATTGCGCTTACCAAAGGTAGCTGGAATGCCGGCGAACCGGTACTTACACGCATTAACTCATCGCAGGTGAATAATGATGTGCTGGGCACGCTGACCAATGATGCCGACAAGAAGCTGGATAACATTTTCCGTCGCATAAATCAGGAGGAGAAAGCAGCTGTTTTGTTCATCAACCAGGAATTGCCACCATCAGAACTTTTGCTTCGCGTAAAAGAGCTAAAAGACCTACAGGCAAAAGGCATTAACAAAGCGCCGCAGATAAAGATGGACGTGAAAGATTTTGGTATTGGTGCACAGATATTGCACGATATTGATATCTGCAAGATACGCCTGCTTACCAATTCCGGCCAGACAAAGCGTGTGGGCATGATAGGTTATGGCCTTGAAATTACGGAATATGTAGAATTTTAATATTTTTTAGTTGCTGTAAAATTAAGGTAATGAAAAGGTTATGCAGCATGTAGATTTTTTTTGAGCTTTTACCTAAAAATGTTTTTGGAATAACGGAAAAGGTTTCTATATTTGCAACCGCAATCAGCAATGATGGCAACATACTGGAGAAATGGCAGAGCGGTCGAATGCGGCGGTCTTGAAAACCGTTGACTGTAACAGGTCCGGGGGTTCGAATCCCTCTTTCTCCGCAAATAACCCCGTAATCGGTTGATTCACGGGGTTTTATTTTTTTAGTTGACAAAATCGTTGACAGTTCTGCTGTTTTTAAGCTATTTTATTACCTGAAAAATAATCCTATCAGCTTTCAATTTTACATTTTTTGACGAACAGGGAATTATCCTACCTTCTTTCATATCATCAATTAAATCCATAAACCGTACATAGGATGGCTGTGTTCCAACATTTCGAACGAAACACAGCCTGTATGCGCTTCTATTCTCTAAATAGAATAACCACTCGTTCCGTGTTAATATGAACTCATTTGCATTGCCTATAGTGCCTTTACATTCATAGTAATATTTTCCTTTATCATTGGAAATTTCAAAGTCATAAGGTTTTCCACTTTCAGTTTGTTCATTAAGCCAAACAATATTCCACCTATTCTTTAAAAGTTCCTTGTACAAGTATTCTTCAGCTGATCTTCCTACCTTTTGATTATGCTCTTCATCCTCAATTATTTCTATTACCTCTTCCTGTATTGACTGTTGAGCAGCTAAAAGGTTTACTATATTATTTAATTGGTTAAATATTACCTCTAAGGATTTAGTGTTTTTGATAACTTGTAATTCTATCTCAGATTTTTCCGGCTGTTCATTTTTTTCAGCCACTTCCTCCTTCGCTTTAATTTCTACAGTGTCAGCAACCTGTTCTTTAACAATATCTGTAGCATTAATCTTAATAGCACTTGACGCTAATGCGGCTTTTAAATTAAATAAAAGGATATTCAGCTCTGAGGGACTGTAATTCATGGATTGAAGATTTAAATATGAACCGCCTGTCCTTGAGCATAATTCTTTCGATTTTATCCTTGCTGATTCATTTTGGGCAATGCCAATAAAATGTATTACAATATTTTTATTAAGCTCTTTAATAAGAGCGTAAACTAAATTGTGCCATTCAGTATCAATTTTGGTCTCCCAATATCCTTCACCATCGCTAAACACAATTATATGATGGTTTGCTGAAGATGATTTATTTGTTTTGTAGAATAGAGATCTTCTTAATGGAGTTCCTCCCGGCTCAGGATTTTCAATTTGAATAATACTGTTAATCAAACTTTGCTTATCATAAGCTTTTGAGTAGTGAGTTATCATATCAGGGTACTCAACATAAACACCATCCTTTATCATTGGTTTGCCGATAGAGTTTAACTTTTTTCGGTTTAAGAAGGTTTCGACAGATATTGTATCACAAAAGTCTATATCTGGCACTACGTGATTAATTAATATATCCTTTACTAAGTCAGTGCGTGTATGTTTTTCATCAATAAGATACTTGTTCTCATGTTGTTTCCCAGCACCTTTCATAAAGCCCATGCTTCCAGAACCATCAATTAAAATATCTATGTGCATACTAAGTACTATTAGGAATTAATAAATTAGCTGGATCTTACCCCATTCCGTTTATATACGTTTCTACAAAATCTGTTATTTTATTTATAATCCTTTGTGATAATGTCGCCCGGTCTTTAAGTCCCGGCCTTTCTTTCATTACATGTATAACTTCATCCCTCAATGGTAGCTTTTCGGTAAATAGGTAATTGCCTATAACGTGTTGAAGGCCGTCAAAGTTGAGGTTTTCATCTGTGGCTATCTTTTCAACTGCTTTAAGCTTTTCAATATCCCAAAATCGCTCAAATTCATCGCTTATGTCTGTACTATCTGTAATAAGTGGCAGGTTTTCCTCAATAAACTTCTCTATAAGCTCCTTTTTGCTCCGTAGCTGCGTTTCGGTAGCCATCATGTCTGATATTGCCTTGCGCTGCTTTTCCTGTTCTTTTTTACTGCTGTTTTTTAATTGTACTAATAAATTAAGAATATACACAACATTTATCTCATCACGGTGTATAAGCTCGGTTTCAAAATCTATATCATTGAGTATTGATACTTTCTCCTTATTGGTTTTTACCTCATCCCTAACATCTAAGTATTTGCTTTTGTAGTCATCAAAATCCTGCGCGCTTATTTGCAGGTCATCAAATGTAAATTCAGTAAAGGTGCTAAGCACATTCTTTATCCTCAGCAGTTCCCGGAATGCCTTTACAAACTCCAGTACTTCATCTTCCGAAGGCAAATCATTAACACTATCAACTGTGGGGGCTATAGACTTTAAACGCTCTATGGCCTTATCAAAGCTTTCTACATAATTGTCATACGGCTGTAGTATAATATCTTCTATAGCCTCTTTATTGGAGAATAGCGTTATAGCCTCATCTGTGGCTTTTTTGAGGTTGCGGAAACAAACTACATTACCCTGCGATTTAAGCTCATTCAATATCCTGTTGGTGCGCGAATAAGCCTGTATCAGCCCATGATATTTAAGGTTTTTATCAACATAAATTGTATTAAGCAGTTTGCTGTCAAACCCGGTAAGGAACATGTTTACCACCAGCAGTATGTCAACCTCTTTATTTTTTACCCGCTTTGCAATGTCCTTGTAGTACCCATAAAATTCGTTTGTAGAATAGTTGGTGCTGAACATGGCATTATAATCGCCAATAAAAGATTCCAGCTTTTCCCTTGTGTGTACAGTATTGTATTCCGGTTCAGGCTCACCCAAAAAAGAGAGATTTTCTTCCAGAATAAAACCGTTTGCATCGGCATCATCTTCATTGGCTTCATAGGAAAAGATGGTGGCTACCTTTAAATCATGCCTGCTTTCTTCTTTCTTTGTTTTAAAGAGGTCGTAATACTTTATAAGTGTTTTTACATCCTGCACACACATTATTGCTGTAAAGGCCTTATTATGCGTTTTGCGGGTATGATTAAGTATAATATAATCGCTAACATTATTAAGGCGCTGCGGCGCTTCCATAACCTCTGCCCTGTCAATATCGTCCACATTAATATCTACCACCTCATCCTTAGCTTTAAAAGTCCTGATGTATTCAATGCTGAACTTTAGCACATTATTATCCCGTATGGCATCGGTAATTACATATTTGTGCAGGCAGTCTTCAAACAGGTCTTTAGTGGTGCGCTTGCCATGCTCATTTTTGGCAGCGTTATCAGCAAAAATAGGCGTACCTGTAAAGCCGAACATCTGTGAGTTATGGAAATATTCCTTAATGCGCTTGTGGGTATCGCCAAACTGGCTGCGGTGGCATTCATCAAAAATAAACACTATGCGCTTATCCTTCAGCTTGTCCATGTGCTGCAAGTGGTGGTGCTTTAGTACCGCTGTATTAAGCTTTTGTATGGTTGTAACAATCAGCTTTGTATCGTTGCTGAACTGCTTTACCAGCGCACCGGTATTTGTTGTGGCATCTATACTGCCTTCGCTAAAGCTGTTGAACTCCTTTATGGTTTGGTAGTCCAGGTCTTTGCGGTCTACAACAAAAACCACTTTATGCACCTCGTCAAGGTTGGTAAGTATCTGGGCGGTTTTAAATGAAGTAAGCGTTTTGCCCGATCCTGTGGTGTGCCATATATACCCAAATTTTTTGCTGGTTTTTACCCTTTCTACTATAGCCTCTGTGGCATAGTACTGGTATGGGCGCAGTACCATGAGCAGCTTTTCCGATTCATTAAGCACTACATACTTGGTAATCATTTTAGAGAGCTGGCAAGGCTCTAAAAATACATTGGCAAACTCGTGCAGCTGGGTAATTTTTTTGTTGGCAACATCGGCCCAGTAAAAGGTTTGCTTAAAGTTGCGCGCCTTTACCGGGTTGTTGGCGTAGTACTTGGTATTGACCCCATTGCTGATTACAAACAGCTGTATATAGCCAAACAGCCCGCTGCCCGACTGGTAGGTGTGCCGCTCGTACCTGTTGGTTTGGTTAAAGGCTTCCTTAAGCTCCAGCCCGCGGCGTTTAAGTTCTATTTGTGCCAGCGGAAGGCCATTGACCAGTATGGTTACATCATACCGGTTTTTGTACATGCCATCCATGGTGATTTGGTGCGTAACCTGGTACTGGTTCTGGCACCAGTGTACCATGTTCACCAGGTTTATATATCCGGTAGTGTTATCATCTTTAGTGTAGGCTACTTTGTCCCTGAGTATTTTAGCTTTTTCAAATATGTTGCCTTTGGTAAGCTGGTTTAGCACCTGCTTAAATTCGTTGGCTGATAAGGTAACGTTATTATGCTTTTCCAGCTGGGCTTTAAGGTTTATAATGAGGTCGGCCTCATTTACTATGGTTACCTTTTTATAACCCAGCTGCACCAGCTGGGTTACTAAATTTTCTTCTAAAATATACTCGGGTTGTTTTGTCATTTTTATTTATTAGTTCTATTGCTATGGCTACCCACTAAAATATGTGTGTTAAAAAGTTTAGCAACCACTATACTACCTTTTTTTTTTGAATACATGGGTTAATATATTCTTAGCATTACTTTTCGATTATATTACAGACCAATATACTATTAAAGTATTTAACAACTCCTTAACGTTTAAAAAAAATGTACATTCATATCATAATTAAAAAAAGCAGGGTACAGGTTTTTTAAAATTACAAACTAAATTTTCTTACAAAACAGGTTTTGGTTGTTTTATTTATTGGATGGTTTTACCAAAAGTAAAGCCTACATTAATACCAACATAATGATCTTTATTAACTTCTTTCCATGCTATCTCAAAGTTTACAGTAGGTTTTCCTTCTTTGTCTTTAAGGCTAAACGGTATGCCAAGTTTCCAGTTGGTGGTGCTGTAGGGGCCAAATGTCCTTTCAACCCCTCCACTAATGCCCGATACACCTCCGGCTATAAAAAACAGCAGGACTTCAGAATTTATAGATGGTGTAACAAATTCTTTATATCGTCCGGTATAATATTCTTTAGTATCAGTTATCAGGTTTTCATTAAGCGGGTCAGTAACCTGCAATGTGGCCGTTTTCATTTTATCTTTTTTATCACCCGTTAAAATAGTGTTGTTATTTTTTACATTGCCAAATATAGACAGGTAAGCGGCATTGCCTGTACTGTAATGCCTGAAATAGGTATAACCGCCCGATAATTTCCACGGGATATAGGTTTCTTTTTTTGCAGATACAGAATCGGCATATATCGCTGTTATTATATCATAAGATGTTTCGGTGACAGGTATATAACCCTCTGCTGTGAACCATCTATCGCTAAAAAAATGATACACCTTGTTCTTTTTTATAAATTCCATTTCAGAGGTTGCCATTTTTTTGTATATCTCTTCCGCCTTGTCATCCAGCATTTCATCGGCAGTTAAGGTAGATACAAGCTGCGAAACCTCCTGGTTATATTCCTCCTTTATAAATTTGTCGGCTTCACTTAGGTACTTTGTGCGCAAAACAGTATTTCTGTAGGTTTCTATAATTTCTTTGTAGCTATGTCCCCTGATTGCCCCGCCGTAGTTAATACTTCCGTTACGTATATTGGTATATTTAAGGGTAACACCAATATCATTTTGTTTGTCGCCGTTTTTAAAAAGGGTAGAAAAATCGTCTTTCAGCTTGGCTTTTACCCCTACGGTAAGCAAATGGGTAAGCTTGTCAAGGTCATTAGCACGGAAATCAAAATTACCGCCTATAAATAACGATTTGTCTTTGGCATCTATAACTGCCGATATTTTTTGTAAGGTAAGGTCTTTAGAGGTGGTAACGTACTGCGATACCGTAGAGGCAAAAAACAGATTCAGGAACTTTTCGTTAAATAAGGGCATAGGCACTGTATCTCTAACCGTGGTAAAACCCAGAATCCTGCTGCCATTAACAAGTACAGTATCTATACTATTCCGTATTTGAAGAGATTGGATTTGCTTTTCCCTTATCTCAAAAAAATAATTATCTACAGCCTGCTGAGAAAAACGAGTTGCCGAAAAACTGCCGGCCTCTGTTTTTACTAATGTTTGCTGCCCATAACTAACTGTGCCTGTACAGAGCAGCACAAATACAAATAGCTTTTTCATAATTTGGTGATTTTAAAGTTGCTAATAAACTTAAGATAAAGTTAACAACTCTAAAATCACCAACAATAGGTATTTTTACCTGTTTTTCAGTGTGTTATATTTACACAAACAGTTGCTGCAGCAGCCCTTTTTTAAATGTTTTGGCACCTTCCAGCTGTTTATCGGTTAGTGCTATTTTATCATCAATAGCCGTAAGGAAATTGGCTATTTTGGTTTGTTCTTTTATTGAAATTAGTGGAAGTTTTAAACTTGAAAAATTATCGTATGTAATTTGTTTACCATCTCTAATACCTACTACCGTTTTACTTAATCGCTCAATAAAACTGTCCCACTTAAAGTAATATTTAAAGAACAAAGTATTTATTTTGACAGTAGGCTTTAAAATAATATATGCGGGACTGCAAATACCAGTTATATCTGAATATTCAATGCCTCCCTGAAAAGATCTTAAACTTATTACGAAATCACCTTTTTCAACGATTTTATATGATTTAACACTTGCTTCCGAAGCTTGTATTTTGATTCCATTATCATCCCTTGAAATCATCCCATAAATTTGAGAAGCAGATAAAATCGGTAAATCTCCATTGTGGTTTTTATTTGAATGATTTTTAAACATTTTATTGGCAAACAAATACTCCCACTCCGGGAAGTCCTTACCGTTATCATCCTTAAAGCGTAATTTCCTACTTAACAGCTTTTGCATCATCCCTTTTTTGTACTGCCCCAGCAGTTCTTTCTTTTTTTGCAGCTGCTCTATCTTTTTATCTGTTGCCGATAAAAAGGAAGCTATTTTTTGTTGTTCGGGAAGAGTGGGAAAATAAAATTCTATATTAGAAAAATCAGTTTTATTCAGCAAAGGTACTGCCTGCGTTCCAGCTAACAGACTTATTTTGGACCCTTTGTGTTCTAAAAGGGAAAAAATAAAATCATCTGCATTGAAAGCGTTTGCTGTTAGTGCATTTATTTGCTGATTTGTTGAACATGACTTACCAGCTTGCGCTACTTTGCCAATAGTTGAACCTATCGAAACAAATAAAGTGCTGCCTTTTAAAATTTTTCTTGTTTTGTTAAAACCCAATTTAGACAACTTAGTTTTAGTATTAGTTATATATCTAAGCGAATTAATATCAGCTGGTGAAACAAACAATTCTTCATCACCATAGTAATCTAATATTGCTGTGCTTGGTGTATTCCCCGTTGTAATTATAGAAACATCAGATAACTTTTTCTCCTCCCACTCCCCGCTAAACCCAGGAAAGCGCAATTTTGGTAGGTTGTGCTGTGCCATAGTTAAAACGGTGTAGGTAGGTTCAACTCTTTGCAAAAGGCAGCTATTTGTGCATCGGTAGCGGCCATGTCCTGCTCCAGCGTTTTCAGTTCAGCGGCTACCGCTGCTATGTCTATACTTTCTTCTTCCTCAAAAGTATTTACATAGCGGGGTATGTTCAGGTTATAGTCGTTGGCGGCTATTTCGCTTAGCGTGGCTACATGGCTAAATTTTTCTATAGCCTCGCGGTTGCGGTAGGTGCTTTGTATTTTTTGTATATCCTCATCGCGCAGCCTGTTTTGGTTGCCTGCTTTTTCAAAGCCCTGGCTGGCATCAATAAACAGTATGTTATCGCTCTGCGCCCGGCACTTGCTTAGTACCAGTATGCAGGTGGGTATGCCGGTGCCATAAAATATATTGGCAGGCAGGCCTATAACAGCATCCAGGTAATTTAGCTTTTTAATAAGGTACTCCCTTATAGTGCCTTCGGCCGCACCCCTAAACAGTACGCCATGCGGCAGTACGCAGGCCATAGTGCCATTATCGGCCAGCTGGTGTACCATGTGCTGCACAAAGGCAAAATCGGCCTTGCTGGTGGGCGCCAGCTTGCCATACTGGCTAAAGCGTTCGTCATTCTCATTAAGCGGATTGTCTTTCCCTTTCCACTTGGCGCTAAAAGGCGGGTTGGCCACAATGGCCTCAAAGCGTTTATCTTTGTGCATGGGGTGTTCCAGCGTGTCTTCCTGCTTAATGTCAAAATGCCGGTAATGCACGCCGTGCAGCAACATGTTCATACGCGCCAGGTTGTAGGTAGTTCGGTTAAGCTCCTGCCCGTAAAATTCGTCAACCTCAACCTCGCGTGCCACACGCAGTAGCAGCGAGCCGCTGCCACAGGTAGGGTCGTACACGCTTTTGAGGCGTTTTTTACCGTTGGTAACAATACCGGCCAGTATTTTACTTACCTGCTGTGGCGTGTAAAATTCGCCGGCCTTCTTCCCTGCCCCGCTGGCAAACTGTGCTATAAGGTACTCATAGGCATCGCCCAGCACATCGCTGTTGGCATCTTCCAGCGCAAAGTCTATTTTGTTAAGGTGGCTAAGTACTTTGGCTATCAGCTTATTGCGGGCTTCTACAGTGCGGCCCAGTTTGGTGCTGTTAAGGTCCAGGTCTTCAAACAGCTTGTTAAAGTCGTCCTCGCTGTCAGTACCCATAGTGCTTTGCTCAATATTGTTAAGCACTGTTTGCAGGTCCTGGAGTATAAAGTCGCTCTCATTCTCAATATTGGCGTTGCCTTTTTTGGTAAGGGAGCTAAACAGTTCTTCCGGCCTTAAAAAGTAGCCCAGCTTTATAAGCGATTCTTCTTTTATGGCCTCAATATCGCTTTCATCGGTTACCAGCAGGTAATCCTTAACGGCTTCGGTTTCCAGCAGCTGGTTGGCATAAATGTATTGTTTCTCAGAAAGGTATTTATAAAATATAAAGCCCAGTATGTAATCCCGGAATTCGTCGGCATCCATTTTGCCCCTTAGCTCATTGGCAATATTCCATAGCTGGGTTTCCAGCAGTTTTTTTTGTTCGTCGCTCATTGGTTGGTTTGAAGGTGTACAAGTTTTCAAATATACTAAATGTAGCTGCTACTAAAAGGCCATGCAGACAGATAATTTTAAGGTTTTATAACAAATGCTGTTGTTGATTTTTTTTTACTTCTACACTATTTCACCTCTTACCGTATTTATTGATGGTTATGTAGTTTGGTTAAAATGGTAACTATTTATTCTTGTTAAAGTTTTACAAATGAAATCTTAAATTCTATTTTTGCTATGATTAAAAAAAATCATAAGCTATGATAAAACAACTACTTGCAACTTCGCTCTTCGTTATTACATCCGGAGTGTATGCCCAGCATATAGACTGGGAAAAATCCTTTGGCGGCAAGCATTCCGAGTACCTTTTTGATGCCCAGCCCACTGCCGATTATGGTTTTATACTGGCAGGCAGCTCGCTCTCCAAAAAATCAGGAAACAAAACAGAAGACAATGCCGGCAACTTGGATTACTGGGTTTGGAAAATGGATGAAGGTGGCGATATGGACTGGCAGAAAAGCTTTGGCGGCAGCGGTATTGATATGCTGTATAGCGTGCGCAATACCCGCGATGGCGGATTTATTTTAGGCGGGACATCCAACTCTGAAAAAAGCCTGCAAAAAAAGGACTCCTGCCGTGGCAAGGATGATTTCTGGATTATAAAACTGAACGCTAAAGGCCAGGAAGAATGGCAGAAAACCATAGGCGGCGCCGGGCAGGAACAGCTCAAAGTGATTGTGCCTACCACCGATGGCGGCTACCTTGTTGGCGGGTCATCGGCCTCGGAAGTGAGCGAGCTGGTAAAACAGGGCAAGCCTGACCCTTATGGCAAGTGGGAAAAGAACCGCGGCAACATGGACCTCTGGATAATAAAACTGGATGCTGAAGGCAACGTAAAATGGCAGAAGACCCTTGGCGGCCGCTATGCCGATGTGCTGGAAAGCATGGAACAGACTACTGATGGCGGGTTTATAGTAGGTGCTTATACCAACTCCCCCGCATCGCACGACAAGCCGGAGGGTGGCTATGGCGCAGGCGACTACTGGCTGCTGAAGCTGGACAAGGATGGCAACACACAGTGGCAGAAAGTATTTGGCGGTGAAGCCGATGACCACCTGTATGTGGTAAAGCAACTGAAAGACAAGGGTTACCTGTTGGGCGGAAGCTCAGCATCGGGTACAAGTGGCAATAAACAGAAAACCAACAGGAAAGGTACTGATATATGGCTGATAAGGCTGGATGAAGCGGGTGATGAGCTGTGGCAGGAAACCTACAATACCGGGGAGGCCGATATGTTGCTCTCGCTCCATGAAAATAATGACGGCAGCCTTTTGCTGGGCGGCTATACCCACAGTGAGGTAACAGCGAAAGCAAAAAGCGACAGACAGGACATTAACGATTACATAGCCATAAAGACGGATGCCAAAGGTGAGGAAAAATGGCGCAGATCCATCGGCAGCGATGGGGATGATATACTCAGGAAGATGATTGAGACACGCGATGGCGGCTACATTATGGCAGGGACATCCAACGGAAAGATATCACGCAACAGGAACAGCGGTAAGGGTGGCAACGACTTTTGGGTTGTGAAGCTTAAGGACAATGACAAGAAAAAAGATGGTGAAAAAAGGACCATGCTGGAAGCCATGCCCAACCCGGTGCAGCAATACACCAATGTAATTGTGGGATATGAGTTTACAAGCGGCACCGCCAGCGTGTATGACCTCTCGGGCAGGCAGCTGCAAAGCTTCCCGGTAACCGACAGGACCATACCGGTTGACTTAGGTCCTTATCCTGAAGGGATGTACATCATTGAGGTAAAAACAAACGCAGGGACCGATTCAGTTAAAGTTTTAAAAGCCAAAAAATAAGATGAAAAAGATATATTTTGTTATAAAATTTAGTTTGTTGTTTGTAGGTATCGCACCTAACGCCCAGGTAATTGAAGGAGTAAGATCACCTGATATTATACCCCCATCACCTACAGTTGCGAACCTGATGAATTTTGAGGAAGTTCCGATTGATCACTACACCGGTCAGCCTGATATATCTATACCTATCTACTCTAAATCGATGGGAGGCGGCTTATCACTGCCAATTGTTCTAAAATACAGTACACAGTCTTTAAAGTTAGATTCACATTCTGGATGGACAGGTACAGGCTGGTCACTAGATGCAGGAGGAGTTATTTCTAGGACTGTAAGAGGACATGCTGATGAAACAATGAAAGGGATAACAGGAAATGTGACCGGAGTTTTTCATAATGACAAATTTTGGAACTTTGAAAACCTCAGCTATTATGAGATGAATGAAGTTTTATGGAATGTGGATGGAACTACAATGGACAAATTTGATTCACAGCCCGACCTTTTCCAGATAAGTATGCCGGGATTCTCTGGCCGTTTCCTGATTATTAAAGAAGGAGGGGCATTTAAAGCAAGGCAGCTCGACATGGCCCAAAACGTAAAGATTGACGTTACTTGGGGAACTAACAGAGTAATAAACGGATTTACTATAACTGATGCAAACGGTTACAAATATTTGTTTGGGATTGCAGCAAATACCATAGAAACATCGGTAACTACATCCACTACCGTTATTAAACCACGTGACTTTCCTCAAACGCCTGTGTCGGTAGATAACAAAACTCTGCCAGTATGCAACACAGCATGGATGCTTACGTCGATTACGACAAGCAATGATGAGGTGCTGGCATCATTCATTTATGAGAATTCAGAGGAAACATATAAAACAGGTGAAACTTTTACTAATAATGATTTCATAAATCCTCAGAGTTTTCCCGAAGTGATGAGAAATCACTCTTACAATGCAGGCCAGTTCCTTCCTATTTCAACGCTATCACATAATACCATCATTACACAAACAAAGAAATTATCAAAAATCACATTCAGGGATAAAACAGCTCTGGCATTCACATTATCTGCCCAGGGCAGCCATCCTGAAAATGCAGGTAAGTACCTGACGAAAATTGAGCTGACAAAGTTCACTTCACCCAATGATGAAGTAGTCCGCACTTATAACTTAAGCTATCATACCACACCGCGCAACAGGTTGTTTTTAACCGGTGTAAAATCAGGATCTGATTTTAGTCATGACCTTGATTATTATCAGATGGATAATTTTGATGCCGTAAATGATCCAGTTGACAATTGGGGATATACCTCAGGTGACCACAGGGCAGATAATACTGGCGCATATGGCTTCAATGAATATGACAAATTAGCTATCCAAAAAGGTGTTTTGACAGCAATAAACTCACCCGGAGGAGGAAGAAAAGAATTTTCATGGGAACATCATACCTTCAGTTATGAGGGTGCGGCTAAATTAACAGACTTTACGGACAATCCAGATAACGTAAATGAAAACATTTTTACTCATGCCTTCGATTCCAATATGAGTGGAGCATATGTATTAGGACAAAATATAACAATTGGTTTTGATCAATACATACAATTAGAAAAAAGCATTCTACCGGGCAGTAATGCTGACCCGTCTAAATTCCAGGTTGAATTTATAGATATAATAACAAATCAACTAGCAAAATTAATTAAAGTCAGCGAACTAACTAAAAAAGTAAGTATTTTACCAGGTACTTATAGGGTACAAGTTCGTTTGAATGTGCTGGCTACTACCAGCGATGATGATTATATAAAAGGCTATATTAACGTGAGATATCTCGTAAAAAAATTACCACATCAATATAAACATCACAACCTTGGTGGCGGATTAAGAATCGCAGCAATTACATTCACAGAAAAAAATAATAATGATTTCAATAAACGGACTTTTAATTATAGGTATACGATAAATGATTATGATACAATACTTAGGGATTCAATAGTCATGTCGTCAGGCGCAGTTGATTTAAAAACTGGACTCAAAGCAAAGACCTATTATTTCACAGACAAAAAATATCTTTTTGTTACAGAATCTACTGATACTCACCAATACCAACATTTGGTACCTTACAAGATAAGCACTAATCAAAGTAATTTGATGGTAACAAGGGGCGGATATGTAGGTTATAAAAGAGTTGCAGTCACTGAAGGGTTATCTGTATTTGGGGGAAACAGTCTTAACGGAGCGACGCCTAATGGGTATACAGAATATTTTTATACCAATGCCGTTGATACTCACTACGATCCGGGTGTTTATACCTATCCATTTGTTGAAAAACCTAACCTTGACCATAAACGTGGGTTGCTTACAAGAAAACGCATTTTTAATAAAGATGGGATAAAGCTTGAAGAAACAGTCAATACTTATGATGTCCAAGAGTTATATGTGTCAAGACTGTTTACAGTGACACAAGAACCTTGTGTCTGGACACAATGTTATGATACATACGAACATTTCGTAAATAAAACAGCTGATTACCTTCTAGGATTTCCTTTAGATTGGTATGAAAACTGTTATGGAGACAGTGCCTTTCCAACCGCGTTCGACTGGCATATTACAAACATGTATGCTACATCATCAAAGCTTAAAAAGTCGATAAATAAGCAATATTTCAGTACCGGGCAGCCGGTTACTAAAACCACTGAATACACTTATGATATTAACAATTACCAATTGGCTACACAGGTAAGCACATTTACTGAAGGCTCAGAAACCGTAACCCTTAAAACAGAATATCAATATCCTGTAGGCGGATATAACATTGATCTTTTTGACAACACCGAGGAAGGAGCCATAACTGCCATGGCCAATAACTACAATATGGTTAATATGCCGGTGGTGATATACTCCTACAGGAATGGCGCACTGCTTAATACCGTGGTAAATAAATACAAGCTTTTTGCTACAAACCAAATACTGCTGGGCAAGGTACAGACGCTAAAAGGCGAGCTTTCCAACGGTACGCCCGAGGACAGGCTGATATATCACGGGTATAACGCCATTGGCAACGTAACCGACGTATCGATGGCAGGCGGGTTGCGCACCTGTTATGTGTGGGGCTATTATGATACGCTTCCCGTAGCAAAGATCGATAATTGCACTACGGGTTATGCCAGCCTGAACCAGACCAGGATAAACAGTATTAAAAGTGCTTCAGCTGCCGGTAACGATTCAGCCATCGTAAGTGCGCTTTCTGATTTCCGCAGTTATTATTCTTTGCAAAATGTGCATATCACTACCATATTGCATCATCCTGTTTTTGGTGTATTGAGCATTACCGATCCAAAATCTCTTCAAACTTCATTTGGATATGATTATTTAGGAAGGTTGTTATGGACAAAAGATACGGAAGGTAATTTAATCAATGAATATAAGTATCATTTTAAACGCACTTATTAATCACACGGACACTCATGAAAAAGCTTTTATATATTCTATTATTACTGCCCCTGGGTGTTTCTGCGCAGAGTAACAGGAACTACGTAAGGACACTTAATTATACTGAAGCCACTACAACCAGCGATTCTACCAAAGCACGGCGCAGCATTGTGTATTATGATGCCATCGGAAGGCCGATACAGCAAATTGCCGGTAAAATGTCGGCTGAATCCAAGGATATAATAACCCATATCGAATATGATGAATTTAGCCGCCAACCTAAGCAGTACCTGCCCTATGCCTCTGGAAATGAAGGGCTGATGTTTGATGGCAATGCACTTGATAACACCAATACGTTTTACAGTATGCCTTATTATGAGAACACTCCTAACCCTTACTCGCAGAGCTTTTTTGAGGCTTCGCCGCTGAACAGGGTGCTTAAGCAGGCCGCCCCGGGCGCGCCGTGGCAGGGTAGTGAAAACGATAATAATGACAAGGCCGTGAAATTTGCTTATAAGGATAACCTGGCCAATGAGGTAAAACGATTTACTGCCGCTGCCACATGGAACAATACCGATGCTGTTTATGACGTGGCGTTTAATGATAGCGGGTACTATGGCGTGGCGCAGCTCTACAAGACCATAACCACCGATGAGAATGGCATAAGTACGGAAGAATTTAAGAACCAGTTGGGGCAGGTGGTCCTGAAAAGGGCTTACGAAGGTACCGAAAAGCACGATACCTACTACGTTTACGACCAGTACGGCAACCTCAGCTTCGTGCTGCCGCCCTTAGCTGAAGGCCAGCTTAGCGAGGGATTGTGCTACTATTACAAATACGACCGCCGCAACAGGCTGGTGGAAAAAAAGCTGCCCGGCAAGCAGTGGGAATATATAGTATATGACTCACGGGACAGAGTGGTGGCTACAGGGCCTGCCTTATCGCCGTTCGGGGCGGCTAACAGTGAAGGCTGGATACACACCTACTATGAAGATTTTGACAGGCCTGCAATTACCGGCTGGGTAGCTGCCGGAGGAATTGATACGCACGCCCGGGCAGCATTGCAGGCGCTTAACAATGGCGAGGCCAACATTATAAGAAGATTAGCTGACGCAGGGTCTGACACTATTGATAATATCAATATAGGCTATTCCGTGAGGAGCTATGTAAACCAGGCGCTGAAACTCCTTACCGTTAATTATTATGACAGGTATTTATGGCCGGGCGGGCCAAGCTCTCCGGCGGCCACGTCTCAGGTGTACAACCAGTTATTGATGCAGGTACCTAAAAGTAGCCCTGTAGGGTCATGGGCCAGGGTGCTGACCGATGAGAACGGCACTGCCGGCGATATGAGCTATACCAATTATGACCGTAAAGGCAGGGTAGTACGATCCAGGACCAACAACTATTTAGGGGGTTATACGCAGGTAAACACCAAGCTTGATTTTGATGGTAATGTACTGGAGACTTACACAACCAACAGGCGCAGTGCCTCAGATAACTCTGTGGAAGCGTACGACTTTTTCACCTACACAACGGAAGACCGGCTGCTGAAGCACACCCACCAGATAGGAAGCACAGGTGCCGTTGAACTGCTCTCGCTGAATACCTATGACAAGCTGGGGCAGCTGACCAGCAAAAAAACCGGCGGCGCTGACCCTACCGGGGCGGCAGCCCTGCAAAAAGTGGACTTTAGCTATAACATACGCGGATGGCTGAAGGGAATTAATGATGTTACCCAATTAAACCCAACCACTACCGAGAATGACCTGTTTGCCTTTAAGATAAATTATACCGATGCTATTGTTGACAATCCCTACAACAGCGTAGCACAGCTGTATAACGGCAATATATCGGAAACCTATTGGCGGAGTGCCAGCGATAACGTAAAGCGCAAATACGGCTATAGTTATGACCAGTTGAACCGCCTGAAAGGCGCCTACTACCAAAAACCGGACAACGCCATAAAGCTGACCAACAGCTATAATGAGAACCTGACGTATGATAAGAATGGTAATATAACCACGTTGAAAAGGACAGGCAACTACGATGATGATGCTTATACTTTTTTGATTGATGATTTGGTATATACCTATGATATTACCGACAAAAACAAGCTGGCGAAGGTAGTTGATGATGGCAGTAATAATCCGAGTGGTTTTGTGGACAGTGTGGATAATGATGAGGATGATTATACCTATGATGCCAACGGTAATATGAAAACTGACAGGAACAAACAAATTACATCAATAGCCTATAACCATTTAAATTTACCTACTGAAATAATATTTAAGAACAGGAGCGACCAGAAAATCCGTTACCTTTACAATGCGGCAGGAGTTAAGAGGGCGAAGATTGTTACAACTCCCGGGCCAAGAACAGGACTGCCGGCAGTCATCAGGCAGACAGATTATATGGATGGTTTCCAATATGCAGATACGATATTGCAATATTTCCCAACTGCAGAGGGTTATGTTGACGTTACCCGCAAGAAAAGTAATGGGTATAGCGTTTATAATTATGTTTACCAGTTTAAAGACCATTTAGGAAATATAAGAATGAATTATGCATGGGACCCGGCTGACAATTTGCTTAAAATTAAAGAGGAAAGCCACTATTATCCTTTTGGAATGAAGCATGAGAACTATAATGGTGAATACCTACAGTTCCAGGAGGAGCAGGTTAGTGAAGATGAAAGTATTGTGGCATTAAATTTTGTTACTCCAGTACTTCCAACTTTTTATAAAGCGGAGTATAATTATAAATACAACTGCAAAGAGTACCAAGACGAGCTGGGGCTTAATATGTACGACTACGGCGCAAGGAATTATGACCCGGCATTGGGTAGATGGATGAATATAGACCCACTTGCGGAAGTTAGCAGACGATGGTCGCCTTATACATATTGTTATAATAATCCAATAAGGTTTGTTGACCCGGACGGAATGAAAGTTGATGAGCCAGGTGGTTCTGATATGGCTGGATCAAATGCATTTGTGAATTTCGAATATGATACTGACTATTCTTTTAACGAAAAAACAGGCGAGGTTAAACAAGTTGGGGAGACGAATGGTAAGCCTGATAGAATAGTCAAAACTGATAAGAATGGTGCTGTAAAATATGATAAAAATGGTAATCCAAAAGTTAGTATTGATAATATAGAAAAGGGAATATTGAAGGATGGGATGAACTTAAAAACTAATAATAATATAATTGATGTTGGAGGTTCTGGTCAGCCGTCAGTTGAAGGTGTTGAAAACTTTGTATTAAAATTATCCAATTTTATCGATAAAGAGATTGGAGGTTATGAATTGTCAAAAAATAACGAAGAAAAAATATCACATATATTTATTGGAAAATATGTTAATAATACTTCAACACAGGCTAAAATGGGTTTTAATTTATCTTCAAGACCAGATTTAATAAATACGACTGTTCCTCGTGTAGACTTTCACGTTCATCCAAGCCGATTCAATGAACAGTATAGATTAACTCCGTCCAAAGCTGATTATGAAAGTCAAGCTAGAGCAAAATTGATCTATCCAGATATGAAATTTAAAATTCTAACTACTCCTAATAATTTTGAATACTAATTCAGAAAATTATGAAATACAATATTTCTATCATATTATTAATTATTTTAAGTTTAACAAGTTGTTCATCCTGGAAAGACAATCTTGTAGCTAGTGGTGATGAAACTAGTGCAATTTCGAATGCAATTATAGATTTTTTAAATTCAAGCAGAAAACGAGACAAAGATTCTATTTATGCTGTAGGTGTTGAAAATGTTAGTGATGATATTATCGCCATTACAATATTTGGAACAAATAACAAGATTACTCCTTTACCGGAAACAAAGATTGGTAATACAACAAATACAGTTCCTACACAATTTTTAGAAAAAAATGGTAAATTGTTTTATTGGTATGATGATAAAAAAATTCTTAAAAAGGATATTATTGATATTTTTTCAAAATATAAAATCATAGACTCAATGAACGTAATTGGAATTGTTGGCATTCCAGAATACACTAGAGATGAATTAAAAAAAGGAGTTGATTATTATTTTTGTAAAAAAAATTTAAAAAAATATAAAAAAGTCAAAACCAATAGAGGTTTCGGATATTATCAAAGACCCTCTTTGAATTGCGATTAAATATGATTAGGGCATATATGTAAGACTAGTATTTGCCAAAATTAAAACAATCTTCGGGTTGTTTTATTATTTTATAAACTTTTAAATTAAGATTGCAAAAACATATTAGGCTCCCTTTAGCCCCGATGTAAGCGGCATCCTGTTGTGGAGGCACAAGCAGTAGATATAGCAGACAGCGGGACAGAGATGACATAGAAGCGGTAGATTATTGCTCCTTCTTTATTAAAATAACTGCATTTACAATGCGACGGGCATAAAAAGGAGTAAGACAGTAACAAGGGCCACCGAGGGGTACCGAAAAGCTTTATAATATTTTGCATACCCATTACCTGGAGGGTTTCCAGTATGTCGATGCAGTGCTGCAATATTTCCCGACGGCGGAGGGTTATGTGGATGTAAACTAAGAAAAGCAGCAACGGGTACAGCGTTTACAAATATGTGTGCCAGTTTAAGGATCACTTAGCTAACATACGCGTCAAATATGCATGGGACCCTGATTACGTTCTTAAAATCAAAGAGTAAGCCACAATTTCTATTTTGAAATGAAACACATTTATTATAATTGTAAAAAACTTAAATATCGTATACAATACTACGTTATTAGACAGTTGCTTATTCAAAATTAATGACTTTTATATTCCAAACCAAATTATTGCTGCACACTATCTATACAATTTGCTAAGATAGCACTAAGTTGAGGTTTTGGCTTAAATCCTGTCAGTACCTCAGCACAACTATTAACATTTTGCCAGTCTGACTTTGAAGGTATATATTCCCACTCCGTGTATTTAGTTACCGCCTGAAGTTCAGTGATTTTAAAGGCTTTCTCTTGCTCACTGTTGAACCCAAAACGCTCAAAAATACGTTTTCCTTTCATAGCAGTTAAAATATTATCTAATGCGGCTACATAAATTTGATATGTGGAATTATCACCCTTTTTCTTTATATCCGGCTCAGTAAATATCTTACTGCCATACTTTATAATTTCAATCAATCCCGTTTCGGCATTAAAAACTTTACGCATATCCTGAGCCTGCCTTTGCGCAAATTTAGGTGTCCAAAGTTTCAGCCAGTCCCTTATTATTATTTCGGCCATTTCTTTATTGGCTACAATTAAATGCAAATGAGGGTTATAGGTTTTCTTTGCCGGGTTAAAGTTGCATTCTAACGATTTTACGCCCATTAGCTTTATGCCTTTGCCTCTAAGGTAGTTTTTTTTGTGCCGGTCTTTTATCCGCTGAAACCCCTGTAAAACTTTGCTTACCATCAACTTCAGCTTTTTACCATCGCAAGCCTTCACAGTAAGGGTTACAAAATAAGGCATATCCCATTGTCCTATAACCGGATAGTATCTGTTAATAATTTCTGCTTTCCTAATGCTGCAACAAAGAGTACAAAACCTGTTTTTGCAATACCTGCCGTATATGCGCCCATTAGCAGTTATAACCTGGCTTTGGCAATGATAAGCATTCCAAATGCTTTTTAATTTTTCATTTTCCCCTTTTTCTTTTGCTACATCAATAAGGTTAAGAGCCATGCTTTGCGTTATTAGCTTACGCTTTGCCCTGCCTTGTAAAGCCTCATTGTTGCTGAGGTCAGTTCCTTTACCACTTACCAAAACAGTATTTTGTCCCGGTTTAGCTGTCCCGTTTTGTCCTAATGTATACATACGCCCTAATTTTTAAGGTTATAATTTCCGTTTGACCGGGCTTAGTTACGTTTGTATTTCAGGGACTTTACTTCCTGTAAAGACTTATCAATATCTGAACGTTTGATAAGTAAAATCCTGCCTACTTTTTGAGCAGGGAGAAATCCTTTTTTAATGTAGTTGTGTACAGATTGTTCAGAAACTTTTAGAAGTAATGCAGTTTCTTTGATAGTGCAATTTTCAGGTTGCTTTTCTAATTCAGGTTTATGCTTTATTTCTAAAAGCAGGTTTTCAATGTTTGACAATCTTTCAGTGATTGCCTCAAATGGATTGTTCATAGTATGCTCCTTTAATTTTTGGCTAAAATTATTGGGAGCATTTTGAGGTAACTGTAATGTAACTGTTACATTATATAGTTACCTATTTTTAGTTTGAGCTTCTTTTAATTCATTTAATGCTATCTCCTTTGATTTAGGGTAATTATTTAACATCTGATTTGCAACATACTCAATATTAGAAGCTTTGTTTTTTGCTATCCGGTTTGATTTATAACCGCTTATAAGGTTATACTTTATCTGAAAATATTTAGCCGTTGTGTTGATTTTATCGTTTACAATTAATTCTTTTATTGCTTTTAATTTACCTTCGCTATGATTTTCAAAATAAGGGAAATATCCCCCGGCTTGCAGATAGTAATAATAGAGTACTATTACCGAAATTTTTTTTTCTTTTTGTTGAACAGACTTAGGTTTTATTGGTTGTAAAGCGGTTAAGCCCTGTTCCTCTAAAAAAAGTTTCTCTTTATAGTATCGTTGCTTATTTTCAAAAAACTTATGCTGAAGTTCTAAATAATCTTCATCTGCCTTTTCAAATATTTCATTTTCTAATTTTTGTTTTTCTATATCATCAATGGTGTCATTAATTATCCCAAGATTTTGCAACGGTTTTGATTTAACAAACATTTCAGATAAGCTAATAAAGCCTGCATTCAAAATACAGCGGCACATATTTTCTAAATCAAAATACATCAGTCCTTTACCTTTAATGAGCCTGAAACTTCTATAAAAATCCTGAGTTAGATTAAATAAAACTTTCTTATTTTCGTATATATGATTGTGTCTAATGACAATGTGTATAAATTCATTTGCGGCCATCATAAAAGTTAATCTCATTTGAAGGTAATACTTATTACATGCCATATCGTTTTCCTTATCAGATTGCCCATTACAATACTTACATTCTGATTTCACGCATTCAGGTAGACAGTCTTTCATTGCCCTTTCAACAGCTCCAGATACAACTATATAATTTTCTTCGGTAATCAGAAATTCTTTTAAATAATCTATATAATCTTTTTTTGGAAAGATTTCCTCATCAAAGTACTTCTTTAAATCCGGCGAAGCTGGAATAGTAACAAGTTTACCACCTTCACGAGTATTTATTTCAAATCCATATTTTGGTTTCATTAATCAACTTTTTTAAGTGGTGCAGCCTCCATTTTCCAAACGGCTTGCATAAAATCTTTTTTATCATCATTGTTAGGCTTATAGTATTTGTTAAAAACTTCTAAGCTCTTATGGCCTGTATAACCCATTATTACCTTATCCGGTATTTTGTTATTCTTCATTATAGTAATAAAGCTCCTGCGGGCAGTATGTGAGCTAATACGGTCATGTAGAGGGGATATTTCTTCTATTATATCTTTGCCAACTTTGATGCTTTTTTTGATGTCTTCAGTATAGCCTATTTCCTCAAAAACTTCTTTTATATAATCGTTGAATTTCTGAGTAGTTATAACCGGAAGTTTATAATCATACTTCTTTAATATGTAAGATGAAAAATCATTTAGCGGTACTTCTAAGGTTTTATCTGAATTTTTGATGTCCCTTACTTTGATAAAACCATTTTGTATATCCTTTTTCTGCACGACAGAATAATTACTTATCCGCATCCCGGTTGCGCATCCAAACACAAACAAATCCCTAACACGCTCTAAGCGTGGGTTGCTGCTCAAATCATATTCGAAGACTTCTTTAACCTGTTCTAAGTTTAGTGCAACCTCATCTGTCTGTTGAGATTTAGGGCTTTTGAATTTCTGAAAGTCCGTTTTGAACGTGTGGTTATTCTCGACAGCCCAAAACAAAAATGTCTTCAGCAGGCCAACATTTCGCCTTAGTGTATTAGATGAATGTTTCTTTACCGTAATGCAATACTCAATAAAATCATTGTAAAATGAATTGTTTATCTGATTGAAATGTAATTTCTTCTTACTATGCTCCTGAAAATCTAATAGCAATTTTTTATTGTACTCGTATCGCTTAATAGTAGTTGCGGAGTTAGCATCTTCAGTATAATCATTTCGTTTAAGTCCTAAGAATATATCATACACCTCAAAGAATTTATTAGAGATTGCCTTAGTGCGCTTAAACTCAATATCAAATTCCTCTTTTACATCCTCAATAAGTAACTCCCGGTTCATCAGCTTAAACTTATTTATGAGGTCTGTAAAGAAATTAGCATATCTGTCTAACTGTCTTTTTATAACTCGCATCTGTTCTGCCTTAGCAGTCCTGCCATTGAGGTTTTTAGGGTATTTGTTATCAAAGTCCCAGTCTGCCGGGGTAATAATTTCTCCAGTGGAATAAACAAACTTTTTACCCTGATTTTTGAAGTATGCTGAAAATAGTATAAGGGTATCATTCTCCTTATTCGGCTCTTTAAGATTAAAAGTATATCTCATATCCCAGTTGACAATTTAGTTGACAGTAAAGATATGATTTAATACTATTTTTGAGTAATATCTTAATATATAATTTTTAACAAAGTATTGAAAAATAAGGGTTTGTATATATTTGGTAATATCTAAATATTAAAGGTTCAATTTCCTCTTTCTCCGCAAAAAGCCCCGTAATCAATTGATATACGGGGCTTTATTTTTAAGTAGCGATTGGTTAATGCTTCTGACCATTTTTAATCCTGCAGGCCTTATACTGCTCCATATCCTCATAGTTTATAACCGCAACTGGTTTTTAAAAAGATTTCATCACGGTTTAGCTATCCTTTTTCACCTAACGTATTTTTAAATATTATTTTTGCAAATAATGTTTTGAAAAAGAACTTAAAATATATGTTATATCAAATAGGTATTATAATAGTATTTTTTCTTGCTTTTATTTTAATAACTAAACCAAACAAAATTGAAGCCGATAAGATATTATTTGTATGGCTTTTAGTGGTAGGGCTACATCTTACTTTATTTTATCTCCTCTTTAGTGGCAATTATATATATTATCCAAAATTATTAGGCATTAGTATTCCTTTGCCTTTAATGCATGGCCCATTGTTATATTTATATACGGCATCAATTACCAATCAATCTAAAAATTGGAAAATAAATTTTCTGCATTTTATTCCGGCACTATTGATTTATGTTTCACTTTACAATTTTTTCTTAAGTTCAGACCAGTCAAAAATACTAACATTTGAAAATGAAGGTAAGGACTTTAAAACTTTGACACAATTAATATCAATACTCATTAATTTATCAGGTATTGTATATTTTGCCTGGTCATTACTTCTTTTAAAAAAGCATAAAAAAAACATCTCCAATCATTTTTCATTTTCCGAAAAAGTTAACCTTACCTGGCTGAAGTATTTAATCTACGGAATTGGCATTATCTGGTTGTTTGTTTTCTTCGCCCATGATGAAATGATATTTGGCACAGTTGTATTATTTGTAATATTTATAGGCTATTTCGGAATCAATCAGGCAGGTATTTTTAACCAAAATAAAAGCCTTAAAGAATCAGAAGAAAATATCCGGATTAATGAAATACACCAAGGAGTGACCAAATATGAAAAATCAAATTTGAATGAAGAATCTGCCTTAAAAATTCAGGAAGAAATGAACTTACTGATGAAAAATGAGGAGCTGTTTAAAAATCATGAACTGACTTTAGATGATTTGGCCGAAAAATTAAATGTTTCTTCTAACCATCTTTCACAAGTAATAAATTCTCTCGAAAATAAAACTTTTTACGATTACATGAATCAGTATAGGATTGATAAATTCTGTTCGGTGATTGAAAATGGAGAAAACAAAAAACTAACCATACTTGCCATAGCTTTAGATTGCGGGTTTAATTCAAAATCAACTTTCAACAGGAATTTTAAAAATTTTAAAGGTATTACCCCATCTGAATTTCTTAAGAATCTTAAATAAATCGTAAATACCTAAATTTCAAAAAATTAAAATATGTCCCACTTTATCTATTGGGACGATTCATATACTGTTCTTAGAATTTATTTGCATAAAAATTATAAAACTTATGCAAACAAAATTTTTGAACCTTGTCATTTTATCGGCTCTCTTACTTTTATTTTCATGCACCGAAGAAAGTTCAATCAATGAATCAGGAAATTTAGTTCCAAAAACAGTAATTGAAAATAGTTCATTACCTCAAATCACAGTAAATGGTGTAAAGCTCCATTCTGAGACATTTGGTACCCCGTCAAACACAATGGTTGTAGTACTTCATGGTGGGCCCGGTGGTGATTATAGGTATTTATTAAACTGTAAAGAATTAGCCGGCCAGGGTTATTATGTAATTTTTTATGATCAAAGAGGTTCAGGCCTATCACAAAGATTATCTGATAATGTATATTCCGATAGAGGACTAGAAGCGATTAGTGACTTATATGATGAATTAAAAGGTGTAATTGAGTATTATAAAACAAGCCCTTCCCAAAAAGTAGTCCTTTTAGGCCATTCGTGGGGCGGCATCCTGGCATCAGGTTTTGCCGGCAGGTATCCGGGCTTAATTAACGGCCTGATTGTTTGTGAACCCGGAGGCTTAAAGTGGGATGATATTAAAGATTATGTTGAAGAATCACGATCATTCAAACTATGGAGTGAATTATCAAATGATGCAACATATATTGACCAATTTTTATCAGGAAATAAAAATGATCATGAAATATTAGACTACAAGCTCAATTTATTAGCTTCAAAAAATGATATAACCGGCGAGGATAATACTAAACCCGGAAGTTTTTGGCGTTCAGGCGGTGTTATTTCAGCAGCCCTGTATGAAATAGGAGACAATCATCATCCTGATTTTTCTGATAATCTTGAAAATTTCCTGCCCAACACACTTTTCTTTTATAGTGAAAAAAACAGGGCCTATACAACAAGCTGGGCTAACAGAGTAGGTGGTTATTTTAGCTCAGTATCAATAAACAGAATAAATGGTGTGGGGCATGACGGGATAATAAGAGAACAACAGGCATGGCAACAACAAACTATGCCGGCAATAATTCAATACATACAATCACTATAGTAAATGTTATAAATAGGACTATGAAAAAATTTAGATTAGCATGTACTGTAACATTAATATTGTCTTTTATTTTTTGCAATGCCCAGGTAATAAATTGGGAGAACATAAATCAAAATAATATAATAAATACAGGGTTAGGTATTGAATATGGCTCAATATACGGGTTTGCCTACGGCCATAAAGTAGAGGTTGGAAAATTTCCGGTTGTGTTGAATGCGGAAATTTCAGTTCCTTTTGGCGAAAAAAAAACAGATGATTTCAAGACCAGGATTGGCGGTACAATCAGGGTGTTTAAATTTAAAAATATAAATATCGCTTTAAAATTAAGTGGAATATTTAGGGTGTATAATAACGACTATGTCAGGATTCTAAATTTCGGTAGTGATTTTTCAACAACTATAGGTTATTATAAGGCAAAATGGTTTGCTGCTGCCGAATGTGGATTTGATAAAGCAATTGTTTCTCATTTTAAACACACAGATTTATATAAATCGAATTTTCCTGAAGTAGTTGATGGTTGGTATGAACCTTCAACAGGAGGTAATTTCTACTATGGCCTTCAATGCGGTTATTCATTCAAAAAACATGATATTACATTAAAGGCCGGAAAAATAGTAACACAAGATTTTAAGACAACCCCATTAATACCGTTTTATTTTCAATTGGGTTATAACTACAAGTTCGGCAAGAAAAACCAATTAAAATAAATTAAAAACCACTTCCCCCACTTCGTAACAACCCTTATAATCAGTTGATTACAAGGGTTGTTATTTTTACTATAATATCTGTTATAAAACCCAAAAGTAAAATTAAGGAGAACTTAATTTTATTGCTATGGCATTTAAGTAAATTTGAGCCATTATTGTAACCAAGCTCAGGCCCTCCTAAATAAAGCATAAATGCAAACCATGGAAAAAGTACTATTCGACTTTATATCAAAATATATTACCCTTACAGAAGAAGAGAAAGATGTAATACTTTCGCTAGACCTGTTCCGCTCTGTAAAAAAAGGGACTGTAATACTAAAACAAGGAGAAACATCACAAGAAACATTTTTTGTTTTAAAAGGCTGTATCAGGAGTTATTATTTAATAGAAGGAGAAGAAAAAACAACAGCTTTTTATACTGAAATGGAGGTACTGACACCGCATTGTGTAGTAAATAAGCTTCCGTCTGAATACTACGTTAGTTGTGTGGAAGACTGTATCCTGCTGGTTTCAAATACTGATATGGAAGAGGAAGTAAACCGAAAATTTCCCAAGTTTGAAATAATGTGCAGAAAATTTGCGGAAGAATTGCTGGTGAAGCAACAAATAAACTTTGACGAGTTTAAGACCTCTTCGCCCGAACAACGGTATTTGAAGTTAATGGAATCCCGGCCTGATTTTATTCAGCGTGTGCCGCAGCATCAGCTAGCAAGCTATTTAGGCATTAAGCCGGAGTCACTAAGCAGGATACGCACAAGAATTTTAAAAAAAGGCAAAGAGTAATATTTAATAACTTAAGTCAACGTTTTACGCCGTTCTGCCATTTTACTTTTGCAGCGTCTTTAATATAAAAAAAGAATGCAAAAGAAAATTTTACTGGCTGGTTTCATTTTATTAATAAGCATGCAACTGCTAAAAGCGCAGGATACATTGCAGGACAGCACCTACAGGAAATGGTATATTGGGAGCTCGCTGTTTATGTTAGGAAATTTTGCCAAAGTAAATAACCCTGAGTATGTACAATTAAATATTGGATACAGGATAACCCCCAAAAATGTTGTATCCTTTGAATTTAAACGTTCCATATATTCTTTTCCTTTGGGAATCCCTTTCGGGTCATCAGCATTTGACGCGTCAGGAGAAAACTATCCGGGGCATGCAAGGATACTTGCCCCTACATTAGGGTACCAGCGTTTTTGGTGGAAAGGCGTATATACATCAGTTTATGCGCTAAATGCTTTTGAAAAATACATGGATAAGAATAAGAAAAAGATTGGGAATGGATATACATTATACCTCAACTTTCATTTGGGTTACCAGTTTAAATTTTTTAAAAACCGGTTCTTTTTTGAACCGGCTATTGGATGCAGCTATTGGCCTGTAAGAGCTAATGTTCCGGAATCTTTTAGGATAGTAGAAGAAAAATGGCCCAACTACTTTATTCAGCCCGGGCTTCATTTTGGGTTTAATTTTTAACCCGTTATTATCCTAAAAAATATAATCGGTACTTAAAAAATTAGAACTGTGTTCTTTTACAATAGTGTTCAGCAATTGTTTATTGGTATCGTTAGCTTTGGTAGCAACAAGCGAACGGATGGAGAACGAGCGCAACGCATCGGACACAGATAATGTACCCTCAGCACTGTCTTTCCTTCCCGTGAAAGGGAATACATCAGGCCCGCGCTGTGCCTGGCAGTTGATGTTTACACGGCTCACCAGGTTTACAAACGGGTCTATAAGGCTGGCAATCTCGGCAGCGTCATTACTAAAGATGCTTACCTGCATGCCGTGCGATGCATTGATTTGGTAGTTTACCGGCTCATCAATAGATTCAAACGGCACTATCGGGATGATGGGGCCAAACTGCTCCTCGTGGTACAGCTTCATACTATCATTAACAGGATACACCACTGCCGGGAACACCAGCGAATGGTTGGTTTCTCCCCCACCCGGGTTCATGATTTTTGCACCTTTGGCCTGGGCATCTTCAAGGCATTTTTTAAGGTAATCGGGTTTATCGGCTTCCGGCAGTGGTGTTATCTTCACATCCTTATCCCAGGGCAGGCCGGGTTTCAGGGCATTAACCGCTGCACTCAGTTTTGCAACAAATTCGTCAGCTACTTCCTTCTGCACAAAAATCAGTTTCAGTGCGGTACACCTCTGCCCGTTGAACGATAAAGCCCCCAATATGCATTCACTCACAGCAATATCAAGGTCGGCATTTTTGGTTACAATGGCAGCATTCTTGGCATCAAGGCTTAGTATGGCGCGCAGGCGGTTTACCTTTGGGTGCTGTTTCTTAAGCCCGTTGGCCACTTTGCTGGAGCCGATGAATGCCAGCACATTTACCTTGCCGCTCTCCATTATAGGGGCAATAATCTCTGCGCCCTTACCATATAAGGTATTCACCGTACCGGGCGGGAAAGCTTCTTTAAATGCCTGCAATAACGGATAATGCGCCAGCACACCGTGCTTGGGCAACTTGAATAATATGGTATTGCCCATAATTAGCGCGGGTATCAACGTAGTAAAAATTTCATTCAGCGGGTAGTTGAAAGGCCCCATGCTAAGCACTACACCCAGCGGCGAGCGCCTTACCTGCGCAATAGTGCCCTCTGCCTCCTCAAAGCGGGATGATTGCCTGTCCAGGTCTTTCAGTGCATCTATGGTCGCATTGATGTATTCCACCGTACGGTCAAACTCCTTGGTAGCATCACCAATGGTTTTTCCAATTTCCCACATCAGCAGCTTAATCACTGTTTCGCGCTGCTGTATCATCAGGTATACAAATTTCTGCATACACTCAATACGGCCTTCAACTGACATGGTTGGCCAAGCCCCCTGTCCATCGGCATAGGCGGCTACGGCAGCATCAAGCGCTTCCATGGCCTCTTTGGACGATGTGTGCGGTATAGTGCCTACCAGCTTGCGTTTCAATCCATCAGGCGTGGGTATATATATAGGAGAAAGCACATCGGTAACATCGCCGTTCCACGGCACCAGCTGCCCGTTTAGTAAGTACTCGCGCTGGTGCAGCGGTTCCTGTTGGTAAGGGGTAGGTATCTGTGCTTCATCAATAAAAATGTTATTTATAGTATCTGTCAGTTGGTTGTTGTTTTCCATTGTAGGTTTTTTTTTACTTTATAAAGTTACTACACAACACAATAACAAACTACAATATTTTATTAAAAATATCTTAAAGCCCAATTTGGGGTTAAAGTTATTAACAGCAAAAATGATTATTTAACACAATTATTCAATTGGCGAATAATTTTACCCTCCGGTATTCATTTATAAACTTATGCTGTTCTTTATTAACACATTAACAACCTGCCCTTAATGAAACCTTAGCCAAAAAAACGATTTCGCCAAAGAGGTTGCGGTTAACTTTGGTACTCTAAAGCGATATAAAAAACCCTGCAGGTCAAACCATTATCCTTTATAAAGAAACAAATAGCCAACTTTCAAACTTTTATTACTCATGTTTAAAAAAAGACTATTCTTAGCATTAGCTGTTGCCGGGCTTTCAGTAGGTACTGCCCTTAGCGCGCTAAACGGAGGCATGCTTTTCAGCAACACAGCTTCAACTGCTGCTACATTTGAGTGTACAGGCGGTGGTTCAGAAACATTTACAAACATCCCGGCAAGCTCCAGCGCCTACTCTACCAGGACGTGGACAGGCGACAACGGCGTAGCATGGAGCGCAACAGACTCAAGGACTGACCAGACCCTTACCGGCAAAGCCATTGCCATGAGGACAGGTACCCTTAAAAACACTGCCCCGGTAGCCGGTGGCCTTGGTACCCTTACCTTTAAATATGCAAGGGTATTTACAGGCAACTCTACCATGAAAGTGTATGTAAACGGAGTTCAGTACGGTGGCGACATCACTGTATCTTCTGATACTCCTGCTACTTTCTCTCATGCAATTAACGTAACAGGCAGCGTTAGCATTGAAATCAGGAACAGCCTTAACAGGATTATTGTTGACGACATTGCGTGGACTTGCTATTCAACACCTGTTTCAGGCCCGGAAATCCAGCTTGCCAACGCATCGGGCACTAACGTAAACTGTGGCGCGCTAACGCTTGCTTACGGTTCACAGTCGGTTGATGTGTATAACGATGCTGTATTCACTATCAAAAATACAGGTACAACTGCACTTAATGTATCATCAATCGCATTAAGCAACAGCACTGACTTTACCGTTGTATCGCCTACAGGTTCATTCTCAGTACCGGCTTCAGGTTCTGCCATAGTGCTTGTACGCTTTGATGCTGTAACTGCTGGTGCCAAAACATCTACACTTACCATAAACAGCAATGATACTGATGAAGCTGCTTGTACAGTAGCCCTTACAGGAACAGGCCTTGCTGCATGTGCGGCTCCGGCTTATACTGCTTTTGCCATTGATGTTGACGATATTACTGCACACTCTGCCACAGTATTGCTTGACAGCATTTCTGCTGATGGTTACCTTGCCGTACTTTCGGTTAACGACTCTCTTACTACAGAGCCGTTAAACGAAGTTAACTACATAGTAGGCGACAGCATAGGCGGTGGCCTTGTGGCTTACAATGGCGCTTCTTCAACTATGGCGCTTACAGGCCTTGCTGAAAACACTGAATATTTTGTATTCGTTTTCCCTTACAACAACACTGATTGTTCAGAAGGGCCGGTTTATAACATAACTGACGAAGTTGAAACATCTTTTGCTACCCCTGTAGCACCATGCATTGGCGGTAACGAAACATTTACCAATATGCCTGCTAACTCAAGCGCTTACGCTACAAGGACATGGACCGGAGATAATGGCCTTGCATGGAGCGCTACTGATGCACGTACTGACCAGACACTTAACAGCAGGGCTATTGCATTGCGCACAGGTACCCTTAAAAACACTGTGCCTGCCACAGGCGGTATAGGTACGCTGAGCTTTAAATATGCAAGGGTATTTACAGGCGAATCTACTCTTAAAGTATTTGTAAACGGTTCGCAAATTGGAGCTGACATAACAGTATCGGCTGATACTGCTACGGTTTATAGCCAGGCTATTGATATTCCGGGTGATGTGAACATCGAAATCAGGAACAGTGGCAACAGGACTATTATTGATGATGTTACTTGGAACTGCTACCAGATACCAAACAGACCGGAAATACAACTGCTTGATGGTGAAGGTGAAGCACAGGCATGCGGATTTAACATTGCCCTTGGCAACGTATTGGCCGGTAATGATAGTGATGTGGTATTTACTATTGCTAACCAGGGAACTGTTGACCTGGAAATATCAGCGCTTACACTTAGCGATACTATTAATTATACAGTAGTATCTCCTGAAACATTCCCGTTTGTTGTTGATTCACTAAGCTCTCAGGACGTTATTGTACGTTTTAACAGCACAACAACAGGAAGCAAGCCTGCAACGCTTACTATTGCAAGTAATGACGCTGACGAGGCTTCGTGCATAGTAAACCTTTCTGCTACTGCACTTGAAGCTTGCGAGGCACCTTCTCTTGATACAGCTGTTGTTACTGTTGAAAACGTAACTTCATCTTCTGCCGATGTTGAAATTACAGGTATTGCTGCTGACGGATATATTGCTGTACTTAGCTTAGGCGGCACTGTTGTTGCCCCTACAAACGGCGAAGCTTATGAAGCTGACGATTTGCTTGGAGACGGTACTGTAGTTTATGTTGGTACTAACCCTGACTTTACTATCAGTGACCTTGATCCTGAAACTGTTTATACCGTATATGTGTATGCTTATAATACTGTTGACTGTATAGGTGGACCTGTTTATGCTGATGGGCTTGATAATGAAATTGAAACTATAGCTGCACCATGTGTTGGCGGTTCTGAAACATTTGCTAACATGCCTGCAAACGCAAGCTCATACGCTACACGCAACTGGACAGGCGACAACGGTGTTACCTGGACTGCAACTGACTCAAGGACTGACCAGACACTAAACGGAAGGGCTATAGCCATAAGGACAGGTTATGTACAAAACACTGTAGCTGCTACAGGTGGTATAGGTACACTTAGCTTTAACTATGCAAGGGTATTTACCGGTAACTCTACGCTTAAAGTATTTGTAAACGGTACTCAGGTAGGTACAGATATTACAGTATCCGCTGATACTGCCACGCCAATATCAATCCCGGTAAACGTAACAGGCGCTATTACCGTTCGTATTGAAAACAGCGGCAACAGGACACTTGTTGACGACATACAGTGGAACTGCTACGCCGGTACTGCAAGGCCTGCTGCAGCACAGCCTGCCATGAAAAACAATACCTCGCTTATCAACGAAGTTAAGGTTTACCCAAACCCTAACAATGGCCAGTTTCAGGTATCGCTACCGGAAGGTAATGATAAAGGCACTGTAGAAGTTTACAGTGTAGCCGGTAAAGTTGTTTTTGCCAAAGAAGTGGAAAACAATGAGATGATTGACCTTGGTAATGCTGAAAAAGGACTTTACCTTGTAACTGTAAAAGCAGGCAATACTACTGCCAGCAAAAAAGTTATTATAAAATAAGTTAGTTATCATACATGCAACTAAGCCCCGTGGTTATTGCCACGGGGCTTTTTTGTAATACTGCGGTAACCTTTTTGTAAAATTTACATAATATGCGTATTTAGATAAAAAATGTACCTTGCACAGCATTTGCACATTAGTTTTTAAAAAAGAAAATTATAGATGAAAAAAGAAAATTACTTCTTCTTAAAGCTTACTTACCTGGTATTGTTTACCTTTTTTGCATGTAATGTTTCGGCACAGGTGTATAAGCATAACTTTGGCACCGTTAACCTGGTTTATCCTTACAATGTGGCGCCTGTAATACAAAACACTGCCATAACCAACTCGGTTTGGACCAATACCAACTTAACCTGGACAAATAATCTGGGCAGCACAGGCAACGGTTTAGGCGTAGCGACAGATGCTACAGTACCAACCACTATTACACTTTCCTTTACCGTAACACCGGGTAATGCGCTATCACTAACATCTTTTAATTTCTGGAGAAAAAGGACACCTTCTGCAGCACGCACCTGGACCATGAGCGTGAACGGAACTCAGGTAGGCACCGAAACTTTTACAACTACCACAGGGGCATCTATTGGTCAGCAAACACTTGCAACACCAATGTTGTTAACCGGTACCGTAACCATATCTATACTGCTTAATAACCCACCAACGGGAGGGAATGGCAATTTTGTACTTGACGATTTTGAACTTTTTGGCACTGTAACCAGCTCATGTACACCGCCAACAGTAACGTCTATAAGCCCGGCATCAGGGCCGGCTGGAACGGTTGTGACTATTACCGGTAATGGTTTTGAGGCAGGAACCGGTACTTCGTCAGTTAAGTTTAACGGTGTAGAAGCAGCAGGCTTTACGGTGGTTTCAGCCACAACAATAAAAGCAGTAGTACCTACAACAGTAACTTCGGGCAACATCAGCATAACTACAGACGGATGCTCGGCCAATGCGCAAAATTTCACTGCACTTACAACCAACTGTACAGCATCAGGCGGCAATACCGAAATTTATATTTCTGAACTGTATGACCAGCGTGAAGGCAGCGGCGGTATGATAGAATTATATAACCCTACCGGTGCTACCATCAATTTGAGTGGCTACACCCTTAAGCGCTATGCCAATGCAGGTGACGCATCGCCAACTTATGTGCTGAACCTTTCAGGCACCATCGCTTCTGAAAGTACGTACCTTATCGCTTGTACTGACCCTGATGATATGATTTGTGCTTCTCCCCCTCATATGGATGTATTGGGAGCAGGCTTTAACGGCAACGATAAGTTTGAACTTTTAAAAAACAATGGTATTATTGACCTGGTAATTGTGCCTTTCTCTGCCCCGGGCTTTACATTGATAAGAAAACCGGATGCTGTAGCGCCATCTACCACATATACTCAGACGGAATGGAATAATACGCAACATGGTACACCCAATCTGCCGGTTTATTGCGCCGACCTTGGCAACCATACCGTTGATGCATTACCGCTTGCAGCTATAACAGCACACCCTGTAAGCGACAGCAGGTGCGAGAATGGCCAGATACAATTTACCGTAACAGCTATTAACGCACCAGGTTTTACCTATCAGTGGAAAGTGCTTAACGCTGCAGGAAACTGGGTTAACGTTGTAAATGATGCTAACTATTCCGGAGCTAATACCGCTACACTGACTATTACCCAAATACCACTTTCCTTCAACCTGAACCAGTATTACTGCTCAATATCCTCAACAGGGTGTACTTTAATTAGTAACGCTGCACAACTTACTGTAGCCCCTATACCGGTGGTAACCATTAATTACCTTACGCAGCCTACCTGCACCACCCCTACCGGAAGTTTTGAAGTAGTGCCAACAATTGGCGACAACCTTACTTACAGTTTTGATGGCGGCCCTTTTGTTACCAATACAACCTTTACCGGCATATCGGCAGGTATTTATGACCTTGAAGTAAAATCAGGCGCTAACTGTTCTGCAATCGTATCAGTTATAATAAATACGGCTCCGGCAGGGCCTACACAACCGGTACTTGTGCCTGCTGCACCGGCAACGTGTACTGCCACAACAGGAACAATCACTGTAACTGCACCGGTGGGAGCGGGACTAACTTACAGTATTGACGGAACTAACTTCGTTTCGACTACAGTATTCAACGTAACACCGGGCAACTACACCGTAACCGTGAAGAATGCCGCAGGGTGTACCAATACCAATACTACTACGGTAGCGCCTGCACCGGCAGGGCCAACTCAGCCTGTACTTGTGCCTGCTGCACCGGCCACATGTGCTGCTACAACAGGAACAATCACTGTAACCGCACCGGTTGGAGCGGGACTAACTTACAGTATAGACGGGACAAACTTTGTATCCACTACAGTATTCAACGTAACACCGGGCAACTACACCGTAACAGTGAAGAATGCTGCCGGATGTACCAATACCAATACTACTACGGTAGCGCCTGCACCGGCGGGGCCAACTCAGCCTGTGCTTGTGCCTGCTGCACCGGCCACATGTGCTGCCACAACAGGAACCATTACCGTAACAGCACCGGTTGGAGCCGGGCTTACTTACAGTATTGACGGGACTAACTTTGTATCGACTACGGTATTCAACGTAACACCGGGCAACTACACCGTAACCGTGAAGAATGCGGCAGGATGTACCAATACCAATACTACTACGGTAGCGCCTGCACCGGCAGGGCCAACACAGCCTGTGCTTGTGCCTGCTGCACCGGCAACCTGCGCAGCCACAACAGGAACCATTACCGTAACCGCACCGGTTGGAGCGGGACTAACTTACAGTATTGACGGGACTAACTTCGTTTCGACTACAGTATTCAACGTAACACCGGGCAACTATACTGTAACCGTGAAGAATGCCGCAGGGTGTACCAATACCAATACTACCACAGTAGCGCCTGCACCGGCAGGGCCAACACAGCCTGTACTTGTGCCTGCTGCACCGGCCACATGTGCTGCCACAACTGGAACAATAACTGTAACCGCACCGGTTGGAGCGGGACTAACTTACAGTATTGACGGCACTAACTTTGTTTCGACTACAGTATTCAACGTAACACCGGGCAACTATACTGTAACCGTGAAGAATGCCGCAGGGTGTACCAATACCAATACTACCACAGTAGCGCCTGCACCGGCAGGGCCAACACAGCCTGTACTTGTGCCTGCTGCACCGGCCACATGTGCTGCTACAACAGGAACCATTACCGTAACTGCACCGGTTGGAGCGGGACTAACTTACAGTATTGACGGGACTAACTTCGTTTCAACTACGGTATTTAACGTAACACCGGGCAACTACACTGTAACCGTGAAGAATGCTGCCGGGTGTACCAATACCAATACTACTACTGTAGCGCCTGCACCGGCAGGGCCAACTCAGCCGGTACTAAGTTCTTTACCTCCTGTTTGCGGAACGGCTACGGGAACTGTAACAGTAACTTCCCCTGTAGGTGCCGGGCTTACCTATAGCATTGATGGGGTTAACTTTGTATCGACTACGGTATTCAACGTAACACCGGGCAACTACACTGTAACCGTGAAGAATGCTGCCGGGTGTACCAATACCAATACTACTACTGTAGCGCCTTCATCAGGCACAAGTATCGACATCACAGGAATTCAGGGATGCGAGGATACAGCTTTTGGCAAAAATTATATTCTGGACGCACAGCCTGTTAATGGATCGTTTGACATTAATACAGCAACATTCGAGTGGCGTAATGAACTGGGCAACATTGTGTCAACCACAGGTAATACCTTTAACGTAACCGAATACCTTGCCGGTGTAGCCAACCCAACATTCCCAATGGATTTTGTGGTGGAAGTAACATCAGCCGCAGGTTGCCAGAACACTCATGTATTTACTGTAGAAGCTGTATTGTGCAGCATACCTAAAGGTATATCTCCAAATAATGATGGCAGGAATGACAGTTTTGACCTTACAGGATTCAATGTTAGCAAACTGGAAATATTCAACCGATACGGTAAGCAAGTGTACAGCAGGAACAATTATAAAAATGAATGGTTTGGCCAGGATAAAAATTCAAACGAATTGCCTACCGGCACCTATTTCTACATGATTGAATCAGGCTCAGAATCAAAAACAGGATGGGTTTATATTAACAGGGAAGAATAAATTTCCGCATATCAATATAATTTATACTTTTAAGCCGCTTTATGCGGCTTAACTTTTTATTAACACTCATAATAATATAATAATATCGGTGTTGATGTTAAATAATCATTTTACAATCGGCGGAATAAGAAATACGCTTAATTTCGGCCTGTTAAATCAAGTCTTAAAAAAATGCTAAGAAAAAACACCCTGAGCTTAGGTTCAGCCCTGCTTACATTCTTTTTTTTTGCACTTTTTGCTCCCGTAGCTGAAGCGCAAATATACAAGCATAACTTCGGTACTACAACCATATCAACACATCCATATACAGTAGCGCCACAAACTTTTGCGCCCAATTTATCCTCGTCTTCCTGGACCAATAGCGCAGGCGTATGGACAAGTAATACCGGGGCTACCGGGGCGCCTGACCAGGCAATACAGATGAGTACCCCTTCAGGTACATCAAACATTACACTAAGTTTTAATGCTGCCGTCAATTACCAGGTTAATATAACCTCTTTCAGCTTTTATACCAGGCGTAGCAATTCCGGGCCTCAAAATTGGAATATGACTATAAACGGTATTACTGTCGGCAATGGGAATATTTCAACCGCAGGTGCTAATACGGGTACAATTAATGTAAGCAATCCTGTATCTGTTACAGGAACCGTAACAGCAGTATTAACCCTTACCAATGCCACCGGAGGTAATATAAGGTTAGATGACTTCACGCTTAACGGAACAGTTGTTTCAACCTGTACCTCTATCAGTGTCACTTCCTTCCTTCCGGTAAACGGCCCGCAAAATACTTTGGTTACCATCAACGGAAACGGATTTACAGGAGCCACAGGCGTTAAATTCGGCAACGTAAATGCTGCCAGCTATACCGTAGAATCAGACAACGTTATTAAAGCTGTTGTACCCGGCGGTGCTGCCAATGGTGCTATAACTGTTATTAATCCTTCAGGATGTACAGGAGTATCATCAGCCTCGTATGCATTACTTACATCAAGCTGTACTTCTTCACCTACCGGCACACCTGATGTTTACATTTCCGAACTGTATGACCAACAGGCAGGTAGCGGTGGTATGATTGAACTTTACAACCCAACATCAAGCACTATTACCTTCAATGGGCAATACAGGATTTTAAGATATGGTAATATTGGTGATACAACCCCAACCCCGGGTTATGACCTTACTTTACCCGGCTCTATTGGCCCTGGGCAAACATATTTAATAGCCAGCTCGGCACCAAATCAATCTTACTGTGTAACCCCTACAGCAAACGCAACATTAGGCGGCGGATTTAATGATAATGATAAGTTTGAGTTGCTCAAGAATAATATAGTTATTGATGTGGCGCATGCAACGCTTTCATCTGCAGGATATACTATAATACGTACTCCAACAGCCACGGCACCGTCACCAACTTTTATACCATCAGACTGGAATAACTTACAGCACAGTGGTACAAGCGATCCTTCTTATTGTGCTAATCTTGGTATGCATACCGTATTCATCCCAACCCCGCCTACTGCTACACCTCCTGTAACTAAAACAGTTTGCGAAAATACATCGGTTAGTTTTACATCTACACTATCCAACCCGGCAGGCTATACCTATCAATGGAAAAGGCTTAACGCATCTGGCACATGGGTAAATGTTACCAATGCAGCGCCTTTTTCGGGTGCCAATACCGCCACGCTTACTATTAACCCGGTTACGGCAGTGTTTGATAAAACACAGTACTATTGCGAAATGACATCAGCCAGCTGTACAGTACGCAGTTTTGCTGCACAACTGTATGTTACTGCACCTATGGGCACACCTGACCTGGTACCATCGCATCCTACCTGTACCAATGCAAATGGCAGTATTACAGTAAATTCGCCAACAGGTGCAGGATTTATGTATAGTATTGATGGGACCAACTTTGTAAGCACCAATGTATTTACCGTTGGCCCGGGCAATTATACCATAACCGTAAAAAATGCCGGCGGATGTACTGTAACCGCATCTACAACGATAAATGCCGTGCCTAATGCGCCGGCCATAACCAATATTGTGCCAACGCACCCAACCTGCACCAATCCTGATGGTACCATTACGGTAAATGCCACAGGCACAGGATTGGAGTACAGCATTGATGGGACTAACTTTGTAAGCACTAATGTATTTACCGTAACACCTGGTAACTATACAATTACTGTAAGGAATACTGACGGATGTATTGTAACCGGCACTACAACTATAAATGCACAGCCTGCTACCCCGGTAATTACATCAATAGTGCCTGCTCATCCTACCTGCACCAATCCTGATGGTTCAATTACAGTGAATGCTACAGGCACAGGATTAGAATACAGTATTGATGGTACTAACTTTGTAAGCACCAATGTATTTACCGCAACACCGGGCAACTATACTATTACAGTAAGGAACACCGACGGATGCACTGTAACCGGCACTACAACCATAAGCCCTGCACCTAACACACCGGTTATAACAAGCATAATGCCTACGCACCCAACGTGTGCCAATGCTAATGGTTCTCTTACTGTAAACGCTACAGGCACAGGATTGGAATATAGCATTGACGGGACCAACTTTGTGAGCACAAATGTATTTACTGCCACGCCGGGTAATTATACCATAACAGTAAGAAATACTGACGGATGCGTTGCAACCGGCACTACCACAGTAAACCCTGCGCTTAGCGTACCTGTAATAACATCTATAGTACCTACACACCCAACATGTACCAATGCTAACGGAACCATTACGGTAAATGCCACAGGTACAGGATTGGAATACAGTATTGATGGGACTAACTTTGTAAGCACCAATGTGTTTACAGTAACCAGCGGAAACTACACTGTAACTGTAAGAAGCGCCGACGGATGTACTGCAACCGGCACTACCACAGTAAACCCGCAGCCGGCTACTCCGGTTATCACCTCTATAGTGCCAAAGCACCCTACCTGCCCTGATCCTGCCAGCTCTGTCACTATTAATGCTACAGGTACAGGCTTGGAATATAGCATAGATGGCACTAACTTTTCAAGCAGCAATGTAATTACCGCATCGTCGGGCAATTATACTATTACCGTAAGAAATGCTGACGGCTGCATTATAACAGGTACAACAACTATAAATCCGCTGCCTGCATCACCGGCCACTCCGGTACTTACACCGCAGCATCCAACCTGTACAGTAGCTACAGGAACCATAACCGTTGACAGCCCAACCGGCACAGGGATAACCTACAGTATTGACGGGACTAATTTCCAAAGCGGAAATACATTCTTTGCTACTCCGGGTAATTATACCATTACTGTAAAGAACGCTGATCAGTGTACCTCAAGCGAAACAGTAACTATAAACTCTGTTCCGGGAGTACCAGCCATAACATCAATTGTGCCTACACACCCAACCTGCACCAATGCTAACGGCACCATTACTGTAAACGCTACCGGTACAGGGCTGGAGTACAGCGTTGACGGAACTAACTTTGTAAGCAATAATGTATTTACGGTAACAGCCGGTAACTACACTATAACGGTTAAAAACGCATCGGGCTGTATAACTACCGGTACAACAACGGTAAACCCACAGCCGGCAACTCCGGTTATTACATCAATTGTGCCTACGCACCCAACCTGTGCCAGTGGTAATGGCTCTATCACTGTAAACGCTACAGGTACAGGACTGGAATACAGCATTGACGGTACTAACTTTGTTCCGGGCAATGTATTTACGGCAACATCAGGCAACTATACCATCACGGTAAGGAATGCTGACGGATGTACTGCTACAGGCACAACCACTATAAACCCGGCATTTAGTGTACCGGCTATAACATCAATAGTACCTACCCACCCAACCTGTACTAATGCTAACGGAACCATTACCGTAAACGCCACAGGAACAGGATTGGAGTATAGTATTGACGGAACTAACTTTGTAAGCAGCAATGTATTTACAACTGCAGCAGGTAACTATACTATAACCGTAAGAACGGTTGACGGATGTACTGTAACCGGTACTACCACCATAAATCCACAGCCGGCAACACCGGTTATTACATCAATTGTACCATCGCACCCAACCTGTGCCAGTGCTAATGGCTCTATCACTGTAAACGCTACAGGAACAGGATTGGAATATAGCATTGATGGTACTAACTTTGTTCCGGGCAATGTATTTACGGCAACATCGGGCAACTATACCATCACGGTAAGGAATGCTGACGGATGCACAGCCACAGGGACAACCACCATAAACCCGGCGCTTAGTGTACCGGCTATCACATCAATAGTACCTACACATCCAACCTGTACTAATGCTAACGGAACAATTACCGTAAACGCCACAGGAACAGGATTAGAATACAGTATTGACGGGACTAACTTTGTAAGCAGCAATGTGTTTACAGCTACAGCAGGTAACTATACTATAACCGTAAGGACTGTGGACGGATGTACTACCACAGGTACTACCACCATAAACCCACAGCCGGCAACCCCGGTTATTACATCAATTGTGCCTACACACCCAACCTGCACCAGTGCCAATGGCTCTATCACTGTAAACGCTACAGGAACAGGATTGGAATATAGCATTGATGGAACCAACTTTGTTCCGGGCAATGTATTTACAGTAACATCGGGCAACTACACTATTACGGTAAGGAATACTGACGGATGTACCGCCACAGGCACAACAACCGTAAACCCACAACCTGCCACACCGGTTATAACATCAATAGTACCATCGCATCCTGATTGCGTTAACACCACAGGTTCAATCACTGTGAATGCTACGGGTACGGGACTGGAGTACAGTATTGATGGAACCAACTTTGTAAGCAATAATGTTTTTGCAGCGGCATCGGGTAACTATACCATTACGGTAAGGAATGCAGACGGATGTACTATTACAGGTACTACCACGGTAAACCCAATACCTTCGCCACCGGCAACACCGGTAATAAGCGTAACACACCCAGGATGTACGGTAGTAACCGGAACCATTACGGTTGATTCGCCTACCGGTGCAGGGTTAACCTATAGTATAGACGGTACTAACTTCCAAACAAGTAATGTATTTACCGAAATGCCGGGTACCTACACCATAACGGTTAAAAATGCAGGTTTGTGTACTTCTTCAGACTCTGCAACTATTAACCCTTCTCCAAGCCCTGTTGTTGTAGCTACACCTGCCCCACTGTATGTATGTGATGACAATAATGATGGCTTTGCGCCATTTAACCTGATGCCGGTAGTTACGCAGATTATGGCCAGCGTGCCAAATGCTGTAGTTACCGTACACGAAACGGCTGATGATGCTGAGCATGGCGAAAATGATATTACAACGCTTACATCATACACCAACCTTGATGCCTGGCAGGATATTGTGTATATAAGGGTTGAATCACTAGTTTCAGCTTGTTTTACAACAGTACAGTTAGAGTTGAATGTAGTAGCTTCTCCGGTAGCCACTACCCCACTTCCGCACAACCTTTGTGATGATGATAATGACGGACTGGCGGTATTTAACCTGACTTCGGTAAATAATGAAGTGTTGGGCTCGTTAAACCCTGCACAGCACACTATAAGGTATTACCGTAACCTGATTGATGCGGAAGCCGGAGGAACAGCGGGTGAGATAACCAATCCTGTATCCTTTAATACGGCCAGCACAACCATTTATATACGTGTTGAAAGCACTTCAGCCACCCACTGCTATGACGTAGTAGAGCTGGAGCTGATAGTTAACCCATTGCCAACAGCCAACCAGCCTACACCAATCACGCTGTGCGATGACAATGCCCCTACGGGTACCGAATCCTTCGACCTGAC
>JAYRYS010000008.1:0-60633 GCA_041916875.1 Flavobacterium sp.
CTGCATGTTGTGCCAGGGGTAAGCTGCTGCGCATTGGCGCAAAGGTCATTGGCCGGGGTTGAGTATTTGGTAAGGCATATCTGGAAATTATAGGCCTGCAATGTGCCCGATACATTAAACACCCTTACATAGTATTCCTGGCCTACTATAAAGTTGTTATTAAAATAATTTTCAGTTTGTCCCGATCCATTCTCATTAATACAGGCTACCAAAGTACCCTCGCATCCGCTCATGAAAATCTCTAAGCCATGATTCAGGCCCGATACGGCATTTAGCCCAATACTTATGGTTGCTTCGGTAGCTATAAACTTGTACCATACATCCTGCAACGAACTGGCAGCACAACTTGGTGCGGTACCGGAAAGTGTAGCTCCATTAAAGCTACCGGTAGTTGTACTGCAGGTAAGGCCGGGTGTTAGCACAACCGCATTAAGGCAATCATTATTGGCAAATGAAACAAAGTGCCAAAAAAAAAGTAACAGTAAAAATTTTCTGGTCATAAAACAGTTTTTTGATGAATGATTTTACCAACAAATCTAAATACCATTCACAAACAACCCTTGCAACAATGTTGCAGGGCCATGTACTATTGTTGCATCCCTTATAAAATCTATTGATTTTTAGTAAAATGGCTTGGCGATTCACCAAAATACTCAGTGAAGGATTTCGTGAAATAGGATTGGCTGTTAAACCCACATCTATATGCTATTTCTGATATATTGCCATCATTATTCATTAGCAGGTCTTTTGCTTTTTCGAGCCGGACCATCCTTATGAAATTGGTAGTCGAAAAACCGGTAAGGGCAGTCAGCTTCCTATGAAGCTGGCTACGGCTTACAGCCATATCGGAAGAAAGTTCATTAACCGAATATTCGGGATCATCAATATTATCAATAATCTTTTCAATAACTTTATTTACATAACTATTGTCACTCTTTATCCTTTCATCAAATGTTAGCGCTGATTGTGCGGATGGCCTGTACAATTGCCTGTTGCGTAGTGCTGTGTTGAAAAGGTTATTAACCGTCAGCCTGAGTTCATCGGGTAAAAATGGCTTGGCAATATAGGCGTCAGCCCCATAGCCAAGCGCCTGGATCCGGCTTTCTAATGATGCCTTTGCCGAAAATAACACTACCGGTATATGGCTGTACAATTCATCAGAACGAATATCAGCCAATAATTCAATACCATCCTTTTGTGGCATCATAACATCTGAAAGGACAATATCAGGCAGGTTTTCACGAATTATGCTTAAAGCTTCTGTACCGTTATTAGCATGTATAACCTTAAAGTTTGTTTCTAATACCGAAACAGTAAAAGCAGCAGTATCAGCGTCGTCTTCTGCAAGCAGAAGCGTTGGGGTGTCGCTTTCAACATTTTCGTTCTGCTGGCTTGCATTAAACTCTTGTAAAGGTATGGTAATTGTAAAAACCGTACCTTCAGGAGTGCTTTGCAAACTTATGTTGCCGCCGGCCAGCTCTACCAATTCCTTTACTAATGACAATCCAATGCCGGTACCATTTGTGCCTGCTGAATATTTACCCCTGAAAAACCTGTTAAATACCTTTGCCTGTTCTTTTAAAGGAATTCCCGGGCCGTTGTCGCTGATTTTAATAACAAGCATCAGCTGCTCAATACATGAGGATACTTGTACCAAACTACCCTTGTGGCTGTATTTAATTGCATTGCTTAACAGATTTGACAATACTTTTTCAAGAGCATTGTACGGAAATGAATAATACCCATCAGTATTGGTTTTTTCATTAACAATCTTCTTTCCGTCCAGTGCTGCCTCACTTTCAAAGTTAGTTACCACTTCATCTATAAAATTGCCTACATTGCCCGCTGTGTAATAGACCTGGAAACTTCCTTTGCCAAGCTTCGAGGCATCAAGGAGTTCATTAACCAGCCTCATAAGCCTTTTTGAATTCCGTTCTACCAACAACAATTCTTTGTTTTGTTTTAGCTCCGGCTCTTTTTTCATTACTTGTATCGGGCCGTCAATCAGGGTTAGCGGAGTCCTTATCTCATGAAAAATATTTTCAAACATTTTTAGTTTTTCCTGCTCAAATTGTTGCTTTGTTTTCCTGCGGTTAAAAATCATATACGTTACAAACCCGGTAATAATGAATAGTACTATTGCCCCAAAAAGCAATATATTCCTCTCATTTTTACTACGTTCTATTTCCTGTTTGCCTAGTTGTATTTCTTTTTCTTTTTTTTCTGTCTGATACCTAATCTCAAGCTCATTCACTTCTTTTTGCTTCTGTAACGTAAAAAGGTGTTGGCGGGCATCATTCTCCAGTTTTTTATAGTGGTAAGCATTCTTAAAATCACCCGCAGATTCATAAGCCAGGGCAATACGGTCATACAGAGCAGATTTAAACTGGTCTTCGGGCCTTTTATCATTTACAGCTATAGCTGTTTTCATATACTTAATTGCTGTAGCATAGTCTTTCATCCCTAAATAATAATCGCCAATATTTTGGTTGGCAGTCATTTGATTTAAAGCATCATCATATTTAAGGGCTATTGCGGCGCTTTTATTATAAAAATAAAGGCAGGAATCAGGCTTTACAGCCTGATATGCCGCCCCAAGCGAATTATATACTGTAGAAAGGTATTGGTCCTGTTTGTTTTTAATAAGGGCCTTTTCGGCATCTTTCAGTGTTTTTACGGCCTCATTGTAAGACTGTTTGGCAATTTGCAGGCTGGCAATGTTGGTAGTTATAAAAGCATAGTACTGGTAGTCATTAGCATCTCTCTTAGCCTTGGCGGCAAGCCTGAAGTATTTTTCAGCTTTTTCCAGGTCGTTCAGGTAAAAATAGCAGGTAGCTATGCCATTATATATTGTACCGGCAAGCGATTTCTCGTTATACTTTTCAGCAAGCTTAAGCCCGTTAAGGTAATAGGCTATAGATTGCTTCATATTATTTTGCTTTTGGTAAGCCTCCCCTATTTTGGCATAAGCCCTTATAATAACAGTATGATTTTTATTCCCTGCTGTTTTAATGGCTGCATTTGAATAGTATATGGCAGAATCGGGATTTTGGCTGAGGAAATAGGTTGCCAGCTCTAAATTGAGTTCTCCTTTTCTAAGCTCATTTGCTTCTTTCATTAATAATTTAAGCGAATCAGGCTTGTTTTGGCCGGACAGCGGTACAGAAAAGAGTAACGATAAAACAATGATACCTGGCAATGCCAGTGTATTAAAGAGTTTACAGGGTGTAATTTTAAGCATAGTCAATTTTTTTTACAAATATATAATAACGCTAATTCCATTCTATACTGGCTTGTTACATAACAATACAAAACATATTTTTTTGCTTGATGCCCGGCACAATACACAGGCCGATAAATAATTTACCGGGTAAGCCATATCCCAAAATTGATAAATAGAATTAGATGAAAATAAAGCAAAATAAACATTAAGCGAATCTTAAGTTTTCACATATAAGCCAGTCAGCATAGTTGGCGTTATTTTGAAATCTGCTTAAAACATTAAATATTTTGCTATGCTTCAAAAAATCAAGACTCCGGGAAGGCTTTCGCTTTTAGCTCATTTTACACTATGGTTCCTGCTGCTATGTTTGGTGCTGCGCCTGTGCTTTTTTATATGGCAGCACAACGAAATTTCATGGAATATATTAGATCTTGCCAGGACGCTTATTACCGGGATTTTTTTTGATGTGGGCGCTGCTGTGTTTGTACTGTTTACAGCAGTGCTATACTATACATTGTTGCCCAACAGGCTTATTGGCACATGGGCCGATAAATTGCTGGTTTGGTTTTTTACCAGCCTTACCCTGTTTATCCTGGTTTTTTCTTTTTTTGCTGAACTTACCTTTTGGGATGAATTTAAAACCCGTTTTAATTTTATAGCGGTGGACTATTTAATATACACCCATGAGGTGGTGGCCAACATTAACCAGTCTTACCCATTGCCAATACTTATTGCGGGTGTATTGCTGGCTACGGCAGGTGTTTTATTCCTGTTTTACAAAAGGCATGCTTTTGCCAATACCTTTAACCACAAGCTAACCTTTAAGCAGCGTGCCGTTACCCTGGCAGCATGGTTGCTTGTTATGGCATTTTATACTTCGTTCATAACCAATAGCCAGGCAGAATGGTCCGTTAACCGATACAATTCTGAAATATCAAAAAACGGCATTTATTCCATTTTTGCAGCGTTCCGCAATAACCAGATGAAGTATACTGAATTTTATACATCTATTGATAACAACAAAGCCTTCGCCCTTATAAAAAATAAGGTCAACAGCTCCAATTCTCAATACACAACAGGAGGATTTTCTATACACAGGAAGGTTACGGACACCATCCCATCGGAAGAAAAGAAGAATGTAGTTTTTATACTGGTAGAAAGCCTTAGCGGTAGCTTTATGAAAGAATTTGGCAACCGCGAAAATATAACCCCGTTTTTAGACAGCCTTGCCCAAAAAAGCCTGTTTTTTGATAACCTGTATGCTACAGGCACACGCACTGTGAGGGGTATGGAAGCCGTAACGCTGTGCATACCGCCCACCCCTGGGCAAAGCATTGTTAAGCGTCCGGAAAATGCAAACCTGTATACTGCCAACAGTGTTTTTAAAGCTAAAGGATACGATTCCAACTTTTTTTACGGGGGCGATGGATATTTTGATAATATGAATGCCTATTTTGGCGGCAATGGGTTTAATATATACGACCGTGGCAGGGGAAGCGTGCTTAACGACAACATTAAAGCAACGCGGAACAATATTGAAGACCATGAAGTAACTTTTGAAAATGCGTGGGGCATTTGTGATGAAGATATTTTCCATAAAATGCTTAACGTGGCCGATAAGCAATACCAAAAAGGCCTGCCCTTCTTCAATTTTGTAATGACCACATCCAACCACAGGCCTTATACTTATCCTTCAGGTAAAATTGATATACCATCGGGCACAGGCCGTGCCGGTGCAGTAAAATATACTGATTATGCACTGAGGCAATTGTTTAAGGAAGTCTCAAAAAAGCCGTGGTACAAAAATACCGTGTTTGTTATTATTGCCGACCACTGCGCCAGCAGTGCCGGTAAGGACGAGATTGATGTGGCCAACTATCACATACCTGCTTTTATTGTTAACCTACCGCCAGACCAGAATAAAAAAATATCAAAGTTGTGCTCACAAATTGATATTTTGCCTACCCTGTTTTCTGTTTTCCACTGGAATTATGAATCTGATTTCTTTGGCAATAATGTTTTGGACAATAAGTTTTATGAACGCTCGCTTGTTGGCACCTACCGCAAACTGGCATTAATGAAAGGCAACAAAGTAATGATATTATCTGACCAGAAAAAACAGGCTTTTTATAGCTGGAATAAAGCTGATAACAGCCTTACTCCTTTACCAATGGAGAAAGATTTTCTGGAAGAAGCTATATCGTGGTATCAAACAGCTGATTACCTGTTCAGTAAAAAACTTCTGAAATAATTTATTATACTCTATACCTTTAACTGTATGCCTCATGTAACAAAACTACTTTACTCTAAATATTTTTATTATGAAAAAGGTTGTTTTATCTATATGCCTGTCTTTTACAGCACTGGTATCATCAGCACAAAATGAAAATGACAGCATTGCGAACGATACTGTAAAAAATAGTAAGTTCAATTACAGGCAACTCATTATTCCGGGCGTGCTGGTAGGCTATGGCGTAATAGGTATTGAGAGCGACCAGCTGAAAGGCTGGAACAATAATATCAGGAAAGAAGTTGTAGAAGATATTGATGAAAAACTGACTATTGATGATTTTACGCAGTGGGCCCCGGCAGCATCAGTTTTTGCCCTTGATGCTTTTGGCGTAAAAGGGAAAAACAGCTTTAGGGATAAAACTATAATTATGGCCACATCCTACCTCATCATGTCAACAACAGTGCTGGGCCTTAAATCCATTACTAAAGTAGAGCGCCCAGACGGAAGTTCAAATAACTCTTTCCCTTCAGGCCATACCGCAACCGCATTTGCCGGGGCCGAATTTTTATGGCAGGAATATAAAGATAAATCTATATGGTATGGCGTTGCCGGATATGCGGTGGCTACCGGTACGGGGTTATTCCGTATTTATAACAACCGGCACTGGCTTACTGATGTAGCTGCAGGCGCAGGCATTGGGATACTGAGCACTAAAGCCGCCTACTGGCTTTACCCATTTATAAATAACACCCTTTTTGGCGGCGGCAAGGAGAGCCAGAAAAAATCATCGGCCATGCTAATGCCTTCCTACGATGGTAAATTTGCCTCCATGACTTTTGTAAAACGGTTCTAAGTATAGTTATCTTCTCTGTCCTTGAACACAACTAACTGTAAACCAATTAACAATGATTAAAACCTAAAATTTAATATTTGCCGGTGTAAGGATTGTATTTATTGCATAAAATCGGTTTATTTGCTGTATCATCCAATTACAACCTTACTTATATGCTTAAGATTATATACAAAAGCATACTACTGATATTATTGCTGGCTACAGGCACAGCACATGCCCAGGAAACACTGCAACAACAGCCCGGCCAGCGCCCTAAAATAGGCCTTGCCCTTAGCGGTGGCGGCGCTAAAGGATTAGCGCACATAGGCTTGCTTATGGCCATAGATTCTGCCGGCATAAAGGTTGATTATGTAACCGGTACCAGTATGGGGTCGGTAGCCGGCGGGCTTTATGCAGCAGGATATTCGGGCGACAGCATAATGAAACTGGCCCGAAAGCTGGACTGGATTACCCTGCTTTCAAACGATCCGCCCTTAAACTCATTCAGACTCCGGGAAAGGGAAGATTTAGGAAAATATATTGAACTGCCACTTGACCGTGGAAAGCTGGCCCTGAAAAGAGGATTTATAGAATCAAACGAATTGTGGATGGCTCTTTCAGAGCTGTTTTATCCGTACTACGAAATTACCGATTTCAATGATTTTGATAAAAGCTTCCGCTGCATAGCTACTGATGTGGCCACCGGCGAGATGGTAGTGCTGAGCAAAGGCAATGTTGTTAATGCCATAAGGGCAAGCATGGCTATACCATCAGTATTCACCCCTGTAGAGATTGACGGTAAGGTACTGATAGACGGTGGCCTGGCCCGAAATTTCCCCGTAGCTGATGCTAAGCAGATGGGTGCCGATATTGTTATTGGCAGTGATGTATCGGGTAAGCTGGAATCGATAGAAGAAGTAAATTCGCCTCTGGATATCATCAGCAGGCTGCCTTTTTACAATGCCTCGTCTGACCTTAAGGAGCAAAGGAAACTTACCGATATTTATGTTGATTATCCGCTGGATGGCTACGGAACATCAAGCTTTGCATCGGCTGCCGATATTATTATGATTGGTATGGAAAAAGGCAGGCAGCTGTATCCTGTATTAAAAAGACTGAAAGATTCACTTGATATTATTTACGGGAAACAGGAATTTGAAACCCGACAGCTGCCGCCTGAACCGGTTTTGCTTTCAGGTGTTGAAATACGCGGCCTGAAAGATAATGAGGTTCCTTTACTGATGGAATTGTTGAAATTGCCAACCGGCAACAGGTACACTGTTGATGATATTACTGCTGCCATCCGCAGGGCTTTTGCTACGCGCCTTTTCCGTAAATTAAAATATTCCCTTCAGCCTACGGGCAACCGGAGCGCCAAGATAATATATGATGTAGAAAAACGCCCAACAACCTTTGCACAGTTTGGTTTCCACTACAATACCACAACGGGCATTGCCATAAAAACGGGTCTGGTGAAAAAAGGTTTCCTTAACCCTTTCTCATCAGCATCACTTATGTTTTCCATAGGCGAAAATCCGCGTGGCGAAGCTACTATGGCCTACTATATGAGCAAAAGCCGCAAATTCCTGATACAGGCCAGGGTAAACTTTGAAATTATTGATATTACCACATATTCAGCCGATTTTTCGGAAGCGGGACTCTACAACCAGGCAAGCCAGAACTGCGACCTGCAATTGCTTTGGCAGCCGGAACATAACTGGTCAGCCGGTATAGGCACTACCGTAAGCAATATTTATTATGATCCTAAAATAACATCGCGTGCGCAGCTTGAAGGTGGGGCTATATACCTCAACACCTACCTGCTGCTGCAATACAATGATTTAAATAAGCCTTTATACCCTACACAGGGTAGCAGGGTGTTTTTTAAAGGCGGGGTTGTTTACAACCAGGTAGCTGATTTTAACCTTTATTATGATGACCAGGTAATTGCTACCGAAGATTCGGAAGTTTTTAGTTTCCGCCCCTATACCCAAATCAGGCTTAACTATGAGCAGTATTTCCCCGCTTGGGATAATGCGTTTTTAGTACAGCTGCAAACCGGTATGAACTTTAACTACAAGCAGGCCATGATTAATGATTTTGTTGTGGGTGGCCTTAATAATGTAATACGCAACCAGGTTACTTTTGCCGGTTTGCCGGAAGCCTCAATTTATACCTCAAGTGTAGTGAGCGTACAGGCAGGGTACCAGCATGAGCTTTTTAGCAACCTGTTCCTTACCGGTAAGGTAAATATGCTTTGGTATGATTTTATTCATAACAACTTTGTACTAAATAATACCACCAGGCATGGTTTAGGCAGCTCGCTCACGCTGGGTTACCGAACTTTCTTAGGGCCGATAGAAGCCAGCCTCATGTACAGCGATATGAATCACCAAGTACTCCCTTACTTCAACATAGGGTATATACTTATCATATAAAAGCAAAGCCGGGATATACCCGGCTTTTGTTATTTTGTATGGTTTATATTAATCCAGCGCAAAGCTTACAGTTACATTAGCAGTAACCTCAATCTCTCCCACAGCAAGGGTTTCCCCCGGGGTATCAGCAGCCATTTCATTTTTAAACCTTATAGACTGCATAGCTACCGGATAATAAGTCTGTCCGCTGTCGCTTACCACTAAAGCCTTGCCTGCTTTCTGTCCAAGCGCAGCAGCATAGTCATTGGCTTTTGCCCTTGCCTGCTGTATAGCTTTAGTACGGGCTTCGCTTTCATATTGGGCCAGTTTGCTGGTCTTGAACTGCACTCCCTGTATATCATTAGCGCCGGCATCAACAAGACCTATCATCAGGGCATCATATTTAGATAGGTCCCTCAGGTATATCTCAATAGTTTGAGATGCCGTAAAGCTGTATTTCTTTTTATCGTAATCATAGTTCCTGTGCAGGTACACATTCTTGGTCTGGTAATCTTTGGCAGCAATGCCCGAAGATTTCAGGTATTTGATGATGGCATCAGCCACCTTGTCGTTCTCTTTTTTAACGGTGGCAGCATCAGCGCCAATTTTGGTTACTCCTACTGTAACTACAGCCTCATCGGGCATAACTTTTACTTTACCTTCGCCTGATACGTTGATTTGCGGCTGCATTTTTTCGGTAACCTGTGCGTTGGCCAATCCACTGATAAGCACAACCAATACTAAAGCAATTTTTTTCATGTGTAATTTTATTTAATTTTCTGTAAGAATTTCAAATTGTGTGCCAGTTTTTAAGCCAGCTACAGTTTGCCCATACGCTCCATAACAAACAAAATCACAATTGGCACAAGCAAAATAATGACCATCAGCGTGTTATCTATAAACAGGTGCGGCGCTTCAATCAGCGTAATCAAATACCCGCCAATGGCACCGCCAAAGTGTGCGGTGTGGCCAATGTTGTCATTCTTGGCTTTCATGCCGTAAATAGTGTAGAGCAGGTACCCGATACCGAATATGTAAGCCGGCAGCTCTATAATATAATAAAGATAAATCTTGCCTTCGGGGTTAAACAATATAGCGGAATAGATTACCCCCATAACCGCACCTGATGCCCCTACTGCGCGGTAATAGTAATCATTTTTATGCATATAGAGCGTAAGCATGTTGCCCATTATAAGGCTGCCGAAATACACCAGCAGGAATAAGGGAGTACCCATGAAATATATCACAGTAGGCCCAAAAAAATAAAGTGTGAGCATATTGAAGATAAGGTGCATTAAATCTACATGCAGGAAAGCCGAAGTAAACATCCTGTACTGCTCCCCTGCCCTTATGCTGCCTATGTGGAATTCGTATTTCCTGAAAAAAGCAGGGTCGTTAAAACCCTTAAAGCTGGCTATGGCGTTGGCTCCTATAAGCACCCAAATAATCAAATCTGTATTCATACCTATTTTTAAACAATGTAAATTTACGTAAATGAAACCTTACTTTACGGTTAGGTTATTTACAAAAACATTAATTCGCAATAAAAAGTATCTTTGTAAAAAATTTAAAGGATGCAGTTTATAGCTTTCGCCTTAGCTTACCCTATACTTCTATTCATATCGATATTGCCGTTCAGGGTGCTGTATTTTTTTTCTGACCTGGCCTACCTGCTTATATACCGTATTATAGGCTACCGCAAAAGCACTGTTAGGCTTAACCTTGCATTGTGCCTACCCCACCTTAGCTTTGAAGAACGCAAAAAGATAGAAAAGAAATTTTACCACCATTTTTGCGACACTTTTGCCGAAATGGTGAAGATGCTAACCATATCCGACAAAGAAATAAAGAAACGCTTTGTATTTGAAAACATTGAGTTAGTGCACGAGTTTGAACAAAAAGGGAAAAGCATAGCACTGATATGTGCTCACTATGGAAGTTATGAATGGCTGCTGGTAATGAATAAATACCTGACAACCCATAAAGGTTTTGGCATTTATAAAAAAATACACAACCCCTATTTTGACAAGCTGGTGCGCGACATTCGTGGGAGATTTAATGCCGAACTGATTGATACCAAGGAAACCGTTCCGGCCATGAAAAACAATCAGCGTAAAGGCATATTGGCATACTATGGTTTCATTAGCGACCAGTCTCCTAAAATATACCGTGTGCCCTATTGGGGTAAGTTATTTGGCATGGAAGTACCGGTGCATGCCGGAGCTGAGTTACTGGCCAAAAAACTGGACATGAATGTGATGTATGTAAAGGGTGGAAAAATAAAACGTGGTTATTACACCGCAAAGTTTATTCCTTTTGAAGGCAACCCAAAAGAAACCCCGAATTTTGAGATAACCGACCGTTTCCTTCGCCTTATGGAAGCACAGATTATTGAACACCCGGAATATTACCTGTGGACACACAAACGCTTTAAGCACCGCCGGAACGACCCGCCCGTTATAGGCGAAACCACTCCTTAACCATTGTACTTTCGGCAGGTTTGGCATTTACGTGCACAAATTCGTTTGATGTTGGCTGGTAGTTATAATCCTTAGCCCAATCTTCATGGTTTGCGGCTAGTTGTTTAATGCTTTCACATACATATTGTATCTCGGCATTGGTGGTGGTAGGGTGTATGGACATGCGTATCCACCCCGGTTTTTGTATCAAATCACCACACGAAATCATATCGGTCAGGTAATGAGATTTTTCCTGGTCCACATGCAGTAGGTAGTGCCCGTAGGTACCTGCACAGCTGCACCCGCCGCGGGTTTGTATGCCAAAGCGGTCGTTAAGCAGTTTCACGCCCAGGTTGTAATGCAAATCGTCAATGTAAAAAGAAATCACGCCCAGCCTGTTTTGGTGCTGCGGGGCCAGTATGTTGATGTTGGGCACTTGTTTCAGCTCGGCAAAAATATAGTCCACAATTTCCTTTTCGCGCTCCAGTATATTCTGCACCCCCATCTGCTCCTTGAGCTTTATGGCCAGCGCCGTTTTTATCACCTGTAAAAAACCCGGTGTGCCGCCGTCTTCGCGCTCTTCAATGCTATCAATGTATTTGTGCTCGCCCCATGGGTTGGTCCAGCTTACTGTTCCCCCACCCGGATGGTCGGGCACCATATTCTTGTACAGCTTTTTGTTGAATATCAAAACGCCTGATGTGCCGGGGCCGCCGAGGAATTTGTGTGGTGACAGGAAAATGGCATCAAGGTAAGACTCTTTGTCTTCCGGGTGCATATCAATAGTTACATAGGGACCGGAACAGGCAAAATCTACAAAGCAAACGCCGTTATAGCTGTGCATTATCTTCGCAATCTCGTAATAGGGTGTTTTTATGCCGGTAACGTTAGAGCAGCCGGTAACCGATGCTATCTTCAGGGTATAATCTTTATACTCCTCCACAAGCTTCTTAAAACTATCCAGACAGACCAACCCCTGGTCGCAGGCCGGTATTACCACAACTTTGGCAATGGTTTCCAACCAGGAGGTCTGGTTGCTGTGGTGCTCCATGTGGGTAACAAACACCACCGGCTTCTTCTCGTCCGGTATACTGGTAAACTGCCTAAGGTTTTCCGGCACCTTCAGTCCCAATATGCGCTGGAACTTGTTGATAACGCCCGTCATGCCGGAGCCATCGGTTATCAGTACATCCTCCTTACAGGCGTTAACGTGGTGCTTTATAATGTGCCTGGCTTCGTGATATGCCATGGTCATGGCTGTGCCCGATACGGTAGTTTCGGTATGCGTGTTGGCTACAAACGGGCCAAAATCGTTCAGGAGCTTATCTTCAATGGGACGGTACAAACGCCCGCTTGCAGTCCAGTCGGTATAAACAATTTTCTTCCTGCCGAAGGGTGAGTCAAACTCCTGCCCTATGCCCACAATATTGTTGCGGAAAGGCATGAAATAATTTTCCAGTTCGGTACCCATTGTTGTGGTGTTTGAAGCCGTAAGCATTGCCAGTCAATTTTGTATCCCGCAAATTTAGGATTTAAAACGATATAATATGTTAATCAGATACCTATTTCCACCTGAAAACGGGCATACCAGTTTTGTTTTGACGAACCGTCCAGATAATCCAGGTCGTCCAGTGTTACTTCCAGCTGTGCCTTAAAGGCATGCTCCCAAATGTATTTGGTAAGGCCTATGCTGTACTGCTTTTGGTCGGGTGCAAAAGCCGCAATGTCCTTATGCACTTTTTGGGTAGAGAATCTTCCTATCACCTCATAGTTAGATGGGAATATATAGCTCAGCTGGTAATCCAGGCCGTGACCAGTAAACACATATTCCATAGCTGGTGCGCCGGTTATGTCTTCGGGGTCGTAAGTAACAGGATCTTTAGCAGTACGCTGCATGTAGGCTGCCATTGCTGCCCAGCCTTTGTATTTAAACATAGCATCTAATAATAATGAGTGCGTATCACGCTTTTCAAACAGGTCATCGCCCAGCTGGCCCTGTGTTCGCCTGGCTTTATTATTGAACTGGTACGCACCCGACAGTAGAAATTTCGGTGTTTTCTCCCTAATCAGGTCGCCTTCAAAATAAGTACCGTCTTTGGTAAATGCCCCAAACGGAAACAGCTCTACCTTGCCGGTGTAGGCCAGGCCATTATCGGGCTCATCGGTGGAGTTGCGCCCTTCTCCCATAGATATGGCTCCTTTAAAATTATAAGAGAATTTATCGAGCGACTCATTAAGGTTGTGTACCTGAAGGCCGAAATCCCTGTCGAGCGTAAATTTAGCATTATTGATGCTCCGGTCCGTCAGCTGCAAACCGCCTGATGAATTGACCCTTTGGCGGTTGCCCGGCAGCTTGGTTTGGCCGAAGCCTATATTCCAGTGGCGGTTGGGGCGGTAAAACACCACCGCATCGCGTATAATGTTGATGTTCTCGCCTTCTTTCACCTCGCCCACATCGCCCGGCGCGAAAGATAATTGTATAACGTACAAGAACCGCGGGTCGCCAACATAACCGTCAAACCTCAGCCTGAGGCGGCGTATCTGTCCGTCAATAGCCGATTCCTCGTCTTCCTCCTGCAAATAGGTAACCCTGTTCTGCATACGGAAGCGGATGTTGAGCTGGAAGATACTGTCAGGCGAAGTAAGCCCTAATCCCTTACCATAATTGTAGTACGGCAGCGCCGATAGCTTCAGGTCATTATCGGTAGTGGTGCGCCTTATGTCCACCTGTGCCGATACCGCCATGCCTAAAAGCAGGAATAAGAGCGGTAAAAAATTTTTCATTTGTTAGTTGCTTTTAGTTTGTGTTGCTGTAATTTTGCGTCCTGATTCTGGAAAGTTTCTGTAATTGCCTGTAAAACTGCCTTAAACGCCATGTGTTAAGTTTGCGCAAACTTAGCATTAAATTTTCCAACCCAATGTTACCGTAATATTACCATTTAGAAAAATTAAAGTTATGTCAAACATCTATATAGGATACCATTTTACCATTGAGCCGAAAGAACCCGGAGCCGAAATACTGATTGCCGAACTGGGCGAAACGCCTTTTGAAAGCTTTATTGAAACCGAAGAAGGAATTTCGGCCTACATACAAAAACAGTACTGGACAGAGGATATCCTGAACGATATACAGATACTGGATTCAGACGAATTTGAGATTGAATATACATTTGAACAAATTGAACAGGTAAACTGGAATGAGGAGTGGGAAAAGAACTTTGAGCCGATAGAGGTTGACAATACCTGCTATGTGCGTGCGCCTTTCCATGAAAAGAAGGATGTGGAGTTCGACATTGTGATTGAGCCTAAAATGAGTTTTGGCACCGGCCACCACGAAACTACATTCATGATGATTCAGCACCTGCTGGGCATGGAACTGGAGGGCAAAAAAACGCTGGATATGGGCTGCGGCACTGCCATACTGGCCATACTGGCCGAAATGAAGGGCGCACAGCCTATTGATGCCATTGACATTGACAACTGGTGCTACCTGAATTCCATAGAGAATGCCGAGCGCAATAACTGCCGCCACATAACCGTTTATGAAGGCGATGCCGCGCTGCTGGAAGGCAGGAGCTATGATGTGATTATTGCGAACATTAACCGCAATATATTGCTGAACGACATGCAACAGTATGTTGATTGCCTTAATAAAGGCGGCGTGCTGCTGCTGAGCGGTTTTTATGAAGAAGATATACCGGCTATTGATGCGAGCTGTACAGAAAAAGGGTTAACCTTTGAAAAAAAATTACAGCGGAACAACTGGGTTTCGCTAAAATACATAAATTAGCATATTATTTTAATTATTTGAGCATGAGTACAAAAGAAAAGGTTTTAGAGGAAGTACTGGTGGAAGAAGCCACTTCCCTGAATAATGAGATTGTGTTGTACAATGATGATGTAAATACCTTTGACCACGTTATCAATACCCTTATAAAGGTTTGCCGCCACACGCCCGAACAGGCCGAGCAATGCTCACTGATTGTGCACTATAACGGCAAATGCACGGTAAAGACGGGCGAATACAAAGACCTGAAGCCGCAATGCAGCCAACTGCTGGAAGCCGGCCTTAGCGCTGAGATAGTATAACAAAAAATCCCCCGCGCTTGCGGGGGATTTTGATTTTTATGCGTTTATCATTATTACGGCTGTGTTACCGGCCCGCGCCATTGCGATATGCCTCCCACCAGGTTATAGGTATTTTCAAAGCCCAACTGCCCCATTACATTGCAGGCATTGGCGCTCCTGGCCCCTGCTGCGCAGTACACATAGTAGTTTTTGGATTTATCCAACGCATCAACGGCATCAATAAAGCCCTGGCCTTTGTAAATGTCAATGTTCACTGCGCCGGGTATAATGCCACGGTTGTATTCGTCTTCGGTGCGCACATCCAGTATCACGGCTTTACCGTCCTGCTGTGCCCTGTCCCACCATTCTTCCTGAGATATATTCATTGGTTATGTTTTTGGCAAATGTATTATGCTTTTATCGAACAGCCAATAGCCTTGGTTTCTTTTACCGTAACCTCTTTATTTTTCAGCAGGGCATCAACGGCGTTCTCAACATATTTTTGCTTTACGGCAGTTTCATCTTCATAATTATCGTCAATCGCGCCAATGTATTTTACCACGTTGCCTTTAGCGGTTTTCTGTAAAATATATACGTGCGGGGTTTTAGTAGCGCCATATTGCGGGTATATTTTCTGGCCTTCATCCAGTAGATAAGGGAACGCGAACTTCTTTTCCTTAGCCCTTTCCTGCATCTTGGCAAAACTGTCGTCTTTCTGCTTTTCAGGATTGTTAGGGTTTATGGCCACTACAGGGTAACCCAGCTTTTTGTACTTTTTGTCCAGCGCAATAATCCTGTCCTCATAAGCCTGCGCATACGGGCAGTGGTTGCAGGTAAACACCACAATATAGCCTTTAGCATCTTTAATAGATGCAAGCGAAACTTTTTTGCCATCTACATTCTTCAGGCTGAAATCAGTGGCAATATCACCCGGCTTATAACCGGCAGCTGTATTAGCTACGGTAAAGGCCGCCATAAACCCGGCAGCTATGAATAAACTTAAAAATTTGATTGTTTTCATGTTGTATTATTTAAAGATTGAAAAATTTAATGATTATGATCAATTGTGATTTGGGGGCTTTTGCCTTTTGGCTATTTACTTTTGGCTAAAACTGTCCACCTCTTTTTGAAGCTCTTCATAAGTAAATGCTTGTTCATAAAATTTGCGGGCGTTGTTCCTGTAAATAACTGTAGCCGGTATGGCACCGCTCCAGTTTTTGTCCACTTTGGCAATCCAGCGGTTGGCATCAGGGTCGCGCAACAACACTACATCGCTTTGCAAATTCTTTTCTTTGATAAAAGGGATGAGCTTGCTTTCTACCATTTTGTGCATATCCAGGCTCACCAGCAATACTTTTACTTTCTTATCCTTATAATCGGCATTCAGCTTTTCAAAATGAGGCAGCTCCTGTACGCACGGTACGCACCAGGTAGCCCAAAAATTCACTACATAGGTAGTATCGGTTTGCCTGTTCAGGAAATACTCCAGCTTATCAAAATCGTAGGCGTTCACCTTTATCCCGTCTTTCTCATACATTTTTAAAGGCGCGGGAGCTTTATCGGCAACAGTAGCCTCTTCCTTTATTTCCGTTTTACTTTCAGTTTTTTTATCGCACGATGCCAGGGCAATCAATCCCGCCAGGGCAAGAGTTTTCAATTGTAATTTCATGTAATTGTATGTAACTATTCAAGTTAGTAAATATACCCTTTAAATTTAAAAGTGTAAAACGAAAATACCCAAATTATCTACGCTTTTAGGCCATATCATTTCGGTTGTTCATTTATTTCAATAAGTAATTTTAATTGTGTTCTTTTGCGCAAATTAAAGAAATTAAAAATGAAGAAAATTTACTTGTTGTTACTGTTAAGCTCTGCAATTTCGATAGCCCAGACACAAATAGGATCTGATATTGACGGCGAAGCAGCCGATGACTGGAGTGGCTGGAGTGTTTCCTCATCTTCAGATGGTACAATTATAGCTATTGGAGCCAGAGGTAATGATGCTAATGGTTCTAATTCAGGCCATGTGCGGGTTTACCGTAATATTGCGGGTACCTGGACACAAGTGGGCGCTGACATTAACGGGCAAGCAGCCGGTGATACAAGTGGTTACAGCGTGTCAATATCTGCCAATGGAAGCATTGTAGCTATTGGCGCTCCCGGTAACGGTGCGGGCTATACAAGAGTTTATCAAAATGTGTCAGGAAACTGGACACAAATAGGTTCTGACATTATTGGCGAAGCAATTTATGATGACAGTGGAGAGAGTGTTGCGCTATCTGCAGATGGCAGCATAGTAGCCATTGGCGCATCTTACAACGCCGGAAATGGCTATAGTTCAGGCCATGTGCGTGTATATAAAAATATTTCAGGTGTGTGGACTCAGATAGGTTCTGACATCAACGGCGAGGCAGCAGGCGACCGAAGCGGATTACATGTTTCCATATCGGCAGATGGCAATACTGTTGCTATTGGCTCACCCTATAGCGATGCAAACGGTACAGAATCAGGCCAGGTACGGGTGTTTCAAAATATAGCTGGTGTATGGACAAAAATTGGTGCAAACATAAACGGTACAGCCGATACTAATTTTGGCTACGGTGTCCGTATATCTGCAGACGGAAGCACGGTAGCTGCAGGCGCTCCCTTCAGTAATGAAAGCGGCAACAATACCGGCCATGTGCGTGCGTATCAAAATATATCGGGCGTCTGGACACAAATTGGTACTGATATTATTGGCGAGGCAGCAGGCGACCGAAGCGGTTACCGCCTTGACATGTCTGCTGACGGTAGCATCCTGGCAATAGGCGCTTATCAAAATGATGGTAATGGCTCTAATTCAGGCCAGGTGCGCATCTATAAAAACATTTCAGGAGTCTGGACTCAAATAGGTGCAGATATTGATGGAGAAGCAGACACAAATTACAGCGGCTATAGTGTATCCTTGTCCTCAAGCGGAAGTATTGTTGCTATAGGAGCTTACCTTAATGATGGTGGTAACGGCGCTAATTCAGGTCATGTAAGAGTGTATGACTTAACCGCTGCCCTTGCTTCCGATTCTTTTGTTCAATCTAACTTTTCAGTATACCCAAATCCTTCAAACGGAATTATAAACATCGCTTTACAAAACAATTTACAATTAGAAAAAGTAAGCATCTATAATCAGTTAGGACAATTAGTAAAGACAGCAAACACTAATGCAATCAATACTACAGAATTAAAAACCGGCACTTATTATTTAGAAGTTATTACTAATACCGGAAAGGCAACAAAGAAGGTTGTAGTAAACTAATCTTCATATCTATCACTAAACAACAAGGAGCATGTAAAAATGCTCCTTGTTGTTTTTTCCTTGTAAAGCATTTGTATTAGCCACATAAAATTGTGGACAAACAACCCTTATCTTTGAAATTAACAAATTTTTAACACATACATTTGTATATACAATATTTAAAATTTTATACATTTGTCCATACAAATTTTGTAAGTGTTATTATGAAGATTGAAGAAGTAGTGAAATCAACCACAGAGTACCCGCTGCAGAAAAAAACGGTGCTCAACATTATGTACACCCAAAATGTATTGGCCGAAATTTTTAATGATGTGCTTAAGCCGCATGACCTTTCGGCAGAACAGTTCAACGTATTGCGGATACTGCGCGGCCAAAAGGGCAAACCCATCAATATGGGCGATATACAGGAGCGCATGATTGCCAAGACCAGCAATACTACCCGCCTGGTTGACAAACTCCTGCTGAAAGGCCTTGTAACCCGCGAGGTGTGCAGCGCTAACCGCCGTAAGATGGAGATAATGATTACTGGTAAAGGCCTGGAAGTACTACAGCAACTTGATCCACAGGTGGAAGCACATGACAATCGCTTTTCTAACAACCTTACACCCGATGAACTGGAACAACTGAATATCCTCCTGGAAAAATACAGGACGCTATAAACTTAAATCAATAACCCGTAATTAATTATTTTAAAAAAAATGAAAAACCTTAAAACTATTGCAATTGCATTTGTAGCAGTACTGGCTACTTTTACTGCCAATGCGCAGGACAAAAAAATCAACACATCAAAAAGTACTATTGCCTGGGTAGGTAAAAAAGTAACCGGCCAGCACAGTGGTACCATCAGCTTTAAAGATGGCGCTCTTAGCTTTAAAGGCAGCAAGCTTACAGGCGGTTCTTTCACAGTAGATATGACAAGCATTAATGTAACCGACCTTAAAGCCGGCGAAGGTAAAGAAAAACTGGAAGGCCACCTTAAAGCTGACGATTTCTTCGGTACTGCCAATTTCCCTACTTCAAAGCTTGTTTTCAAAACTGTTAAGGCAAAATCAGCTACTGTTTATACTGTAACTGCCGACCTTACCATTAAAAACATAACCAAGCCGGTAACTTTTGACCTTACCGTGAACAAGAATTCTGCAACTACTGCGTTTAAGGTAGACAGGACAAAATATGACATTAAATATGGTTCAGGAAGCTTTTTTGACGGCCTTGGCGACAAAGCTATCTATGATGAGTTTGACCTGACTGTAAATCTTGTATTCTAAGAATTTTAGATTTTAAATTGAAGATAAACCCTGCCAGTGCGGCGGGGTTTATTTTTTAAGATTTGTTAAAAGTTTGCCAACGGAATTTTTAGTAACTTTAGCCGTTGGATTTTAGTAATGCCATGAGCCTTATACCTGAAGAACTTATTAAAAACATAGACGATATTGCAAATCTGGACATTGTGCCCACAATGCTTAGTGTACTTTGCCAGACAACTGGAATGGGCTTTGCAGGAGTAGCACATGTAACCGATGAATATTGGCTGCTTTGCAGTGCTAACGATAATATTAATTTCGGGCTGAAATCCGGAGATATGCTGGATGTTAAAACCGTACTGTGTAACGAACTGAAGGTGACAGCGCAGCCACTGGTTATTGCAAATATTGATACTGACCCCTATTATTCTAAACACATTACCCCACTTACTTATGGGTTCAAGAGTTATGTCTCCGTACCTATATTCAGGAAGGACGGACGCTATTTTGGCAGCCTCTTTGCCATAGATCCTCAACCTAAGGAAATGAATGCCGAAGCCGTATCCGGCATGTTGAGTTTGTTCTCGCAACTAATATCGGTACACCTTTCTGCGAATGAGCAGATAAAGCTTAGTGAAATACAGTTCCATAAAGACCGTGCTTTTATAAATGCCCTCGAGGTAAAAGCTGAAGAAAGAACCAAAGAGCTTAAGGATAATAACGATGCACTCATACGCTCTAATAAAGAGCTCGAGGCATTTGCCTACATATCAAGCCATGACCTGCAGGAACCACTGCGTAAGATACAAACGCTTACCTCAATGATTACAGAGAAGGAAAGCGCCAACCTATCTCCCACCGGGTTAGATTATTTCAACAGGGTTAAAAGCGCGGCCAGCAGGATGCAATCACTCATAAAAGACCTGCTCACCTACTCCAGGGCAGATCTTAGTGACCCTGATTTTAAAGAAATTAACCTTGGCGATATTGTAAGCCAGGTGCGCGAGGACCTTGCCGAACAATTACGTGACAAAGGGGCAGAAATTGAAATCGGGCCGATGTTTATGCTGACGATAATCCCATTCCAGTTCAGACAGCTGCTGCAAAACCTTATTACCAACTCGCTGAAATTTGCACGCCAGGGCATACCGCCAAGGATATTGATTGGCTGTACAGAAGAAATACAGGGTAACGATGTTTTCTGCAAAATCACAGTATCGGATAACGGTATTGGCTTTGAACAGGAATATGCCGAAAGGATATTTACCCTTTTCCAGCGCCTGAACGACAAAAAGCTATACAGCGGCACCGGTATTGGCCTTGCTATTGCAAAACGCATTTTAGATAACCACAAAGGTTACATAACCGCTACAGGCACACCCAACCAGGGGGCAACGTTCCATATCTATATACCTGTTTAAGCTTTTAAGCTACTTAGCTTCTGAGCGATTAAGCAGTTAAGCTAAACAATACAATACTCCTGCAAGGTTTCCAAAACTTTGCAGGAAATCTCAATTACTAAGAAGCTTAATCGCTCAGCAGCTCTCAAAACAACCCCTCAATAGACAAATACCTTTCGCCGGTATCATAATTAAAGGTAAGTACGGTGGCATCCTGCGGTATTTCAGCCAGCTTTTTGTTAACGGCCGCCAATGATGCACCTGTTGATATACCTGCCAGTATACCTTCTTTTTTAGCAATGTTTCGGGCAAACTCAAAAGCTTCCTCCTTGCCTACCTGTATTACGCCATCAATCAGGCCGCTTTGGTAGATGGATGGCACAAAACCGGCACCTATGCCCTGTATAGGGTGTAGGCCGGGGCTGCCACCGCTCAATACCGGCGACAATTCCGGCTCCACGGCAAATACCTTCAGATTAGGGAATTTTTCCTTTAAAACGGCTGCTACGCCTGTTATATGCCCACCGGTGCCAACCCCCGTAATCAGGTAATCAATACCCTCGGGGAAATCAGCCAGGATTTCCTGTGCGGTGGTCTTTTTATGTATCTCTACATTGGCCTGGTTATCAAATTGCGAGGGCGACCACGCATTAGGTGTTGCCGCTACCAGTTCTGCCGCCTTTTCAATCGCGCCACGCATACCCTTTTCGCGTGGGGTCAGTTCAAATTCGGCGCCGTAAATGCTCATCAGCTTGCGGCGTTCCACACTCATGCTTTCCGGCATAACCAGTATCAGCTTATAGCCTTTAACCGCCGCTACAAATGCGAGGCCAATGCCTGTATTGCCCGATGTAGGCTCAATAATTATGCTGTCGGGTTTCAGCAGGCCTTTGGCTTCAGCATCCTCAATCGTGGCGAGGGCAATACGGTCCTTAATGCTATTCCCGGGGTTATTGCGCTCCAGTTTTATCCACACATTTCGGCCTTCAAACAGCCTTTGGAGTTTAACATGCGGTGTGTTTCCTATAGTTTTTAAAATAGTATCAGCTTTCATACTCTATTGGTTTATATTACAAAATTCAACGGTTCAGGAAAAAGCTCCCTGGTTTTTATGGTAATCTCACTTTTATGGTACACCAGCGAGTTGGGCGGCACCGAATGGGTAAGCCACACATTGCCACCTATAACAGACCCATGCCCTACCACGGTACTGCCGCCCAAAATGGTGGCATTGGCATAAATGGTAACATCATTTTCTATGGTTGGGTGGCGTTTTATTTCAGCTTCAGCCTTGCTTACGCTTAGCGCACCCAGCGTTACGCCCTGGTATATTTTTACGTCATTGCCTATAAGGGAGGTTTCGCCAATTACAATCCCGGTACCATGGTCAATAAAAAATCGCTCGCCAATTTCAGCGCCGGGATGTATGTCTATCCCTGTTTTGCCGTGCACATATTCGCTCATCATACGCGGCAGTACCGGCACATGGTTCAGCCATAGCTCGTGCGCTATTCTATACACTGCTATGGCAAAAAAACCCGGATAGGAAACCAGCACCTCGTTACGGCTTTTAGCAGCCGGGTCAAACTCAAAAACAGCATTAAGGTCATCCTCAAGTTTTCGATGAAGTAGTAACTGATTATCTTTTAATGATGAGATAAGTATATTTATTTTTTCAGCATCAAAACCGGTTAACTCAAGTAATTCCCTGAACACATTATCCATCTCTTTTTCTTTCTCTAAAAAATAATCATGATTGGTATATTCAGGCCCGATGCAAAAGAGCCATTTAAAAAATCCTTCCAGCCAGTATTCGGTTTTTTCTTTATCCGGAAAAGAACCTGACCTAAGGTAATTAGCGGTATATATAGGATGTTTCATTCACTAATATGTTGCCCTGTTGGTGTGCGGGCGAACCCAAAGTTACACAAAAAACAAAAACACTCTACTAATTTAGTAGATTTATAAATTCATTAACACTGATAATCTTTACTATTTTTGCAGGACACTCAAAACAAGGATGAAAAAAATTTTAGTGATTGACAATTACGACAGCTTTACCTACAACCTGGTGCATTACCTGGAAAGCCTTGGTGCGCAGGTAACCGTGATGATGAACGACGAAGTGAACCCTGATGACCCACAGGATTTTGACAAGCTGCTGCTATCGCCGGGGCCTGGCATACCTGATGAAGCCGGACTGCTGAAACAGATCATACAACAATATGCACCTACAAAAAGCATACTGGGTATTTGCCTGGGGCAGCAGGCCATAGCCGAGGTGTTTGGCGGCAACCTCATCAACCTCAACACGGTGCATCATGGTGTTGCAGCAAGCATTGAAATTTTGGTTGACGACGAACCCATTTTTGAGTCGCTACCAAAGCACATTGAGGTAGGGCGGTATCATTCCTGGAGTGTTGACCCAGCCACTTTGCCGGCCGTTTTGGAAGCTACATCTGTTGACAAAAATGGCCAGATTATGTCGCTGCGCCATAAAATTTTTGATTTAAAAGGAGTACAATTCCACCCGGAATCCATATTAACCCCACACGGAAAGAAAATTTTGGAGAACTGGATTAACATTCAATAATACCTTTAGGTTGATTAATGCATGATTTTGGTAATCAACCATTAAAACACATTCAATAGAAATATTCTATCGCTATTTTCGAAATCGTTTTTTGTTAAATTTCAGTCAAATTTATTTTAAACAAACGTTTAATTTAAACAAATGTTTAATTTTGTACCGAAATTTAAATGCATCAACTGATGACAGAATTAAATGAAAAGCAAATAGAGATTTTGCAGGTAGCCGAAAGGCTGTTTGCCGAAGATGGTTTTGACGGCACCTCCATACGCACGATAGCGCGAGAGGCGAACGTGAACATAGCGATGATCTCCTATTATTTCGGTTCCAAGGAAAAGCTTTTGGAAACACTTATCGTGCACCGCACCTCGGGCATGAAGATGCAGTTGGAGAATATTTTTAATGATGACCTCTCCCCTGTTGAAAAGCTGGACCGCCTTATTGAACTTTACATATCGCGCATAGACAAGAACAAGTGTATGTACCAAATACTGCATTTTGAGCTATCTACCAAAAAGCGAATTATGGATATGAAGGTTTTTACCGACATCAAGAAGGAAAACATGGACATTTTCAGGCGCTTTATTGAAGACGGCCAGGCCAGCGGCATCTTCAAAAAAGATGTAAACATCATGCTGATTTCCGGCACCATCATGGGCACACTCATCAATTTCCAGATGAACCGCCTTTTTTATGAGCAGATACTTGGCCTGCATACCGAGCAGGCTTTTCAGGATTATATAAAGAATCAACTCACCAAACACATTAAACAAACCATTAAAGCCCTTTTAGTAAATGAAAATTAGAATTGTATTGCCTATACTCCTACTCTATGCAGGCTTTGCACAGGGGCAGGAAAAAAGGCAGCTGTCGCTGGACGAGGCCATTAACCTTGCAGTGACAAAAAGCAACCAGGCTACCCTTGCCGATACCCGTGTGGGCACCGCAGCACTTGAGGTTACCAATGTGAAGAACAACGTGTACCCCGACTTTAAACTATCAGGCCAGTACATGAGGCTGAATGAACCTACCGTAAAGCTAAGGGTACCTATGGGAGGCAGCGATGAACCGGCAGAAGGCGAAGGCAATACCTCATCGCCCAAAGTAAACCAGCTGATGTTTGGGCAGGCCAGCCTGAGTATGCCGCTGTTTTCCGGCTTCAGGCTGAAAAACAACATCTCGGCATCGGAAAGCCTGCTGAAAGCGCAAACCTTTAACGCCGCCAATGTGAAGGAACAGCTTGCCATGCAAACCATCATACTGTATGTAAACCTGTACAAAGCGCAGGAATCGGTAAACCTGATACAGGAAAACCTGAAAAGCGCCAACCAGCGCGTTACCGATTTTACCAACATGGAAAAAAACGGTTTGCTGGCGCGCAATGACCTATTGAGGGCGCAATTGCAGGCAAGCAGCACGCAATTATCTTTGGATGAAGCCAATAAGATGGTATCTACCATAAACTACCAGCTGGTAAACCTTTTGAAGCTGCCTGAAGGCACACAGATTACCCCAAGCGAAGCGTATTTTAAAAATTCAGGCGATTTAAGCGTATCTGTAACAGAAAGTGAAGCCATTGCACAGCGAAATGACTTAGAAGCTCTTAGATGGTCTCAAAAGGCGCAGGAAGCCAACGTTAAGATTGCACAGGCCGATTACTATCCATCCTTATCGTTTACCGGCGGCTATGTGGCGCTTGATGTGCAAAACTTTTTGCAGGTGTACAATGCCGTGAATGCCGGCGTGGGGGTATCGTATGATATTTCTAATATTTTCAAAAATAACAGCAAGGTGAAAGCAGCTCGCAGCCGTGCCGAGGAAACCCGCCGCGAAGCCGAGATACTGACTGACAATATAAAAGTGCAGGTGCAGGAAGCGCTTGAAAACTATAACCTATCGCTGAAGCAGAACAGAGTATATGTACAGGCTGTAGAGCAGGCCGATGAGAACTACCGCATTGTAAAAGACAAGTACGATAACGGCCTTCAGGATACTAACGACCTGCTGGATGCCGATGTGCAGCAGCTTCAGGCAAAAATAAACGAAGCTTTCTCCAAAGCAGATATTACCCAGAGGTATTATGAACTGCTGAACGCTTCAGGCAAATTAACCAATTCATTTAATCTTACCCAAACAAAATAACCGTCATGGAAAAGAAGAAAACAAATAAGAAATTCCTGGTAATACTTATAGCCCTTGTGGTACTGGGCGGCGCTTACGGAACTTACAAATACCTGCACTCCCAGGCTCATGAGGAGACTGACGATGCCCAGGTGGAAAAGAACATGAACCCGATAATACCGCGCGTTACAGGCTATGTAACCAAAGTATTTGTAAAGGATAACGACTTTGTGAAGAAAGGCGACACGCTTTTCATAATAGATGATAAAGACTATGTGGTGCGCGTTGAGGAAGCCAAAGCTGCCCTTGCTGCCGCAGAAGGTGGCTATGCGGTAGCCAAAGCCGATATTAGCGGTGCGCAGGCAGGCGTATCGGTATCGGATGCTAATATCCTGTCATCAAAAGGTAACATTGAGGCAGCCAAAGTAAGGCTTAACCGTGCCAATAATGACTATGCACGCTACAAAAACCTATACGATAACAGGTCGATAACCAAGCAGCAGTTTGAGCAGGCTGAGGCAACAATGCTGGAGGCAAAAGCACAGCTATCGGTACTGCAACAGGCTGAAGCAGCGAGCAAATCGCAACGCAGCGCCAGCATATCAAGAAGTAATGTATCGGCCAAGCAGACCGATGTGGCTTCTGCCAACATCAAAAAAGCACAAGCCGCGCTGGAGGCAGCACAGCTTAACCTTGCCTATACCGTAGTTACCGCCGCTATTGACGGGCAGGTATCTACTATCGATATACAGCCGGGGCAACTGGTGCAGCCGGGACAGGCGCTGTTTTACATCATCAACAGCCAGGAAGCCTGGGTGGTAGCCAACTTTAAAGAAACACAGCTGAACAAGATGAGGCAGGGCCAGAAAGTGATCATCAAGGCTGATGCATATCCTGATACGGAGTTTGAAGGTGAGATAACCTCCTTCTCCCCTGCTACGGGTGCGCGCTTCTCACTACTGCCGCCTGATAATGCCACAGGCAACTTCGTAAAAACCATACAGAGGCTACCGGTAAAAATATCGCTTACAGCCAATAATGACAAAGAAAAAGTAAAGCTGCTTCGCCCGGGCATGAACGTGGAAGTAGATGTACATGTAAAATAATATGGCAGCAACAGCAGCAGCAGCAAACGACAGTTTGGTAGAATACGGCTACCGGCGGGTTATCATTACCATAACAGCGGTATTGTGCGCCCTGCTTGAAATTGTAGATACTACCATAGTAAACGTGGCACTTAATGACATGCGCGGTACCCTGGGTGCCACCCTGACGGATATTGCCTGGGTGATAACCGCCTATGCCATTGCCAACGTAATTGTAATACCCATGACCAGCTGGCTCTCCCAGCAGTTTGGCCGCAGGAACTATTTTGCCGTATCTATCGTGATATTTACCGTAGCGTCCTTTTTGTGTGGTAATGCCACCAATATTTGGGAGCTGGTAGCGTTCCGCTTCATACAGGGGCTTGGCGGTGGGGCATTGCTTGTAACCGCACAAACCATCATCACCGAAAGCTACCCGGCCGAAAAACGCAGTATGGCACAGGCTATTTACGGTATGGGTGTAATTGTAGGCCCAACCCTTGGCCCGCCTCTTGGCGGCTGGATTGTGGATAACTGGTCATGGCCGTATATATTTTACATCAACATCCCTATCGGTATCATAGCAACATTGCTTACGCTGATATATGTAAAAAGCCCTAAATATGGTGAAAAGCTGAAAGCCAATCAGGTAGACTGGTGGGGTATTGCGTTCCTGGCGGCATTTATCGGGTCGCTGCAATATGTACTGGAACACGGCCAGCAGGATGACTGGTTTGAAGATGCCAGTATTGTAACACTCAGCGTAGTTACAGTATTTGGATTACTGGCGTTCATATGGCGGGAACTGACCTACGCCTACCCTATAGTAAACCTCAAGGTTTTAAAGGACAGCAACCTGCGCATTGGTACCATAATGTGTTTCATACTGGGCTTCGGGTTGTACGGAACCACTTTTGTAATCCCGATATATACACAGCAGATATTGGGCTGGACAGCACTTGACGCCGGGCTTTTGCTCATACCAAGCTCGCTTACAACAGCCTTCATGATGCCTATAATAGGCAACCTGATACAAAAGGGCGTTCCGCAGGCATACATGGTTGCCATTGGCTTCCTGGTATTTTTCGGGTTCACATTTTGGATGCATAACATCATGACTCCTGATACCGGTGCTGAGCACATGTTTTGGCCGCTGATACTAAGGGGCGTGGGATTAGGATTGCTTTTCGTGCCTATCACAACACTTTCGTTAAGCACGCTTCACGGAAAGGGTATTGGCGAAGGTGCTGCGTTTACCGGCATGATGCGCCAGCTGGGCGGTTCGTTCGGTATTGCTATCATTACTACCTTTATCTCACGTTTTGGGCAGCAGCACCGTGTTGACCTGGTATCACACATGGATAAGGCCAGCTTTGAAGTGCAGCAGCGCGTACACCAAATGCAGCAAAGCTTTATGGCTAAAGGCTTCAGCCCTAACGAGGCGCTGGGTAAAGCCTACCAGGCACTTGATGGCTCGGTAATGAAGCAGGCTACGGTACTATCGTACATGGATGTGTTCCTGTACCTGGGCATATTGTTCCTGCTATGCATACCTTTTATCCTCTTGGTAAGGCGGGGCAAAGGCAAAGTAGATATGAGCGAGGCAATGCATTAATTTAAAAAACTAAAATGAATCCAAAATACAATCACTATAAAGTAACTCTTGAACAGCTGAGCAATCCAAAGGGAACTGATTTACACAAACCGGTAGAGGTTATTTTTGACAATCATGATGATATATTTAATATAATTGATACGCTAAAGAATAAAAATCTATTTAACAATCAAACTGAGTCTATTGAATTTGCTATTGGGTTGAAAATGTTTAGCGAAGTAATGCTACGCAACAAAGGAAACGAACTATTTGAAGATTTTGCACCTGTTTTTAAAGAGTTTATGAAGAAACTCAAACAACAATAACACAAACCTTGACTATTCAAAACTCCTTAGGAAACTTTGGAGTTTTTTTATGATGTGGTTAACAGGAGGCAGTATCGGCATTATGTAATTTAGCAAAAATAACAATCCAGATATGAAAAAGATAATAGCGTTTTTGGCTTTTGTTTCTATAATTTCGGTTGCGTGCAGCGATGATGACAGCAACAGTACAAACAACGGAATTGAAAATCCTTACACAGGCAGTGTGGTGGGTACCTGGCGGACGGTAGCGCTTTATGATAACGCGCAGCCCGTAAACCTGGCTTGCGATATACCGAATCCTGAGGAGGATAATTATGCATTTGAATTTCTTGCCAACGGAACTTTTAACTTATACCACAACTGTGATTTTGATCCGGTGCTAACTCCTGTTGCAACCGGTACATATACCACTACCGGTAATGTGCTGCGACTTAATCTGGACGGTGCCGAAGGGCGTGCCCACATGATTGATAATCTCGACCAAAATATGCTTCGCTTCAGGTTCAGTATAGGATCATCGGGGCTGTTTTACGGTTATGAGTTTGTGGTAAGGGATGAACCGCTATAAAAATTTACGACCAACTTGATTCAAAATTAAAAAACTCCGGAAGCATATCCGGAGTTTTTTTATTCCCGTTACGGGGTTAGGTAATTATTCTAGCGGGTAAAAACTAAACTGTTCCCCTTGCTCAACTTAGGGTCAAAAGCATAACCTTCATAATTAAACTTTTTCAGCGTGTTGAGCGAGCGTACATTTTTATCGATGATGTAGCGCACCATCATGCCCCTAGCCTTTTTGGCAAAGAAGCTTACCATGCGCAATTCGCCCTCCTTGCTGTAATCTTTAAACTCAGGGGTAATGATTGGCACTTTCAGCGCTTTGGCATCTATTGCATCAAAATACTCTTTGCTGGCCAGGTTAATAAAAAGCTCACCGTCTTCAAGCTCATCATTTAGTGCTTTGGTCACGCTTTCTTTCCAGAATTCATACAGGTTCTTGTTATCCCCCACTTCCAGGTGCGTGCCCATCTCCAGGCGGTAAGGTTGTATAAGGTCCAGCGGCTTAAGCAAACCATACAAGCCTGAAAGTATCCGAAGCGTCTCCTGCAGTTTATTTACCTTGGCAGGCGGAATACTATAAGCATCCAACCCCACATATACATCGCCGTTAAAAGCATAAACGGCAGGGCGTGCATTTTTGTTGGTAAAAGGTGTTTTCCAGTCCTGGTTGCGCTGCCAGTTGAGGTCGGCCAGCTTGTCTGATATATGCATCAGTTCCATTAGCTCCTTTGGCGATTTTTCCTTTACGGCTTTATGCACAATTTCAGACTGCTCCAAAAAAGCGGGCTGTGTATGTTTACGTACCGGCAGTTTGGTTTCGAAGTCGAGTGTTTTGGCTGGCGATATTACAATTTTCATCAAGTGTAGATTTACATCCAAAAGTACAACAGAAAAACTGCCCTGCAAAGTGTGCCGCTATTTTGCTATATTAGCACCAAACCAATCAAAACCAACCACACCATGGCTGACTATTCTATACAGACCACAGGCCTTACCTTCCGCTATTCCAAACACAGGAAAGTGCTGGACGATGTTTCGCTCCACATACCCAAAGGCTCCATTTACGGTTTCCTTGGCCCTAACGGGGCAGGAAAATCTACCACCATGCGGCTGCTTACGGGCATATTGCCCGAACAGGGCAACGCCATACAAATTTTCGGCAACCCTTTACAGGAACAGCTGCCACAGGTATTTGAAAACATAGGCGCGCTGGTTGAAAGCCCTGCACTATACCTGCACCTTAGCGGGTATGATAACATGCGCTACATTGCCAAACTGCGCGGCGTACCTGAAACCAAAATACCCGAAGTGCTTGAACTGGTAGACCTGCAGCGCGATGCCAAACGAAAGGTAAAACAGTATTCGCTGGGCATGAAGCAGCGCCTGGCCATAGGCATGGCTTTGCTGAGCGAACCTGAACTACTGTTGCTTGATGAACCGGTTAACGGCCTTGACCCAAACGGCATGCGCGACATACGCAGGCTGTTGGTTCGGCTAAATAAAGAAAAAGGCACAACCATATTTGTATCGAGCCACCTGCTGTCGGAAATTGAAAGAATGTGTACACACGTAGGCATCATAAGCCACGGCAAGCTGCGGTTTGAAGGTACCATGGCCGATTTGGCAAGGGAATCAGGCGCGTGCAAAGTACAGTTAGCGGTAAAAGATGCTGTAAGATGGCATGGGGAATTACTGCCTGCCTACCCTAATGCTGTGCTGGAAAATGAGCAGCAGCTTACGCTGGAACTGCCGGGGCGCGATGACATACCGGAATTTACCCGCAGCCTTGTGAACGAAGGGGCTGACATTTATGAGATAAAAGTACTCAACGGCCTTGAAGAATGGTTCATGGCGCTAATCAGGCAACAATAACAACACAACATCATGCAAAACTTCATCACTGCCCTCAAGGCAGAAAACATAAAGAAAAAAGGTACAGGCATTTACATACTGGCTTTAGTGCTGGGCATCATCTCACCTGTTATTTATGGCATTGTACAGATGGTACAAAACGAACCCAAAAAGGCCGGCATGCCTTATAACCACTTTACCACTTACATTGAGCAGTGCCTTACTCCGTTTGCAGGCTTTTTCTTCCCGCTGCTCATTATCATCACGGTAAGCCGCTTTGCCCAGCTGGACCATAAAAATGGTGGATGGCAGCTTATGGAAACCCAGCCCATAACCAAATTCTCCATTTATTTTTCAAAATTCACGCTCATACTCGTTACCAATCTTATCGCCATCATCAGCCTGGTGGCGGGCAGTTTTTTGATGGGCGGCATTGCCACGCTTTTCATTGAAATACCAAAAGAAGCATCTCTGGGCTTTGAATTTGGCAATATCCTGGAAATAATACTCAGGCTTTTCCTGGGCGGGTTAATGCTCAGCGCATTGCAATACCTCATCGCGGTACTTGTACCAAGCTTTATATGGTCAATCGTAATTGGCTTTTTCGGGCTGCTGGGCAATACCTTTTTAATGGCTTTTAAAGTTGTACCGGCATGGTCGCCTTTCGAGATTGTACGAAAAATATCAGAAAGCAAGGGTAGCGACCTGGGCTATTGGGCTACCTATTCTGAAATGCTTGGCCTTGTGGGGGCTTGCCTCCTGCTTGCTGTAGGCTTCATGTGGTACAGGCACAAATCGTTTAAGGCCGCGTTTTTGGGCAAACCGGTGCGTTCGTTAACCGCTTTGGCAACAATAGCCGCATGTATAGGCATCATGGCCTGGATAAACCAGCCCAACAAAATGCTGAAGTATAGCGAAACCGTTGTGAGCGGAACCATAAGCGGCGATGCCAAATTCAAGACCATTTATGTTACCGACGATTTTGTGCACGATACCATAGCAGTGATACCAGTGGTTAATGGCAAATTTAACCAGGTGATAAAACAGGACCTGCCCGCAGCGTTTTATGAGCTTATTTTTGATAATTCGCAAAAGCAGGCAGTATTTTTCGGGGCGAAAGACAGTGTATATGTTGACCTAAAAATGAGCGGCAACAATTCTTCAGTCGAAATAAAAGGCACCCGGCTTGCCGAAAATAATTATAAAGGCGAAAAGGCTGATGACTGGAGCATGACGCAGTATTACCTCGAGAATAACGAATATATGGACATGCCCGAAGTTTTTACTGACGGGCTTATTAAGGAATGGAAGGATGCCATAAGCGAGTCGGATAAATTCCGCACGGCAGATAATTATATACCGCGTGAAGATTACCTGCAAAAAAACAAGATGCTTTTAACCATCAAGTACCTCAACTACTGGAACCACTTCCTTAAAAAGCGTGCAGCTATGTTCCCGGGCCAAAAGACTATTGAAACACCTGAGATTGCTGAAATGAAAAAGACGGTGCCGCTTAATGATGAGGCACTCCTTTCAAGTGAAGTTTATTTTGAGTACCTGAAGTCGAGGCTTATTGCAGAAAACAAAGAAGATACTGATGAGAACACCAAATCCATACAAGCCATAGCCAAATTGCCCGCCGGAAGTTTTAAGGACAAGATGCTGTACTGGCAACTGGGCAAAAGCCTGAACGAAGCCACCGCCGCTACCGAAAGGAACAGGCTGGTAGAAACCTATGCCGGCGGTTTCAGCAGCAGGAAGTTTGCCGGCCTCATCAACAATCATAATAAAGTACTTACCAGCCTTGACAAAGGCGCATTGGCTCCGGCAATTGAAGGTACAACGATTGACAACAAAACTTTTAGTCTGGCACAACTGAAAGGAAAGTATGTGGCCATAGATGTTTGGGCTACGTGGTGCCAGCCGTGTAGGGTAGTTTCTCCTTATTTTGAGAAAATAGCCGTGAAGTATAAAGGACAGCCTATACAGTTTATGGCATTGAGCGTTGACAAGCGCGTGGACCAATGGTTTGTGGAAGCCAAAACCAAATCGGCCAGCGTGTTGCAGGTGCATGCCAACGACATTGACAAATTCAGCAAGGAATATAATATTGAAGGCATACCACGATTTATATTGATTGACCCACAGGGCAATTTTGTAAACTCTGACATGCCAAGGCCTGATGACAAAGTTTTCAACAAGCTGATACGCGAAGCGCTGGGCCTTGCCGAAGAAAAATAGTTATACCTTTGCCCAAACCCGTTTACATGCGCCCTGCATTATCCGAAAATAAGAAGATACTCCTTTACGGTTCCGGCCTCGCACTGCTGCTTTTTGCGCTGCGCTGGCTGGAACTGCGCTTTATAGTGATTGACTACATGCTCGAAATTTATGTGGGCATTATAGCAGTGCTGTTTACCGGGCTGGGGATTTGGCTGGCGCTGAAACTTTCAAAACCTAAAAAAGAGACTGTAATAGTAGAGAAAGAAGTTTACATAACGCCTGAAAAGGATTTTGTGCTGAACCAGGCAGAACTGGACCGCCTGGGCATAAGCCCCCGTGAACTGGAAGTACTGCAATTGATGGCTGAAGGACTGAGCAATGCTGAAATTGCCGAACGCTTGTTTGTATCACTCAACACAGTAAAAACCCATTCGTCCAAACTGTTTGAAAAGCTGGATGTAAAAAGAAGGACACAAGCCGTAGAGTTTGGAAAGCGTTACAATCTTATACCCTGAAAGCTAATACTAAAGTAGTATTAGCTGGCAGTAGCGCAAAATCATCCTAAAGTATGAGGGCTGTTTGTGCTGGTAAATGCAACTTTGCGGCATAATCGTAAAACAATAAACAAATGAAAAAAATTGTACTTACTTACGGGCTTATCGGTGGTTTCATAAGCTGCATAGGTTACCTGCTAAGCCTTAACGGCATGGATATGGAAATGGGCATGGTGGTAGGCTTTGCCAGCATGCTGGTTTGCTTTTCGCTCATTTTTGTGGCCATAAAAAGTTATAGGGACAAAATGAATGCAGGCACTGTTTCGTTCGGCAAAGCATTTACTATAGGGCTTTATATCTCGCTAATCGCCTCAAGCATTTATGTTATAGTATGGCTGGTGATGCTGTATAATTTTTACCCTGATTTTGCCGATAAATATACCGCTGCAACCATTGAAGCCATGAAGGCTAAAGGCACTGCCCCGGCTGAGATTGCCAAAAAGGCCGCAGAGATGGAATCATTCAAGGAGATGTATAAAAACCCGGCGTGGGTAGTTTTATGGACCTATACTGAAATATTGCCAATAGGATTGATTGTATCGCTAATAGCAGCTGCCATACTTAAAAAGAGACCACAGTTAGCAGTATAAACATAAGCGCTTCCGGGCGCTTTTTTTATTTATTCCAAAATCCTACATTTGCTGTAAACCCTATAGCTATGGATGCCTACCAGCAACTTAATGACAGTATAAGCCGCTACGTAAATTTCTCATCGGAAGAGTTGGAAATACTGAACAGCCTGGCGATACTTAAAAAAGTGCCGAAGAAAACCATCATGCTGCACGAAGGCGAGAAATGCAATTTTGAGGATTTTGTAATCAAGGGCTGTGTACGCAAATATTATATTGACCCACAAGGCTTTGAGGTGATACTGCAATTTGCTATAGAAAATGCCTGGGTGAGCGATATATCTTTCAGCATTTATGAGGAAAAGCCCAGCAAGCTGTTTATTGAAACTCTGGAAGACTGCGAGTTCCTGTCCTTCACACCTGAAGCCAAAGAAGAGCTTTTTGAGCGTGCCCCGCGTTTTGAGCGTGCTTTCCGCATATTGCTACAACGCCACCTGGCCGTAACGCAAAACAGGCTTTTCAATACCATATCTAAAACCGCCATGGAAAAATACCTGGACTTCCTGGAAGTGTACCCTACCCTGCCGCAGCGCATAGCCCAGCATTATATTGCTTCATACCTCGGCATATCGGCAGAGTTCCTTAGCAAGACAAGGACAAAGCTGGCGAGGGGGTGATTTCAGATTTTAGATTTCAGATTGACTCACTCAAAATCTGAATAGTTATATTATTGTAGTTTCAGTTTTCCAGTCAGCCTGAGCTTGTCGAAGGCACGTATTGTTTTCGGACTGAGCCAATCTGAAATCTACAATCTACAATCTAAAATGTTTTTCTTGTCCCAGTTCAATGCGTAGGTCTATTTACTGCCCTAATTTTGTACTGTACTTTTAAAGTAAACATATAACAACAAAATAACATTTGTATATACATTAATTATTATATTTGTATATACAAGCTTAAAATCTAACATTTAAAAAAATAAAATTATGGCAACAACTAAATGGGCGGTTGACCCAACACATTCAGAAATCGGCTTTAAGGTAAAACACATGATGTTTACTAACGTATCCGGAAAATTCAGCACATTTACAGCAGAGGCAGAAACCGAAGGCGACAACTTTGAAAACGCTAAATTTAGCTTTAGCGGCGACGTTGATTCCGTTTCAACAGGCAACGCTGACCGTGACGGACACCTTAGGAGTGCAGACTTTTTTGATGCGGAAAATAATCCAAAGCTTACTTTTGAATCTACTTCTTTCGAGAAAAAGAATGAAGGCGAATATATACTAAAAGGAAACCTGAGCCTGCGGGGCGAAAGCAAGCCTGTAACCCTTGAAGCTGATTTTGGCGGTATAGCCAAAGACCCTTGGGGCAATGTAAAGGCCGGCTTGACTCTTACAGGAAAAATAAATCGTAAAGACTGGGGCCTGACATGGAACTCTGCCCTTGAAACAGGTGGTGTTTTAGTTAGTGATGAAGTGAAACTAGCCATAGAGCTACAGTTTGTAAAACAGTAATGTTTTAAATTTGATTGATGGTGGAAACCTGCACAGCAATACTGTGCAGGTTTTTTTTGTACTTTGCGGCATAAACCACCTTTATCATGAAAAAACACCTGTTGCTGTTACTTTTATTGCCTTTTGCCGCTATGTGTTCGGTAAAAGATTCAATAACCTACAAAAATGTGAGCTATGGCAAAGATGCCGAGCAGATGATAGATATACACCTGCCCGCTAACCGAACCAATGCAACCAAAACTTTCCTGCTGCTGCATGGCGGCGGATGGAGCAAAGGCACTAAAAAACAGATGGACTATATGGCCAAGAGCCTGAAGAAAGAGTTTCCTGATTATGCTATTGTAAACATCAACTACAGGCTGGCTACACCACAAAGCCCTGCCTACCCTAAGCAAATTGAAGATATTGAGGCTGTGATTGCATTATTGGAAAAAAACCGTAATGATTATGGACTATCAGGCGAATATGCTTTTATAGGCAGCAGTGCAGGTTCACACCTGGCGTTACTGTACAGCTATGCGTTTGACAAGAACAAAAAAATAAAAGCCGTGTGCAGTATGATTGGCCCTGTTGATTTTACCGATCCATCTTATACATCAAATCCAAAATTTAGCAGCAGCATGCTGAAAAACCTTGTAGGTGCTGAAAACACCTATGAAAACAACCGTTTGCTTTTTGAAAAGGTGAGCCCTGCATACCAGGTATCTAAAAATGCACCGCCCACAATAATGTTTCATGGCGAGGATGATCCTATAGTACCCAAAACACAAGGCCCTATACTGAAAAAAAAGCTGGATGCCTATAACATTGCTAACGAGCTTTATATTTACAAAGGTGAAAAGCATGGCAAATGGACCGATGAGAACAGTAAAGACATACGCAAAAAAATGTTCGCTTTTTTAAGGAAGCATTTTTAATCACCAGACTTAGTATAGGTTACCGGGCTGCATTGAGCAAACTTTTGGTTTGCCGAAATACCGAAGTCATGATCTTTAATGTATAAATTCAACAGCCTTTCAAATTCTTTGAGCTTAGCTTCGGGCAGCGGTGTCTTGAAATCATACAGAAAGTAATCCACCTTTCCGTCAGCCCTCAGGTATATCCTGTTGAATGACCTGGTATTTTCCTGCCATGTAAAATTATTTTTAAGCAAAAAACTACCAAAATCCACCAGGAAATCCTGATAAGCCTTTATCAGCTTTTCCTGGTCTTCATCGGTTGTAAACACCGCCTTTTCAGGGTTAGTATCTACAGCGCTTTTATATTCGGCATCCAGTTCTTTTACACTAATGCCATTTGCCGGGGCATCTTTAAAAGCCAGGCCTTTTTGGCAATAAGCATTTATAGAAAATGTAAGGAATAATAATAAAGTAATTTTTTTCATGGATGGAAGTTTACGGGCTACAGAATAAACGTGAAATATGCATAATAGTATAAATCATACTAAAGTATGAGCTATATTTACCTCTAAAATTCAATATTTGCAGCATAAAACCAATAACATAATTATGGCAAAAGTAACAGGAATAGGCGGATTGTTTTTTCGCGCTAAAGACAACAAAGGATTAGGCGAGTGGTACGAAAAGTACTTTGGCATCACTTACGTTAACGGTAAGGATGTATGGTGCCAGGAGGCCGGCCCAACAGTGTTTGCACCCTTTAAGCATGATACTGGGTACTTTGGCAACCCGGAGCAGCAATTTATGGTTAACTTCCGTGTGGAAGGGCTGGACGAGATGCTGGAAACCATGCAGGCTGACGGCGTAAAGATTGATGAGAACAAGATGGAAGATGCCATAGGCAAATTTGCCTGGGTATTTGACCCCGAAGGCAACAAGATTGAGCTTTGGGAACCTGCTGAGGATAAGAAGTAGATTGATCGGTAATTCAAAGTTACGATAGCGCCCTATCATTTCGACGATAGGAGGAATCTCAACAAGCACTTGAGATTCTTCCCTTCGCTATCGCTACGTTCAGAATGACACGCAGGAGTACTTCCTATAAACCTTTCTTAATCCTCCTCCTCTACCGTATGTGATTTGGCGTACGTTCTCCACTTTTCAATACATTCCTGCATGTCTTGTGGTATCTCGCTGTCAAAACGAAGGAATTCTTTAGTTACCGGATGCTCGAAACCTAAAGTTTTGGCATGCAGCGCCTGGCGTGGCAGCACTTTAAAGCAATTTTCAATAAACTGCTTGTATTTGGTAAAGGTGGTACCCTTCAGTATAATGTCGCCGCCGTAGCGCGCATCATTAAATAGCGTGTGCCCTATGTATTTCATGTGCACGCGTATCTGGTGGGTGCGGCCGGTTTCCAGCCTGCACGATACCAGCGTAACGTAACCAAACCTTTCTAGAACCTTATAATGCGTTACTGCGGGCTTGCCCTCGGTGCCATCAGGGTACACAGTGTTCTGCATGCGGTCTTTGGGGTGGCGGCCAATGTGCCCTTCAATAGTGCCTTCATCATCTTCCACATTGCCCCAAACCAGCGCCACATATTCCCGCTCTGATGTCTTGTCCGAAAATTGCTGTGCCAGGTAAGTCATGGCATGCTCGGTCTTGGCAATAACCAATAGCCCTGAAGTATCCTTATCAATACGGTGCACCAGCCCCGGCCTTTCGCTGCTGTTCATGGGCAGGTTTTCAAAATGGTATGCCAGTGCGTTTACAAGTGTGCCGCTATAGTTGCCATGCCCCGGGTGCACTACCATGCCCGCCTCCTTGTTTACCACAAGCAGCTGGTCATCTTCATACACTATATTCAGCGGAATGTTTTCAGGTTCCAGCAGGTATTCATACGGTGGGTGTTCCATCAGCACACGCACAATATCATTGGCTTTTACCTTGTGGTTGCTTTTTACCGGCACATCATTCACATAAATGTTTCCGGCTTCCGCAGCCTTCTGTATTTTATTGCGGGTAGCGTTCTCTACCAGGTTCATCAGGAACTTATCAACACGCAAAGGCGCCTGGCCCTTCCCTGCTTCAAACCTATGGTGCTCATATAGTTCGTCTTCCGAATCCTGCTCAACAAATACTGTACTCATTATTCGTCCCCTCCTTCTTCCGGCACTCTGGTAGAATTTCCTGCATCAACACTATCCAGTTCCCTTTGGTCAAATCCGGTTTTACCGTCGCCCAACACCAGGTCAATTTTACTCGCCTTCTGTACTTTATCGCCGGCTTTCAGCTTTTTGCCATTCTGCCACATCTCCAGCACCACATCTTTCGCTAAATACGGTTTGTATGTTTTCTTGCCTTCTTCAAGGCCAATGTTCTTAAGCGTAGGTATGGCCTGGCGATAGGTTTTCTGTACCAGGTCCGGCAATACAACAGCCGAGTATGATCCGGCATTTACCTTAATGTAAACTTTCCTGCCTTCCTTTACAGCCACATTGGGCATGGGGTCCTGCTGCACTATAGTATAAGGAGGATAATCAGACCTGAAATCTACTGTATCAAGCACCACATACTCCAAATCAAGCGCTTTAAGGGCTTCATCAGCTTTTTCAACACTCATTTTACTGAGGTTGGGAACAGGAATCTGCTGGCCATGATTGGTAGTATAGCTAAGCCACTGCGTCATCAGGAAAATAAATATGATGATGATTACAAGAGCCAGTGCTATCTGCTTGAAAAAAGCTTTGCTGGTGAGGAATTCGCGAAAGGTCATTTGATAAAGATTTCCGCAAAGATATAAATAATACCAAACTTTATAAGTTTAAGCAAATAATGATACTTTTGTAAGTGCCTGTTTAACAAAAACACCGCAGGCATATAACCTACACCACATGAACACAGCAGTTGTAATGGGCGGATATTCAGATGAATCCGTAATTTCAATGAGGAGCGGGCAGCTCATAGTAAACAACCTTGACCGCAACAAATACCAGCCTTTTGAGGTACACATACTGCCCGATGGCTGGAATGTGATGCTTGACGGGAGCAAATACCCCATAAACAAAAGTGATTTCAGCTTTGATAAAGATGGCCAAAAAGTAACTTTTGATGTTATCATCAATACCATACACGGCACACCGGGAGAGGACGGCCACCTGCAGGCCTACTGGGAACTGCTGGAAATTCCTTACACCGGCTGCGGATTTTACCAAAGCGCGCTGACTTTTAATAAGAGGGATACGTTATCAGTACTATCCAAATTCAATATCCCAAGGGCCAATTCGGTGTATCTTTCCAAAGGTGATTTAATAAACAAGCAGGGTATTGTGGCACAGCTTGGCTTGCCTTTTATGGTGAAACCCAACCAAAGCGGCAGCAGCCTGGGCGTATCTAAAGTGAACGACCTGGCTGAACTGGACAAAGCGCTGGAGTTTGCCTTTGCCGAAGATAACGATATACTGCTGGAAACCTTCCTGAAAGGTACGGAAGTATCGGTAGGTGTGCTGAACCTCAACGGGAAAATAACCGTGCTGGGACTGACGGAGATTGTATCGCACAACGAGTTTTTTGATTATGAGGCGAAGTACCTGGGCAAGTCAGACGAGATAACCCCGGCCCGCCTTGATGCCGAAACCGAGCAGCGCGTGCGCGAGATGGCAGCCAAAGCGTATGAGGTGCTGGGCATGAGCGGATTTTCCCGCACTGATTTTATTGTGATGGATGGCATTCCGCATTTTATAGAAATGAACACTAACCCCGGGCTTTCGCCGCAAAGCATATTCCCGCAGCAGGCACAGCATGCCGGTATACCTTTCAGCGATTTGCTGGATAGTGAGATACAGCTGGCAATGCAAAGGAAAGTGCTGTGGAGGAAGTAAGGCAGTGTCCAGTCGTTGTTTGTCATTATGACTGAAATTTAATATAATAAAAAGTTATATCCTATAATTAAATTTACGATGGGTACCTGGGGAACAGCAATTTCATCAAATGACACATTCGCAGATATCTACGATGAATTCTTTAGTATGTATGATGAGGGTTTGGAAGTAGATGAAATATCTCAAAAGCTGATAGCTACAAATACTGATCTCATAAATGATTTAGATGATGCTAACAATTTTTGGTTTGCCTTGGCAAAAGCACAATGGGAATGCAAAAAATTAGACGATAAAATTTACGAGAGAGTCAACTTAATAATCCAAAGCGGAAGCGATATTGATATCTGGAGGAAACTTGATGCCACAGCGAAGGATATTGAGAAACGTAAATTAGTTTTAGATGCTTTTCTATTAAAAATAAGTACTGAAAAAGAAAAACCAAAAGCACGTAAAAAAAGAAAGATATATATCCCTGCATTTGAAACCGGGTCTTGTCTGACATTTAAATTAAAAAACGGAAAATATGGGGGTGTAGTCATACTTAATAGTGATTTGTTGTATGGTTACAATTTAATTGTTGTAACATCCATCAATATAAAAAACAAACCTTCTGTCAACGTTTTTGAAAAGGCTAATATATTGATTGATGAATCAAATTCCCGACCTTTACTTTATTGGTACCATCCGTCACGGCATAAATTAGTGGCTGACAAAATTGAAGTTATCGGTAAAATATCTATCGACAAAAAATATGATGTCTCTGACACAAATATTAAGGCAAGTTTTATGTCGGATTTTGATGGCTTTATAATTGAAAAAATTGATACGATGTTAGATAACGATGTCTTCGATAAGTCATCAACTACAATAAAATATCTGACTAAGAAAAGTTGGTTGGAATTTTTAAAATTTAAACTATGAATATAGCCGTTTTTCCCGGGTCGTTTGACCCTATCACCCTTGGGCATTATGATATCATAAAGCGCGGTGTGGGCCTGTTTGACAAAATAATTGTAGCCATAGGCGTTAATGCCGAAAAGAAATACATGTTCCCGTTGGAGGAGCGCAGGCGCTTTATTGAGGAAGCTTTTGCTGATGAACCTAAGATAGAGGTGATAACTTATGAAGGCCTTACCATAGACCTGTGCAAGAAAGTGGGCGCACAATTCATATTGCGTGGGCTGCGCAACCCGGCCGACTTTGAGTTTGAGAAAGCCATAGCGCACACCAACCGCGAATTGTCGCAGATTGAAACGGTTTTCCTGCTCACAGCGGCGCGCACCTCTTACATCAGCAGCAGCATTGTGCGCGATGTATTGCGAAACGGCGGCGACTATACCATACTGGTGCCGGCTTCGGTTAGGGTAAAATAACAGCCATGAAAAAGTTTGCCCTGCTCCTGCTCTGCTCCTTTTCATCATTTGCACAAAACAAGGCCATGTACACAACACCTTATGAAAAAGGCAACGGCAACCAGACTGCCACTTATGCCGAAACGATAGCGTATTTCCAATTGCTGGATAAAAATTTTGAAAGCATAAAAATGTTGGAAATGGGTCCGACCGATAACGGCATGCCCCTGCATATTGTCATCTTTAATCCGGATAAGGTTTTTGATTTCAGCAAGATACATCCAACCAAAGCGGTAATTTTGCTGAACAACGGCATTCATCCCGGCGAGCCTGACGGCATTGATGCCACCATGATGCTATACCGCGACCTGGCCACCGGCAAGATAAAAGCCCCGGCCAATACGGTTATCGTAAATATTCCGGTGTATAACATTGGCGGCATGCTGAACCGCAACTCCTATACACGTGCCAACCAGAACGGCCCGGAGAGTTATGGCTTTCGTGGGAACAGCCGCAATTATGACCTGAACCGCGATTTCCTGAAAAGCGATACCAAAAACGCCCGCAGCTTTGCGCAGATTTTCCATAAGGTGAATCCGGATGTGTTTATTGACAACCACGTGAGCAACGGGGCCGACTATCAATACACCTTTACTTATATTACTACACACCACCAGAAACTGGGCGGCAGCCTGGGCGCGTACTGGAAAGACGATATGATACCGAAAATTATGGCCGACATGAAAACTAAAGGCATTGAAACCGTGCCTTATGTGAACATTCATGATGCGGTGCCTGATTTTGGGTTTGAGCAGTTTATGGACTACCCACGCCACTCTACCGGCTATGCAGCCATGTTTAACGTGCCGGGCAGTATGCCGGAAACTCACATGCTGAAGGATTATAACCAGCGCGTAAAGGTGACGTATGAGTACATGCTCTCCAGCCTGGAATACATCGAAAAGAACTACAGTAAAATAAAGCAATTACGCGCAGAGAGCCAGCAGTTTTACAAGCCGGGAAGCCGCTACACACTGCAATGGGAACTGGACAAAAGCAAGGTTACCCAATTGCCCTTTTTAGGCTTTGAAGGCGGCTATACCAAAAGTGAGGTATCAGGGCAACCAAGGCTGTATTATGACAGGACAAAACCGTTCAGCAAAAATGTGCCCTACTACCGGGAATACAAGCCCACACTTGAGGTTATTGTGCCGGAAGCGTACATTATACCCCAGCAGTGGTGGAATGCTATTGAGCTACTAAAGCTGAACAACATAAAAATGGATCAGCTGGCAGAAGATAAAGTAATGGTGGTGGAAAGCTACCGCATTGCCGATTACAAAACTTCTAAATTTCCATACGAAGGTCATTACCCGCACAATAGCATTCAGGTAGTAGCCAAAATACAGAAGGTGCAGTTCCATAAGGGTGATTACATCATCAGCACTAATCAACCCGGTGTAAAATACCTGCTGGAAGCACTGGAACCACAGGCGGTGGACTCCTACTTTAATTGGAACTTTTTCGATGCCATATTGCAGCAGAAGGAATACTTTTCAGCCTATGTGTTTGAAGATACCGCTGCAAAACTTTTGAAGGAAGATGCTTCACTTAAAGCCGCTTTTGAAAAGAAAAAACAGGAAGACAAGGCTTTTGCCGATGATGCCGAAGCGCACCTGGAATGGATATATACACATTCGGTATATTACGAGAAAACACATATGGAATATCCTGTGTACAGGAAATTGAAGTAACAAATCCAAGACCTCAAAGGTTTTAAAAACCTTTGAGATTTATATAGCAAAAATCATGAAGAACATCTTGTTTTTATTTTCACTTGTGCTAACCTGCTTATCTTGTACTAAAGGGGCAGAAAAAACTCACACCCAGCCATTTGAGGAAGAAACCTATGAGATGTTAAAGACTTTACTTGTAACGCCTGCTGAGGAACCTGTTGTAGAATTTGTTTTGTCTGATAAGCTTACTATGGAACCATTCCAGGCCATAACTGATTATCCAATAAAATTAGAAAAGGCATTTGCTGAAGAAGATGTTGCATATATCAGAAAACAGATCAATGACACAACTTCATTCAATATCAATCACGCCAAATCATTTGGGCATGTAACTATTGTTGAAGAAGATACAATTATGAAAATTCATAATGAGGCGGTAAAAGCCCGGAACTTTAAATTGTTTTGGGAAAAGTATCGTAAAAAATATGGTGATAAGGCATTACTTTCTGTCAGCAAGCCTATCTTTTCAAAAGATGGTAAAACCGCAGTAATATTATTCGGTTATTCCCGTGGACCTTTATCAGGCCATGGCAATATATACAAACTGGAAAAAACACCAACAGGCTGGAAAATTATAAAATCTCTAGCTGGCTGGATTAGCTAACCTTTCTGAAATTTAAAATTTTTGAGTTTTTTTGGCAGCTATCCCGAATGCTTCATCCTCAAAAAGCAGCTTAATATTCTCATACGAATTTTTAAGCGCTTCCTTTATTTCTTCCGGCCCCAGCCAGGCTACTTTTTCAATTCCCTCATTGGCCTGGCCTGTAAGTATGCCTTCATAGCTGGTTTTCATCTCAAACCAATGCGTTACCTTTAGCTTATACTGGCCATTGCGCCTGAAAACGTGGTACGTTTTCTGTAGTTTCTGGGTAATCTTCAATCCGCTCACGCCGGTTTCCTCCTCTACCTCACGCATGGCAGTATCTTCAATCTCCTCACCTTTCTCAATGCCGCCTTTCGGCAGGTCCCACTTGCCATTTCGGAAGATAAACAGCACTTCGCCGCGTTTATTGTAAACCAGCCCACCACCCGCTTTGGCCACAGGTATCTTCTCCTTCAGCTTTTTCAGGGTTTCTTTTTCGTCAGGGTGATATAAGGACGCCTTTTGTATCTTGTTATTGAACATCTTTTTAATGAGCTGCTCAAAGTCAACGGTTTCCAGTAAAAATAACTGAAAATCGGTTTCTTTTTCTACCTTGTTTGTTAAAAAAAGCGGTTTATCGTTTACAAAAACTTTATACATTTGTAATATGATTTTCAATACAGATACAGCTAAAAAAACAGCCGAATTGCTTTTACAAATAAACGCAATTAAATTAAATCCCAAAAATCCTTTTACATGGGCTTCGGGGTGGAAATCGCCTATTTATTGCGATAACCGCATAACCCTTTCATTCCCACCGATAAGGAATTACATACGTGAAGAATTTTCAAAGCACATTGAAAAACAATTCGGCAAGCCCGATGTTATTGCCGGTGTTGCCACAGGTGCCATAGGTATTGGCATGCTGGTGGCCGAATATATGGGATTGCCTTTTGTGTATGTGCGCCCTGAGCCTAAAAAGCACGGCCGCCAAAACCAGGTGGAAGGCTTTTTGCAAAAAGGCCAGAACGTGGTAGTGGTTGAAGACCTTATAAGCACCGGCAACAGCAGCCTGCTGGCTGTGGAAGCACTAAAGGCAGCGGGAGCCAACGTAAAAGGCATGGTAGCGATTTTTACCTACGGATTTGATGTTTCGGTGGAAAATTTCAAAGCTGCTAATGTTGACCTGCACACACTGGGCGACTACAACACCCTGTTGGAACTGGCCGTGGCCAAGCAATACATTACCGAAGACGAGCAGGAAACCCTGAAGGAATGGCGCGAAAGCCCGTCAACTTGGCAACAATAATTTATTTTAAATTTTGAATTATAAATTTTAAATTACCATAACCGCAGCAGCTTTTGGCTTTTGGCTTTTGGCTGTTCCCTAAAAAAACAACATGAACTTAGAAAGCCCTAAAGTAACAGTAGAAAAACCGGCCCAATATATTTTTGATGCACTGACCAATGTACAGAATTTTGAAAAGCTAATGCCTGATAACATCGCCAAGTTTGAAGTGACGGGCGAAGAATCGTTCATTTTTGCATTGAAAGGCATGCCGGAGATAAAACTGAAGATTAAGGAAAAGAACGGCCCGGGCCAGATTATTTTAGGGGCGGCAAGCGATAAATTGCCGTTTACTCTGAAAGGCGATATCAATTCGGTATCAGATAATTCAAGTGAGGTACAGTTGAAATTTGAAGGCGAGTTCAATGCCATGATGGCCATGATGGTAAAAGGGCCTATCACTAAATTTATCGAAACGCTGGCTAATAATATGCACAAGCTGTAATAAACTTACTGCATCATTCTGAGCGAAGTGCAACGGAGCTGAACAATCTCGCGACAGAATCATAAAATTCAATAATTACCCTTCTGCATCGCCGGAAGGGTTTTATTTTTTATATTTACTGTATGCTGAAGCGTATAGCCCACATAACCGACACGCACATTGACGACCCTACGGCGCTGGACAGAGGCATCGACCCCCGTAACAACCTGCACGCAATACTGGAGCATATTGCCGATATTGGCATTGACGAGATTGTTTTTACAGGCGACATTGGTATGCCGGGCACCTACAATTGGGTGTTTGAACAGCTGAGCCGCTATAGCCCTGCCTTTAAAATAACTTTAGGCAACCATGATGAGCTGACAGAAGCGCTACAGCATTACAGCAACACCAAAAGCGCCGGTAGAGATGGCTTGTACTACGCCCATGAAGATGATGTATATAAATACATCTATATGGATTCGTCAGCATCAATAATCAGTGATGCGCAGTTGCAATGGCTGGAGGCTGAGGCTACAACGCTTAAAAAAGTAGTTGTGTTTATCCATCATCCTGTTTTGGGTTTTGATACCGGTATGGATAAAACCTACCCATTGCAAAACCGCGACAGCGTAAACGAGATATTGCAGCAATGCAAGCAGGAAGTTACCGTATTTTGCGGGCATTACCACATGCCTGACAAACGCACTGACAGGAAGGTGACGCAGTACATTACCCCGGCTGTTTCTTTCCAGGTAAAAAAGCATTCACCGGTTATTGATATCAATGTGGCATCATTTGGCTACCGCATCGTAACCCTTACCAGCGATTCGGTTAAAAGTACGCTGGTAACCAGCCGGTACGATTATTTTAGCCCTAAGATATAATTAGGTTAAAAAATACTTTAAATCAGCCCCGCACACTAAAGTTTTGCCTAACTTTAAATTCCTAAAACACACAGCCATGAAAAACATCAAAGACTATGAGATCTATTTTGACCTAGAAGATAACATACACAGCAATGAGCTGGTAGAAATACACATTGGCGAACTGAACCTGCCTACGGGAAAAATTATCGCAGCCGACCCTTTCTTTACAGACGCGCAACAGCCTTTTGCCCGCACAGTAGAGCCTGACAAGTACCCTGTTTTTATATATATGGCAGAGATTGACGAACTCCATCACCGTGTTGCTTATGCTAAAATAAAATTCCGTCCGGAGCATGCCAAAAAATGGATACTGGCCGTGACGGAAGACCTGACGCATGAGGAACTGAACGAACTGGGCGAGGATGAATTTTACGGTTTCCCTGTAGAATCGGGCCTGGCAGCTTTTTTGGATGCAGAGACCAACGCGGCGCTGGTTGCCAAAATGGATAAGCTACAGGAGGAAAAACCCGAATCTAATTATTATGATGATGTGCTGGCCGAGGAGTTTACCGAATATTCCGGTAAAAACCAGTTTTCCAGGGCGCTGGGCGACTGGAACGATCACTATCCTGAAAAAGATTCTGACAATAACGTGATTATGTTTGCCTCAGGCTGGGGCGATGGCTACTACCCTGCCTACTGGGGCCTTAATGATGATGGCGAAACCATAGAGCTGGTGATTGATTTCTTATTGAACGATTTCCAGGAAGACGACGATGAGTTTTACGATGAAGAGGAGGATTAATTAGTATTCAGTGTTCAGTCACAGTCGCAGTGTTCAGTCAGCCTGAGCTTGTCGAAGGCTATTCCAATTGATTGAAAACTGAGACTGCGACTGATAACTATCCTAATAAAGCAGTTGCACTTCCTTTATCCCATAGCTGGCGGTGGTGTCATCTTCCAGCAAAACTTCAAGGTTGCCTTTACGGGTAACCTTTTTTATAATGCCCATAAACCGGTGTCCGTCTTTCTCAAAAGGCATAGGTACCTCTTTTTTATAAAGCCGGTTGTGGTATCGCGCCCAAACAGCGTCACTGTCTTTATTCAACAAAGCAGATACATTACGTTTCAGGTGGTCAACAATCGCCATCAGCACTTCATCTTTATCAAACTCATGGCCTGCCACCACTGCTATTGACGATGCTTTTGGCAGTCCTTCAAAATCCGTTTGGTTTACATTCAGCCCAATGCCTATTATCGAGAAAATTTCACCGTCATTCTTAATGCTGTTTTCAATCAAAATGCCGCCAATTTTCCTATTCCCTGCCAAAATGTCGTTAGGCCATTTTATGCAAATGTTGGGTATATGCAAGCCTGACAACGCCTCGGCAATGCTCACAGCCGCAGCAGCATTCAGGTTAAAAATCTCATTGATTTCCAGCAGCAGGTCCTTCACTAAAACACTAAACGTAAGGTTTTTACCCGCCTGTACATTCCACTGTGCGCCCATTTGTCCACGCCCCTGGGTTTGGTGCTCAGCGGTAACAATAGTAAAACCCTCCACATACTGAGTGGCAGCCATTGCCTTTAAATAATCGTTGGTAGAGCCTATGGCACTGAGTTTGATAATATTCATAAAGAATATTGTAAGTATTATGCTTTTAATCTTGTGTAAAGTTTCAAAAGTAAATACAAAAAATGATAACTTTGCGTAATAACAGAAATTTTAAATGGCGAAAAAGAATGTAAGCAATGATGAGCTTCTGGCCAACATCATAAAAGGGATTGAAGAAGTAAAAGGGAATGATATAGATATTCTTGATTTAAGGGCGATAGATAACACCGTTTGCGACTATTTTGTGATATGCAACGGTACTTCCAATACACAGGTGAACGCTATTGTTCACTCCATCCAAAAAATAGTTTCCAGGGAATTGAAGGACAAGCCATGGCATGTTGAAGGTACTGAAAATGGTGAATGGGTACTTATGGACTATGTGAACATTGTGGTACACGTTTTCCAGAAACACATCCGCGAGTATTACAACATAGAAAGCCTTTGGGGCGACGCCAAAATAACCTCAATAGGAAGCAACTACTAAAACAACTAACGATTTTTCATGTCAAAAGATAATAAGCCTAACAGAGTTAAAGTAAGCCCATGGCTTATATATGGGGGTATCCTCCTTATATTCCTGGCAATTAATTTTATATTCGGAAATTCTACCTGGAATGACCCAAAACCTATTTCGCTGTCAAAATTCTATGCATATCTTGACAAGGGCGAAATTTCAAAAGTAGCCTATAGCGAAACAACCGCCGAAGTGTACCTTAAAGAAGCTGTACTGAAAGACCCGGCGCATAAGGACGTACAGAACGATATACTTGGCAAGCCGAACAAAGGGCCTCACTATACGCTTAACATCGGTAAAGATAACCAGCTTTTCAAACAAAAGCTGGATGAAGCCGCTAAGGCAGGCAAGCTGAAAGATTATGTGGTAGAAACCGACAGTAACTGGAGTGAATTATTCCTTTCGTTGCTGCCTATACTCATCATTGTGGCACTGTGGATTTTTATGATGCGCAGGATGGCCGGCGGTGGTGCAGGTGGCGGTGGTGGCCAGATTTTCAACATCGGCAAATCAAAAGCCAAACTGTTTGATGAAAAGAACGATATTAAGGTAACATTTAAGGACGTTGCCGGCCTTGAGGGCGCTAAGGAAGAGATACAGGAAATTGTGGAATTCCTTAAAAATCCTGAAAAATATACCAGCATAGGCGGTAAGATACCTAAAGGAGCGCTACTTGTAGGCCCTCCGGGAACTGGTAAAACCCTATTGGCAAAAGCTGTTGCGGGCGAAGCCAAAGTACCTTTCTTCTCACTATCAGGTTCTGATTTTGTGGAGATGTTTGTAGGTGTGGGCGCATCACGCGTTCGTGACCTTTTTAAACAGGCTAAAGAGAAATCTCCGGCTATTATATTCATTGACGAGATTGACGCTGTGGGCCGTGCCCGTGGCAAAAATAACTTCAGCGGTTCAAATGATGAGCGTGAAAATACCCTTAACCAACTTCTTACAGAAATGGATGGTTTTGGCACCAATACCAATGTGATTGTGCTTGCCGCTACCAACCGTGCCGATGTGCTTGACAAAGCGCTTATGCGTGCCGGCCGTTTTGACAGGCAGATATATGTGGACCTTCCGGACATCCGTGAACGTAAAGAGATTTTTGAAGTACACCTGAAGCCGCTTAAAAAGAGCGAAGACCTGGATACAGAATTCCTTGCCAAGCAAACACCGGGCTTCTCTGGCGCTGATATTGCCAATGTATGTAACGAAGCTGCACTGATTGCTGCCCGTAAGGACAAGAAATCAGTAGATAAGCAGGATTTTCTTGATGCGGTTGACCGTATTGTAGGCGGCCTTGAAAAGAAGAACAAAATAATTTCGGCCGAAGAAAAACGCGCCATAGCCATACACGAGGCCGGCCATGCTACCGTAAGCTGGATGCTGGAACACGCTGCACCACTGGTAAAAGTTACCATAGTGCCTCGCGGGCAAAGCTTGGGCGCTGCCTGGTACCTGCCGGAAGAAAGACTGATTGTGCGCCCTGAGCAAATGCTTGACGAAATGTGCGCCACCATGGGTGGCCGCGCCGCTGAGAAAGTTACCTTTAACCGTATATCAACCGGTGCATTGAGCGATTTGGAAAAAGTAACCAAGCAGGCCCGAGCCATGGTCACCATATATGGCCTTAATGATAAGCTGGGCAATATTACCTATTATGATTCATCAGGGCAGAGTGAATACAACTTCTCCAAGCCGTATTCTGAAGAAACCGCCAAGCTGATTGATGAAGAAATATCCAAGCTGATTGAAGAACAATACCAAAGGGCGATACAGATATTGGATGAAAATAAGGACAAACTGAATAAACTTGCTGATATACTTATTGAAAGGGAAGTGATTTTTAAAGATGACCTTGAAGAAATTTTCGGAAAAAGGCCATACGAAAAATCAGAGCATGAAGTAATTACAGAAGCTTAATAAAATAAATCCATAAATTATCTTAAAAATCTTAATTCAATTGAAAGATTGAATTAAGATTTTTTTATCTTTGAGTTGTCTGGATTGAAAACAAGGGATTACAAGGTATGAGTCTTTTTAAAAAAATTTTTGGAGCCGCGAATGATGTTTCGAATGAAGAGAAAAATTCTGAAACCAACCCTTTCCTTCCTGAGCAGCAAATACCGGCTGACGAACTTTTCACTTTTAACTTTAAAAAGAACGGCGGTAAATTCCTTTATTGCGAAAACCTGGCTGAAGTGCATGACCAGTTCCTTAATATACTGGAGGAAAATGACTGGTTTGAATGTGAAGCCCTTTGTTTTGAACCCAAGCTGTATAGCCTGCTGGAGGAAAATAAGCTGGTGTATGATAAGCCATCCAGCCCTAAATTTCTTTTGGCTACCTGCGAAAACCTAATTGCCGATGAAGGCTCTATACTTTTTTCATCCAATCAAATTAAGCAAAACAAGCCAAACGAACTGCCTGCAAACATTGTGATTTATGCCACTACCAGCCAAATACTGGGCAGCAAGAGTGACGGGTTAAGGGAAATTAAAAAGAAGTACGATAAAGACTATCCTACCAATATTACAACCATCAAATATTTTGAAAAAGCCAAGGAAGAAGATTTCCTGCAATATGGAAGCGCAGCTAAAAATCTATACCTTTTGCTTTTAGAAGATTTATAAGATGAATGAAAGTGTAGTCAGGACATTGTCCGGCATTGTATATATAGCCCTTCTCGTTTCCGCCACCCTTTTTTCCGGGCTCAGTTTCATCACCCTGTTTGGGGTTTTCCTTTTTATGTCAGTAGGTGAATTTTGCAATCTCATCAACCTGAAAAAAGCGCTGCCTTTTTTTATTGCAGCAATCGGCTTTATCCTTTTTGCGGTATTTTTCCTTGAAGATACATTTTATAACCTCATGCTTAACCTGGCGGCGCTGTTCGTATCAGGCATGCTGGTGTATGATCTTTTTAGTAAAGGGCTTCCTGCCCAGCGTGATAAACCGGGCAAGTTCGTTATCCTTATCGGCTATATCGTTATCCCATTTCTCCTGCTTATCAGGATGCCGTATTTATTCGGCGCTTTCAATCCTTATATCATTATCGGCATCTTTATCCTTATTTGGACCAATGATACCTTTGCTTATGTGGTAGGAAAAACCATGGGTCGCCACAAGCTGTTTGAACGCATATCGCCTAAAAAAACCATTGAAGGCTTTTTAGGAGGCTTGGTGTTTGCTGTTTTGGGCAGTTATATCCTTAGCCTTTTCCCTGTTTTTGGCAAATCTGCATTATTGTGGATATGCACTGCCATAATACTGGTAATCACAGGCACACTGGGCGATTTAATTGAGTCGCGCCTGAAGCGCAATGCCGGCGTTAAGGACAGTGGTAACATAATGCCAGGCCATGGCGGCATTTTAGACAGGCTGGACAGCATTATATTTGCAATTCCTTTCTTATTTTTGTTTTACCAAATACTACACTATGTTTCATAAAGAAGGCTCTAAAATTATCTTCATGGCCCTGGCCATAACCGTTGCTATAGCACTGCTGGCTGAAAAACTTATTGACAGCACAACTTTAAGATTTATTATACAGATTGTTGTTGTAATATTCCTTATCTTGATACTTCAGTTTTTCAGGAACCCAAAAAGGCCTGTTGTAGCTACCGACCATAATATTATTGCGCCTGTTGACGGCAAAGTAGTGGTAATTGAAGAAGTATTTGAACCCGAATATTTTAAGGACAAGCGCCTTCAGGTTTCTATCTTCATGTCGCCTGTAAATGTGCATGTTACACGCTATGCGGTAAATGGCCTGGTAAAATTCAGCAAGTACCACCCCGGCAAATACCTGGTGGCGTGGCACCCTAAGGCAAGCGAGGAGAATGAGCGCACTACAGTGGTTATTGAAAACAACCTGTTTGGCGAAATACTGTACCGCCAGATAGCCGGTGCGCTGGCAAGGCGTATTGTAAATTACGCACGCGAAGGCATGCAGGTAGTGCAGGGTACTGATGCCGGCTTTATAAAATTCGGTTCCAGGGTAGATATATTCCTGCCACTGGGCACTGAAGTGGAAGTGAAACTAAACCAAAAGGCTATTGGAGGCAAAACGATAATAGCCCGAAAAGCATAAATGGAGGAAAAAGACCTCGATACACTTTTTCAGGAAGCTTATGAAAAAGCTTCCAATATTTCGCACGGCCTTCCGCAGGATGTGATGCTGCGTATTTATGCTTATTACAAGCAGGCTACATCTGGTCGGGCACAGGCTATACCCTATCAGGGTTTTGACCTGCGCAATGCTTTTAAAATGAATGCATGGATGCAAATCAGGCATCTGTCACCAGATGAGGCCAAAAGGCTTTACATTGAAACAATCGACTCAATAACTAAATAATTACAATCATGAAGAATGTAAAAATGCTTTTTTCAGCTTTGGTAGTGATGGCTTCGCTACAATCGTGCAAAGATAAAAACAACCTTGAGGAAGTGGTGCAAACACCGGAGCCCCAAAAAGAAGAAACCAAAGCGCCAATGGGTAACCCGGATGATGTGAAAGCAGAAGGCGGGCCTTTCCAGATGGCAAAGCTGGGTTATGCTTATGATGCACTGGCTCCGAATATTGATGCCAAAACCATGGAAACGCACTACTCCAAACATTATAAAAAATATACCGACGAGCTGAACAAAGCTGTAACCGGTACTGACCTTGAAAAGAAAACTATTGAGGAAATACTGAAAACACTGAACCCTGAAAACAAGGCTGTAAGAAACAATGGTGGCGGTTACTGGAACCATACCTTTTTTTGGGAAATAATGGCTCCAAACGCCGGTGGTGCTCCTAAAGGTGCCGTGGCTGAAGCCATCAATAAAGATTTTGGCTCTTTTGATAACTTCAAAACACAATTTACCGAGGCAGCCAGCAAGCAGTTTGGTTCAGGCTGGGCCTGGCTGGTGCTTGATAAAACCGGAAAACTGGTAGTAACCAGCACACCAAACCAGGATAACCCGCTTATGCCCGGTGCGGCTGTTGCAGGCACACCGGTTCTTGGCCTTGATGTTTGGGAACATGCTTATTACCTAAATTACCAAAATAAAAGGCCGGACTATATATCTGCTTTTTATAATGTTATCAACTGGGATGCTGTAGGCAAAAAATATGATGCTGCAGTAGCTAAAAAATAACCGGCTTAAATTTTATAAAAATCCGCCCACTGAGGCGGATTTTGTTTTTATAGCATTTGCCAGTCTGAAAAAAAAGACAGATTTTTGAAAAAAACGGAAAACAAACCATGAAATATTTATACCCTGCCCTAGCATTATTTTTGCTGGCTTCCTGTAGTAAAGAAAAGAAGCCTGTTGACTACTCTAAAAGTGATTGGGAAGCCTTTCAGCTAAAGGGCCATGTGGAAGCAGTAAGTGAAAAATCTTTTGCTATAGACTCTTTAGGAAATAAAACAGCAAAGCGGGAAAATTTTTCTGATCACGATACCGACCTTCAATTTGATAATAACGGAAGGCTCATCCTTGAAAAAAAAATGCTGGCAAATGGCAGTCTTTTTGAACAGACAAAATTTAAGGGTAAAAACCAAATGATGGAATATATACAGTATGCCAATGGCACACCCACCGTAAAAACCACCTACAAATGGGACAAAACCGGAAAAATAAATCTGGAAGTTTCCCGCAATAATATGGATAATTCGCTTATTGAAAGGACTGTGATACGTGCAGAAAAAGGCTTTCCGGAAGAAAAAACCACCTACAACGGCCAAAACCTGGTAAGTGACAGAATAGAATACCTGTATGATAATGACACCATAATAATTGCCGAAAACCTATACCTTAATAAAGAGATAGTACAATACCGTAACCTTATTGAATATAAGGACAAGAAAAAATCAGCAGAAACTAAAAGCGACATCAACGGTAAAACCATTTCGCGCATTACTTACGAATATGATGGTGATAAACTGGTTAGCAAAATCAACTATAATGATAAGAATGAAGTAGATTATTATGAAAAGTTTGAATATGATGCTAAGGGCAATATGACAATGCGTGCTTCATACACTCCTTTTGATGGTGAAATGCACGATGAATATGAATACGACAGTAATAATAACAAAACATCATGGACCATTTACAAAGGCGATAAGATTGAAATGAGGGCATTGTACACTTTTGATAAGTATAATAATATGACCTCTTATAAAATTACCGATATAAATGATAAATTGGTTGACGGCAAAAGCTATAGCTACACTTATGACAAACAAGGCAACTGGATAAAGAAAACCACTTTTGTAAACAATAAGCCAAGATTTGTACTGGAAAGAAAAATTAACTACTATAAATAATAAAAGCTGCCTTGGGCAGCTTTTATATTATATCTAATCTATATATCTCAATTATTGCAGGCTGGCAAGGCTTTGCTCTATAGTTGCAATCTTGGCAAGCGCGTCAGCTTCTTTTTGCTTTTCCATAGCCACTACTTTTTCAGGGGCACTGTTTACAAACTTTTCGTTTGAGAGTTTAGCCTGTACTGATTTCAGGAAGCCTTTGTTATAATTAAGTTCCTCGTTCAGCTTGGCAATTTCCTCAGCCACATCTACATTACCTGTTACCGGCACAAAATATTCGTTAGATTTTACCCTGAAGGTAAGAGCGCCGTTCACTTTATCAGATACATATTCCAGTGCTGATACATTGCCCAGCTTAGCAATAACGCTGTCAAACTGTTCCGATGCCTTATCATTATTTATTACTTTCAATTCTATGATATCCTTAAACGGAATGTTCTTATCCTTCCTTATGGTACGGATAGCGGCAATAACCTCGGCAGCAAAATCAAAGTCGGCAATCAGCTCTTCATTCACAGTTTTAATTTCCGGCCACTGCGAAATAATCAATGCTTGCTCCGGAGTCCTTTCAGCAATGTGTTGCCATATTTCCTCAGTAAGGAAAGGCATGAATGGATGCAGCAGCTTCAGGTTGGCCTCAAGCAGCTCAATAGCTTTATCAAAAGTGACACGGTCAATAGGCTGCTGGTACCCCGGCTTAATCATCTCCAGGAACCAAGAGCAGAAATCATCCCACACCAGCTTGTAAATAGCCATCAGTGCATCAGATATCCTGTACTTCTCAAAGTGGTCTTCAATCTCCACCAATGTTTTTTGCAGCTTGGCCTCAAACCACTCTACCGCTTTCTTAGAATGTTCAGGCTGGGCAATATCGCTTACCTCCCACCCTTTTATCAGGCGGAAAGCATTCCATATTTTAGTACTGAAAGCCTTGCCCTGGCTGCACAGCTCCTCATCAAACAAAATATCGTTACCGGCAGAAGCGCTCAACAGTAACCCTACCCTAACGCCATCAGCACCAAACTTATCAATCAGGTCAAGCGGATCGGGTGAGTTACCTAACGACTTACTCATCTTCCGCCTTTGGCTGTCGCGCACCAATCCGGTTAGGTACACATTGGTAAACGGTTTTTCACCTGCATACTCATAGCCGGCAATAATCATCCTTGCCACCCAGAAGAAAAGAATATCCGGGCCGGTAACCAGGTCGTTGGTAGGGTAATAGTATTTAAACTCTCTGTTCTCAGGCTCCATTATACCTCCAAAAACGGCCATAGGCCATAACCATGACGAGAACCATGTATCAAGCGCATCAGCATCTTGCCTCAAATCTGCTGCAGTAAGGCTGATATTACCTGTCCTTTGTTTAGCCAGTTCCAAGGCCTGTGCAGGAGTCTCAGCCACTACAAAATCCTCCTTGCCATCACCATAGTAGTAGGCCGGTATCTGCTGGCCCCACCATAACTGGCGTGATATGTTCCAGTCGCGGATGTTTTCCATCCAGTGGCGGTAAGTATTATTGAAACGGCTTGGGTATAGTTTTACTTCTTCAGTTTCCAAAACCGCTTTTATGGCAGGCTTAACCAAATCTTCCATTTTCAGGAACCATTGGTCACTCAGCCTTGGCTCAATTACAGCTTTGGTCCTTTCCGATGTACCCACTTTGTTCATGTGGGTTTCTACCTTCACCATGTTTCCAAGTGCTTCTAACTCTTTGGCTATCTCATCACGAACCACAAAACGATCTTTGCCTTCATATTGCAATCCATAACTGTTAAGGGTAGCATCTTCATTAAATATATCAATGATTTCAAGGTTGTGCCTTTCGCCCAGTTCTTTGTCATTCACATCATGCGCAGGAGTAACCTTAAGGCATCCGGTACCAAATTCCATATCCACATATTCATCAAAAATAATAGGGATAACCCTGTTGGCAATCGGCACAATAGCAGTTTTGCCTTTAAGGTGCGTATAGCGCTCATCGTTAGGATTGATACAAATGGCAGTATCACCCAAAATGGTTTCCGGGCGTGTGGTAGCAATAGTTACATACTCATTAGAATCCTGTATTTTGTAGCGAACATGATATAACTTGCCCTGCCTTTCCTCATAAATAACTTCCTCATCAGACAGAGTTGTTTTCGCCTCCGGGTCCCAGTTTACCATGCGGTAACCACGGTAAATCAACCCTTTGTTATACAGGTCAACAAACGAGCGTATTACGGAAGCCGACATATCATCGTCCATCGTGAATTTGGTACGCTCCCAGTCGCACGAGGCTCCCAATTTTTTCAGCTGGTCCAGTATCACGCCACCATATTTATCAGTCCATTCCCAGGCATGCTTCAGGAACTCCTCGCGGGTAAGGTCATTTTTGTTAATCCCTTCAGCCTTCAGCTTGGCAACTACCTTCGCTTCCGTAGCAATACTGGCGTGGTCAGTGCCCGGTACCCAGCAGGCATTAAAACCTTTAAGGCGTGCACGGCGTATCAGTACATCCTGAATGGTATTATTGAGCATGTGCCCCATGTGCAGCACCCCGGTGACGTTTGGCGGAGGGATAACAATAGTGTATGGTGTCCTGTGGTCAGGCTCTGAATGAAAATAGTTGTTTTTCATCCAGTAATCATACCATTTGCTCTCTACGGCCTTAGCGTCAAACTGTGCGGGAATACTCATATAATTAATGTATAAAAATTCGGGAAAATATTTTGGTCTGATTTTTGAAAATAGTATGCAAAAGTAACTATATAACTACAATTTAAAAAAACTCAGGGCACTATTTTGCCCATTAATTTAAAGTACCTACATTTACTAAATCCAAATACTAAACAAATGAAAAAATTTTTAGGATTACTGGCTGCGGTTGTAATCAGCACTGCTGCATATTCTCAAAAAGGCCCGAAGATTGAACTTAAATCGGATACTATTGATTATGGTACCGTTAATAAAGAAGATGATAATGGCGTTAGGGTATTTGAATTTACCAATACCGGCGATGCGCCACTAATTATTAAAGATGTTAAATCTACCTGCGGATGCACCGTGCCTACCAAACCGAAAGAACCTATCTTACCCGGTAAAACTGGTAAAATTGAAGTAAAATATAATATGAGCACCGGCCCTATACGCAAAACTATTACTGTAGAATCTAATGCTGTAAATTATGAAGGCGGTATTGTACCTTTAAAGATAAAAGGGACAGTAGTTGAAAAAGGACAGGTAAACGTATTGGAAAAGAAAAAAAGCATACCTAACCAGTAATTAAAACAATATGCTGAAAGCCTCACGTTGTGAGGCTTTTTTATTACAGTAGATTGTATTAAAGTCGCTTTGATATTATTAAATCTCTAAAAAAAATTGCAAATTTGCGCCACAACAAATAAACTAAGTAAAATGCCTAAAGTATCTCAAAAAGGCGTTCAGATGCCTGAATCGCCAATACGAAAATTGGTTCCTTACGCTGAAAGCGCCAAGAAAAAAGGCCATAAAGTATATCACCTTAATATTGGCCAGCCCGATATAAAAACTCCTGATGTTGCGCTTAACGCTATCAAGAACAATGATATTGAAATTTTAGAGTACAGCCACTCGGCAGGTTTTGAAAGCTACCGCAATAAGCTATCACAATATTATAAAACACATGGATTGCCTATTGACACAGCCGACATTATCATAACTACAGGTGGTTCCGAAGCATTGCTTTTCGCTTTAGGCAGCACTATGGATGCGGGTGACGAGATTATTATTCCGGAACCTTTCTATGCTAATTATAACGGATTTTCAGTGGCTTCAGGCGTAACAGTTATACCGGTAATTTCTACTATTGATGAAGGATTCGCCCTGCCTCCTATTGCTGATTTCGAAAAACTTATTACACCTAAAACCAAGGCCATACTTATCTGTAACCCTGGCAACCCTACGGGCTACCTGTATACTCAGGAAGAAATACAGCAGCTGGCCGAACTGGTTAAAAAACATGACTTGTTCCTGATTGCTGACGAGGTATACCGCGAGTTTACTTATGACGGCGACAAGCACTATTCGGTAATGAATGTACCGGGTATTGAGGAAAACGCAATTATGATTGATTCGGTTTCCAAGCGTTACAGCATGTGCGGCGCCAGGATTGGCTGCATCGTATCCAAAAATAAAGAAGTTATGGCTACTGCCATGAAGTTTGCCCAGGCCCGCCTTAGCCCGCCAACTTTTGCACAAATAGCCAGTGAGGCCGCGCTTGACACGCCACAGAGTTATTTTGATGAAGTGATTGCCGAATATAAAGAAAGGCGTGATACCCTGATAAGCGAACTGAATAAAATTGAAGGCGTAAAAGTAGCCACCCCAAAAGGTGCTTTTTATTGCATAGCCCAACTTCCGGTTGATAATGCCGATAAGTTTGCGCAATGGCTGCTGGAGAGTTTCGACTCTAAAGGTGAAACTGTGATGGTGGCACCCGCAGCAGGTTTCTATTCCACACCAAATGTGGGGTTGACTGAAATCAGGATAGCTTACGTGCTGAAAAAGGAAGATCTTATACGCTCGGTTGAAATACTTGCTGAAGCCATAAAGAAGTACAATAACAAATAGCATTCCCTAAATAAATGATAACGAAGCCTCACGCAAGTGGGGCTTTTTTTTTAGCACCACCACACCGGGCTTATTATTGAGCCATGTTCCTGCCCTCCGCTATATCTGCCTTTGCTGCGCCGGCAGGATGCCGCTTCGCCCAGGGCTAGGTGTAAAGCTGTGGGCTTTCTTTAAACACTGCATAAAACAAACCCGGCTGCCTTTGGGCAGCCGGGTTGCTATTTATTGTATTTTAACCATTTCACTAATGGCTTGTCGTTTTTCACTTGTGCCTTGTGGCTAG
>JAYRYS010000009.1:0-28584 GCA_041916875.1 Flavobacterium sp.
TTAACCGAACGATTCTTTTGTAAAACTTCATAAACACAACGAAGCTTAAATTCATAATTGTACTTGACTTTTCTTTCCATAAAAATGCCCCCAAATAGTGTCTAACTTTTTGGGGGCAGTTCATTGGAGGCTTTTTTTATGCCTTAAACTTCCAGTCGAATTCGTCATCAGGCTTTATGATGGCTCCCAGCTCTACTTTAATTACCTCATCAAATTCCACCTGGAAAATCACCCAGTTGGCTTCGTTGAAATAATTATCGGCAGCATCAAAATTTTCCTTTTCAAAGCTTTTGATTTTATTATCGTTGGCCAGCTTTTGCACATCGGCCCACTTCTGCCCTATTATTTTGCTTCCTGCCAGTTCCAAATCCGGGTTTGAGGTAATGATATACCCCAGCCTTAAATCTTCATCCTGGTAGAATGTGAGGCGTAGCTTCAGCGCATTGTACAGGTAGATGATGTTCTTGTCCTCATCCTTATATACACGGTCCGGTTCGCCGTACACCGCTTTTACATCCTTTTCCTTCATCCCGAAAAGGAGTTCGCCCACACCGGCTTTCAGATTTATTTTCATGGTTTCTTTGTTTTAAGTTTAGCGCCCTGACGCACCAGTATTTCCGAACCTTCAGCCAGGTACACTGACAGAGGCTTGGCATCTTTCAAAAAAGCGAAATTACTGCCGTACACTTTGCCAAAGTCCACATCCACCTCATACTCTTTTATAGGATAAATTTGCCAGCGCGGGTGTGCCACCTCATATTCTGATGTGGCAAAATCGTTTATTTTGGTATATCCCCAAAAATGCTCGGTTATGAATTCTTCCTCACTGTTAGGCTTTATGTCCACCGGGGTTTTATCGGCCACAACCTTCAGGGTGTTCCAGTTACCTTTCTTCCAGCCGTATTCTACGGTTAGTGTGTCGTCACCCTCAACCCAGCTATGGCGCGTGGGCATAGTTTCGTAATTTTCGTTATACAGCAGGTTGGCTACAAAGGTTAGCGCCGGCCTTGGCACAATCTCCTTAATGAAAACCACTCCGCGCTTATACTCCACATTATCGCCATACTTTACATAAAAGCGCAGGTTGATCTCTTCAAAATTGATATGGAAGGGTATGCGCATTTTCAGCACCTTGGTATCAACAAACATAAAGCCTATAAGGCTCACATAACATCTACCCTCCCAAAAATCAAGCTCCGTATTATAGGGCAAATACGGCTTCAGCACATCCTGGTCAATGGCGTAATTCACCATAACCAGCTTTCGCCACTGCGCATCAAGGAAGGTTCTTTTTTTGGGTTGCTGCATAGTTGTGAGATTCTTCGACTTCGTTGCACTTCGCTCAGAATAACAGAACGGATATCAGAAATTAGTACTCAAAAGTTCCGTACGGGCTGGTTATAGTCAGCTTTTTGGTGATTCCCTCTTGAGAAGTAAGAGGGTTTACACGCCCTACTATCTGTGCATCGATATTGAATGATTTGGAGATGGCAATGATGTCATCGGCTATTTCCTGCGGAACGTACAGTTCCATCCTGTGCCCACAGTTGAAAACCTGGTACATTTCCTTCCAATCAGTACCGCTTTGCTCCTGTATCAGCCTGAATAGCGGCGGAACAGGGAACAAATTATCTTTTACAACATGAACATTATCAACGAAATGGAGCACTTTGGTTTGTGCGCCGCCACTGCAATGCACCATACCGTGAATGTCCTTCGGTGTATATTTTTCAAGTATTTTTTTGATCACCGGTGCATAGGTACGCGTTGGCGAAAGCACCAGCCTGCCGGCATCTATCGGGCTATCCTGCACAGTGTCAGTCAATTTCACTTTACCCGAATACACCAATTCAGCAGGTACTGAGGCATCAAAGCTTTCAGGATATCTTTGCGCGAGGTAGTTATCAAAAACATCATGGCGTGCGGAAGTTAAGCCATTGCTGCCCATGCCTCCATTATACTCTTTTTCATATGATGCCTGCCCGAACGAAGCCAATCCCACAATCACATCGCCGGGGCGTATATTGGCGTTATCAATCACATCAGCGCGTTTCATGCGTGCGGTAACCGTGCTGTCAACAATTATGGTACGCACCAAATCGCCTACATCGGCTGTTTCCCCGCCGGTGGAATGTATGGTAACCCCAAAGTTTTTCAGTTCCTCAATCAGCTCCTCCGTACCATTGATGATGGCCGAGATTACTTCGCCCGGCACCAGGTTCTTGTTGCGGCCTATGGTGCTGCTCAGCATGATGTTATCTACCGCGCCTACGCACAACAGGTCGTCAATGTTCATGATTAGGGCATCCTGCGCAATGCCTTTCCAAACCGAAATATCGCCGGTCTCTTTCCAGTACAGGTACGCCAGCGATGATTTGGTGCCCGCGCCATCGGCATGCATTATGAGGCAATAATCCTCATCGCCCGTTAAGTAATCCGGGACAATTTTGCAGAAAGCCTTTGGGAATAAGCCTTTATCAATGTTTTTGATGGCATTATGCACATCTTCCTTAGCGGCCGAAACGCCCCTAAGGCTGTAGCGCTTGCTGGTATCAGAGCTCATGTAGTGTAGTTTGTGTTGTTACAGCAAAGATAGTTGTAATGTAATAATGAAGCAATGAAATATTAATTGATTAAAGATGGCAAATTGAATTACTTACTTAAAAGTATTATATTTATTCTTTTATTGATTTCAAATGAGAAAAGATAATTCAGGCCTTAATAATGAAGTAGCCATTGAATGGTACACCTTAAATCGAAATGCTTATAAACAGTTAGCATTCAAGGTTCATAATATAATTAATGAGGTATTAGTTATTAAAAAAATAAATTTTCATGCTATATTTAATAGAGTGAAGGAATTGGAGAGTTTTAAAGAAAAAATAAAGGATCCAAAATATTCAAATCCACAAGAGCAGATAACTGATTTGGCTGGGATAAGAATAATTTGTTATGTTGAAAGTGATATTGAGAAGATATGCAAAGTTATAGAGGAAAACTTTGATATTGATGATGAAAACAGTGGAGATAAAAGTAAATTATTAGGAACAGATAGAGTCGGATATAAATCAATACATTATGTAGCGAAATTAAATCGTGCTAGATTGGTTTTACCAGAGTATCAAAGTTTTAGTAACAGTAAATTCGAAATACAAATTAGAACAATACTACAACATGCTTGGGCTGAAATTGAACATGATAGAAATTATAAATTTTCAGGAGAACTACCTCATGAAATACAGCGCCGCTTTAAACTTGTAGCCGGAATTCTTGAGTTAGCAGACAAAGAATTTAATAGAATTGCATCAGATATAGATAAAATTAATGTTGAGGTAGAGAAAGGTACCAAAAGTGGTAATATTGATTATGATATTAATAGTACTACTTTAAAACAATTTTTAACTACCAAATTTGAATATTTTGTACCTAATGTTATTAAGCCTACTTTTCCCGACAAAGCAAGTGAATTAAAAATAGTTAATGAGCTTCGCAAATATGGTCTTAAAACACTAAGCGATTTAAATGAAATTATACCTACAAATTTTATAGCTAATCTTAAAAAATCTCAAAAGCCTCCTACAAATTTTTTAGGCCTTCTAAGGATTATTATGATATGTCACGACTGGAAACGATATTTTGATAATGCATATACTAAAAACTTTGTAATAAACACACTAAAAGAAAGAGATATACTTGTGCATTATAATGTGCCTGTTGACAAAATTGACGAAGAATATTCAATAAAAAAAATCTAAAAATTCTCCACCACCAATATCTCAACCCTCCTGTTAGCAGCGCGCTCCTGCTCGTTGGCTTCAGGCAAAGGGTATATAGGCTGTGTGGTGCCGAGGCCTTCAAAAGTAACACGGCTTTTTTCAATACCATTTGTGGTGAGGAACCTCATTACCGCTTTGGCACGTTCGTAAGACAGTTTGCGTGGGTCGCCTTTCATGCAGCAAATGTGGCCCTGTAGTTTTATCTTCAGGCTTTTATGCAGGCGCATTACTTCCAATAACTCATACAGCTTTGGGCGCGATTCCGGCACTATTGCATACGTGTTATGAACAAAATTCAGGTTTTCAATCTTCAATTTATCTCCTGCCTTGGCCTGCCCTACCTGCTTCATAAAAACAGGGTCAAGTATAATTTCCTGCTTGCTGCCGTCAGGGTTGGTCAGTACCATGCGTGTTGGGTATTTCACTTCCTCATACACTGGCTTTATGCCCAGTACCTCATTTTCACGGTGCAGGTCTTTTTCCTGTAGGTAATAAATAGTAGCCTTGCGGTTCTCCGCCTTGTTGGCCGAATGCTTGTGCAGTTCACCAAAACTGCGGATCTTGAAATCCTCGCGCATAGCCACCTTACCCTTTACCAGGTTATGCACATAAGTAACACGGCGCTGCGATAGCGTGTCATTAAGACCCACGGTACCGTCTTCATCGGTATAACCGTTTATGGCAAGTATTTTAGAAGTTTTATTAGCCGCCAGCCATGCCTCCAGCCTGTCTTTTTCTTTTATGTTAAGTTCGTGCTTATTGCTTTCAAAGTAAACAGAAAACTGCTCCTGTGCTGAGGCAGATAGTATAGTAAGAAAAAATAATATTACTAAATTTAGCTTTTTCATTTTGCAAAAGGTTAGTATGCTTAACGAAGTTAGGCAGAAATTATTACAAATCCGATAGTCGGATATAACTGAAACACCTAATTTGCTACTATCTCAATCTCAACGCGGCGGTTGGCAACCCTTTCAGCTTCGTTTTTTTCCGGGCGGGGATAAATAGGCTGAGTGCTTGCAAATCCACGATAAGCAAGCCTGTGTTTAGCAATACCATTTTTTACCAGGAAGTCGTAAACCGCTTTGGCACGGCGCACCGAGATATTTTCCACTTCCTGCGGCTGGCAGCAAATGTGGCCCTGTACCTCTATCTTCAGGGTGGGATTTTCCCGCATAATGTCCAGCAGTTTGTACAAAACGGGTTGCGAATCAGGCAATACAATATCAGAATGATTATAAAAGTTAAGCCCCGGCAGCCGCAGCTTGTCACCAATTTTAGATGCGGAAACTTGTGTTGCCAATTCGCTCACAGGTTTCAGGTAATATATATCAACCCGCCTGTCTCTGGAAAGGTCCGCCGAACCGGCTTCATCCTCACCAAATCCTTTCTTTTCTGCATCAGTTGCTTTGGCTTCGCTTTTTATTAGGGAATATACATGCGCCACACGGCGTTCTGATAAAGCCTTATTGTAAGCTGTAGAGCCTGTGCTATCAGTATAACCATAAACTTTAAGTACTTCAGCGTTCTTGTTATCTTTCAGCCACGCAGATAATGCCTCATCATTATTTGCTTTTGATTTATCGACATCAAAATATACGGAGAATTTTTCCTGCCCAAGCATCATCACCGGAAGCAAGAGTAAAACATTTAAAACTATATTTTTCATAGTACATTTATTTAGCATTGATGTGGATTTCTACCCTGCGGTTTTCAGCACGTTCCTCTTCATTTTTTTCAGGGATGAAATGTATAGGGTTGGTACCGGCATAGCCCCGGTAGTGCAATCTTTTTTTAGAGATGCCATTTTTAATCAAATGGTTGTAAATTTTTCTTGCGCGGCGTATAGAAAGTTTGTCGCCCTCCAGCCTGTCGCAGCATATATGCCCTTCAATAGTTATCTTAAGCGTGGGGTTGTCGTTCATAATTTTTAATAATTCTTCCAAAACCGGTTTTGCTTCAGGGAGCAGCTCTTCCAGCCCGTTATAAAAATTCATGTTGGGCACCCTTATCCTCTCGCCTACTTTTGCTTTGGCAACAAATGCCGTTAATCCTGAAGTTGAGTTTGTACCGGTCAACTCGCGTATTAATGTCACAGACACTGAATCTTTAACTACAGGCTTATCATAATAATGTATCATCACCACGCGATCAGTTGATTTGTTTTTGGAGAAAGCCGTTGTTTCCCCAAAGCCTTTTATTTCAGCCCTTGATGAAACCAAAGCTACATTTTGCCTGAGCTGTTGTTCTACAAAGGCTGCCCTACGCGCCGAAAGTTTTATGTTATAATCAATACTGCCTACACTATCGGCATAGCCATAAATTTTAACAACTTCAGCATTTTTGTGGGACTGTATCCATTTACTGAATTTTACCTGTGAGGTATCGTTGGCCACATCTTTATCAAAATCAAAATATACAGGGTACTGCTCCTGTGCAGCCATCAAGAAAGGAAAAAGCAGGATTATGAAAGGTAAGGCTTGTTTCATGCAGGGTGTTTGTTTAATAACGTACTCAAGGTAGGAAATATTTTATAAAGCGAAACAGTTTGAGTGGCATTCCCTTCCTTTGGAGAGGGGTTAAGGGTGAGGTATAAATGAAACCACCCCGGCTTTCAGCCACCCCTCCAAAGGAGGGGAATAAAAAAAACCTGCCGTTTTCACGACAGGTTTAACTCAAAAAAATTGCTATGAAATTATCGGGTAAATAATAATTCTCTGTATTTGGTAAGCGTCCATATTTCATCATCTACAAGCAATTCAAGCTTATCGCAGTGTTCCCTTATTACATCAAAGTAAGGTTTCACCTCATCGCAATAAGCATCAGCCATCGCTTCGGCATTATCAAGGGCGTTTGATTTTTTACGTTCCTCAATCATCGCTTCTACATTGGTATTGATACCTGCTATATGTTCTGAAATTTCTTTAACAAGCGTAATCTGCTCTTTGCCAATGTTCTCAAAGTCTTTACCAAAAATCTCTTTTAGGCCCTTAACGTTCTCAATAAGGATATTCTGGTAGCGTATAGCAGTAGGAATTACGTGGTTGCGGGCAATATCGCCCAGCACGCGGCTTTCAATCTGTATCTTTTTAGTATATTCTTCAAGCTCAATTTCATAACGCGCCTCTACCTCAACATGGTTCATTACACCCATTTCTTCAAACAGCGATAATGATTCTTTAGATACTTTAGCCTTAAGCGCTTTCGGCGTAGTCTTAAAGTTGCTAAGGCCACGCTTGGCAGCTTCCTGCTCCCATGCATCACTATAGCCGTCGCCTTCAAACAATATGGCTTTAGTATCCTTAATGTATTCCCTAAGTACGTTAAAAATAGCATCATCCTTCTTCATGCCTTTGCTGTCCACAAGGGCATCAACCTCAGCTTTAAAGTCTTTCAGCTGCTTGGCCACAATAGTGTTAACAATAGTCATGGCATTGGCACAGTTAGCGCTCGACCCTACAGCCCTGAACTCAAACTTATTACCCGTAAATGCAAATGGCGATGTCCTGTTCCTGTCGGTATTATCCAGCAATACATCCGGAATTTTGCCCACAACATTCAGCTTCAGGTCGGTTTTCTCTTCCGGCGAAAGCTTGCCTGTAGATACGCCTTCCAGCTCTTCAAGCACTTTGGTAAGCTGCTGGCCTATGAATACGGATATTATAGCAGGAGGAGCCTCGTTAGCGCCAAGCCTGTGGTCGTTAGTTGCAGTAGCTATAGAGGCACGCATCAATTGCTCGTGCGTGTAAACCGCTTTAATGGTATTGATGAAGAATGTAAGGAACTGCAGGTTGCTCATAGGCGTTTTGCCAGGGCTAAGGAGGTTCACGCCTGTATCGGTAGCAAGTGACCAGTTGTTGTGCTTGCCGCTACCGTTCACGCCTTTAAACGGCTTCTCATGGAAAAGCACTTTAAAATCGTGGCGCTCGGCTACCTTCTGCATCACATCCATAAGGAGTGAGTTATGATCTACCGCAAGGTTGGTTTCTTCAAATATAGGGGCCAGCTCAAACTGGTTAGGTGCTACCTCGTTATGGCGTGTTTTTACCGGTATGCCCAGCAGCATGCACTCATTCTCAAGGTCGCGCATGTAGTTAAGCACACGCGTAGGTATAGAGCCAAAGTAATGGTCTTCAAGTTGCTGCCCTTTGGCCGATGTATGCCCTAAAAGTGTACGGCCTGTAAGCAATATGTCCGGCCTTGAAGCAGCAAGTGCTGAGTCAACAAGGAAATATTCCTGCTCCCATCCAAGGGTTGCTGTAACTTTCTTAACGTTTTTATCAAAATAACGGCATACTTCTGTAGCTGCCTCATCAACAGCATGCAATGCCCTAAGTAGTGGCGTTTTATAATCAAGCGCTTCACCAGTGTACGATACAAATACAGTAGGTATACATAGTGTAGTACCAAATATAAAGGCCGGCGATGTAGGATCCCAAGCAGTATATCCACGGGCCTCAAATGTATTCCTTATACCGCCGTTAGGGAAGCTGGATGCATCCGGTTCCTGCTGTACCAGCTGGCTTCCGCCGAATTTTTCTACCGGGTCGCTGCCATCCATCGATGTTTCAAAAAAAGCATCATGCTTTTCGGCAGTAGTACCTGTAAGCGGCTGAAACCAGTGCGTATAGTGCGTTACGCCTTTGCTCAGCGCCCACTCTTTCATACCTATAGCAATATAATCAGCAAGTTTCCTGTCAATCTTCGTTCCATGCTGTACGGCATTTTTAACTGCCTGGTAAGCTTCCGGGGTTAAAAACTGGCGCATAGCCTTGTCATTAAACACATTGCTACCAAAAATTACGGATTTCCTGTCGAGTTCTTCGACTTTTACGGGCTTTCTGCCTGCGGTTTCTTTTAAGGCCTGAAAACGAAATGTTGACATGAAATTAGATTTTAAGTTGTTAGAATGAATTAAAAACAGTGCAAATATACAAAATATACATAACAAAATTATTATACCCCTACTTTTTAGGGGGTATAAATTACAAATTTTACAATTATACATCATCAACCCTGCTTTTAGAGACATCATGACGCAATCTTACAAATCAGCAACAAGGGATTACATTTTTTTCATCAAAACACAACTTTCTATTAAAAAAATTATAAAATACCTACGTATTTCTTTACCGTGTTAAACTTTTTATAATCAAATTGCCGAATGAGTGACGAATATATAATTTAGTCAAACGAAAAATAACCTAAATTAATAAAGTCATGAACAAGAAAGTAGTATTAGGCATAGCAGCAGGAGCAGCAGCCATAGGAGTAGCAGCTTATGTAATTAATAAAAGGAGGTCAGCCAGCAAATTTGCGGCAGAGGCTGAAGAGGCTAAAGGCACCTTTAAAAAGAAACTGAACGAGCTGCAGCGCAAAGCACAGAAAGAATATAAAAATTCTGCCGAAGAAGTAAAAAGCACCATCAATGCGGCAGCCGACAGGGCTAACGACTGGGTGAACAAAGCACACGCATAATCGGCGGCACCAACAAAACATACACAACTGCTAAACTATTAAATGAAGATGAAAACGAGAAAAACCACGGGAAAAAAATTCCCGTCATACAACGCCCTTATTGAAAAACTATCTGCCCAGGAAATAACGCCAAACCCAAATAATGTACTGCCGGAAATACTGGTTATAACCACTTTTCCGCCCAGGCAGTGCGGCATTGCTACCTACTCGCAGGATTTGATTAAAGCGCTGAATGACCATTATGTAGATTCTTTCTCTATAAAGGTATGCGCGCTGGAAACCGATAAGGAACAGTTTGAGTATTACGACCCGATGGTAAAGTATGTGCTGAATGTTTCAGACCCTGCATCATACACCTCGCTTTCGCAGGCCATAAATGAAGATGAGAACATTAAAGTGGTGCTTATGCAGCATGAGTTTGGGCTTGTGCACGAAACCGTAAGCTACTTTAATGCTTTCATTGATGGCATCAACAAGCCGCTGTCGGTAGTGTTCCACACCGTGCTTCCCGGCCCTAACGATGAGCTGAAGGGCAATGTGCAGCATATACTTAACAGGGCTGATTCGCTTATTGTGATGACCCATAATGCATCAGACATACTGGTGCGCGATTACATAGTGGACCGCGACAAGATTGCCGTTATTGCACATGGTACACACCTTGTAGCGCACACCGATAAAAATGAGCTTAAAAAAAAATACGGCTACACCGGCAGGAAGATACTTTCTACCTTCGGGTTGCTGAGTTCAGGCAAAAGCCTGGAAACCACGCTGGAGGCTTTACCAAAAGTAGTGGACAAATGCCCTGAAGCGCTTTTCCTTATCATTGGTAAAACGCACCCAACCGTGGTTTTAAATGAAGGCGAGCAATACAGGGAATCACTCATTAAAAGAATTGAAGAGCTGGGCATACAGAACAATGTGGCTTTCATCAACAAATATGTAGCCCTTGATGAGCTGCTCGAATATTTGCAGATGACCGATATTTACCTGTTCACCTCAAAAGATCCTAATCAGGCCGTGAGCGGCACATTCTCTTACGCGCTTAGCTGTGGGTGTCCTATCATCTCAACCCCTATCCCCCATGCTAAAGAGGTTTTGGCCGGAGATACGGGAATAACGTTCGATTTTGGAAATTCAGAACAACTGGCCGAAGCCATCAACAAACTTCTGTTCAACGTACAGCTAAGGCAAACTATGGTACTAAACGGCCTGCACAAAATAATACACACCGCCTGGGAAAACTCTGCTGTAGCACACGCCAGGGTATTGCAAAAAACTGCAGGTAACGGCGCTATAGAACTGCACTACAAAAACCCGGAAGTAAACCTGAGCCACATCAAGGCCATGACAACCGATTTCGGTATGCTGCAATTCTCGAAAATCAATAAGCCGGATATTGAGTCAGGTTACACCCTTGATGACAACGCACGTGCTCTTATTGCCATGTGCCAGCATTACAAGCAATATAGGAACGAAGATTCGCTTAAATACATAGGCATTTATCTTGATTTTATCAATTACTGCCAGATGGAAGACGGCAGGTTCCTGAACTATGTAGATTACAACACTAACTTTACTCCGCAAAACAGGAACGAAAATCTGGAAGACAGCGCCGGCCGTGCCATGTGGGCATTGGGTTATGTGGTATCGCTATCCAACATTCTTCCTGAAGAAATGGGTAAAAAAGCGGAAGGCATGTTCCAGAAAACACTTTCGCTTACTAAAAATATACACTCTACAAGAGCTATGGCTTTCATCATCAAAGGTTTGTATTACTACAACCGACAGGTGAAGGATGCCGATAACCTACTGTACATCAAATTATTTGCCGACAGGCTGGTACAGATGTACCTCCACGAAGCCGATGCCGACTGGAAATGGTTTGAAGGCTACCTGACCTATGCTAATAGTGTGCTGCCTGAAGCATTGCTGCTGTGCCATGCCATAACTGGCGATAAAGTATATGGCGAGATTGCCAAGGAATCGTTTGACTTCCTGTTGTCGATAATCATTAATGATGATGCCATCAAAGTAATATCTAACCGCGGTTGGTATTTTAAAGGCAAAAACAAAGAGCAGTTTGGCGAGCAGCCTATTGATGTAGCCTACACCATACTGGCACTGAGGAAATTCCACGATATATTTAAAGAGGAGAAGTACCTTACCATGATGGAAAACGCATTTAACTGGTTCCTGGGCAATAATCACCTGCAACAGGTAGTATACAACCCATGCACCGGCGGCTGCTTTGACGGCCTTGAGGAGCACAGCGTAAACCTTAACCAGGGTGCAGAATCTACCGTGAGCTACCTTATGGCAAGGCTAACCATCAGCAAGTATTTTGGCAACCCTGATACCACCTACTTCAGGAAAAGGAACAAGGCCGCAAAGGTTACTGCATAAATAAGAACAATAGGTACATTGTTATAATTCCACGCAAAAGTAAAGCCGGTTCATTTTGAGCCGGCTTTCTTTATTATTGATGGAGATAAAAAAAGAAAAGGCCAGTTATACAACCAGCCTCTTTTCTAAACCAAATTTATATGTGTATTATCTTTCGATTTTATTTACTTCAACTCCACCATTAGTTTCTAATGCACTCATTACGGCATTGTAATCTGAAGTATCAATCGTACTTGCAACATTTCCTGGTATTATAACAAACCTGAATGTTTGATTTTGTGTGTATCCCGGCAAAATACCCGGGTCAAAGTCAGCATCAATATATATACTAATGTCATCTTGGGTAAAGTCAGTAATATATTCAAATTCACCTTCGGGAAAGAACAGAGTTTGAGGAACAAGCCTCCATACATCATTGCCTCCAACAACTTCCATCAATCTATAAGTCAAGACAACATCATCACGACCAATTCTCGGAGTCAATGGAACAATTACAGAATAGCTTGGCGCGCTAAAGCTCACAGTACGTTCAAAGACCTCGTTAACTGGAATATATACATCATCATCATTGTCACAACCAGTAAAAAAAGCCGTACCGGCCAGGGCTAAGAATAGGAATATCTTTTTCATAATCTAAATATGTTTTATTGTTTATAAAGTTAATGCCAAAAACTGCGCCAAAAAATTTCTTTATAAGAATTTTAGTAAAAAATATTTTCTCTATCTTTATGTAGCTATGCAACAAAACTTAAAACTTTATATGGTTTTACTGGGCGCAACACCACCCGGCCGCCTTATAGAACAACATGATATTTTTTTCGGGATAGGTACTTCTTTAGAAAGCCTGAAAGCCGATATGTATACCTTTTGGCCTAATGCGGGGCAACTGCATATAGATTCATGGCGCGAAGTTACCCACATTGACGGCTACAACATCACCATCATGCCTAAAGCCAATGCACAGCCCGGAAATGAAAAGCTGTTCTTCATCAACCTGGGCGGCTATAAGCCTGATGACCTGGAGGAATTTCACTACAAGATGCTGGCCGTAGCCGAAACCATGGGTGAAGCAATAAAGCAATCTAAAAAAACAGCTTTTTACAAGCACTTTGGCTTCAGGGGAGCTGTATCGCACGTTGATGATAAGTACGGAATTGATGTTGATGATATGTATAAAGTGGAAGACATACTTTCGCAGCAACTCCGTGAAAAATACAGCCTGAAAATAACTACTGATGAAAATGGCACGCCTGATGAACTGCACATAGGATATGTAAAACTGGGGAAACAGGATAGTTAGATTGTTAGACTTTTAGATTTTTCGATTTTTAGACTGTTCGATTATTCGAGTAATGCTACCTAATATTCCACTTCGACAGGCTCAGTGTGACTGCTTTTATAGTCTGAAAATCAAATTATCACTTCGCAGATACCCTCCAGATAATATTCGTCTTATCATCAGTAACCAGTAGTGATCCGTCCGGTCCAACAATCACACCGGTTGGCCTGCCATATACCTCATCCTTGGCAGGGTCTGCAATAAATCCTGTAAGGAAGTCCTGCATTTTGCCCGAAGGTTTGCCATCCTTAAACGGCACAAAAACTACCTTATAACCTGATAGCGGCTTGCGGTTCCAAGAGCCGTGCTGCGCTATAAACGCACCGCCTTTGTATTTTTGCGGGAAAAGGCCATCAGTATAAAACGCCAACCCCAACGATGCGGTATGCGCACCAAGGTCAACTTCAGGAACTATGGTTTTATCTACATAGCCTGGTTTCGGTTCTTTTACGCGCACATCAATATTCTGCCCCCAGTAAGCCCACGGCCAGCCATAAAAACCGCCCGGCTTCACGCTGGTTAGGTAATCCGGAACCAGGTCGTTGCCCAGCCCGTCGCGTTCGTTTACCGCTGTCCAAAGGGTTTTAGTGCCCGGTGCCCATGCCATGCCCACAGGGTTGCGTAACCCGGAAGCATATACTTTCATGCCGGTACCGTCAGGGTTTACTTCCAGTATGCACGCGCGGTTCATTTCTTCGGCAATGCCATCTTCTGCAATATTGCCGGAGCTGCCCACCGCAATGTATATTTTGGAGTTATCGGGGCTGGCTATAATATTGCGGGTCCAGTGCTGGTTCTTCTTGCCTTCGGGCAGGCTTGCTATCTTCTCCCCTGTTGCTTTTATCGCGGTTTCACCAACTTCATAAGGATAGCGCATCAGTGCATCGGTATTGGCTACATACAGCCATTTGCCTATTACCAGCAACCCGAAAGGCTGATTAAGTCCCTGGGTAAGAAATATGTAGCGTTCATCAGGCAGGCCGTCTTTATTGGTGTCGCGAAGCAGGGTTATCCTGTCGGCGCTCTTAGCCACTTCTTTCGATTTTGCTGCACCAATCACCACTGCCCCCGCTTGTTTCAATATGCCATAATTGCTGTTGCTTTCGGCTACCAGCACATCGCCGTTGGGAGTAACGTACATCCATCGTGGGTTATCAAACCCATCGGCATATTTCTCTACCTTAAAGCCTGCCGGGGCTTTGGGTGTGCGCCCGTCTTTCCAGCCAATTACGTTAGAATAGTTGGTAACCGACTCTGATGGTGCCGGCAGCTTGGCCTTTTTGCCGGCTTGTGCCAATAGTATCCCCGGTGTGGCAATAAATGCCAGTAAGTATTTGATTTTCATGATTTATAGCTTTAATTGAATTAAAGTTACAAACCACCGGGTTTACTCCCTATGCTTTTAAGTTTTGTTTATGATGCAGTGCTTAACCAAAAGTTAAATGTGTTTACTGCCTGATTTTATGTAACTAACTTAGTTGAACAATAACTTAACACCAACCATCATGAACGGATTATTTAAAACACTTATAGCAGGCTGGGGAGCTAAAAAATTAGGCTTCGGGTGCTTTGGCACTATCATAGCATTTGTAATTATATTTTACCTGCTGGGATATCTATAGTCCTCAAGGGAAAATAAATAAAGCCTCTCAATTGAGAGGCTTTATTTATTTAAAACTGACGATATAAAATTGAAATCCCTAAAAAATCGAACAATCTAATAATCGAACAATCTGAAAGTCTAACAATCCAAATCTACATATTCCTCCTGTACTGCCCTCCTACTTCAAACAAAGCTGAAGTAATCTGTCCCAGGGTGCAGACTTTGGTTGCTTCCATCAGCTGCTCAAATATGTTCTTGTTCTGTATGGCGGCATCCTGAACGATAGCAAGCTGCTCTTTTACTTTCTCCGCATTGGCTTTGTGCAGGTTTTCCAGCGTAGCAATCTGGAACAGCTTCTCCTCTTCCGTAGCGCGTATTACCTCTGCCGGTACCACGGTTGGCGACCCTTTAGAGCTCAGGAACGTATTCACACCAATAATCGGGAACTCACCTGTGTGCTTCAGCGTTTCGTAGTAAAGGCTTTCCTCCTGTATCTTGCTGCGCTGGTACATGGTTTCCATAGCGCCCAGCACACCGCCACGCTCTGTTATACGGTCAAACTCGGCAAGCACGGCTTCTTCCACCAGGTCGGTAAGCTCCTCAATAATGAATGATCCCTGTATCGGGTTTTCGTTCTTTGCCAATCCAAGCTCTTTGTTGATGATAAGCTGTATTGCCATGGCACGGCGCACGCTTTCCTCAGTAGGCGTAGTTATAGCCTCGTCATAAGCATTGGTATGTAGTGAGTTACAGTTATCATATATAGCATACAGCGCCTGCAGCGTAGTGCGAATGTCGTTAAAGTCGATTTCCTGCGCGTGCAGTGATCGCCCCGATGTCTGTATGTGGTATTTCAGCATCTGTGCGCGCTCGTTAGCCCCATATTTCAGTTTCAGCGCCTTAGCCCATATCTTCCTTGCTACACGGCCTATCACCGCATATTCAGGGTCGATACCGTTACTGAAGAAGAACGACAGGTTAGGCCCAAAGTCGTTAATGTTCATGCCACGGCTCAGGTAATACTCTACATAGGTAAAGCCATTTGCCAGCGTAAATGCCAGCTGCGTTATTGGGTTAGCCCCGGCCTCTGCAATGTGGTAGCCCGAGATGGAAACCGAATAGAAGTTCCTCACATTTTTAGTGATGAAGTATTCCTGTACGTCGCCCATCAGCCTCAGTGCAAACTCAGTACTGAAGATACAGGTATTCTGTGCCTGGTCTTCTTTTAATATATCCGCCTGAACCGTACCGCGCACCTGCATTAACGTGCGTACTTTTATCTCGTTATATACATCCGCAGGCAGCACCTGGTCGCCGGTTACGCCAAGCAGCATAAGTCCCAGCCCGTCATTACCCTGCGGCAGGTCGCCGTTGTAGCGCGGGCGCTCTACGCCTTTGGCTTTGTATATTTCGTTTATCTTTTGGTCAACTTCCTTTTCAAGGCCGTTTTCTTTAATGTAAATTTCACACTGCTGGTCAATGGCCGCATTCATAAAGAAGCCCAGAAGCATCGGAGCAGGCCCGTTGATGGTCATACTTACCGATGTCATTGGGTGGGCCAGGTTAAAGCCGGAATACAATTTTTTGGCATCATCAAGGCAGCAGATGGAAACACCCGCGTTACCTATCTTACCATAAATATCAGGGCGGTGGTCAGGGTCGTTGCCGTAAAGCGTTACCGAGTCAAACGCCGTAGAAAGGCGCTTAGCCGGCATGCCCAGGCTCACATAGTGGAAACGCCTGTTAGTACGCTCAGGGCCGCCCTCACCTGCAAACATACGGGTTGGATCTTCGCCTTCCCTCTTAAAAGGGTACAATCCTGAAGCGAAAGGGAACTCGCCCGGCACGTTCTCCTGCAGGCACCACCTTAATATATCGCCCCATGCCTGGTACTTCGGCAGGGCAATTTTTGGTATCTGGCTGTGCGACAACGATTCGGTATGCGTTTGTATCTTTATCTCCTTATCCCTTACCATGAAGGAATATACAGGGTTCTTGTATTTGTTTACCTTATCATTCCAGGTAAGGATTATTTCCCAATTGTAAGGGTCAAGGTTCATTTTTACGCGGTCAAACTCGGCCACCAGCAGTTTCAGGAAATCTGCGTCAGCGCCCTGGGCAGGGGTAACAGGCTCTATGCCGAATTTCGCCAGCTCAGGCTTTACACCGGCAACCGATTCAATGGTCTTGTAAATTCCGTAAAGCTTTTGCGCTACTTCCTGCTGGCTCAGGGCCGTTGCATCATACTTGCGATTGTTCTCGGCAATCTCGCTCAGGTAACGGGTGCGGTGCGGAGGTATCACAAATATCTTCTCGCTCATTTCGCGGGTAATCTCAAAGGTCGATTTCAGGTCAGCACCTGTTTTCTCCACCACTTTATCCATGATAGATTTGTACAGCGTGTTCATGCCCGGATCATTAAACTGCGATGCTATGGTACCAAATACCGGCATCTCATCGGGGTTCACATCCCACAGGTTGTGGTTGCGCTGGTATTGTTTCTTCACATCGCGTATGGCATCAAGCGCGCCGCGCTTATCAAACTTGTTGATGGCTACCAGGTCGGCAAAATCAAGCATGTCAATTTTCTCCAGCTGGGTGGCAGCGCCAAACTCAGGCGTCATTACATACAATGATACATCACTGTGGTCCAATATTTCGGTATCGCTCTGGCCGATACCCGAAGTTTCCAGTATGATAAGGTCGTATTTAGCAGCCTTCAGCACCTGTATGGCTTCGGCTACGTATTTTGATAATGCAAGGTTGCTTTGACGCGTAGCCAAGGAGCGCATATATACCCTTGGGTTATTGATGGCGTTCATCCTGATGCGGTCGCCAAGCAGCGCGCCCCCGGTTTTTCGCTTGGATGGGTCAACCGAGATAAGCCCTATGGTTTTTTCAGGGAAGTCGATAAGGAAACGGCGCACCAATTCATCAACCAGTGATGATTTACCTGCACCGCCCGTACCGGTAATACCCAGTACAGGAATGGCTGAAGTCTCGTTTTGCTTGTGTATGTTATCCAGCGTATCCTTAGCTACTTCAGGAAAGTTTTCAGCTGAAGATATTACCCTTGCTATAGCGGTTGGGTTCTTATCCTCAAGGTGCTTTACCTCGCCGTTAAGCGAATCGCCAACAGGATAATCGGCACGCTGTACTAAATCGTTTATCATACCCTGCAGGCCAAGCTCGCGGCCATCGTCAGGCGAATAAATGCGGGTAATACCGTACTCGTGCAGCTCCCTTATTTCCTCCGGAAGGATAACCCCGCCGCCACCGCCGAATATCTTGATATGCCCCGCGCCTTTCTCTTTCAAAAGGTCGTACATATATTTAAAATATTCGTTGTGCCCGCCCTGGTACGATGTCATGGCTATGGCATTGGCATCTTCCTGTATTGCCGTGTTCACCACTTCTTCCACGCTGCGGTCATGACCAAGGTGTATTACTTCCACCCCAGTGGCCTGTATAATGCGGCGCATGATGTTGATGGCGGCATCGTGCCCGTCAAATAGCGATGCGGCTGTTACAATCCGGACTTTATTTTTAGGAATATAAGGCTGTACTTGCTCCATTTTATATAAATCTCAATTTTAAGTGCGCAATTTACGGAAATATTAAAAATTTCTTAAGGCTTGATGAAAGAAATTTATGCACAGCGCCGCAGTCCTGCAATGCTTTTGCATCATCATAAATATGTAATGTTTTTAGTGCTCAAACCAAACGGCTTTTCCTACATTTGCATCTTAATTACCACTACCGCCATGCGCGTTTCCAAACACTACCTCGCCGGGATTACCGCCTTTACCATTTGGGGCTTTTTCAGTTTCGGGCTCAAGCCTTTACAGGGCTACCCATCGCTCGATATCCTTTTTTACCGTATCTTTTTCTGCGTAGCGCTCATGCTCATCATCAGCCTTGGTTTGCGCTACAAAGTGCTGGCTGAAACAATATCCTATTTTAAGCATCTTCCTAAAAAAGAAAAAATAAACTTATCGGCGGCAGTTATCGGCAGTTCTTTTTTGCTCACGTCCAACTGGTTCCTGTTTATTTATGTGATGAACCATGTGAGCGTTAAAACCGCATCATTCGCCTACCTGGTGTGCCCCATACTTACCACCGTGCTGGCTTATTTTATACTAAAGGAAAAGCTGACCCGCATACAGTGGATGGCCGTATCGCTCAGTGTAGCAGGCTGTGCACTACTGTCTTACAACAACCCATCTGACCTTATTTATAGCCTTGTGGTGGCCGGCACTTATGCGCTGTACCTTATCATCCAGAAAAAAATTACGGGTGTTGATAAATTCCTGCTGCTTACGGTACAGGTAGTAATAACCGCATTGGTCATGCTTCCCTTCTATCCTGCTCTAAGTGGGCCGGTACCGCAGCAAACATCTTTTTACGGATATATACTCATCATTGCAGTGCTGTTTACCATCATACCGCTGTTTCTTAACCTGTATGCGCTAAAGGGTATCAAATCATCTACAGTGGGCATATTGCTGTACATTAATCCCATCATAGGGTTTATGCTTTCGGCATTGTATTATAAAGAACCAGTTACTTCAATCCAGATTGTATCTTATTCGCTCATTATTGTTTCTATCATAATATTCAATTCTCGCTCATTTACTATAAAATAACAAGCCTTTAGAGTTAAAATAGAATAACTTTGAGCTATGGCAAAAAAATTATTGTTTACAATTGTGGTAATTGTAAGCCTGTCCGGATGTTTTAGCAGGCAGGCAAAGCAATTGCCTGAAAATAATGTGCCTGGAGAATTGGATAATGCAGTTGCTGAAAATTCATTGCCTTTTGAGAAAAATGACCAGGTAAGCGAATACATCAGGAAAATATTTCAGGACACGGACGGCAATTTATGGTTTGGCACTAATGATGACGGCGTGTGCCGGTATAACGGAAAAACCCTTGACTTCTTTTCAATACAGCAAGGTTTAAGCGGTACTGCTATAAGAGGAATAATACAGGACCAGCAAGGTACTATGTGGTTTGGCACCAATGGTGGAATTACAAAGTTTGATGGCAGATTGTTTAAAAACTTCACCACCAAAGATGGCCTGCCGGATAATGATGTATGGGCGCTGATGGCTGATAAGAACGGAACTATATGGGTTGGCACTGCCGGCGGCGCCTGCCGGTTTAATGGTAAATCCTTCTCTAGATTTAAGATCCCTGTCCCAGGAAAAAATAAAACAGGGACTCCCGCCGAAATCATCTGGAACATTTCGGAAGACAATTCAGGAAATATTTGGTTCGCCACAAACGGCGAAGGCATTTACAGGTATGATGGTATAGAACTTGTAAACACTTCAGAAAAAGACGGGCTGGCAGATAACTTTGTGCAGGCAATAACTCCCGACAGAAAAGGAAATGTTTGGCTCGGCACAAAAAATGGACTTTCAAAATATGATGGGACAAAAATTACCACATTTACTACACTTAACGGAATAGTTTCAAATAACATTTGGTCTGTATATGTAGACAGCAAAGACAATATATGGCTTAGTACCTGTAATGGGGTTAGCAAATATGATGGTGCTTCTTTTACAACATTCAACCATGATAATGGGCTTGGGAATATATGTGTGCAAAGCGTTTTTGAAGACCAGCGCGGTAATATTTGGTTTGGCACCGGCGGCGGGCTCTACCGCATGGATAAAAATCTTTCCAATACACAAAAAATCATAACTGTAACCCGGCACGGCCTATGGCATTGATATTACTGGAATAGTTTTTGTTTATCCCTCATCAAATATCTTAAACCATGAAAAAATTACTTTTACCAATACTTTTTGCAGCCTTTATGCCATCAATTTCCAACGCTCAGCTTAAGGGGCTTATTGATAAAGCTAAAAACACTGTTGGCACCAAGACATCAACCGGAAACCTTAGCACTACCGATATCAGTGCCGGGCTTAAGGAAGCGCTGAATAAAGGCGTTACCAGGCAGGTAACCAAGCTTACTGCCGTTGATGGTTTTTATAAGAATGAAGCTGTAAAAATACTCCTGCCCGATGAACTGAAGAAGGTGGACCAGACTCTCCGAAAAATGGGTATGGGCAACCTGGCCGATGAAGGCATCAAATCGCTGAACCGCGCTGCTGAAGATGCCGTTAAGGAAGCTACACCAATATTCGTTAATGCAATAACCAACATGAGCTTTACCGATGCGAAGAATATATTGATGGGCGCTGATAATTCGGCTACCGCTTATTTGCAAAAATCTACCACTACCCCGCTGTATGGCAAATTCAACCCCGTAGTCAAGAATTCCCTGAGCAAAGTGGGCGCTGATGCCGTGTGGGCTACCATCATCAAAAAATACAACAGCCTGCCGCTGGTAAGCAAGGTAAATCCTGACCTGAACGATTATGTAACCAACAAAGCGCTGGAAGGAGTGTTTAAAATGATATCGGTGGAGGAGAAAAACATTAGGAATAATTTAGCATCAAGGACTTCAGATTTACTTAAAAAAGTATTTGCTTTACAGGACAAAAAGTAAAGCACCATGAAAAAATTAGCGTTTTTTATACTGCCTGCACTATTCCTGCTTTCAGGCTGTGCCGAATTGCAACAGGTAGCCGGGCAGCTGCCACAGGGCGGGAGCATCATTACTAATGCCGATATTGCTGCCGCACTCCGCGAAGCATTAGATAAAGGTATTGATACCCAGGTAACCAAACTTACCGCTACCGATGGTTTTTACCGCAATGAGCTGGTGAAGATACTGCTCCCGGCAGAATTGCAGCAGGTAGATAAAACACTGCGCAACATAGGCCTTGGCAGCCTGGCCGATGAAGGCATCAAAATGATGAACCGCGCCGCCGAAAATGCAGTGAAGGAAGCTACACCAATATTTGTATCTGCTGTAAAGAACATAACCTTTAACGATGCTAAAAACATACTTTTAGGTAATGATGAGTCGGCTACCAGCTACCTGCGCACGGCAACCACATCGCAGTTGTACAGCAAGTTTAATCCGGTAATAAAATCATCATTTACAAAAGTCGGGGCAGATAAGGTATGGAACAATATCATTACCAAATACAACCAGGTGCCACTGGTAAAAAAAGTTAACCCGGACCTGACCGACTATGTCACCAACGAAGCCCTGGGCGGTGTTTACAAAATGATTGCCGTGGAAGAGAAGAACATCCGCAACAACATCAGCGCCCGTACTACAGCACTCATGCAAAAGGTATTTGCCATGCAGGACAGGTAATTGGGTATTGGGTATTGGGTATGAGGTGTTGGGTATTAGGTGTTGGATTAGTTACTGCCTTGTGCCCTTGTGAAAAATCTTTGTGAGCCTTGTGGTGAATTTTCCATAACCACTAAGTATACAAAGCCTTGTGCCCCTTGTGAAAACCTTTATAAACCTTCTGGTGAATTTTCCATAACCACTAAGAACACAAGGAAAGCACTAAGTACACAAAGCTTTGTGAACCTTGTGAAAGCCTTTGTGCACTTTGTGGTAAAACTACTATTATATCATTAAATCAAAACCTAATTTTTTAATTATCAGCAACATAATATAACACTGCCTTAACATAGAACCGGAATAATTTTGGGTAATTTGCAATCGAAATTAAATGGTTTTCTCACATTTGGTTAGGGTTAGTTAGAAAAATGCCGGTAGCTATATGCCACCGGCATTTTTATTTGCCCGCAAAAAGCCCGTAATTTCACTTAAAATTATGCCTGCCAGATGCTTGCCAATTGTGGCTGTTTAGTATTTTTGCCAAAAATTGGAGAAGTGAAAAAGAGCGTATTTTTACTATGCCTTATGCTGAACATGGCGGGCTTTGCACAGGAATGGAATTATGATTTTGATGCTGCAAAAAAGAAGGCCGCTGCAGAGAATAAAAACATCCTGCTGGTATTTTCCGGGTCTGACTGGTGTGCCCGCTGCATAGAGCTGGAAAAGCTGGTATGGCAAAGTGAGGAATTCAAATCCGAGTCTAAAAAAACGTGGGTTTTGTTGCGTGCTGACTTCCTTCAAAAGAAAGGCAATCCTGAACCTGTAGATGTAAACGACATGAAGATGGTGCTGGCCGAAAAATACAACCGCGACGGCTTTTTCCCTTTCATAGTAATGCTGGACAAGAACGGCAAAGTACTGGGCCGCACCGGCACACAGGAATTCACCACTGCCGAAGAATATATAAATTACTTTAAAGGGCTGGCGAAGTAATTACACTTCATCGGCATCGGTAAGCCTTTCCCGTAGCTGCTTAAAGTAAGGGAAAGCCTTTACCAGGCGGCTGCCATACCACGAAAACATCTCGCCATCTACAAACACCGCCTTGGCGTGGTGCGTAAACCTGCCCACCTCAAAAGCATCCTCTTCCTTGAAAGGATACGGTTCTGAAGATAGGAACACCACATCAGGATCGCCCTGTATGCGTATTTTCTGTATGATGATTTCCGGGTAGCGGCCACGGCTTTCGTAAATATTGGTAAAGTTGTTCAGCTTCAGCATTTCGTTAATGAAAGTATCCTGCCCTGCCGCCATGTAGGGATTCTTCCAGATAAAATACGCCACTTTAAGCGGTTTCTTATCCTTTACATAGTTTTGGAAATCCTGCAGCCCGAAAGCTATCTTATCAATCCATTGCTGTGCCTGCGTGCGTACTGAGAAAATTTTTCCAAATTCAGCTATCATATCCAGGCTGTCCTGTAGGGTTATGATGTTGCTGGTCCATACCGGAGCAATATCCCGCAATGATTCTACAATCTCTTCTGTATTCTCCTCCTTATTGCAAATGATGATATCCGGTTGCAGCAGGCGTATCTTTTCAAAGTGTACTTTTTTGGTACCCCCTACTTTTTCTTTTGTGGAACGTAAATGGTACGGATGCACACAAAACTTGGTGATACCTACTATGCGTTCTTCCAGCCCCAAATCAAACAACAGTTCCGTTTGCGATGGCACCAGCGATACTATCCGCACAGGTGTTGCAGCTAGTGTTATGGTATGTCCTATTTGATCAGTATATGTTTTCATAAGTTGCGAATTCTGAGTTTCGGGTTTCGGGGTTCAACTCGTAACGCGTAACCCGTAACTTACTAACTGCTCAGCCATTTCAGCCTGTATCTTCATTGCTTCCTCCTTTGCCTTTTCAGCAAAATCCTCGCCACTGCCGGCATAAATTATCCCGCGGGAAGAATTAACCAGCAAGCCTACTTTATCATTCATTCCGTATCGGCAAACATCAGCCAGGTTTCCGCCCTGAGCACCTACTCCCGGCACTAATAGGAAGCTTTCCGGCACTATGTGCCTTATCTCCTTAAAATATTCTGCTTTGGTAGCGCCTACCACATACATCAGGTTCTCACTCCCTTTCCAGTTTTTGGATGTTTGCAACACTATTTTGTACAGCTCCGTATCGCCGGCATTTTTAGTCTGAAAATCAAAAGCTCCCTCATTAGATGTCAGCGCCAGCAGAATTGTGAACTTATCCTTAACCGCAAGAAAAGGCTCTACGCTGTCCTTTCCCATATAAGGCGCAACGGTAATCGAATCAAAATTCAGGTCCTGCAAAAACGCTTTAGCATACATGGCCGATGTATTTCCTATATCCCCCCGCTTGGCATCGGCAATAGTGAATACTTCCGGATGTTTATGGTTCAGATAGTTGATAGTTTTCTCTAACGATTGCCATCCTTTAAGTCCGTACGCTTCATAGAATGCAGTGTTCGGCTTATAGGCCACGGCCAAATGATGCGTGGCATCAATAATGGCTTTGTTGAATTCAAAAATAGGGTCATCGGTAGCCAGCAGGTGCGTTGGGATTTTGTCTAAATCCACATCCAGCCCTATGCACAGGAACGATTTTTTTTGCAGAATTTGCGCGTGTAGTTGTTGTATGGTCATGCGGTTGTAGTTGTGAGTGCAAAAATATCAAATTAAAATGTATTGGCTATTTTAATTCTTCAAACAAAAAAAGCTGCCTATTTCTAAGCAGCTATATCACTTTTGCCTTGTGGCTAATTACTATTAACTAATATTTTACCCCAAACTTGGCAGCCTGTGCCTTGGCATTGGGTATCTTATCTTTAATATTGGCAATACGGGTACTGCCCGATGGGTGCGTGCTCAAAAACTCCGGCGGTGCGCTACCCCCTGAGTTGGCATCCATCCTTTGCCAAAACTCAATTGCCTTGTCCGGATTGTAGCCTGCAATAGCCATCAGTGTCAATCCTATCTCATCCGCCTCATTCTCGTGCTTGCGGCTGAAAGGCAAGGTACCAAACACCTCTGAACTTACACCATAAGCCTGCATAAACAATTGTTGTGTTTCCGCGCTTTTGCCAGATGTGGCCAGCCCTACGCCTAATGCGCCTACCTGCTGCAGCTGTGCTGCACTCATACGTTGCGCACCGTGGTTTACCAGTGCGTGCGCCACTTCATGCCCCATTACGGTAGCCAGCCCAGCCTCATCCTTTGTTATGGGTAATATGCCGGTATAAACAACAATTTTGCCTCCTGGCATACACCAGGCGTTCACTTCATTGCTTTGCACAAGGTTATATTCCCATTGGTAGCCGTTCAGGTAGCCTTGGTAGCCATTGGCATTAAGGTATTTTTCTGCGGCAGCCCTAATCTTTTGCCCTACTGTAACTACACGCTGCGCATCAGCCGTGCCTTTAACCACTTTATTTTCGGTTAAAAACTGGTTATATTGCTGGAAAGCAGCCGGGAATATCTGGTCGTTAGACACAAAATTCAGGTCTTTGTTACCGGTAAACGGGTTAGTGCTACATGCCATGACCAACACGCCAAGTATGGTGCAAAGGGCTAATACGGACTTTTTCATACAGTAGGTTTTAGTATTTCTATTTCAAATTTAGTGAAATTGTTTGTTAGAATTTTCTGAAAAAATTATTCTTGCGGTTAAAGTATTGTGAATGTTTACTATGCATGCATTTTATATTGCTAATTATATTTCAGAGTTGAATTTTTAGGTAATTTTATACCTAAAAACTAGTTTTAGATGAAAATCCCAAAGTCCATACGTGTCGCTGCTAAAATACTCGAAGTGACATCACCCAAGCTGGCCGCAAAATTCGCCATGAAAATATTTACCACTCCTGTAAAATTTCCCCTTCCGAAACGCGAGGAGGAAATGAATGCCAAAACCCGGCAGGAAATGGTATTGATACCGGCAGTAGGTGAAAAAATATGTGTGTACCACTATGGGGAAAGCGATAAAAAAGTGTTGTTGGTACATGGCTGGAGCGGGCGTGGCACCCAATTGCACAGCATTGCCGATAAGCTGCTCAAAAACGGCTACAGCACCGTTAGCTTTGATGCGCCGGCACACGGAAAATCAGAAGGCAAAACCAGCGATATGACTGAGTTCATCAAAAGCATACAGGAACTGGATAAACTGTATGGCCCTTTTGAGTTTGCTATTGGGCATTCGCTGGGTGCTATGGCTGTACTGAATGCTATAAAACGTGGCTTGAAAGTAAGGAAAGCTGTATGCATTGGCAGCGGAGATGTGATTGAGGATATTATGAATGGTTTTACCCGACAAATGGGCATGGATATTGCTACAGGTAGAATGATGATAAAGCTGTTTGAGAAGAAATTCGGTGAAACCATCAACACTTATTCGGCGTATATAGCAGCAAAAGATGTTGCTGTACCGGTATTAATTTTTCATGATGAAGATGATACCGATGTGCCTGTTTCGGCAGCACACCATATCAGGGAGAATTTGCCTGATGCCGAACTGGTGATAACTAAAGGTTTGGGCCACCGTAAAATTTTGGGAGACAGTAAGGTCATTAAACAAATTATACAATTTTTAAACGATGAACAAAATACTATTGCTGATGCTGGCACTATCAATGACAGCTTGCGCACAAAACAAGAAAACTGAAACCAAGGCCACACCGGCTGAACAGACAGTAACACCTAAGAATGCCAAAACTGATGCTGACTGGAAGAAAGTGCTCACACCGGAACAGTATGCCGTGCTGCGTGAAAAAGCTACGGAGCGCCCTTTTACCGGCGAATACTACAAGCATTTTGAAAAAGGGGTATATGTTTGTGCTGCCTGTGGTAATCCACTATTTAATTCTGATGCCAAGTTTGATTCTGAATGCGGTTGGCCGAGTTTTGACCAGGCCATACCAAAATCAGTGATTTACAAAGAGGATAATTCCCTGGGAATGGAGCGTGTAGAAGTGATGTGTGCCAACTGCGGCGGCCACTTAGGCCACGTTTTTGATGACGGTCCTAAAGCTACTACAGGCAACAGGTTCTGTACCAATTCTGTTTCCATAAAATTTATACCTGCAAAAAAATAAAACACGATGAAAAATTATAATATAGAAAAATCCGAAGCTGAGTGGAAAGAGGAGCTTGGGCTGGAACGTTATAAGATACTTCGCCAAAAAGGCACAGAGTTTCCACATTCAGGTAAATATAACCTTAGCTTTGATAAAGGCACTTATTGTTGCGGTGGGTGCGGTGAACCTTTATTTAAAAGCGACTCTAAATTTATGTCAAGCTGCGGATGGCCATCGTTTGATGAGTCTATCCCTGGTAAAGTGGAATATATCAAGGATACATCATTCGGGATGATGCGTACCGAGATATTGTGCGCCAATTGCGGCAGCCACCTGGGCCACGTTTTTGATGACGGCCCCACCGATACCGGCCAGCGCTATTGCGTGAATTCGCTGTCGATTGATTTAAAAGAAGAACACTAAATAGAATGCCTCTGAATTACCGGAGGCATTTTTATTTGCCCAAATAATCCTTAATTTTATTTGATATGGATTTGTTTATGGAAAATAAAGATTGGGCTACAGCCATGCAGCCGCTTATAGATAAGTATAAAGGCAAAAAGCATCCGCTTGATTATAAGAGCATTTACCAGTTATTGGTGATGGTAGTGCTTTCCGCACAGGATAGCGATGCCAATATCAATAAACTGGCTCCCGCTTTTTTTGAAAAATATCCTGACATGAAAGCGTTGGCCAAAGCCAATACAGCCGAGTTGAGCGAAGCATTGAGCAAAGTACGCTTCAATGCCAATAAGATTGCCTGGCTGCAGGAAATAGCTTCTGTGGTAAAAGAAGACAAGAACATCCCGAAAACCATGAAAGAGCTCACTGCCCTAAAGGGTGTAGGGAGAAAATCAGCCAATGTAATAATGCGCGAAGCCGGTGTTGAAGCGGAGGGTATTATGGTGGATCTTCACGTAGTTCGCGTAGCGCCCCGCATTGGCATTGCCAAAGGCAAAAACGCCGATAAGATTGAAAAAGAGCTTATGGAAGCCCTGCCTAAAAAAATGTGGGGCGAAATAGGCATGGCCATATCCCACCTTGGCCGAGAAATATGCCGCCCAACCAACCCAAAACACAGCGAATGTCCCGTAAATAATGTATGCGAATACTGCCTTGAAAAAAAGGGCAAATAGCTACATTAAAACATCCATTTTACTATAAGTGCTCCTATTAGCACCAATAGCAACACCACTACAATACCTAATATCATGGCTGTCCACTTCAACGCTTTAAGTATGGATCGTAGGGTATAATTTGTCCTGCCGGTCATGTGCTCCATCAGGTTCAGTATGGCCGCCGAGAGTACAAAAAAGTCGTCAACCCAACCAATAATGGGTATATCCGGAATGATATCCAGCGGACTTATGGCATAAACAGCACTTAGCAAAGCTATTATGAGTGCCTTGGTTTTAGCTTTTTTATCTTCCTCAGATATACTTTGAATTTGCTCCATTTATAATTTTTGAAGATATATTAGCAAATTCCATGCCCTGTTTAAAAACAAAAACCCCTATCCTGGTTTAGGATAAGGGTTTAAGAAAGAAAGGCGATGACATACTCTCCCACAATTTCTGCAGTACCATCTGCGCAGGCGGGCTTAACTTCTCTGTTCGGGATGGGAAGAGGTGAGCCCCGCCGCAATAATCACCTTAAGT